>WYBX01000053.1 GCA_011525695.1 Verrucomicrobiia bacterium
GTCTATCCAGCGCAGGCGTCCGAGGCAGGGTGAGCAACGGTTTTGTGTGGCCGACCTGAGGGCTCCTGGCTGCACAAGTACCTGACAGACTGAGATCGGTCCTCCTACCGTGCGAAACTCGGGTTAGAATCGGTACGATGCGGTCACACCGATCTGCCGCGGATCCGCGCGGGCCTCGTAGCGCGTCGTGACATAATCCGGATCCTCATTCCCGAAGAAAAAGACCCGCTTGTCATAGGTCCGATCCAGCAGGTTGCGCCCCCAGACCGTGAGCGACCAGTCGCCCCAGGCATAACCGACGCTGGCATTGAGCACGTTGAACGCCCGCCGCGGTTCGTCATGATTGTTCGAATCGTATTGCCGGGCGCGGCCGACCAGTTCGACCTGCCCAAACAGCCCCGCGTCGTTCCGATACCGCGTCCCGAGCGTGTACCCGTACGGCGGCGTGTTCGCCAGCCGGCGTCCACCACCCGGATCGCCGCTGGCGGCCGTGAAGGGATCCAGCCATGAATCCATCAGCCCCACGGTGCCGTGGACGGACCAGTCGGGCGTCAACGCAAACGCACCCGAGGCCTCCAGCCCGGAAACGGTCGAGGCTCCCGCGTTGTCGGTGAAAAACCGGTAGCTGCCGCCGAATCCGGCCGAATCCCGCACCTGGGACTCGCGCCGTTCCAGGTAAAAGGCCGTGACCTCGGCGCGCAGCCGCTGGTCCAGCCAGTTGCCCCGCAACCCCAGCTCGTAGTTCCAGAGATACTCGGTCGCATACACCAGCGGATCCTCGGGCGGATTGATCCGTGCATCGACGTTGATCCCGCCGCCCTTGTAGCCGCGCGTCACCGAGGCAAAGGCCAGGTGCCGGTCGCTCAGATCGTGCTCCAGCGTGAGCTTGCCCCCGAGGATCGTATCCGAAAAGTCCGGCGCGAAGCCCACCTCCGGATCGAAGGCATCCCGGCTCGCCCGGTAACGCGTGCGGAGGCCATCCCCCTCCATCTCGATCCATTCCGCCCGCAGGCCGACGATCACCCGGGTCCGAGCCGTGAATTCGTGGGCCACCTGGCCGAAGAGGGCCGCGTTGGCGGAATCGTAGTTCGTGCGCAGCCCGCGAATGTTGCCCGGATCCACGTTCGTGTAGGCACTGCTCTCGTCGACCCGCGAGAAGTAGGCGCCGAGCGTCCAGCGATCGATCCAGCCGAGCGCGCCGCGGGTCAGCGCGGAATCGAGCCGCAATTCCTGGGAAAATCCGGTGCGATCCCGGCGCAGATCGCTGAACCCCTGGTAGGAGGCGGCCGTCCAGTCGTCATCGTAACTGTAGACGGAATCGACCCAGCTGGCGCTGGTCACGCTGCTCAGCAGCAGCGAGGCGAACCCCCGGTAGGTCCCCCGCAGGCTGGCCGCGCGCGACTCCTGTTCGTCGCGCCCCGGTTGATCGCTGAAGGTGAACCGACCGTTGTTGTCCAGGGCGAATTCGTCAAAGCCGTTGTCGACATCCGAATACAGCAGCGCCGCCTCCCATTGCCAGGCGCCATCGGGGTTGAAGGCCAGCCGGAGCCGCGCGGTGAGCTCGTCCCGCGCATTGGTGTCGCGGTCCAGCGTCAGATTCCGCCGGAACCCGTCGCTGACGTGCTGCTGCACGGCCAGCCGTGCCATCAGCTGCCGCGGAGCGCGCGCCAGGAGTGGCCCGCCGAGCGCGAATCCGGCCGAGCGCAGCCCGTCTTCGCCGAGCATACCCTCGAGCCGGCCGCTCCAGTACGGCGTGGGCGCTTTGGTGACCAGCCGCACCACCCCGCCCGCGGCATTGGCGCCAAAGGCGCCCGCCTGCGGACCGCGGAGCACCTCGACCTGGTCCACGTCAAACGTGCTGCCGAGCGTGCCCAGCCCCGTGAAATCGAGATCGTCCACCAGGAAGCGGACGGTCGAGTCCGGCGTTTCCCCCTCGTATTGGGAATTTTCGCCAATCCCCCGGATCTGCAGGTAACGCGGCCGCGACGTGCCGCCACTCCAGGTCAGGTTCGGCACCTGATCGACCAGATCGCCGAAATGACGGACGGCGCCCGCCTCCAGCGCAGTCTCGTCGTAAACGCTTACGCTCGCCGGAATCCGCTCGAGCGGGGATTCCCACAGGTCGGCGGTGACGCGCACCGGTTCGAGTGCGATCGGCGCCGGGGCCGTCGTCGGCCCGCCGGCTTGGGCGTGCCCCATCGGGGCGGAGGCCAGCGCGGTGGCAAGGAAGAGGAGGATTCGTGTCGGGAGTTGCATGGTCGTTTGATGCCCGACCCGCACCGGACTCCCGTCGGAAGGGGCGCCGTGCGCCCCGTGGCGCTCTTCGCGGCGCCTGCTGTTTCCTTCGTCGGCATGATCCGTTTCAGGTTCGAAGGGTCGGGCAGCCGGTCGCGCTGCGATCTCAGTCCTCCGCGGAGGACACCCCTACAGGCAACCCGGACCAAAGCTGCGCCCGCCCTCAGCGCAAGCGGAAACATCGGACCGTGACTTTGCACCTTGCGGCACTGAGACTTAGTGCGGCCGGACCCGGCACTCACCCGCTGGGTATGGAGCGCCACCGGCAAAACACGAGGGCCGCCCTCTTTTCGGAGGGCGGCCCGTGTGACCTAACACCAAGCAAACCGTAAGAACTACAAACATTCACCGTCCCCATGGACAGTGCTGACTACGGGAGGATAGACGGCGGACGTCTGGAAACGCTCAAAATCCACGCGAAAAAAATCGCGGCGGGCGGGCAGCATCCCCAGCAATGAATGATCGGAATCAGAATTGGATTCGTAGGGGCGCAGTCTTGCTGCGCCCTCAGCAGCATTCGATCGCCCATTGCGGGCGCAGACGAGGCTGCGCCCCACGGCTGCGTGGTTAAATGAACAAGCGGGAATGCATTCCGGAATGACCTGTACGCGCCGGGGGCGCGGGATCCTCCACGATCAGCTCAATGCACGATCACCCGGTCCACGCCCGAGGCCGGCAGCGGCGCGCCCGATGGCGCGGTCGATGCCCCCGCCTCCAGCGGATAACGGAAGGTCCGACCCTCGTAATTGCGGAAAATGACCTCCTCGTCCGTGATCGATTCGACGTACTCCGGGTTGATCGGGACCTTGCCGCCGCCGCCCGGCGCATCGATGACGTACTGCGGTACCGCATACCCGGTCGTGTGCCCGCGCAGCGCGCGGATGATCTCGATCCCCTTCCGGACATCCGCCTTGAAGTGCGCCCCGCCGGTGATCAGGTCCATCTGGTACAGGTAATACGGCCGGACCCGCATCTGGAGCAGCCGGTGCACCAGCGACTTCATGACCACGGCGTCATCGTTGACGCCCTTCAGCAGCACGCTCTGGTTGCCCAGCGGCACGCCCGCGAAGGACAGCCGGTCGCAGGCGGCCTTCAGTTCGGCCGTCGTCTCCCGCGGATGATTGACGTGGATGCTGAGCCAGATCGGTCCGTACTTCTTGAACACGGCACAGAGCTCGGGCGTGATTCGCTGCGGCAGGAACACGGGAATCCGCGAACCGATCCGGATGAATTCCACGTGCTTGATCGCCCGCAACCGTGCCAGCAGATGCTCCAGCTTGCGATCCGACAGCAGCAGCGGATCGCCCCCGGAGAGCAGCACGTCGCGGATTTCCGGATGCGCCTCGATGTAGCGGAGCCCCTGCTCGTATTCGGGATGGAAATTGTAGTCCTGGGCGTTCGAGACCAGCCGGCTCCGCGTGCAGTACCGGCAGTAGGAGGCGCACCGATCCGTCACGAGGAACAGCACCCGATCGGGATAACGGTGGACGAGTCCGGACACCGGCGAATGCTCGTCCTCGCCGAGCGAATCGAGCATCTCGCCCGGGGAAACCACCATCTCGCCGGCCCGGGGAATCACCTGTTTCCGAATGGGACAATCCGGATCGGAGCGGTCGATGAGGTTGAAGAAATAGGGGGTGATCGCGAGGGCCAGCTTCTGGTTGGCGAAGGCGCAGCCGGCCTTCTCCTCGGCCGTCAGCGTCATGAACTGTTCGAGCTGCTCGCCGGTCGTGATCCGGTTCTTGAGCTGCCAGGTCCAGTCCCGCCAGTCGCTCTCGGGCACATGCTGCCAGAGTCCCTGGCCTTCGAACCAGCTGTCCGGCCCGCCCCCGCCGCTGATCGACCGGGGCGGACTCGCAGCGCCCGCCGATGTATCCTGCGCCGGTTCGGCCGTCTTCCCGCCGTCTGAATTGGCAAGCATGATGAAAGGTTTCGGGAATCCCGAAGGGTCGCAGAAATAGTGGCCAAACGAGGACTGTCAAACGGCCGCTCGGATTCGGCCCGATCGCCGGGAAACGCGGCCGCCGGCCACCACGGGGCCTGAGGCCGGAAAATTCGGGCGCCGGGCCGGGTTTTTGGTCGCAAAAGCCCCGGCACAACCTTTCGTTCGGCCCCAATGCCTGCCCAGCCCGCCATTCTCGCCCTCGAAGATGGTTCGATTTTTCGCGGCCGCGCCTTCGGAGCCGACGCCACCGTCTCCGGTGAATGCGTCTTCAACACTTCGATGACCGGCTACCAGGAGATCCTCACCGATCCCTCGTATTTCGGCCAAATCGTCACCATGACCGCCGTGCAGATTGGCAACTACGGGGTGAACGAGGAGGACACCGAAGCCGCCGCCCCGAAATGCACCGGGTTCGTCGTCCGCGAACTCTCCCCGGTGGTCAGCAACTGGCGCAGCCGGCAGTCGCTCGGTGACTATCTCCGCAGGCATGGGATCCCCGGCATCAGCGAAGTCGACACCCGCGCGCTGACCAAGAAGCTGCGGGTCGACGGCGCGATGAAATGCTGCCTCAGCACGCTGCCGCTGAGCGACGAGGAGGCCTTGCGCCGGGCCCGGGCCTGGCGCGACATGCTCGGCGCCGATTACGTCAAGGACGTCACCTCGCGCGAGCCGCACCTCTGGCGGGCCGATGATCCGGCGAACTTCAACCCGCCGTACCTGCCGGTCGGGACGACGATGAATGCGCCCGGAATTCCGCCGACGAAGTTCCGGGTCGCCGCCTTCGATTATGGCGCCAAGCACAGCATCTTCCGGAAGCTGGTGAACCATGGCTTCGAGGTGCAGGTGTTTCCGGCCACGGCCACGGCCGCCCAGATTCGCGAGCACCAGCCCGACGCGGTGTTCCTCTCCAATGGGCCCGGCGATCCCGCGGCGCTGCCGTATATCCATGAGACGGTGACAAACCTGCTGCCCGACTTCCCGATGTTTGGGATCTGCCTTGGCCACCAGATGCTCACGCATGCCCTCGGCGGCTCGACCTTCAAGCTCAAGTTCGGCCATCGCGGCGGCAACCAGCCGGTGAAGAATCTCGAGACCGGGAAGGTTTCCATCACCGCGCAGAACCACGGCTTCGCCACGGATGCGAAGTCGATCGAGCGGCGCGGCGCCAGGATCACCGAAATCAATCTCAACGACCAGACGGTCGAGGGACTGCGGCACTCCACCCTCCCCGTCTTCAGCGTCCAGTATCACCCCGAGGCAGCGCCGGGGCCGAATGACGCCGATCCGCTCTTCCTCGATTTTTACAAGATGGTCGAGGCGCGGAAGGCGGGGAAAGTCTAGCAGCCCGTCGGACTTGCAGTCGAGCGCAGCAAGCGTTCATGCCATTTTTCCGGCAACTTGGTGGGCCTTGCTGACGGGCTGCTAGTTTCCGCGCGTGCGCGCGGGTTTGGGGAAGATGGTTCGGATGAGGTGTGAGTGGGCCGCGAGGCGTCCCCAGCATTTTCTACCCGATGGGCGCGAGTTTTCCGACCGATTGGAGGGTGTGCAATCGGCGCCGTAGGGGCGCAGCCTCGTCTGCGCCCTCAGGACGGACGAGTCACCAGAGCGGGCGCAGGCAAGACTGCGCCCCTACGAGCGCTTCGTTTCAGCCGCCCAGCAGCTGCTCGAACCGCTCCGCATCCTCCGCCGTGTCGACCCCGATCGTGGGGTCCTCCGTGAGCTCGCAGGCGATGGCATAGCCATTCTCCAGCACGCGCAGCTGTTCCAGCTTCTCGATTTGCTCCAGCCGGCCCGGCAGCAGCCCGGCGAATTTTTCCAGGAGCTCCGCCTGGTACCCGTACAACCCGAGATGCTTGAAACACGGATTGGCCGCCACCCAGGCATCATCGACGACCCCGCGCTGGTCCCGCGCATAAGGGATTGGTGCCCGGGAGAAGAACAGCGCGCGGCGAGTGGCGGGCGCAAACACCACCTTTACCTGGTTGGGATTGGCAAAATCCGCCGCTCGTTGGAACCGGGTCGCCAGCGTCGCCATCGGCGCCCCCTCCGCCAGCATCCGGGCCAGCGCTCGTATCTGCATCCCCGTGACCAGTGGCTCGTCAGCCTGGACGTTCACCACATGGTCCGCCCGGACCGTTCGGTTGGCCTCCGCAATCCGGTCGGTGCCGCTCTGATGGGCGGCGCTGGTCATCAGCACATGGAAGCCCGCCTGGGAGACACAATCCGCCAGCAGCGGGTGATCGACCGCAAACCACAGCGGGATTTCCGGTGCCGCCGCCGCAATCCGCTCCGCCACCCACAGCACCAGCGGCCGCCCCCGGATCGGATGCAGCAGCTTTCGCGGGAAACGCGTCGACTCGAGGCGACAGGGAACGATGATTGCGGTCTGTGCCATGGCCCTGCAGCCTGCCTTTCGGTTTTTGGGTTGCAAGCCACCCGCACCGTCCGGATTTTGCCCGGTCTTTTCCGCCCTCCATGAACAAAGCCGACGCCACCTCAACTCCCCAGTCAGTCACGAAGGAATTGGTGGTGCAGAACAAGATGGGCATTCACGCGCGGCCGGCCGCGATGATTGTTCGGGTGACCAACAAGTTCAAATCGGAGGTGTTTGTGGAAAAGGACGACGAACAGGTGAATGGGAAGAGCATCATGGGGCTGATGATGCTCGCCGCCGGCAAGGGTTCGAAGGTCAAGTTCATCGCTACGGGCGACGACGCCGCAGCGCTGCTGACCGAGATTGAGGCCTTGTTTACCCGAAAGTTCGACGAAGCCTGAGGTTTTTGCTCTGCAAAAACCTTATCTTTGGGAGGCGGGAGGCAGGCCAAAGAATCGACGCGAGTTCGCCGCCGAAACCGCGGCCAATTCCTCGTACGGAATACCAAACACTTCGCGGGCGGCAAACTCGGCGGTCTGCCGGACAAACGCGGGTTCATTCGGCTTTCCGCGGTGCGGCATCGGGGTGAGATAAGGCGCATCGGTTTCGACCATGAAACGGGACAGCCCCTGAGCCCGGGCCGCCGCCCGGATGCCTTCCGCATTCCGGTACGTCAAAATCCCGGTGAAGGATCCGATTCCTCCCCGGCGGTTCAACTCCGCGATTTCCTTCTCCCCTTCGGTGAAGCAGTGAAACACCACCCGGGTCCAGTCCACGCCGCTGGCATCGATCATCTCGACACATTCTCCAAAAGCGCCGCGCGAATGGACCACCACTGGGCAGCCCAGCCGCCGTGCGAGACCAAGCTGGGCCGCGAACGCCGCACGCTGCCAGCCAAGGATTTCTTCCGCACGGGCCGGATCGTTCTTCGGAAGGTGAAACCGATCCAGCCCGCATTCGCCCAGCGCGACCGAGGCCATCGGCGCGGCAGCCACCGCCGGCCGCTCATCGGCCGCTGCTCCTTTCCAGAATGGCTCGATCTGCGCCACTGCATTCTCCCAACCGGCATCCACCGAGCAGGGATGGAGTCCGACGGTGTAATGGACAAACCCGGCGCGGCTCTGCGCGAGTTCGCGATACAGTGACCAGTCGTCCGGCGCCGTTCCGATCGTGGTCATCGCCGCCACGCCGGCAGCCCGGGCGCGATCCAGCGCGGCATCGAGCGTTCCCTGGCGCAGGAACGATTCCAGGTGGGTGTGGGTGTCAATGATTCCGGTTTCCACGATCTTTCGTCCTTGGCTCTCTCATTCCTCCAATCCGTGCGATTCCATGTCGCAGCTGCGACATGGAATCGCACGGCGGCTTTTGGGCAGGCGAAAAGGTACTTCGATCATCCGGGCGACCAGAATGTGACCAGGTTCACCCGAGATACAACGGCCCATAGCGTTCCTTCAAATACCGGATCAGGTGCCGCGGCGAAAGCGCCTCGCCGGTCACCCGCCGGACCAGCTCGAATGCGTTGAACTTCCTCCCCTGCGTGTGCACCTGTTCGCGCAGCCAGCCGAGCAGCCAGCCGAACTCCCCGCGGGCAAATTCCTCCTCGAGCTGCGGCCTGAGCGCCAGCGCTTTGAACCACAATTGGGCGGCCATCATGTTGCCCAGGCAATAACTCGGGAAATAGCCGAACGATCCGTCACTCCAGTGGATGTCCTGCAGCACCCCCTCCCGATCCGTCGCCGGCTCCAGGCCGATCAGCTCGCGCGACAACGCCCGCCACGCTCCGGGCAAATCCTTCAGCGCCAGTTCCCCGGCAAACAGCCGCCGCTCCAGCTCGAATCGGAGGATGATGTGAAGATTGTAGGTCACCTCGTCCGCATCCACCCGGATCAGCGTCGGCTCCACCGCATTGATCGCCAGATATAGCTCTTCCGGACTCAGGTTTTCCGTCTGCGCGGGAAACAGCTTGCGCCAGCGCGGTTCGAAATGCCGCCAGAAACCGCGGCTGCGGGCGACCTGGTTCTCCCAGAGCCGGCTTTGCGATTCGTGCACCGCCATCCCCGCATTGACTCCCAGCCCCGTACCCAGCTGTGCGATCGGCAGCCCCTGCTCATACAGCCCGTGCCCGGTTTCGTGAATCGAGCTGAAGAGCGAATCCAGCGGCTGATCTTCCCGGTAACGGGTCGTCATCCGCACATCGCTGCCCGTACCACTGCAGAAGGGATGGAGCGAAACATCGATCCGGCCGCGCGTGTAATCGAACCCGATTTTCGCGGTCACCTCGCGCAGGAACACCTGCTGGGCTCTGATGGGAAACCCTTTCAATCGCGCCGCCACCGCCTGCGCCCGCCGTGCCGCCGGCGAACCGGTGATGGCACGCACCAGCGGCACCAGATCGCGCTTCAGCTCGGTGAACAGTCGCTCGATCTCCGCCGCCGTGAGCCCGGGATCGTGCTTGTCGATCATCGCATCGTACGGCGAGTTGCCCCATCCAAGATAGGCGGCCTCGGCCCGCGCCAGCTCGAGATTTTTCTCCAATATGGGTGCGAAGCTCGCGAAATCATCCGCCGACTTCGCCCGCGCCCAGGCATGATATCCGCGGCTGCCCTGGATCGCCTTTTCCCGCACGAATTCCGCGGGGAGCTTGGTCGCACGCTCAAATTCCCGCCGCGCATGCCGCACCTGCGCCTCCTGGTCCGCATCCAGCCCGGACGTCCCGATTTCCTCCAGGAGGGCGCCGATCCGGGGGTTGCTCGCAGCCGCCTGGATGACGGCCGCCAGTGCTGCATGCTGGCTGGCGCGCTGCTCCGCGCCGCCTGCCGCCAGATTCACCTGCTCATCCCAGCCCAGCAGCTCGCCGACGGTCCCAAGCAGATGGGCGTGCTTCTCCAGCGTGGTCAGTTCCTCGAGGGCAGAATCGATGCTCATCCACGGATTAAAGCGCTTCGACCCTGCATGGCCATCGCGAAGCGCGCGAAGGCACGCGTAGCTCGCGCCTGGCCCGCCAATCGTTCTCGTCATCGTTCTCGTTCTCTCGGATTGGGGAGTTCGAGCTCCGGGATCCGGGCTGGGTGCCGCTGATTTTCAGCGGCGGATGTGTTCCGGAAATGGATTGGACGCGGCCCTGGCCCTAGATCCGGGCCGTTTAACAGGAGTCGTCACCGCACGTGGACCGACACGCTGCCGCCGCTGGAGCGCAGCTTCAGGACCGGCCCGCCACCGTTGACCTCGCCCGACAGCCGGGTGCGGCTCCGGTTGGACTCCTCCATCGTCATCCTCAGTCCTTCCACCTTCACGCCGCCGCCGCTGCTCGAAGCCTCCAGCCGAAAGGCCGCCTTCGGATCGACCGTGACCCGGACGCTGCCGCCTGAAGTGCTCAACTCGGAATCGTCGTGCAACGCCCCGGCAATCGCCGCCCGGATGCTGCCACCGCTCGTCTTGGCGCGGAGCGCACCGTCCGCCGACTCGACCCGGATGCTCCCGCCCGACGTTGTCAGTTCGGCCCGGCCGGCCACCCGCCCCACCGTGATGCTGCCGCCGGACGTGCCCAGGTGGGCATCACCTGCCGCGGATTCCAGATTGACGCTTCCGCCCGCCGTACGGGCATTCACCGCCGCACCAATCTTGCCGAGCGTGATACTGCCACCCGAGGTCCGGGCCTCCACCTTGCCGTCCAGGTTCCCCACGACAATGGAACCGCCCGAAGTGTGCAGGTCCGTGGCAAAGGCCGATGGCACGGAAATCTCAAAATCAACCTGGACCGGCGGCCAGGAACCGAAACGAAAGCCGTTGCGATTTCGCTCGTATTTCGAGCTCACCCGGACGTCGCTCCCGTCCTGCTCCATCGACAGCTCGAGGTCCTTCAACAACTCGTCGGCCTCGGCGTCAGTGTCGGCGGCAATCTTCTGCTTTGCCGTGATCTTCACTATCGAATCGCCCGAAGGGTTGACGCGAATCGAGCCGCCCTGGGTATCGACATGGAGCGTACCCGTCGGCTGGACTTGGAAGGTCTTTTCAACCACGCGTTCGATTCGCGCCTGGGCGGCAGGAATGGCGGTGGCCGCGACAATGGCCGCCACCAGGAGAAACCGGGAAGTCGTATTATTCATGGTGTGCTGCGGCAATAACCCGCGAGCCCCGGCCAAAGTTACAACAAGTCTTGGCTGGTCTTCGCGGGCAAGACTGTGCTCTTGCGGATCCAATTCCGATTCCAGGATTCGAAGATGCATTCCTGGAGGGACGACCTCCGCGTCGTTCGCAAACTGCGCCCTCGGGACGGGTGAATCACCGGGTCGGCGCAGCCAAGACTGCGCCCTACGAATCCAATGCTGTGGCTCCGTGCTGATCCTTGTGCTCAGTGGCCAGGAACCGCGAATTCAACTCCGCGAATCAATCGCTGCGGTCATGAACTCTCCCGCTTGCCGATCCACCGCGGCTGGGTTTTCGTGGGCCGTTCATGATTTCGCTTCACGAAGGCAAGGGCTCGAAGGTCAGGAAACCGCCCGAGCGCGTGTTCACGCTGCGATTGAACATCGTCGCCTGCCAGCCCCGGATTTGGCGGCGGCTCCAGGTCCGCGAATCCATGTGGCTGTCGCGGCTGCACGACAGCATCCAGATCCTATTCGACTGGTTCGATTACCAGACCCACGCCTTCAACCTCGACGACCTGCGCTTCGGCAATCCGCTCAAGCGGGACGACTTCACGATCGAGGATGATCGGGACGTGACGCTGGCGGATCTCGATCTCGAACACCGGGAGCGGTTCACCTACGGCTACCATTTCGGCGAGGGCTGGCAGGTGGACCTGAAGGTCGAGCACAGCGGCATGGTGGCCAAGGGGACGCGCTACCCGGTTTGCACGGCGGGCGAGCGGGCGGGCCCGCCCGAGGATTGCGGCGGGGTGGAGGCATTCCACGACATGCTGGCTTGTATCAAGGAACCGCACACGGAGCTGGGCCGCGAATGGCTGGAATGGCTCGGGCCCGACTACGATCCCGAGGCCTGTCACCTCGACAAGATCAACCAGGCGCTGCGGAAACTGGGGAAGTAGGCGTTTTTCCGCGGCGCGGAAAAACTTGGGATGCGTTGATGAGAGACTGGGTGCATCTCGCGGGGCATTTGGGCTGGAGTGGGCCGAATGGCGCTGACTGCATAGCGGCGATGTCGAATGGTCCGACCCTGCCCCAGGTTGCGGTTTTCCACCGCATGCTTCGTGTTCTCGCGTTTGCCACCGGGGTCGGCGCCGCCGTGCCGGCTCCGGGCTACGAGCAGGTCCTGCCGCCCCCGGTGGTCGAACTGCCGAAGGCGCTGAGCCCGGCCGAGTCGCTGCAGGCGATTCGGGTGCCGGCCGGCTTCCGGGTCGAACTCGTGGCCGCGGAGCCGATGGTGGCCGACCCGATCGACATGGTTTGGAGTGCCGACGGCCGGATGTGGGTCGTCGAGATGGCCGATTACCCGTCGGGCATGGATGCCCGCGGCAGCCCGGGCGGCCGGATCCGCGTGCTCGAATCCATCCGCGGCGACAGCCATTACGATCGATCCACGCTCTTTGCGGAGGGGCTGCTCTTTCCAACCTCCGTGCTGCCCTGGCGCCGCGGCGTGCTCGTCACCGCCGCCCCCGACATCTTCTATCTCGAGGACACCGACGGGGATGGAAAGGCGGATCGATCGGAGACGCTGTTCACCGGGCTGGGCGAGGGCAACCAGCAGCACCGGGCGAACGGGCTGCAATGGGGGCTGGACGGCTGGGTGTATCTTGCGAATGGCGACAGTGGCGGCGTGATCCGCTCCACCCGCACGGGCGAGCAGCTGGAACTCGGGCGCCGCGATTTCCGGATCCTCCCGGACGAGGGCCGGCTGGAGCCGCAGTCCGGCCGTTCCCAGTTCGGCCGGAACCGCGACGACTGGGGTAACTGGTTCGGCGGAAACAATTCCAACCCGATCTGGCATTACGCGCTCGATGATCGCTACCTGCGGCGCAATCCCCATTTCGCGCCGCCGGACGCGGTGGTGACGGTCCCGCAGATCCCGGGGGCGGCTCCGGTTTACCCGGCGAGCCGGTTGCTGGCGCGCTTCAACGATCCCTATGGGGCGAGCCGGTTCACCTCGGCGTGCGGCGTGATGGTCTATCGCGACGATCTGCTGGGACCGGGCTTTGCGGGCAATATCTTCGTGAGCGAACCGGTCCACAATCTCGTCAGCCGGCAGGTGGTCCGGCCTAGCGGAGTCACCTTCACGAGCCGGCGGGCGCCGGAGGAGGCCACGTCGGAGTTCATCGCCTCGACTGACAACTGGTCGCGGTTCGTCTACACGCGCGCCGGGCCGGATGGCGCACTGTACGTGGCTGACATGTACCGGCTGGTGATTGAGCATCCCCAGTGGATTCCGGCGGAATGGCAGAAGATCCTCGGTAATCTCCGGGCCGGCGATGACCGCGGCCGGATTTACCGCGTCGTCCCTGAGGGGGCGGCACTGCGCGCGATGCCGCGGCTCGATCGGGCCGACATGGCCGGGCTGGTGGCCGCGCTGGAGAGCCCGAGCGGAACGGTCCGGGATCTGGCGCAGCAGCAACTCCACTGGCGCAGGAGCCGGGAGGCGGTGCCCGCGCTCGAGGCGCTCGCAACCGGTTCCTCCCGGCCGGCGAGCCGGGCACAGGCGCAATGGACCCTCGAGCTGATCGGCGGACTTTCGCCGCAGGTCGTCGAGGCGGGCCTCCGCGATCCGGATCCCGGGGTCCGGCGGCAGGCGGTGCGATTGACGGAGGGTTTTGTCGCCACCGCGCCGGAACTGCTGACGCGGTTGATCGAATTGGTGGAGGATCCCGCGCCGCCGGTCCGGCAGCAGGTGGCCTACACGCTGGGCGAGTGGCCGCAACCGGCCGCGGGTGAGGCGCTGGCACGGCTCGTCCGACGAGAGAAGGACACCTTCATCCTGGCGGCCGCGATGAGTTCGGCATTGCCCCATGCCGACACGATGCTCGCGCGACGGGACGGCGGAGGAAACGACGACGCGCTGCTGCAGATCGCGATTGCGACCCAGAACCGGCCGGCATTGACGGCGTGGCTCAAGGGGATCACGGCCGATCGTGGGCCTGCGGACATTTCGGAGCAGTTGGGCAAATTGGCGACGTTTTTGGATACGCTGGGGAGGAACGGGCAATCGCTGGCAGCGCTGCATGTCCGGGCGGACGGGGGGCTGCGCGATGCGATCGCAGCGACGCAGGCGCTCTTTGCCTCCGCGCGGGCCATTGCGGCGAGTGGCGGGGAGCCGATTGAGCGGCGGATTGCTGCGGTGCGGATTCTCGGGCGCGGCTTCAAGCGCCAGCAGGAGGATGTCGTGCAACTGCTGGCGCTGCTGGCGCCGCAGGCTCCGGGAGAGTTGCAGGTCGCGGCCATTGCGGCCCTGGGCCACCAGAAAGACGAGTCGATCCCCGAGCGGCTCCTGCAGGACTGGAATGGATATGGTGCGGAGACCCGCGCCGCGGTCCTTGGATTGCTGACGAGCCGGGTGGCATGGACGGATCTGCTGCTCGACTGGATTGCAGCGGAACCGGCGCGTGCCGCGCAGATTGGCGCCGCCCAGCGTGCGGCGCTCACACAGCACAGCGTCGTGCGGGTGGCGCAGCGGGCGGCGCGAGTACTCGAGGCCGGGATCGATCCGAACCGGCAAAGGGTGGTTGAGGACTATCTTGGCCGGATGGCGAAGCTGGACGGTGAGGCGGCGCGCGGCGCGACGGTCTTCACGGCGGCCTGCGCGGCATGTCACCGGTTCGGCAACACGCCAGGCGGCGCGATTGGACCCGATCTCGCGGTCGTCACGGATCGGTCGCGGCCGTACCTTGTCACGCACATCCTGGATCCCAACCGGGCGGTCGAGGCTCGATCGATGTTGTACACGGCAACGCTGAACAATGGCCGGGTGCTTGCCGGGATGCTCCTGGGCGAGGCCGGCAACAGCATCACTTTTGCAGGGCTAGATGGCACGGAGCAGATCATCCTGCGAAGCGAACTGAAGCGTCTGGAGAGCACGGGTCGCTCGCTGATGCCCGACGGGCTGGAGGCGACGGTGTCGCCGCAGCAGCTGGCTGATCTGGTGGCCTTCCTCGCGGAGCGGTAACCCGGCACGCCAATGCGGTTTCTCCGTCGCGGCACGATCCCAAGTCCACCGACATTTGACCAGGAGCCGAGGCAAACCGAGGAGCAGGGCCCGATGTGGGAAAACAATTTGACCGACGTACGCCAAGCCGTACGCTCTGAAGATGACATCGATCCCGGTTACCCAAGCCCGGTCAAAGCTCTACCAGTTGGTGGATGACGCTTCTGCATCCCACGAGCCAATTCAGATTACCGGTAAGCGAAGCAATGCCGTACTGGTTAGCGAAGCAGACTGGCGGAGCATTCAGGAGACTCTCTACCTGCTGTCGATACCTGGGATGCGGGAATCGATTCGGAAGGGATTGCAGGAGCCGCTGAGCAAGACCTCGAAGAAACTCAGTTGGTGAGCTGGCAACTCCACTACACCAGGCAGGCGAAGCAAGACGCCAGGAAGCTTGCGCGTTCGAATCTGCGGCCACAAGCCGAGTCGCTGCTGGAGATCTTGCGACAAGATCCCTTTCAGCATCCACCACCCTTTGAGAAATTGAAGGGTGATCTGGAGGGAGCGTACTCTCGGCGAATCAACATTCAGCACCGACTGGTGTACCAGATTTACGAGCGAGAAAAGGCAGTGAAGATTATCCGGATGTGGACCCATTACGAATGAACTTGGTCTGGCTTGGCTCGTCTTCGTGTGAGCCTTCCGGCCAGACCGATCTCCCCCGATGAACCTGCCAAGTCGCCATGCCGGGCCCTTTTCATTCGCGGCCATTGGCGTGGATTCGCGGGTGATATCCCCGAGACGCGGCGGGCGCCACATCCCCGCCGTTACCGTGCGGGTGCCGGTTTCAGCATGGCATCGCGGCGGGCCTTGAATTCGCTCCCTTCCCGCCATTCCGGCCAACGAGGGGCATCCGCAATCCGGAGACCGACCTGGAAGAGGAACCAGACGTCCTGGGCGGCGCCCTCGCCGGTCCAGTCGGGCTTCACCTCATCTGAAGGCTGGTGGTAATCCCGCGCAATGTACTCCTTGACGAGTTTGTCCCCGTAGTCGGAGGGATGGCCGATGTACTGGAGGCCGGACTTGGGGTAGAAGGCCGGGACGCCCACCTTGGCGAATTCGAAATGATCGCTGCGGTAATACGACCCGCGCTCCGGGTTCTTGTCCGGCACGACCGTCCGGGCCTGCTCCAGGGCGACGGCGACGGCGGTGTCGTCGATGGTCGAGGCGCCGTAGCCGACGACCTCGAGGTCGCTGGTCGGACCGTAGGGGTTGGCGCCGTCGATGTTGATCATGCCGATCGTGCGCGAAAGCGGATACAGCGGGTTCTGCGCATAGTACCGCGCACCGAGCAGGCCCTTTTCCTCGGCGGTGACGGAGAGGAACAGGACGCTGCGCTTCGGCTGCTTTTCCCGCGGGAGCTCGGCCATGGCTTGGGCGACCTCGAGGAGCATCGCAGTGCCGGAGGCGTTGTCCAATGCGCCGTTGAAGATCTGGTCGCCGCGGGCGCGCGGATCGCGGCCGAGATGATCCCAGTGCGCGTTGTAGACCACGTACTCGTTGCGCAGGGCGGGATCGCGCCCCGGCAGGAGCGCGACCACATTGCGCGAGGCGACCTCGCGCAGGGTGTTCTCGACGGTGAACGAGGCGGTGGCGCCGAGCGGCACCGGTCGGAACTGGCGGGTGGCGGCCGCCTGCTTCAGCTGCTCGTAGTCGTGGCCTCCGGCGGCGAAGAGCCGCTTGGCGCTGTCGTGCGTGAGCCAGCCGGAGAGCGCCACGTGCGAGGCATTGCGATCGGCCGAGCGGATCTCGAAATTCTCGCGGGTCCAACTCGTGATGACGACGAGGAACGGGTAGGCTGCCGGGGCGGTTTCGTGCACGATCAGGCAGGCCGCGGCGCCCTTGGCCGCGGCAATCTCGTACTTGTAGGTCCAGCGGCCGTAATAGGTCATCGCGCGTCCGCCGAAAACCTTGGGATCCAGCTTGCCCTGCTCATCCGGCACGGGCGGATCGTTGATCAGCATCACCACGGTCTTCCCGCGGACATCGAGCCCCTTGTAGTCGTCCCAGCCGAATTCCGGGGCCACGATGCCGTAGCCGACAAACACCACGTCGGTCGCGCGGCCCTCCACGTGCGGCGTGAGCCGGGTGGAGAATCCCACGTAGTCGTTGAGGTGCTGCAGCGGCATCCGTTCGCCGCCGATCTCGAATTCCAGCGTCGGCTTCGAGGTGATTCCGACGAGCGGCACATCCTGGATGTAAGTGCCGTCGGGATTGCCGGGTTCGAGGCCGAGCCGCTTGAATTCGGAGGCGAGGTACTGAATCGTCTTCTCCTCGCCGGCGGAGCCGGGGGCGCGGCCCTCGAATTCATCCGAGGCGAGGGCGCGGGTCCGGGAGAGGATGCTGTCCGCGGAGATGCCGGTCGTCGCGTCGGCAGCGCGGATTCCGCCGGTCAGGGCGAGGCCGGCCAGCAGGGCAAGGCCGCAGCGATTCCGGGTGAGGCTTCGCAGCGATGATGAAGGAATGAAATCTCCGAGGTTATGAATTTTAGTCATTTTACTGCGGCCGGGGCGGAGCCCGGCCCTCCATTGTCATCGAGATAAATCGTGTGGAACGAACGCGACCAGAGCCCGTCCTCCTGCCAGCCGCGGACCTCGGGCGACATCAACCAAATCTTGGTGTTGAAATAGAGCGGCGTGATGGGGGCGGCGGCGAGCAGCCGGTCTTCGGCCCCGCGCAGCAGCCGGGCGCGGCGGCCGCCATCGGCGATCCCGCGGGCGGCGGCCAGCTCCTGGTCGAAGGCCGCATCGCTCCATTGGGGATAATTCCCGGGTGAACCGGTCCGGAAATCCGCGAGCAGGTTGGCCGCGTCGGCCACGTCGGGGATGGCCGTGATGAAGGCGATGTCGTACCGGCCGCCGGACAGCGCATCCAGGTGCACGCGGGCTTCACGCACGGCGATGGTAACGCTGATCCCGAGCTCCTGTTGCCACATGGCCTGGACCGCCTCGAGCACCGGTGTCTCGGACCAGCCGGTGAGTTCCAGCCCGGGCCAGTTGGCGGCGGACAGGCCGGCCTCTGCAAGCAGCCGGCGCGCGGCATCGGGATCGTGGCCGTGTTCGCCGGGGAGCGGGCGGGTATCCGTGGCGTCGCGCAGGGCGGCGGGGAGGATCCGGCCGGCGGCGGGCTGACCGCCGCGCTTGACGCGTTCCACGATTTTCTGGCGGTCGATGGCGAGCGCGAGCGCCCGGCGGACGCGAACGTCGTCCAGTGGCGGCCGGCGGGTGTTGAACGCCAGGTATCGGGTCTCGATCATCGGCGCGCGGTGCAGCTCGGCCGGCCGCTGCGAATCGTAGGTCTCGAGCTTGGTGCCAGGCACCGACATCGTGGCATGAATCTGGCCGGCCCGGTAGGCCCGCTCCTCGCTGTCGCCGCTGTCGAAACGCATGAAATGGATCTCGGCGAGCTTCACCGCGGATGCACCGTGCCAGCGCGGATTTTTCCTCACCACGATCCGCTGGTCGGGCCGCCACTCGACCAGGGTGAAGGGCCCGTTGCCGACGAAATTTTCCGGCTCAGTCCACTGGCGGCCATGCTGCTCGACGGTGGCGGGATGGACCGGGAGCCACGGACCGCTGGCGACGTAGTGCGGGAAGCGTGGCGCGGGACGTTCGAGCGTGATGACAAGCGTGTGGTTGTCCGGCGCGTGAAACCCGACGGCGGAAAAATCGGTCAGCTCACCGCGGGCGAAGGCGCGGGCGTTGCGCACGGGATCGAAGAGGTCGGACTTGGGCGCGGCGGTCGAGGGCGTGAGCAACCGGCGGTAGGAAGCGATGAAATCGCCGGCCGTGACGGGATCGCCATTGGACCACCGGGCCTCGGGCCGCAGCCTGAACGTATACGTCAGCCGGTCCGGTGAGATTTCGAAACCGGGGGCGACGCCCGGCCGGGGCGTCGTGCCGTCGGGTCCCGGCGTGAGCAATCCCTCCTCGAGGGTGCGCAGGATGGCGAACTCGTCCGGGAGCGTGGCCTGAGCGGGATCGAGCGTCCCGGGTTCGTTGCGCTGGCTGAGCCGGAGAATTTGCGCGGAGGAGTGCGCGGGGGTGCGGTCGCGCTTCGAACAGCCGGCCAGCCCCGACAGCACGGCGCAGGTCGCGAGCACGGCGGCGCCGAGGAGGACGTTACTTCTCTTCCAGCCAGACATGCTTGTAGGGATGACGGTCCAGCAGCGTGGGATGCCAGCCCTGCACGGACGGCTGCTTGAGGAAGTTGTGCGTGAAGTGGTAAATCGGGATAATCGGCGCCGCCTCGAGCAGGATCGATTCCGCGGCCTGGAAAAGCCCGTGCCGTGCCGCCGAATCGGCCGTCCGGGCGGCCGCAAAGAGGGCGGCATCATAGTCCGCGCTGGCCCAGCCGGTGTAGTTGTTGCCGCTGTCGCTGCGGAAGATTTCGAGAAAGGTGGCGGGATCGATGTAGTCGCCAATCCAGTTGGAGCGCAGGATCTGGAAATCGCCGGCCCGCCGTGCCGCGAGGATCACCTTGTTCTCCTGGTTGACGAGCCGGACATCCACGCCGAGTTCGCGGCGCCACATTTCCTGCACCGTCTCCGCGATCAGCCGGTGGTTTTCCGAGGTGTTGTAGAGCAGTTCGAGCACCGGCAGGCCCTTGCCGCCCTCGTAGCCCGCCTCCTCGAGCAAGGCGCGGGCAGCCTCGAAGTCGGACGGGATTTGCGCCGTGGCGGTGTAGCCGGCGGTTCCCGGCGGCGTGAAGGCGTGGGCCGGGCGCTCGCCGCCGTGCAGTACCTTGCGGACGATTGCCTCGCGATCGATGCCCAGCGCGAGGGCGCGGCGCACCCGCAGGTCAGTGTAGGGCGGACGCCGGGTGTTGAACCGGTAGAAGTAGGTGTTCAGGTACGCGTCGGAGCGAATGAGCTCCGGAGCATCGCGACGGTAGGTCTCGATCTTCGCAATTGGCACGCTGTCGGTCACGTGGAGCTGGCCGGCGCGAAACATCCGCTCCTCGGCATCCACGCTTTCGACGGGATAGAAATGAATGGCGTTGAGCCTGACCGTCGCCGCGTCCCAGTAGCGGGGCGACTTTTCAACCACGATCACCTGGTTTTGCGCCCATTTCTTCAGCTGGAAGGGGCCGTTCGAAACGATCCGCTCCGGCCGGGTCCAACCGTTGCCGCGCTCATGGATTGGGCCGGATTTTTCGATGACGGGGAGCGGCACCGGCAGCCACGGCGGATTGACCAGGAGCGAAAGGAAGTAGGGGGCCGGATGTTCCAATGTTAACCGCAGCGTGCGATCGTCCACGGCCATCGCCCCGACCTGGGCGAAGTCGGTCGTCGCGCCCTTGTGAAACGCCTCCGCTCCCTGGAGGATGTAAAGCATGCTGGCGTACTCCGCGCCCAGGGTTGGCGTGAGGATCCGCCGGAACGATCCGACGAAGTCGCGGGCGGTGAGCGGGGTGCCATCGGACCACACGGCGTCGGTCCGGAGGTGAAACGTGTACGCGATCCCGTCGGGCGAAATCTCCCAGCGCTCGGCCACGCCCGGCACCGGATGCAGATCGACCGGATCCTCCGTCACGAGTCCCTCGAACAGCGCGCGCAAGATGTCGCCCTCGGCGATTCCCACCACGAGGTGGGGATCGAGTTCGGTGACCTCGTATCCGATGCCGCGATGCAACACCTGCTCGCGATTGCCCTGCACCACGACGCTTTCGCGCTTGAGGCAGCCGGCCAGGAAAAGGCAGCTGGCCAGGGTGAGCAGTGAGGTGGTGAGCCTGCCGATGCGACGGTTCATGCTTTCGCGATCAGGCAAACCGCATGCGCGGCAATCGCCAGCCCGCGGCCCAAATCGCCCACGCCTTCATTCGTCGTCGCCTTCAGCCCGATGGCGGAGCCCGGCAGCCGGGTGGTGGCGGCGAGCACCGCGCGCATTTCGGCCAGCCGCGGCTGGAGCATGGGTTTTTCCGCGATCACGGTCGCGTCGAGGTTGGAGATCGCGAAACTGCGTTTGGAGAGCTCGTGGCAGACCCGGCCGAGCAGGACCTGCGAATTGATGTCCTTGTACACGGGATCCGTATTGGGAAAGAGATGCCCGATGTCGGGCAACCCCGCGGCCCCGAGGAGCGCGTCGCAAATCGCGTGGGTGACGCAGTCCGCATCGCTGTGGCCCTCGAGCCCGTAGGTCGTGTCGAACTTCACGCCACCGAGGACGAGCGGCCGGCCTTCGACGATCCGGTGAATATCGTAGCCGTGGCCAATCCGGAAGTTCATGTTTGGGGAAAGTTCCAGCGAACCGGAGCCGCTTCATTCGCGAGCATTGGCGTTGATTCGCGGTTGAACTGATTTGGTCCGGCTTGCATGACCTGCGAAGCAGGGACTCAGGTCCCCTGGCGGGCGGCGAGCAGGAATTCGAGATAGGCCAGGTCGTCCGGCGTCGTCAGCTTCGGGTTCGGCCGGGAGTTTTCCAGCAGAGCCACCGGATGACCGAGCAGCTCGACCGCCTGCGCGTCGTCGGTCACGCGCAGCCCGCGGGATTTAACACGGGCGTACCCGCGCACGATCAGTTCGCGGGAAAAGACCTGTGGGGTTTCCATCGCCCAAAGCCGCGAGCGATCCAGCGTGCGCAGCCGGGCGTCATCGCCGCGCCGGGAGTTCGCGCGCATCAGGTGCTCCTTGATCGTGTCGGTGACCCGATGGGCCAGCACGACCGCCTGTTCCCGGCGGACGATCCGGTGGAGGGCGACCAGCTGCTCCGGCTGGATCAGCGGGCGCGCGCAATCGTGGATGAAGACGTGCTGGATGTCCGCCGGCAGGGCGGCCAGCGCGTTCATCACGGAGTCCTGGCGCTCGCGGCCGCCGTGCACGAGCACGGAAGGGGTGGGGGCGGCGGCGGAAAGCTCGAGCATCTGGCGCTGATCGCGATAGACGACGACATAGAGGTCGGCGGTGGCGCTCGCCATGAATGCGGCCGCCGAATAGGCGAACACCGGCCGGCCGGCGAGCAGCGTCATCACCTTGTCATTGACGGCGCCGCGCATGCGCGAGCCGCTGCCGGCGGCGAGAAGGATGGCGGCGGTGCGTGGCATGGGTGGGAAGGGTGGGATAATATCGAACCAAATCGTCCCAGCTTGCGACGATTTTCCCTCATTGGGAAGTTCAGGCTTCGCGGTCGGCCTGGTTCCAAGTGGAAGCGGCGTCGCGCCGCTTGTTTCACTGGAAGGGCAAGAGCCAGTCGATGTCGTGATCAAAGGCCTTGGGTTCGGATCGAATCGCGGAGAAAAAACCGCGAAGGAAGCGAAGAAACGCGAAGGGTCGGAGCCCCGATCCAGGAGCGATGGGAAAAGTAATCGTCGAGCCCCTCAGCAAGCCAATCCCTTTGACCGCAGATGCCGCAGATATCGCGGATGCGAGGAGGCTCAGCCAATTGCCACAAGAGGCCCGGGCCGGTCCGCCGACCACTGGGGCGGCTATAGTCGTTGGGTTCGTCAGGCAGATTCGAGCTCGTCGCGGATGGCGCGGGCGGCGGAAACCGGATCGGGAGCCTGGAAGATGGGACGGCCGACCACGATGAAGTTCGCGCCGGCGGCGGCCGCGGCCGCGGGGGTCATCACGCGCCGCTGATCGTCCAGGCTGGCCTCGCGCGGCCGAATGCCGGGGGTCACGAGCGCGATCCCCGGAGGCAGCGACCTCCGAAGCGGAGCGAGTTCCAGCGGCGAGCACACCAGGCCGCGCAGCCCGGCCTCGGCTGCCAGCCGGCCGAGCCGGACAACCTGGTGCTCAGGGGATTCGGTGACGCCGGTTTCGGCGAGCGCCGCTGGGCTCATCGAGGTGAGGACGGTGACGCCAAGGAGGAGCAGCTCCGGAGCGTGATCCTGCTGGGCCTTCACGGCCCATTGCAGCATTTCGCGCCCGCCGGAGGTGTGCAGGGTCAGCATGCCGATCGGGAGTCGGGCGCAGGAAGCCACGGCCTTGGCCACGGTGTTCGGAATGTCGTGCAGCTTCAGGTCGAGGAAGACCTTGAAGCCGAGCCCGGCGATCTCACGGACGGCATCGGGTCCGGCGGCGGTGAACATCTCGAGCCCGATCTTGACCCAGCGCACCGTGCCCTGGAGCGGGCGCAATGTCGGGATGACCTCGCGGGGAGATGGAGCGTCGAGTACGAGGATCAGATCACAGGCCATGCGGGGAAAACTTCCGAATGGATTGCTTCGTCGCGGCACACCGCGCAATGACAAAGGTGTGAGTGGCGTCCCGATGTTTTCGCCGGCGAAGCTGAACCTGTTCCTTGCGGTCACGGGCCGGCGGCCGGATGGCTTCCATGACCTCGTCTCGGTGGCCGCGCCGCTGACCTTTGGCGACACGCTGCAGGTGGAGCCGGCCGCGACGTTTTCGCTCTCGTGTGATCATCCGGATGTTCCGGCCGGCGAGGCGAACCTGGTGCTGCGGGCGGCGCGCGCCTACGTGGCGGCCAGCGGCTGGCAGGGCGCCGCCGCCTTCCGGCTGGAGAAGCGGATTCCGGTCGCGGCGGGGCTGGGTGGCGGCAGCAGCAATGCAGTGGCGGCGCTCCTCGGGTTGAACCGGCTGGCGGGCGGTTTGCTGGATGACAGGAGACTGCGCGAGGTGGCGGCGGAACTGGGCTCCGACTGCCCGCTGTTCCTGGACGGCGGCCCGGTGGTAATCCGCGGGCGAGGGGAGCGGGTCGAACCGTTGCCCGCGGCAGTGAGCAGCCGGATTCGAGGCCGCCGGGTGCTGGTCTTCCGGCCGGGATTCGGCGTCGAGACCCCTTGGGCCTATGCCCAGCTCGCGGCGCGGGCGCCCAAAGGCTACCTTGCAGCTGAGGGGGTCGAGTCACGATGGGCGCAGTGGTGCGCGAATCCGGCCGCGCCGCTCGAGGATCTGCTATTCAACAGCCTGGAGCCGCCGGTTTTTGCCAAGCACCTGGCGCTGCCAACCCTGCTGGCGCAGCTTGCCACCCGGTTCGGATTGCAGGCACGGATGAGCGGCAGCGGCAGCGCGTGCTTCGTGCTGCTGGGGGATTCGACGCCGGAATCCCCCGTGATGCAGGCAATTCGAGAAGCCTGGGGGCCCTCGGCACTGGCGATTGAGGCCAGGCTGGCGTAAATCCGCATTGACCCGCTTCGGGCGGGACGCGTTAACGTCGGGGACCGACGCTCCGCGTTTTCGCGGCGCCCTTCACCCGAAATAAATGGATCCCAGTCCGAAGACGGAAATCACCGTGCAAGGCATCGCTGCTTCGCAGGGGATCGCCTATGGGCAGATTTTCGTCTACGTGCAGAACGACGTCGAGGTGCCGAGCTACCAGGTCGAACCGGAAAAGCGGATCGACGAGGTGGCGCGATTCGATCGCGCCCTGGTCGTCACCCGGCAGCAAATCACCAAGATCAAGAACGAGGTCGAGAAGAACATCGGCCCGGAGGAGGCGGCGATTTTCGACGCGCACCTGATGGTGCTGGAGGATGAGGCGCTGATTGGTGAGACGATCCGCGCGTTCGAGGCGAGCGGGCAGAACATCGAGACCTGTTTCCACCAAGTCTCCTCCCGCTACGTGCAGGCGTTTTCGGAGATCGACGACGAGTACCTGCGGGAGCGTGCCGGCGACCTGCGTGACGTCGCGCAGCGCGTCCTGCAGAACCTGCTCGGCCAGGCGGAAAATGCTCTCAGCCGGCTGGCGGACCAGCGGATTGTGGTTGCGAGCGACATCACGCCGTCCGATTCGGCCAGTCTCGACCGGACGGCGGCGCTGGCGCTGGTGATCGACTCGGGCAGCAAGACCAGCCATGCGGTCATCGTCGCGCGCTCGATGAAGGTGCCGGCGGTGGTCGGCGTGCGCAATCTCACGCAGCGGGTGCACAATGGTGACTGGGCCATCGTCGACGGGTACGACGGGGTGGTGATCCTGAATCCGTCGGAGAGCACGCTCTTCCGCTACGGCACGATCCAGGAGCAGAAGAAATCGTTCGATGCCCAGTTGCTGGAGGTGAATCGACTGCCGGCGATCACGCTGGACGGGGTCCCGGTCACCCTGCTGGCGAACATCGAGAAGGTGGACGAGGTCACGCGGGCCAAGGCGTATTTCGCGCAGGGCATCGGGCTGTATCGCACGGAGTTCCTGTTCATTGGGACGTCGCGGATGCCGCACGAGCAGGAGCAGTTTGTCGCGTACAAGACGGTGGTGGAGGCGATGGCGCCAGAGCCGGTGATCATCCGGACGCTGGACCTGGGAGGGGACAAGCCGCTGGCCGGCAAGTCGGACCTGTTTCCCAAGGAGAACAACCCCTTCATGGGTTTCCGGGCGATTCGCTTCTGCCTGGAGCACCAGGACATCTTCAGGGAGCAGTTGCGGGCGATCCTGATGGCGAGCGCCTTTGGGAAGGTGAAGATCATGTATCCGATGGTCAGCGGGACGGAGGAGATGGTGCGGGCGAATGCGGTGCTGCGCGAGGCGATGGCCGAGCTGCGGGCCCGCGGTGTCCCGTACGACGAGAAGGTCGAGGTCGGCGCGATGATCGAGATCCCCAGTGCGGCGCATACGGCCGATCTGCTGGCGGGCGAATGCAATTTCTTCAGTGTCGGGACGAATGATCTCATCCAGTACCTGCTGGCGATCGATCGGGTGAACGATCGGATCGCGCACCTATACGAGCCGACCCACCCGGCGTTGCTGCGCACGTTGCGGTTCGTGATCGACGAGGCTCATCGTCAGAACCTGCCGGTTGGCGTGTGCGGCGAGATGGCCGGCGATCCGATCTTTGCACCGCTGCTGCTGGGGCTTGGTATCGATTCGCTCAGCATGTCGCCCGCCTGGCTGCCGGCGGTAAAGTACCTGATCCGGGCAATGTCGATGGCGGATGCCCGGGCGCTGGCCGCTCAGGCCATGGGCATGCGTTCCCCCAAGGAGATCTTTGCCCTGTGCGACGCGTTCTACCGCGCCCGAGTGCGGATGGATTGAGGCGCGAGTGGCCAACCCAGCATGCGGCGTATCCGGCAGACCCGATCCTGCGACTCCGGCGGCACGGCGACCCATTCGTTTGCGAAAACCGGGTCGACGCATATATCGGGCGGGACATCGTCTGAAACCCGCGCCATCGATATTTGACATGAAGCCCTCCCGGAGAATTCCCCAGGTTTGTGCGCTGTTCCTGGCCGGCGGGCTGATGATGCTGGGGGTCGGGTGCGCCAACATTTTCATTCCCAAGCACAAGGTGCTGGTGGATTCGATCAGCCTGCCGGGGCTCGCGAAGCCGTCCGGCCAGTCCTACCGGCTGGTGGCGCGCCGCTCGGTCGTGAATCAGGTGCCGGTGCAGGTGCCGGTGCTGAAGGCCTGTGTGGACGCGGCGCTGACGTCGGCGGGGATGTTTGAAGCACCGGCAAATGCCCCTCCGGATGTCTTTGTGGAAGTTTCCTGTGGTCGGGACACGACGCCCCGCGTGGATCCGGCTGCGCGCGAGACCTACCTGCAGCTGTCCGCGCGCAATAACCCCACCCGGGCACTCGACAAGAGTGCGGGGGAGGAGTTGTGGGATGTGCGGGTCGCGGTGCTCGGGCTGGCCGGCCGAATGGAGTCCGCGCTCCCGCTCCTGTGCTCGGTGGCGGTGGACTACCTCGCCACGAACACGCAGGTGGAAACGGAGATCGCCGTCCCTCAGAATTCGCCCGGCATCGCGGAGGTCCGCGAATCCGCCATCAAGGCATTGGAAAGCAAGTCCGGGCCGGGATCTGCTGCCGGTACAGCACAGCCGCTGCCACCGCTGCCTGCCCCGCTGCCTCCTCCGCCTGCCCAGGCACCGGGCACACCTCCCGGCACCGCGCCGCAGCCGGCGCCAGCACCAACTTCGGGTGCGACTCCCGGCACCACGCCGCAGCCGGCGCCGGCACCGGTTCCGGAGGCTGCGCCCCTACGGCCGCGTGGTTGAATGAAGCAGCGAGGATGCTTTGCGAAGGCTCTGTACGCTACGGGGGCGCCACGGGACGCGAAAATCCGTCAAACCAACGCCCGCTGGATGGCCTGCGCGGTGTCACGCCAAGTCGGCAGCGGCCGGGACTGTGCGGACTCGCCCAGTGTCGCCCTCCAGGAGTCATCAATGACGATCCGCCGCAGCGCTGATTCCCACGCGGCCGGATCCGCCGGTGGCACCAGGACCGCGCCGCCGCCCGTGGCCTGTTCGCGCAGCGAGGGCAGATCGCTGCAGACGCATGGCACACCCATCCACAACGACTCGAGCAGCGGCAGCCCGCAGCCCTCGGCGAGACTTGGGAAGACCGTTGCCCGCGCCGTCCGATAAAGTCCCGCCACCGTCTCATCCGATGCCGCGCGGTGAAACTGGACGGTGGCGCCGCGCCGAGCGATTGCCCCGATCCGGGCCGCGATCGGCCGGCCAAAATGGGGATTCACGCGGCCGACGAGGTGCAGTTCGAACCGGAGCCCCTGGGACCAGAGCTGTTCGCAGACATCGAGCAGGAAGCCCTGATTCTTGCGGGGTTCAATGATGCCGACGCAAAGCAGCCGTGGCGGCTGGGCGGGAGAGGGTTTGCATTGTCCGCGTGGTGCTCCGTTGAAATCGGCTCCGAGCGGGAGGATGTCGACCGGTGGCGTGTGCTCGAGCCGCTGCCAGCCCCAGAAGCCAAGCAGATCGTCGCGACTTGCCGCCGAGACCGCCCAGACGCGATCGAACCGGGCCAGCAGTTTCATGTAGCCGGGATGGCGGGCGACACTCTGCGGCCAGGTGATTTGCGGGTGTCGGAGCGGAATGGCATCATGGAAGATGGCCGCCGTGCGACACTGGCGGCGGGCGAGGAACGACTCGAGCCTGGGCCGCTCCGCCTCCGAGAACAGTTCCGCGGTGAGCAGCCAGTCGTCGGCGGAAAGCTGGCTTGCGTTTGCCGGCCACGTGATCGGTCGCGCGGCGGCGCCCAGTTCCGCCGCGAGCCGGGTAGTGACGCGCGTGAGTCCGGAGCGATGGCCGGCGGATCGGGTCTTGGTGACGTCGAGGTGAATCATTTCCGGTCAACCGCAAGAACCTGCTGAAACCGGTCGAGCAACCGGGCGGCATTCCGGCGGGCGTTGAAATGCGCCTCCACCCAGCGGCGCGCAGCCTGGCGCAACTGCTCGGCCCAGGCGTCATCCTGCGCCAGCCGCCGCAGGGCGGCGACCCATTCCTCCGGTGCCTCCACTGAGGCCACGATCCCGGTCACCCCGTCATGGATCGCCTCGGTGGTGGCGGCCACCGGCGAGGTGATTACGAGCACGCCCGCGGCCATCGCCTCGGGAATCACATTGGGCAGCCCGTCCCGGTCGCCGCTCGGCGCAACGACGCCGGTGTGCAGCAGCACATCGGCCCGGGCGAGTTCCTCCCAGACTCCTGGCTGGGGCAGGTGTCCGGTGAACGTCACCTGCGCAGAAATGCCGAGCCGGCCGGCGAGTCGTTCCAATTCCGGGCGCATCGGACCCTCGCCGATCACCCGGGCCGTGAACGGGATGCCGGCATCGCGCAGGGCGGCATAGATTCGCAACTGCTGGCGGAGCCCCTTCTTCTCGACCAGCCGGGCGACGCACACCAGTGCCAGCGGGTCGCGCGAGGTGCGGAGCGGCTTGAGGGGCGGCAGGTGATCGAGCCCGCGGCGGATGCAGACAATCCGCTCCGGGGGAAGCCCGCGGGCGAGCAGCGCGGAGCGGCCCATTTCGGTGGAGGTGTGGATCAGCGCGGCCTCGGCGAGTTTTTCCCGGAGCCACCAGTCGCCTCCGTGTTCGAAGATATCATACGCATGGGCGCCGGCGCTGAAGCGGTGGCCGTCGAGCCGCCATAGCAGCCAGGCGGCGGTGGCCGGTGCGCCGCCCCAGGTGGCGTGCACGAGGGCCGGCGGATCACGCCGGAACTCGCGGGCATGGATGCAGGCGAACCCGGCGCCGAGCATGTTTTCCCAGAAATTCTGCCAGGAGGGAGCGCGGCGCGTGGCGAGCCCGTGGAGCAGCTGGCGCAGGACCTCGGGCCGCCGCGAAGCTTCCAGCGGGATCAGCCAGAGCAGGGTGAGCAGCCGCCACTTGCTGAAGCGCGTCACGGGCAGCCCGCGAAAGCGGCCGCCGCCGCCCCAGAGCGAATAAATCCGGAGCGCGACACCATGCTCGCGCATCGCGATGATCTCACGTTGCAGGAAGGTTTCCGTGTTCTTCGGAAACGTGGTGAAGAGATAGGCGATGACGGGTGATGCGGGCACAGGCAGGCGGCGCTCCAACTAACCGGAGCGCGGTCAGCCGGCCAAGCGGATTGCGCAGGGAGCAATCGGCCTGGATTCGCCGGGGCGCAGGGCGCAGACAAGGCTGCGCCCCTACAGTTGCGTAGTTAAACGAAGCAGCGGCGATGCATTCTGAATTGCTTTGCAGCGGTCAGCGCGTTGCCGCGACGACGGGCGCGGGCAGCAGGGGGAAGGCGCGGCGGTTCAGCGGGACCTGCGCGACCTGATTGGCGAGACCGACGAGTTCGTCGATCAACACCGTTGGATCCTCCTCGTAGCGGAGTTCGAGGAAACGCTCGCGGGCCCGGGAATAGGCCGCCGGATCGGCCATCCAGCGATCGATGATCCGGGCAAAGTCCGCGGGCTGCTCAATCTTTTCCGAGCCGGCGCCATTGCGGAAGAATTTCCAGGTCAGCTGCTCCTGCGGCATGATGCCGCCGAAGGCATTGAAGATGATCAGGCACTGGAAGTGAAGGGCCTTGGCACACGTCGTCGTGCCCCCGCGCGTCACGATCGCGTCGCTGGCCTGCATCAGCAGGTGCACGCGTTCCGAAAACGCCTCGAGATGGCAGGAGAATTCGGGATGGATTGCCCGCCAGTGCACCAGCTCGTTGTAGGTCTGGCGGTTCCGGCCGCAGATAATCACCGCCTGGATCCGATTCGCATGCTGGAGCAGCGCGGGAAGGAGTTCGAAGTGATTGTTCGCGCCGTTGCCACCCGTGGCGAGAAAGACGGTGAACTTTTCGGGATCGAGGCCCAGTTGCTGCACACGAAAATCGCGGCGCTCCCTGACCCCGAGCACCTCGAGGTGCGCGCGGGGATTCATGAGATAGCCGCGCACCCGGGCCTTTTGCGCTGGAATGCCCCGCTTCACCGCATAGTCGCTGGCGGTTTGCGTCCGCGAAAAATAAAGATCCACGGAGGGTTCGATCCAGTTGCGGGAATAACCCCAGCCGCCCGAAAACTCTCCGCAATAGGTGGCACAGCGGACGCGGTCGGCACCCAGCACCCGTCGGGCCAGCGGGAAGTAGCCCCGGTTGAGGCAATCGTGCACGCTGAAGACGAGGTGGGGCTGGTACTCGCGCAGCACCCGGGTGTAGTACGCCGCTCCCAGCGTGACGGTGCGACGGTTGATATAGCTGAGCAACTCCACCAGCGCGTAGAAAATCTTGTGCAGCCACGGGGCACTGCGCTGGATCCGGTTGTAAATCGTGACCCCACTCCGGTTGAGCAGCGACGATTTTTCCAGCATCTGCTCGATCCGGACGTCGACCTCGTGCTGATACAGCTGGAAGCACCATTCGGCGAAGGCCGCGGCGCGGGCATCGTGTCCGCCGCCGGTGCTGGAGGTGAGTACGAGGATGCGGAGCTTGGACATCTGGGCGGCGGCCGGTTCAGGCAACGTGGAAGTAGCGCGCCTGGATCCGGCGGCGCAGGGCCTGCGACCCGAAGCGGGCGAGGAAAGGGGCCAGGACCGCCTGGAAGCATCGGCCCGTTCGCACGGCCCCGCTGCGCCGGCGCAGCAGTGCGGTGCGAAGGGCGGCGGCAGCGGCCTCGGGCGGTGGACCGCTGCGCATCATCGCCGTGAACGCCTCCCAGGCCCGTCCCATCGCGGGCGTCATTGCCGGCTGCGGCCGCCGGACGGTGCCGTCGAAATCAGTCCGGTGATCCCCCGGTCGGAAATCCAGAATCACCACCCCGGTGCCGCGGGTTTCCACCATCAGGCTCTCGCTCAGGGCACTGAGGCCCGCCTTGGCCATATTGTAGGCGGGCTGAAAGGGGAGTGGGAATTCCGCGGCGAGCGACGAGACGTTCACGAGTGCGCCGCGATCGCGGGCCCGCATGCCCTGGAGCGCCGCATGCGACAGCCGCGCCGTATTGACCAGCATGGCCTCGAGCTGGACCTGCCAGTGGGCAAATTCCACGGCAGCAAACTCCGCAAAGACCCCGAACCCGGCATTGTTGATCACCACGTCGAAACCCTTCGCCTCCGACTCGGCCGCATGAAAGGCGGCGGTCGCCGCAGCTCCGTCCGCCAGTTCCAGCACCACGGACCTGAAACCGCCGCCGGGGCGGTCCACCAGGGGCTGCAGCCGGACGGGATCGCGGGACGTGCCCCAGACGAGCACCCCCTCGGCCAGCAGCATCTCGCAGAAGGCCCGGCCGAGGCCGTTGCTGGCGCCGGTCACAAACGCCGTTCGGTAGAAGTCGGAGATGCGGTGCGACATCAGGACCCGTGATTGGGCGGGGCTGCCCTGCCGCTGCCGGATGGCGCGAACCGATGGACGATGCTGGTCACGCGCGTTTGAAGACCAGGGCGACGTTGGCACCGCCGAAGCCGCTGCTGTTCTTGAGGACGATCCCGGCCTGGCGCTCTTGCGTTGTCCGCGGGAGATTCAGCCCCTGGCATTCCGGATCGACGTTTACCAGGTGGGCGTTGCCGGGGATGAAGCCTTCACGCAGCGCCAGCACCGAGAAGGCGCTTTCCATGGCCCCGGCCAGCGACAGCCCGTGGCCAGTCAGCGCCTTGGTGCTGCTCACGACCGGCCGATCGGGCACGGAATCCCTGAAGACCGACCGCAGGGCCCGGGCCTCCGACACATCACCGATCAGCGTCGAAGTGGCATGGGCATTGACGTAGTCGACCTCCTCCGGCCTGACCCCGCTGGCGCGCAGCGCGTGCACCATCGCCGCGGCCGAACCGCTGCCTTCGGGATGCGAGATCGCCACATTGTAGCCGTCGGACGCCTGGCCCCAGCCAAGCATCTCCGCGTAGGGTTTGACTCCGCGTCGCGCGACTTCCGCCTCGCTTTCCATGATCAGCACGGTGGCTCCGCCCGTGCCGACAAAACCATCCCGCGCCGTGTCGAACGGGCGCGATGCCAGGTTGGGATCGGTCTGCAGCGACAAGGTCCGCATGCCGGCAAAGGGAAGGATCGCGTCGACGTTTCCGTCCTCCGCGCCGATGACGAACATCCGCTGCTGACGGCCGAGCACGATGTCATCGAAGGCATAGCCGAGCGCGTGGGCTGATGACGCACAGGCCGAGGAAAACCCGCAGGAGGCGCCAAGAATCTTGAAGGCGGCAACCAGGTTGAAGTTCAGCGTCCCGACGATCGAAGCGACGATGCCGAGCGGCGAGCAGCGCATGACCCCGAGTTTCTGCAGCCGCTGATGATGATGGTGGAGGAGAAAGGGCGAGCCACCGGAGGCCGCATACAGCCCGGTCTCGGGATTGGAAATGTCCGCCTCCTTCAACTGCGCGTCTTCGATCGCCTGCAGCGCCGCGCAATGGGCGAACAATCCGTTCGGCGCCATGGAACGCAGCAGTTCGCGCTTGATTTTGTAGCGGGACGGGAAGGTCCAGTCCTCCGGATCGGGCGAATCCGTCGAGAAGTCCTTGATCGTGCCGACGACCTTGCAGGGAATGTCCGGTTTCTGGAAGGGCGGGAAAAGTTCGAATCCGTGCCGCAGTTCCCGGAGATGGCGCGAGACGGTCGTGGCGTCGTTGCCGATGCTCGTGACAAATCCAAGTCCGGTGATGAAAACTCTGGCCATGCTCGATGGATGCTCGCGACCGCTGGATGGTACCCAGCGGCAATTGGGGAAGACAGTGAGGCGGTAAAGCGGCGGCGGTCAACGCACGACACAGCGGGCAGGGGCAGCGGGACCTGATTCAGCCACGCAGCCGAAGGGGCGCAGCCTCGTCTGCGCCCTCAGAACCGTTCAATCACGCATGCGGGCGCAGCCCCTCGACAGGGCCATGGCGGGCAAGACTGCGCTCCTACGTATCCAGTTCTGATCTGCACCCCCGCGGCAACGCAGTGCGGCTTTGGCGCCAGGGTGAGGTCGAATCAGGCGTTGATCGCCGCCCGCAGCGGCGGGGCGTCCGCCGGCATCGCCCCGTTCTCGCCCTCCGGTGCCGCATAAGCGCCGTTGATCGGGACGGGGGCGTTGACCGCATCGACAAAGGCGTAGGTGAGGGTGATCTCCTCGACGATGACCGCTTTTTCCTGACCGACGCGGATTGCGCCCTCGAACGTGGCGAGCGGCATCTTCATCCGCTTTGGCTTGATCGACAACGTGAGGATGTCGCCGGGCCGGCAAACGCGGTGGGCCCTCACGCCTTCGCAGCCGGTGAAGAAGATTGTCTGGGCACTGACCACTTTGCCGGGTTCGGTGGGCGCGCCCTCCAGGAGATAGAGCACGGCGAGCTGGCCGAGCGCCTCGAGCATGATGGATGCCGGCATCACCGGGTTGTCCTTGAAATGTCCCTGCAGGAAAAATTCCTGACCTGAAATCCGGTACTTGCCGTTGGCTGCAGTCGAGCTGACGGACGCCTCGTTGAGGAACAGGAAGGGAGGCTGCACCGGCATGACGGCGCCGATGTGCTCGATGGGAATGAACTTGGTCGGCCGCGGCAGTGGCAACCCGCGAATTTTGCAGTCGATGAACGTCTTTACGTCGCCCACTGTGCGGAGGTTGCGCAGCTCGTCGTTGTTGATCGACATCTGGAGTACATCCTCCACGAGGATGACGATCTCCATCATGGTCAGCGAATCGATTCCCAGATCCTCGATCAGCCGGAGATCATCGTCCGCGTCCTTCAATTTCACCCGGAGATCCGGCTCCACGAAACGCTCGATCACCCCAATGACGATCGCGGGCACATGTTCCGGATTCCCGGTCTTCCTGAATTGGACTGCGGATTCAAAAGTCGAAGGAGAGCAGCGTTTTAATGATTCCCTCAATGCGGCCTCGTCTTCAGGCGCAAATGCTTTTGGCGTCGACGGGAAGGGCTTGCCGGTTCCCGGACTGTGTGAAGCTGCTTCGGGCATTGTTCGTTCCTTCTATGTTGGGAGGACGTAATGTAAAACCAATTTAGCGCCGGGGCCTGCGCGGGAGCCGCCGACAGACAAGATGCATACTTCCGGGTTTCAGCAAGTTTGGCATTCAGGCCCGCGGACCGCGCTTGCCAGCGGGTTGGGGGATTCCAAGCTGGCGATCCTTGGCCAATGGCACGGGTCAACCTTCGCGACGCATGTCCGTATCCACGATGCCCGACGGTGAGCGGGTCTTTTTGATCACCCACGAATTCTATCCCAAGCGCGGCGGAATCGCCACGTTTGCCGAGGAGATTGCCCGCGCGACGGCCGAACTCGGTTATCGCGTGGAGGTATGGGCCCAGTCAGCCCCCGCCGCGGTGGAGAAGGCCGACTGGCCGTTCCGGCTTCGCCGGATGCCGCTAAAGGGCACGCATGATCTCTCCTGCCAGCTTCGGCTGGCATCCGAACTGGTTCGAAACCGGCGGGAGTTGCGGCACGCGACCGTCTACCTGCCCGAGCCGGGTCCGATGCTGACGATGATGCTGCTGCAGTTTTTTCATGCGTTCCGACCCCGCCGGCTGGTGTTGACGTTTCATGGCTCGGAAATCCTGCGATTCGCAGAGCGGCCAATCCGGCGCTGGCTGGCGCGACGGCTGATTCGCCGTGCGTCGCGGGTGAGTGCGGTGTCGAACTACACGCAGGAGCTGCTGTTGGCCAGGTTTCCCGAGGCGGCGGACAAGATCTATCTGACGCCAGGGGCACTGCGGGCCGATTTCGCCGTGGTTCCGGCGCATCCCGGCGCCACCGGAGGCAAGATCGTGGTGCTGACGGTGGGCCGGCTGCATCCGCGGAAGGGCCAGTTGCTGACCTTGCAGGCGCTTCACTTGCTGCCGGCCGAGGTGCGGGCCCGGGTGGAGTATTGGATCGTCGGCGGGCCGGGCCGCGGTGACTACGAGCAACGACTGCGCCGCGCCGCAGCGGGAATGCCCGACCTCGGGGTGCGATTCTTTGGCAACCTGCCCGACGATGAGCTGGCGGCGGTTTACGAACGCGCGGACATCTTCGCGATGACGAGCGTGAATCTGCCGCACAGTGTCGAGGGTTTTGGGCTCGTCTACCTGGAGGCTGCGGCACATGGGCTGCCGGTCATCGCGCACGATGTTGGCGGCGTGTCCGAGGCCGTCGTCGACGGCGTGACGGGACTGCTGGTGCCGCCGGATCGTCCGCTCCAGCTCGCAGCCGCATTCGAGAAACTGGTTCATGACCGCGACCTGAGGGCCAGGCTGGGTGCGGCCGGCCGGGAATGGGCGCGGCGCAACTGCTGGAAGGAATCCGCGGCTGCTCTCTTCAATCCCACGTGGGGCGAGCCATGATACGATCGGAATCACAGGTGACAGTCCGCTATGCGGAAACGGACATGATGGGCGTGGTCTATCACGGCAGCTACCTGCCCTGGTTCGAGGTGGGCCGGACCACTTTGCTGAAGGAGATGGGGCTGGTGTATCGCGCGTTGGAAGAGCAGGGCTACCGGCTGCCGGTGCTCGAGGTCGGCGCGAAGTTCCTCCGGCCGGCGGTTTACGACGATGTGATCACGATTGTGACCTTCCTCCGGGAGAAACCGCTCCTGCGGATCCGGCTCGAGTACGAGGTGCGCCGGGGTTCGGAACTGCTGGCGACGGGGTACACTGTCCACGCATTCATCAACCGGTCGGGGACTCCCGTGCGGCCGCCGGGCGCGGCGGCGGCCTTGTTTGCCGCGGCCTTCCGGTGACGGGGAGCATGCATCGGGCAGCGCGCCGCTTCGCTTGGGTGAGCCAAACGGTACATTTGGAAACCGCGAAGTACGCGAAGTAGCGCGAAGGGTCGAGTAAGCGCAGGCACGGTTCGGACATCTCTTCTTTTCACTTCGCGGAACTTCGCGACCTTCGCGGTCGAACAGGGGTCCGTCTCAGTCCTTAAACTCGGCCAGCACGATCGGATTGGTTTCGCGGGTGCGCACGTCCAGGAGCAGCGGGTCACCGCCGAGTTTCCGGACTGCCCACACGGCATGCGCGCGGACCAGGGCCGAGGCGTGCGTGGAGGCCAGGGAGACGAGCTGGGGCAGGTGCGACGAGTCGCCGGAATTGCCGGCCACAATGCAGGCGTTGCGGAGGAGGCCGGTGAGCTTGAGCCGCTTGATGGGAGTCCGCCGAAACACCTCCGCGAACCGCTCCGGCGTCATGGCCAGCAATTCGGGGAGGGTGAGTGAGCCGAGATCGTGGCGGGCCGCGAGCAGCAGCCGGCGGCCTTCTCGCGCGAACCGGTTCCAGGGACAGACCTCCAGGCAGACATCACAACCGAAGATCCGCTGGCCGATCCCCGCCCGCAGCGATCGGGGGATAACCCCCTTGTTCTCGATCGTCTGGTATGAGATGCAGCGGCGGGCGTCGACCACGCCGGGCGCGGGAAAGGCATTCGTCGGGCAGGCATCGAGGCAGCGCGTGCACTTGCCGCAGAGCAGCCCGATGGTGCCCGGTTCCTGCCCGCGGCGGATCGGCTCGTCCGGTGTGAACTCGATCCGCGTCAGGATTCCCGCCAGCAGCAGCCAGTTGCCGTGGCGGCGCGAGATGAGCATCGCGTTCTTGCCCGTGAACCCGACGCCGGCCCGTGCGGCCCACGCCCGTTCGAGCACCGGCCCCGTATCCACATAATAACGATAATCTGCCGGTCCGACGCCGAAAACCGATTCGAGGGCGCGCCCGGCCGCGACGAGGGCCGGCTTGATGGTGTCATGGTAATCCTCGTGCAGCGCATAGCGTGCCCAGACGGGTTTCGTCGGCGCGGCATGGGCCGGCGGGAATCGATCCGACCAATAGCTCACTCCGAGGACGATCATGGACTTCGCTCCCGGGAGCACGAGTTCCGGGCTCAACCGCTTGTCGGCCGAACGTTCCATCCAATGCATGGTTCCCTGCATGCCGGCCTCGAGCCATGGGCGCAGGCCCTGCCCAACCGGGGCATCCACCGCGGCGAAGCGCACGTCGTCGAATCCGAGCCGGCCCAGTCGCTGGCGGAGATCTTCCTGGCGGGGATCCATGGTCACTAAACAATCTCCATGCCGTTCAACCGCGAATGAACGCCAATGCACGCGAATGCAGCGGACGCCGATTGGGAGCATGGAAACGGCGACCTGCGCGGTGACCATGGCCAGCAAAGGGGGACCGTCTGCCGTCCGCTCTGGAATTGGCGTCCATTGGCGTTTATTCGCGGTTTTTCCGGGCGAAATCCGCCGCATCGCGCCGCCACGTGCGGATGACGTGGCCGGTGATGTCATGCAGCGGCCGGCCGTCGGTGAGGATCACGGTGCCCGACTGCTTGTAGATCGGTTCCCGGATCGCGTACAGGGCGCGGATCCGTTCCTCGGGATTTTCGACCGCGAGCAGCGGCCGGTTGCGGTGGCGGGCGGTGCGGGCGAGGATCGTCTCGATCGAGGCGTGGAGGCAGATCACGATACCCTTTTGCTTCAGGAGATCGAGCATGCCGGGCTGCGTGACGAGCCCGCCGCCGCAGGAAACGACGGTGCGTTCGGCGGGATGGCCGCCCGTGATGAATTCCCGCTCCATGCCGCGAAACGCCGGCTCGCCCTCCGCCGCGAAGATCTCGGGAATCGATTTTCCCCGCAGCCGCTCGATCTCATGGTCGCTGTCGAGCAGTACAAAGCCGAGCCGGAGCGCGACGGCCCGACCGATCGTGGTCTTGCCGGTGCCCATGAAGCCGACCAGGTAGAGGTTGACGTCCGCTGCGTTCATCGCGTGCGCTTTCACGCAACCGGGCGCGACCGCCGTTGCCAAACACCAAAACGATGGGAAACATGATCCAGCGCCAATTCCAGTTCGCCCTGGCGAGCGACAACACCGCCGGGATTTGTCCCGAGGCGATGGCCGCGCTGGTCGAGGCCAATGCCGGCAACGCGCCCGGGTACGGGGATGACGACCGGACCGCGGCGGCCAAGGCGTGCTTCCGCGAGATCTTCGAGACGGAGTGCGAGGTCTTCTTCGTGTTCAACGGGACGGCGGCGAATGCCCTCGTGCTCGCCGCGCTTTGCCGGCGCCATCACGCAATCGTGTGTCATGCGCTGTCGCATGTGGACACCGACGAGTGCGGTGCGCCCGAGTTCTTCACGGGTGGCAGCAAGGTCCTGCCGGTGGATGCGCCGCAGGCGAAGCTGCGGCCTGCCGATCTCGAACCCGTGCTCCGGCGCGGGCATGGGGTGCATTTCCCGAAGCTGCGCGCGATCTCGCTGACGCAGGCCACGGAACTCGGGACAGTCTACCAACCGGACGAGGTGGCGGCGATCGGCGAGTTCGCGCAGGCCCGCGGACTCGCGGTGCAGATGGATGGCGCACGCTTCGCGAATGCCGCCGCCGCGCTGGCGGAGCGGGGGTTCTCGCCGGCGGACCTGACCTGGCGGGCCGGGCTGGATGTGCTTTGCTTCGGCGGCACCAAGAATGGACTGCTCACGACCGAGGCGGTGGTTTTCTTCAACCGGGAGCTGGCACATGAGTTCGACTATCGGGTGAAGCAATCCGGCCAGCTGGCGTCGAAGCTGCGATTTGCGAGTGCCCAATGGGCGGCGGTGCTGCGCGACGGGGCCTGGCTCCGGCATGCCGCGCACGCGAACCGGCAGGCGGCGGCGCTGGCCGCGGGATTGCGTAAACTCGGTCTTTCGCTGGTCGCGCCGGTGGAGGCGAACGGGGTTTTCGTCGAGCTGCCTCCGGCCCTGGCCGCAGCCCTGGAGGCGCGCGGCTGGCACTTCTACCGGTTTGTCGGCGAGCACGGCTACCGCCTGATGTGCTCCTGGTCGACCAGCGACGCAGCAGTCGCGACCTTCCTGGCCGATGTGCGCGAATTGATGGGCACGCCAAACCGGTAGCGAGCACGACTGTCCGGCCGCAACGTTCCGAACCTCGTACATGGAGGGCCGTGCTCCGTCACGGCCATTGAGATCGATGAGCTCCGCAGGACGTTTGTCACATTGGGTTTGTGGACGACGCGGAGCCGGTTCGACAGATGTCTCACGGCCCCGTCGAGGGGGTCGTCCCTCCACGAACGTTTTCTGAACGAGAAACGAGCATCGATGGATCAGAAATGGATTCCACCCGAGCCCTCGCTCGTCCGAGGGTCAGTTGAAGGGCCAAGGGTCGGGCGCGCAGGTTCCCCTGGTGCGCCCGGTAATGCCTACTTCGCGGCCGGCTTGGCGGGTTGGGACGGTGCCGATTTGATTTCCAGCAGTTCCACCTCGAAGATGAGCGTGGAGCCGGGTGGGATGCCGGGCCGGCCGTCGTCGCCATAGGCGAGATGCGGCGGCACGTAGAGTTTGATCTTCCCGCCCTGCTTCACCTTCTGAATCCCCTCGGTCCAGCCGGGAATCACTTCCTTCAGCGCAAATTCCGCCGGTTCGCCACGCTGCACCGAACTGTCGAAGACGGAGCCATCGATCAATGTGCCTGTGTAATGGACCTTGACGGTCTTGTCCTCGGTGGGCTGGGGGCCGGTCCCCTTTTGGAGAATCTCGTAGCGGAGCCCGGTGGGCGTTTCGATCACGGCCTTGTTTTCCTTCAGCTTGGTGAAGAAGGCGATGTTCTCGGCCATGTTGCGTTCCTTGAGCTTGCCGAGATACGCGTTCTGCTTCTTCTGCATGAACTCGTCCATCGCCGGCCCGATCTTCTCGAGTTCGTAGGGCGAGTCCTTGCCGGCGGCAGCAGCCCTCAGACCCTTGATCAGCGACACGACCTCAGCCGGCGTGAAGGCGAGTTCGGTGAGCCCGACGCGTTTGCCCACGAACCACCCAAACTCCTCGATCAGCTGGGCGTCGGTGAACGCGGCCGCGGCGGGCGGGGTCGCATTCGCCGGCTGCGCGGGGGGATTGGCGGAGCCAGGGAGGTTGAGCTTGACCTCTTGGGCATGGACGGCGGCGAAGCCGGCGGACAGCAGCCCAAGGGCGAACAAGTGCTTCAGGTTCATCGTGATTTTTGGACGGGATAAAGTAACGGGGGGCGCGGCATTGTGCCGTAAAAGTTTCCACCAGTGCCAGCGGGTCGCCCCGAAAGCAACCCCGATTACTCCCTCCTTGTATCGCCCGGTGGGATGGGGCATCACCTCACCCCCTTGCCATGAATCCCGATCAATTCTGGACCAGCCAGGACGGCCAAATCCTCTCGGTTAAGCCCCGGGACGAACGTTCGGTCACGCTCCAGCTGGGGTTCTGGCCCCGGCATCCGGTCGAGTTCGAGTTTCTCAAGCAGCAGCTCGCGACGCTGAAGTTTTCCGAGCGCAGCTCATTGGCGCGGATTGGCATCGAGATGGCTGTCCAGGGCGGGCCGCAGGTGGAGGGCAACCGGCTCGAGCTGGAGGTCGAAGCCTTCATCTTCGACGCAAGCTTTCCCAACGCTCCCTATTGGCGGAAGCTGATGCGGGTGGGTTCGCCCGTGGGCCGGCTCTACCATGCGCCGGCGGCGGCCAAGCTCTCGACCGGTGAGATCTGGGAGGCCTTGCAGTCGAACCGGATCAAGCTGCCGAACACGATCAGCATCGACCGGCTTGGCCGCGTGTTTCTGACCCCGCACCAGCTCAGCTACACGCTGTCGCCGCGGTTGACCCGGGCGGACTTCGAGCGCGTCCTGGCCGGCAATGCCGGGCGCAACTTCCTCGATCGCGTGCAGGTGCGGCATGAGGCGGCGCCGCTCACCATCCCGCCTCGCTCCGGCATCCTCACCAGCTGCTCGATGTACCTGAAGGAACACTTCGTCGTGCTGAACCAGGGCGAGGGCAACTTCGGCATCCACACCAGCGCGGTGCTGCTCGATCCGATCAAGACCTTCGGCACGAACATCATGCTGGAAATCTACAACCAGGGCGACGAGCCGGTCGTGAACCCGGTCGTGTCGGTCGACGTTTTCCAGGCCCCGGAGGCGAGCGATCCGGAATTCAAGGCGCTCAGCAAGCGGCGCACCCGGCTGCTGGCGACTGCCACCGAACTTTACAAATGCCTGGACGAGAATCCGCCCCGGGAGGGTGGGGAGGCCCGGCCGCGCACGCGGATCACCGTCCGCGGCGAGAGTGCGACTACGGAGAACCATGCACTCTTTGTGCGCGGCGGTGACGACCTGAGGCGGCTGATCGGCGAAGGGATTGGGCCTTGCGGCCACCGCACCATGATCCAGGCGCTCGACGCGGCGGCCGACAACGCCGACACGCTGGTGCTGGACTACTTCCCATCGCTGCTCGAGCAGATCGAGCTGATCGCGCGGATGAACGAGCTGAAGCTGAAGCGAATCGTCTTTCGCAAGGCTTCACGCACCCACGGCTACTTCCTCTCCAGCACCGCCCACGGGCGGCTCGACACCTTCGATGCAATCGGGCTCCAGGTGTACTGGTACGACGAGCTCACGAAGGATCTCTACCTGCACACGTACAAGAAGGAGCACGGATTCTTCGTGCGCGAGGAGATAGCCCGGAAGTTCCAGGAGGCGACCATCCTGGCCTTCTACGGCTCGGCCATCGGGCTGGAGGCGGACGACACGGAGCGGATCTCCCTGCTGGTCGACAAGCTCACGACCTTCATCGGGACCAATCTCGGGGTGCTCACCGGCGGGGGCGGCGGTGTGATGCGGCTGGCCACGGATCAGGCGCGCAGCAAGGGCGCGCTCACCGGCGCCTGCTTCCTCGAACTGGAGGCGCAGCCGCCGGAGCTCGGGGTCGACTTCTTCAATACATTCCAGGAGTCGTCGCGGCACTTCCGGCAGAAATGGTTCGAGGCGGCCGATTTTTGCATCTTCAACGTGGGCGGGGTCGGCACCCTCGAGGAGGTCGGGATCGAGATGTGCAACCTGAAGCTGGGGATTCGGCCGCGCGTGCCGTATGTCTTCTTCAACGCGAAATTCTGGGGCGATCTCCGCCGGCAGCTGCGGACCATGATCCAGACCCGGCGGGCACCGGCCTGGATGTCGGATTATATCCTGTTCACGGACGATCCCGACGAGGTGGTGGCCTTCTACCGCCGGAAATTGCAGGTGCTGTGAAGGCGCGCGGCTGGCCGCCGGGTGCCCGGTGCCGGCCCGACGTGATGGTGCGTCTGGCCGCCGGCGGGAAAAGGGCCGGTAACTGCTGGATGGCGGCGGGCGAGAGTCCCTCAGGTTCCCGAGCCAGATCGATGTCGTGATCACGACATCGATCTGGCTCCGGCCCTTTCGAGCCGGGCGGCGGCAGGGGCCCGCTGGCAGGCATGCGATTCGATGTCGCAGCTGCGACATCGAATCGCACGGAGGCCTTGCCAGGACGCGGCGGGTCTGAGTGTTTCGGCGCGTGGCCAATTCCGCTCTTCCGCAATCCATCCTCGTTGTTGGCTCCGGCGGCCGCGAACACGCGCTGGTGCGGGCCGTCGCGGCTTCTCCCGGCCGGCCGCGCGTCCTCTGCGCCCCCGGCAATGCGGGCATCGCGGACGACGCGGCCTGCCTGCCGGTCGCGGCCGACGATGTGGCCGGGATGGTGGCCCTGGCCCGGCGCGAGCACATCGAGTTCGTGATTGTCGGCCCCGAAGTGCCATTGTCGCTCGGTCTCGCGGATCGGCTGCGGGAAGCGGGAATCCCGGTTTACGGTCCCGGGGCTGACGGGGCGCGGCTGGAAGCCTCGAAGATTTTTGCGAAAAAACTCCTGCTCAAGCACCGGATTCCCACGGCCGCCGCGGACTTCTTCGATGCGGTAACGCCCGCGCTCGACTACCTGAGCACCCGCTCGCTACCGATCGTGATCAAGGCCGATGGGTTGGCGGCGGGCAAGGGGGTGATCGTCGCGACGACCCGGGACGAGGCCGAGGCCGCGGTCCGCAGCATGATCGAGGGCGGGAAGTTCGGCGCGAGCGGCCGGCAGATCCTGATCGAGGACTGCCTGTTCGGCGAGGAGACGTCGATTCTGGTCGTGGTGTCGGGCCGCGATTACGTCATCCTTCCCACGTCCCAGGACCACAAGCGGATCGGCGAGGACGACACCGGCCCGAACACCGGCGGCATGGGCACGTACTCGCCGGCCGAGGTCGTCACGCCGGCCCTGCTCGAACGGATCGACCGCGAGATCGTCGGACCTTCGGTGCAGGCGATTGCCAGCGAGGGGATCGATTATCGTGGCACGCTCTTCATCGGGCTCATGCTCACTGCCGGGGGACCGATCGTGATCGAGTACAACGCCCGGTTCGGCGACCCCGAGACTCAGGTGGTGCTGCCGCGGATTGAAAACGACGTGCTGGAGCTGTTGTGGCGTGCGGCCCGCGGTGCACTGGCCGGAACGGTGCTGGGCACCCGCAGCGAGCATGCAATGTGTGTCGTGGTGGCCGCGAAGGGCTATCCGGAGGCGTATGCAAAAGGCGATGTCATCCGGCTGCCCGCGAAATTGCCACCGGGCGTAGCGATCTACCATGCGGGCACGGCCAGGAATGCGGCGGGTGATTACGTCATGAACGGCGGCCGGGTGCTGGGAGTCACTGCGCTGGCCGCCGGCCTGCGGGAGGCCGCAGCCACGGCCTACGCAGTCTGCGACGCGATCGAATGTCCCGCCAAGGTCTATCGCCGCGACATTGGAGCCCGGCAGCTCCGGCGACTTTGATCATGCCCGCGTTCAAAAGTTTGATTCCATGCCGGGGGATCCTCGGGCTGCTGCTGTCAATTGCCTCGATTCAGGCGGCGGCGCTGGAGCGCGATCTGGAAGATCGGTTGCGCTACCATCGGGTGCACGAATTGCCGGCCGACCTGCCTGCCGCGGATTCAGCCCGCCAGCGGCCCTGGGTGCTGGATCTTCGTTTTGTCGCCGCTGACGCAGCGGAGTCAGCCGCGGTCCAGCGTTGGCTGCAGGCCGGCGCCGGCCCGCGGAACCCGGTATTTGTGCTGGTGAACCGCGAAACCTCGGGCGACCTGCTGCGCATTCTCAACGAACTCGTCGGGACGCCGGGTCTCCTGACGCTTGGGGTTCCCGTGCCGCTGTTCCAGCCGGATATCGTGGTGCAGCAACGGGCCGAGGACGAGCGGCGGGCCTACGATGCGATCGCGAATGGCGCACCGCTGACGGCGGTCCTGAGGGAGAATCCGGAAAAGGAGCGCAACGACGAGGCCAGCCTGTCGCGCGACCGGCTCGCCGCGGCCACGGCGGATCTCAGCGGGGAGCAGGGCGGGACGAAACCCGATCGGCCGCCCGTCGACCTCGCCCTGCAGCGGGCCGTGCACCTGTACCGCTCGCTGCTCGCACTGAAGAAGATCTAAGCCGCCTGTCCCGTTTCGCGACGGGCCGGGGATCCGGCAATGGATCAGAGCAGCGAGGTGAGATCGGCCACAAACAACTGCCGCCTGCCCGCCGGTGCTCCCTGGAAACAGATCCGCTTGAAAGCACGATCCCACGTGGGATGCCCGTCGAGCCGCAGTTCATCGTAGCGACCCAGCTGTTCCGACACTGGCTTCGTTGGCATCACGCACAGCGCCTTTTCCACCTGATTGACGATATCGATCAGGCGAATCCGGACCACCGGGTCGGGGTCAAGATACATGGCATCGGTGACGATGTACCGCTCGGACGGTTCAATTGTGGGATGCCCGCCACCATCGATCGTGTGGCTGAGGATCTCCGGTTTTCCGCCGTCGATGGGCACCTTGCACAGCCGGGACGGGCCTCCATCGGGATTCAGGTTTCTCAGCAGGTGCTTGCCGTCGGGATGCCAGTTGGGGTGTCCACCGCCGTGGCCCCAGATCGGTTCGCTGAAGGTCCGCATGATGTCGGTTCCATCAACGTCATAGGTGAAGACATTGACATTCCGTTCGCCGGAACCGTCCGGAAACTGGCAGCGCAGGACCTGCATGATGCGGGTACCCTGGAGATTGTATTTCGAATGCCAGAAGTAGAACGTGCCATCGTTCCTCGGGGGCGGCACCGGAATCTTCTCGGCCACCTGGCGGAGGCTGACGAGCAGTGATTTCCGGCCGGAGCGGACGTCGGTCTTCCAGATGCCCTCGTTGTCGGCGGCGCCCTGCGGCAGCGTGGGCGGGTGGTCGTAATCCTTCGCCACGACGCCATATCCCCGTTGGGTGATGTCCATCAACTCCAGGGGAAAGCCGATCACGGACTTTCCGTCGGGCGAAATATGATACATCGGTCCGTCGAGCGCGCGTGCCGTCCGCGCGTCCCGATCGATTTCCACCCCGACCGCCCGGCCGTCGACCACGTCGTTCGTGACGATGTGCCGGTCGGTTGCGCCCCATTGGGCCAGCGTCCCGGTCTGGTGTCCCCACGACCGGGTGGTGTAGATCGTCTCGATCGTGCGTTCCTCCAGGTCGATCACGCACACGTCGGCAGTGTCACCGAACCGTGGAACATGATCCTCGTAGGGCAGCCGGCTGACCACGAGATACCGTCCCGACGGGCTGAAGGGGCAGACATCGTAGTAGGTGTGGACGTAGAAGCCGTCGTCGGGCGTCACCCGGGTCACCGGGACCAGCGACTTTGCCGGATTGTACGGTTCAAAGCGGACGGACCGCTTCCGCGACGGAGGGAGCTTGGACGCCCACATTCCCGGTGCCACGAGGGCAAAAATCAGTCCCGCGGAGGAGTGTTTGATGAAATTTCGTCTCTTCATGGTTCTGAGGGGTCGGCTTTCCCCGGTGGGATCCGGTCTGTAAGCGGAGGGAACCGGACGGGTGCGGCAATCCAAAAAACGCGACCCGCGCGGGGCAGGTCTGCCCGGGTGCGTGACGGCAGCTGCCGCGAGCGGAATCCGGTTTTGCCTTTCGTGGAAAACCATGTCCTTTCGCTGCGCATCAATGTCCGCTCCGGGGCCCATCGTCACCGTTTGCACCGCGAACATCTGCCGCAGCCCGATGGCGGCGGCATTGCTGCAGCATGCCCTCGCCGCCCAGCCGGAGCCGCTGCGCTCGCTGCGGGTCGTGTCGGCTGGCGTGGCGGCGCGGGCGGGCGAGCCGGTGTCCGAGAACTCGGTGATTGCACTGAAGAAGGTGGGCATCGACCTCTCGCAGCACCGGGCGCAGGCGCTGACCCAGCAGATGCTCGACGAGGCGTTCGTCGTCCTTTGCATGACGGAATCGCACCGGGCGCTGATCCATGTGCAGGCCGACCCGCCGCCAAAGCATCTCTTCCTCTTCCGTGAGTTCATGCCGGGGGCGGGCGAGAAGGAGATCGCCGATCCGTTTGGCGGCCCACTGAAGATCTACGAGGCGGCGCGGGACGAGATGGTCGAGTCGATTCCCTCGTTGATCGCGCACCTTAAGACACTGGTGCCGGCGACCTGAGAGCGGATTTCGGATTGCGGATCGCGGTCCAAAGACATCGGCTCCGGCTGATCTTTTGTCCCGCCATCCGAAAAACCTCCTTTCCGCCATGCTCAATGCCGCGCCACTCCGCACGCTCGATCCTGAAGTCCACGCCGCCATCGCCGCCGAGCTTGGCCGGCAGCAGGACCACATCGAGCTGATCGCCTCCGAGAACTTCACCTACCCGGCCGTGATGGAGGCGCAGGGCAGTGCGCTGACCAACAAGTACGCGGAAGGGTATCCGGGCAAACGCTGGTACGGCGGGTGCGAACAGGTCGACAAGGTCGAGCTGCTCGCGATTGCGCGCGCGCGGCAGCTCTTCGGCGCCGAGCATGCCAACGTGCAGCCGCATTCCGGCTCCCAGGCCAATTTCGCGGTCTACACCGCGGTGCTGCAGCCCGGGGACAAGGTGCTGGGGATGAATCTCAGCCATGGCGGCCACCTCACCCATGGCAATCCGGCCAATTTTTCCGGGAAACTCTACAAGTTTGCGCAGTACGGGGTGCGCGAGGACAACGGGTTGATCGACTACGAGGAACTCGCCGCGGCCGCCGCGCGCGAGCAGCCGAGGATGATCACGGTCGGTGCCAGCGCCTACTCGCGGATCATCGACTTCGCCCGGATGGGCGAGATCGCGCGCAGCGTCGGCGCGCTGCTCTTTGCCGACATTGCGCACATCGCCGGGCTGGTGGCGTCGGGGCATCACCCCTCGCCGGTGCCACACGCTGATTTTGTGACAACCACGACCCACAAGACGCTGCGCGGGCCCCGCGGTGGGCTGATCCTGTGCAAGGCGGCGCACGCGAAGGCGGTGGATTCGGCGGTTTTCCCCGGCGGGCAGGGCGGCCCGCTGATGCATGTGATTGCCGCGAAGGCGGTGTGCCTGGGGGAATGCCTGAAGCCCGAGTTCAAGGCCTATTCCGGACAGATCATCGCAAATGCGAAGGCACTGGCGGCGGCGATGGAGCAGCGGGGCTACAAGATTGTATCCGGCGGGACGGACAATCACCTGATGCTGGTGGATCTCCGGCCGAAGTTTCCCGAGCTCACCGCCAAGAAGGCGCAGGAGACGCTCGATCTCGCCCACATCACCTGCAACAAGAACACGGTGCCCTTCGAGACCCGCAGCCCGTTCCAGGCCTCGGGCATCCGGCTGGGCACGCCGGCGGTCACCACCCGCGGCTTCACCCCCAGCGAGATGACGGAGATTGCCGATTGCATCGACACGGTGCTGGGTGCAATCGGCGGATCCGACGAGGCGGGGGTGATTGGTCGCGTAAGGGAGCGCGTCGCGGCGCTGACCGGCCGGCATCCGCTGCCGTATCGCTAAGAGCTTTGCGCACAGCCGCCGGTTGCCTTGCCGTCATCCCGGAGGGGAGCTCTGATTTTCCCCGCTAACGCCATTCGTGTTGGAATGCGCATCCTTTGGCAGTCAAGGGACTTATATCATTTTGTTTGCAGACCGGGCCCTTGACCCGCCCTCGCCCGCATACTGGTTCTTTCTGGTAATCGACGACCCATAACCCATCCCATCCGCAGAGAACGTTTGGTCAGGACGCGTCGCGACACACCCCTCCGGTTACCGGCCGGGAGTGCGAACTCCGTGGAGGCCCTGAAGTGGAGGGAACATCGGCTTGAAAAAGAAGCCAAGAGTGACACATTTGGAAGCATGAAGACGACAGTGGACCTTCCTGAGGAGGAGCTGGAGGAAGCCATGCTTCACACGAAGGCGAAGACAAAAACCGAGGCGGTCAGCCTGGCCGTCGCGGACTACAACCGTCGGCAGCGGCTGGCGAAGCTCGCCGACCGGTTTGGCACCTTCACGGACATGATGACCCGCACGGATCTGAAAAAGCTGCGGGAGAACCGCTGAAATGACGCTGATCGACACTTCCAGCTGGATCGAAGCAATGCGTCGCGACGGAGATTCAGAAATCAGGAACCGTGTCGTGACACTGGTGCGCGGAGGCGCGGCTGCCTGGTGTGACATGGTGCGGGTCGAACTGTGGAATGGTTTGCGGGGGGCTGCTGAGAAGAAGCACATGGAGGCGTTGGAGACGGATGTCATCAATCTCCCCGTCAACGATGCCGTCTGGAACCGTGCCCGATTGCTCGCGCAGCGTGCCAGGGCGAAGGGTGTCACCGCTCCGGCCACCGACCTGGTCATTGCCGCCTGCGCATGGGAGCACGGGGTGGAAATGGAGCATGACGATGCTCATCTGACGGCGCTGTCGACGCTGTTCGGGTGATTTGGGATCGGTTGGCACCATTTCCGCGGCAGCCACCCGCAATGGGGCGATCGAGAACGTCGCCCGCCGAACGCTTCCTCCGGCAGGAGTATGGAGCGGTGAATCGGGTTTGAGCGTTCCTGGTGCGCTCAAGCCATCGCCGGCTGAAGCTGGCTCATGAGGATGAAGCGTGAGCTGCGGTTTGCGCCTTGGCGTCGGGCCGGGAACTCTCTTGGTTTCCGCGTTCAACGTGCCCACGGAGCCCACCATCCCGATTCCACCCACCCCCCGGCGTCTTTCGCTGGGGGTCATCTTCCTGACCCTGTACATCGATCTGATCGGTTTCTCGATCATCTTTCCCCTGGGTCCCGACCTGCTGGACTACTACATCGCGCTGGAAGGGCACTCGGGCGTGCTGGGCTGGGTGGTCGGGCAGACGGACGCGCTCGCCCGCTCCTTCGGGATCGGAAATTATGCGCCCGTCCTCTTTGGCGGGGTGATCAGCTCCGTCTTTTCGATCCTGCAATTTGTCTTCGCGCCGTTCTGGGGAGCGGTGAGTGATCGGAAGGGGCGCCGGGGGGTCCTGCTGCTGACTGTAGCCGGCACCGCTTTCGGCTACCTGCTGTGGGTGCTCAGCGGTTCATTCTGGCTGTTCCTCCTCTCGCGGCTCGTGAGTGGCGGATTCAGCGGCAATCTTTCCGTCGCGACCGCGGCTGTGGCCGATGTCACCAGCCGGCAGGAGCGGTCAAAGGCGATGGGCCTGGTGGGGGCTGCCTTCGGGCTCGGCCTCGTGACCGGACCAACGCTTGGTGGCGTGGCGATGCACTTCAACCTGCTCGAGGTTGCGCCGGGGCTGGCACGGATCGGAATCAATCCCTTTTCGGTGCCGGCGCTGCTCGCGCTGGTACTCTGCCTGGTCAACCTGGGCTGGATCTCCGCGCGGTTCAGCGAGACGCTGGACGATACTGCCCGGGGGGCGGCACGTGAACCACGGCTGCGCAATCCGATCAGCGCCATCCTCGGGCTCCAGAACCCGGCGGTGCGCCGCACCAATCTTGTCGCCTTCATCTTCGCGATTGCGTTTGTCGCGATGGAAGCCGCGCTCACGTTTCTCGCCACGAAGCGGTTTGGCTATACCGCGCGCGAAAACGGCTTCCTCCTCGGCTTCCTGGGCCTTTGCGCGATCGTAACGCAGGGTTTCATCGTCCGGCGGCTGCTCAACTCCGTCACGGAGACCCGGGTCCTCATCGTCGGGCTGGCAATTGCGACCGTCGGGCTGCTGGCGGTCGGTTATGCGCCGCGACCGTGGATGCTATTCACCGGGGTGGGGCTCCTCGCCTTGGGATCCGGTTTCGTCAATCCGTCGAGCACGGGCCTTATTTCGCTGTATGCGACGGCTGAGGAACAGGGGAGGGTGCTGGGCATCTTCCGGTCGCTGAGCGCCCTCGCCCGGGCGTTCACCCCACTGCTCGCCGGAATCATCTTCTGGCGCTACGACTCGGCCAGCGTGTTTTACCTTGGGGCCGGGATGTCGGTGATTGCCCTGGTGTTGAGTGTCACCCTGCCGCAGCCGACGAAGTGATCGCGGGCCATGGAAGACCGAGGACGGACGACTGAGGACGGAGGACCAAAGACCAAAGACCAAGGACCCACAGAAATATTTATAAACCGTATCGAAAACGCAGGGTGAAAAAGGGCCCGAACAGATCAGATGAGCGATTTCAATGCATGGCAGACGGCAGACCAACTCCACCGACGCGAGAGCGCGGTCGGCGGGACCGGTCAGGATGCTGTTCTCTGCCACCAATCGTGGACTGCTGCGAATCCGCTTCCCGGGGGCAGTCCTGGACTCGTCCGCCCTCAGTCCTCTGTCGTCCGTCCCCTGTCTTCAGGCCGCTGGCTGGTTTCGTGGCTCCTGGGCCTTCTGTTCCTCACCGGCTGTACCCTGCCGTTCCGGCGCGAACCGCCCAAGCCGGGCCGGACCACGTTCAGTGCGCCGCTGGTCATCCTGCCGGCGCAGCAGCTGGGCAACTTCCTGCTGCTGGAGGCGCGGGAGAATCGTGGTTCATATTTTTTGGTGGATACGGGTTCCTCGGTGACGCTCATTTCGCCGGCGCTGGTGCGGCCGCCGCCGCACGGGCCGACCGTGCGCGTCGCCGGCGCATTCGGGAGCAGCACCGAACTGCCGCTGGCCTCGCTCCGCCGGCTGCAACTGGGCGACGTGCTTTTCGAGCACCTCCCCGTGCTGGTCTACGACTGCGGACCGCTCTCCGCGCACCTCGGCGTCCGGATCGATGGCGTCCTCGGGTTTCCGCTCTTCCGCGAGGCGGTGCTGACGCTGGATTATCCCGGCAGCCGGATCCTGCTCCAGCCGGCGAGGAACGCGCCGCTGATCCCGGGCACGGCGGTGGGTTTCGACGACACGCACAAGACGCCGCTCATCCCGGTGCGGCTCGGTGACCGCACCTTTGCGGCGCTGATCGATTCGGGCAGCGATACCGCCTTCAGCCTGAATCCCATCGGGCTCGAGCCGGAGTTCCTGCATGGACCGCGCATTGGGGCGACGATCGGCACGATTACCGGCGATCGGCTCCAGCGGATTGGCCGGCTGGCAGGTACGCTGGTGATTGGCGAGCAGCGGTTCGAGCAGCCGATTGTGGACCTGACCGACGAGCTTTCGAGCATTGGCGGCGACGCCTTGCGGCATTTTGCCGTGTCCTTCGATCAGGAGCGGAACCGCGTTTCGTTTTACCGGGCCTCCCGGGAGCCGATCGTGGCACTGCCGCGGCGCAGCGCCGGGGTGAGCTTCAGCAAGACCCCAGCCTATTGGCGCGTGGTCGGCGTCGTGCCGGAATCCTCGGCCGAGGCCCGAGGGGTGGAACTCGGCGACCTGGTCACGCGCATCAATGGCGAGCCGGTGGCCCGGTGGGATCTGCGGCGGTACGAGATGCTGGTCGCCACCGCCTCGGAGATTATCTTCACCTTCCTCAACGGTGCCCGGGAGTATGAGCGACGGATCGAGGTATTCGTGCTGATACCATAGTCTAACCCCGGGTTTGCCGGCTCATCCGGACCGTGCTGAAGGGAGTCGAGGCGGGCGGAGCCTGCTGCCGGGATTTCCTGTCCCGAGGATTTCGAGCCGTTGCCCATAACCACTCATATGCCATGATCATGGTGTATGTGTGGCTATGGCGATTCCCCGGAGCTCACCCCCATGCCAGCCAGGACATTCCGGCGCGCCGTGAGTTGTTCGCGTGTTCACCATGCCGGCCGGCTCAGCCGCTGCGGCGGAGCCGGAAGGCGGCGCCGCCGTCATGCCGATCGGCCCAGGGATAACTGAGCACGGTGGCCTCCAGGGTGAATGGGCCGCCGGCCTTGCCGGCCAGGAAGGCGCGGACCACATGCTCGTTTTCCTCGGGATCGATGCTGCAGGTCGAGTAGACCAGCCGGCCGCCGGGACCGGTGAGCCGGGCCGCAGCGTGGAGCATCGAAAGCTGCTGCTGCGGATGCTTCTTGAAATCCCCGGGCTGCAGCCGCCATTTCACGTCGACCCGGTGCCGCATCACGCCGGTGTTCGAGCAGGGCACGTCCAACAGCACTCCATCGTAGACGGCGGGCAGCCGGTGCTCCCGCAGCAGGGTGCCGATGTTTTCCAGGATGTTTCCCTGCACCAGCGCGACCTCCACCGTGCCCGCGCGCGAGAGATTTTCCTTCAGCCGATCAATCCGGGGCCCGGGCAGATCCACGGCCACGAGCTGGCCGGTCTTCATCCGGTCGGCGATGAGCAGGCTCTTGCCTCCCGGCGCCGCGCAGGCGTCGAGGATGTGCTCGTTGGCGACTGGAGCGAGCAGGTCGACCGGCAGCCGGGTGGCTGGGTCCTGGAGATAAAGCTGGCGGGATTCGAGCAGGGGTTCGACCTCGGCCCAGTGGCCGGACTCGACCTCGAGGAAGCCGGGCCACTCGGTGGGTTTCATGAAACCGGGCGGTGCAGCCGTCGCATCGCGCCAGCGGGCGTAGACTGGGGCCGGCTGCTGGTTCCACTCGAGCAATGCCCGGGCGGATTCGCGGCCGAATTGCGACTGCCAGGTGCGGAGGAGCCATGCGGGATGCGAAAAGTACTCGGCCAGTTGCTCGATCGGCGCGTCGGCTCCGGGCGGGGCCTGGACAAGTGCCGAGGCGAGCTTGCGCGCCACGGCGTTGACGAGCCTGGCCTCGGCCGGGCTGGCGAGCGCCTTTGTCTGTTCCACTGCATGGTGGACGATCTTCGCCACCTGGCCGTCGGCCGGCGGCCGGGAGCCATCGCCCAGGGCGTCGATCAGCTCGAATCCCGCCACGAAAAGCGCGGCGCGGGTCGAGAATCGCGGCGGATGGGCAATCAGCCGGAGGAGCGCCGCGTCGAGCCGGCCAAAGTGCCGGATGACGCCGAGCACCAGATGGTGGCAGCGCGCCCGGGCCGGGCCGGCGAGCGTCCGGGGTAACGTATCCAGCAGTGCATCGACGCGTTCAGAGCGGTCGAGCCAGCGGGCAACGAGCCGCGCTGCGGCCGGCCAAGCCGCATCGGAAACGGGTTGAGGAATTGCATTCATCGCGGCCAGGAAGCTGTTGCAAAACGCTTGGTCACTGCGGTTTTGACACTCGGTTTGACAAGATTGGACATTGTCCGCTCAACTCTCCCGTTCAGGCCCTCACACAAGCAATCATGAATTCCGAAGCTGTTTCCGCGCTCATCGCCAAAACCCCGACTTTGAAGCCGGCCAAAGCCAAACTCGAGTCGATGGAGCCGGGCGCATATGTGGTCCATCGCAGCTGGGGTTTCGGCCAGATCAAAAGCTATGACGAGGCCTCGCAGAAGCTGATCATCGACTTCAAGGGCAAGAAGGGCCACCCGATGGACCCGGCATTCTGCATTTCGACGATGGAAGTGCTGCCGGAACGGCACCTGCTCGTGCGGAAGGAAACCGACTCGAAGCGAATCAGCCAGCTGATAGCCGAGGATCCCGCCCAGCTCGTGGTCGAGGCGCTGGAAGCCTATCCCAACAACGCCGCCACCGTCATCGAGCTTGAAATCACGCTGGCACAGGTGATTGGGGAGGAGAAATTCAAGAAATGGTGGTCGGCCGCCAAGAAGGCGGTCGCGAAGGATCCGCGGGTGGCAGTCCCCGAAAAGAAGACGGAATGCTATGTGCTCCGCGAGACCCCGGTGTCGGCGGAGGACGAGATCCTTGAGCAGTTCAATTCGACGCGTTCCGCCCGGCGGCGGATTGCACTGGCGGAGGAACTCCTCGGCGCGATTGGCAAGAAGGAGGTCAAGGGCGATCTCAGCGCCGTGTTGAAGGGCGTGGCCGATGCGGTGAAGGATTCCAACCAGATCGACACTGCCGAGCGGCTCTATGGGGCGGCGATTCGGGACAACCTGGCGAAGGCACTTGGCGTGGAGAACAGCTTCGAGCCGACCCAGGCGCAGATCATGGCCAATGTGCGCGATCTCCCCGCGATCGCCGAGAAGATCCCCGTCCAGTTCCAGTCGCGTTTTCTCGAGCTGGTGCAGGAGACGCACCCGATCGAGGCCCGGGAGATCCTGTTCACGCTGCTGAAGACCTCCCAGGGCAAGTTCACGACCGAGGTGATCAACTTCCTGGTCGAACAGGGCCATTCGGACGAGCTCGCGGCCACCCTGAAGCGCTGGCAGACGGAACAGAACCTGCGCGCACCCGTGCTGCTGTGGATCGTCAAGAACCGGCACTCGAAGAAATTCGCCAAGCTGCTCAACGATCTGATCACCCCGCGTCTGCTCGGGGCCATCTTCTTCGCCATCGACTATGAGGCCCTGCAGGCGTCGAGTGCCCGCCGGATTCCGCTGGCGGACATTCTCAGCGACGACCCCGATCTGATTTCCGATCTGCTTTCGACGGCGGATCCGGAAACGGCGCGGGATCTCGCGAACACCCTCATGCTCAACCAGGGGTTCGAGGAGCTGACGAAGAAGTCGCTGCTGGCGCGGTTCATCAAGATTTTCCCCAAGATCCAGTCGCTGGTCGCCGCGGATGCCGAGGGCAAGGAGGAGCAGTTGCTGGTCTCCCGCGCGAGCTACAATCGCAAGCGCGAGGAATACGATACGATTGTCGCGAAGAAGATACCGGAAAACTCCAAGGCGATCGCCAGTGCCCGCGAACACGGCGATCTGCGCGAGAACTCCGAGTTCAAGATGGCCAAGCAGGATCAGTCCGTGCTCATGGCGCAGAAATCGCAGCTGGAGCGCGATCTCGCCCGCGCCCGGGTGACCGACTTCACCGAGGCCACCACGGATCACGTCGGCGTGGGCACGGTCGTCGAAGTGCGGAACAACCAGACCGGCGCCACCACCACCTACACGATTCTCGGCGCCTGGGATGGCGATCCGGAGCGCCACATCATCTCCTACAAGACCGCCTTTGGCGTCGCCCTCCTGGGCAAGAAGCCGGGCGAGACGGTCAAGGTCCGCGCCGGGAACACGGAGGAGGACTACACCATCGTCGGCATCAGCCGGTACGCGGACAAGGCTGCGAGCTGAGCCTTGCTGGCGGGGCGCAAAGCATTGAACGCCTCCTGGGACATCCTCAAGACGCTCTCGGATCCGACGCGGCTGCGACTGCTGGCCCTGGTGGGTCGCGAGGAGCTTTCGGTCGCGGAATTGCAGGACATCCTTGGGATGGGGCAGTCGCGGATCTCGTCCCAGCTGGCGCTGCTCCGGCAGGTGAACCTCGTGAGCGACCGGCGCGAGGGGAAGAAGGCTTTCTATTCATTGCGCGGCAGCCTGCCGGCGAAGACGCTCGCGCTGATCCGGTCGGCGGTGGAGTCGGTGGACGAGCTGCCGGTCATGGCCGAGGATCGGGAGAATCTCGACCGGATCCTGCTGAAACGGCGACGGACGCAGGAGCAGTATTTCAACCTCATCGCGGGCCGTTTGGGAAAGCATTACTGTCCCGGGCGGTCCTGGGAGGCGATCGGGCACCTGGCGTTGCGGCTGACGCCGGCGATTGACATTGCCGACCTGGGAGCGGGCGAGGGGCTGGTTTCACAGTTGCTGGCACAGCGGGCGCGGCAGGTGTGGTGCGTCGACAATTCGCCGCGGATGGTGGAGGTCGGCACCGAGCTGGCGCGGAAAAACGGGCTGGGCAACCTGGCCTACAAGCTCGGCGACATTGAGAAGGTTCCGCTGGGGGATCGCTCGGTGGATCTCGCGATCCTGAGCCAGGCGCTGCACCACGCGCAGCACCCGCAGGCGGCGGTGAACGAGGCCTTTCGAATCCTCCGGCCAGGGGGCCAGTTGCTCGTGCTGGAATTGAACGAGCACGGGTTTGAGAAGGCCCGGGAACTCTATGCGGACGTCTGGCTCGGGTTCCGGGAAGGCGCGCTGCACGGATTCCTGAAGAAGGCCGGGTTCACGAAAGTCGAAGTCGCCACGGTGGCGCGGGAGGCCAGCGAGCCGTTCTTCGAAACCCTGCTGGCGAGCGGAACGAAGGCCGCGCGCGGGTGAGGCTCGGCGCCAGCCGGCGGCAGCCGCCAGCCCAGGCTGGGATGTTGTCGCGCCGTTGGCGCTACAGATCACGTCACCGCAACCGGGCGGTGGTCTGCTATTCAGAAAGAAAGCGGCGGGACGCCGCATCCCCAATAAATGGTGTCGTATGTGTATAGGCGGCCGGGGCGGAGCCCGGCCCTCCATGAATCCATTTTCTGATCCCGTGATTCGAAAACCGAATCCTGGAGCACAGCGGAATCCGAACCTGTGTCGCTCCGAGCCCTCATGCCGTTCCCGAAAATGCCGCAGGCATTTTCAATGAGCAGCAGGTCGGATGCGTCAGCCTCACATTCGGCATTTTCACTTGAACTGCCGTAAGACCGACCGGCTGCTCGCTAGAGCTTCCGCACGGCGTAGGCCATCGCCTCGGCGATCTGCTCGAGCTGTTCGTCGGTATGCATCGCCGAGATGGCGGTGCGAATGAGATCCTTCCCGGCGGGAACGGCGGGTGCAATCGACATGACCGTGAAGACGCCCTTCTCCAGCAGGGCCTTCCAGAACGGGTAGACGCGTTCCTTGGAACCCAGCACGATCGGCACGGCCGGGGTCTCGCTCTCCCACGTGTCGAGCCCCAGCGACTTGAGCAAGGCGCGATATTTCCGCGTGTTCGACCAGAGCCGCTCCAGGTGTTCCGGCTCGTCCTGCATGATTTGCAGCGAGGCCTGCGCGCAGGCCGCCTGGCTCGGGCTGATGGCGGCGGAGAAGATGGTCTGTTTCGAGTTCGTGCGGAGGTATTCGATCACCTCCGACGAGCCGGCCACGAACCCGCCCGTGCTCGCCAGCGACTTCGAAAGGCTCCCGCAAATGATGTCGATGCGTTCGTTCAACCCGAAGTGATCGGCGGTCCCGCGGCCCTGGCGACCGAGCACGCCGAAGCCGTGGGCATCGTCCAGCACCGTGAAGCAGCCGTGTTCCTCGGCAATTTCGGAAAGCTCGGGCAATCGCGCGATGTGGCCCTCCATCGAGTAGACGCCCTCGATCACCAGCATCTTGGCGGCCTCGCTGTTGATGGCATTGAGCACATCTCGAAGGTCGTCCGGGCTGTTGTGCGAGAACCGCTCGACGGTGGCCATCGAAAGCCGGATTCCGTCCCAGAGGCACGAGTGGATGTTCTTGTCCGCAAGGATGACATCCCCCTTTTGCGCAAACGAGGCCACGCTGGAAAGACAGGCGAGGTATCCGGCGACACTCACATGGCAGGCCTCGCGGCCGAGAAACGCGGCGAGCCTTTTCTCGAGTTCGAGATGGTAGGTGCGCGAGCCGTTCGAGGTCCGGGCGCCGGTGGTGCTGGTGCCCCATCGCAGCATGGCGGCGCGGCCGGCCTCGATCACGCGGGGGTGAAACGACAGCCCGAGGTAGTCATTGCTGGAAAGCATGATCAGGTCCTTGCCGTCGAGCCTGACCGTCGTGCCGTCCTGCGACTCCATGGCGTGGTAGAACGGGGCGTACTTCAGCCGCATCTTCGTGGCATAGTCGTCCCGGCAGCGGGCCAGGAGGCTCTTTCGGTCGCGGGTGAAGAAGGATAACGCCATGTGGGCCGGAACGTTGAACGGCCCCCATTCCATTGCAAATGGAAAGCCGGGGAGCGGGTTCCGACACCAGCCGACCAAGCCATTTTACAGGAGGCAACGGAGGGAGAAACACCCAATGCCCTCCGTTTCCTCCGTTACCGCTTGTTCAAGTCCGGACGTTGGCAGCCCCCGTTCCAATCACCCGTGTCGAGGCAGGGTATTGATCCACTCGACCAGTTCGGAAGCATACTGCGGCCAGCTCTTGAAGCGGCGCGTGCGGGCGGTGGAAACGAGGGATGCGCATTCCCCCGGATTGTTCAGCAGCCGGGAGATCGCATTCGCGATCGAGCAGGGACCAAGGCTGTCCAGCAGCAGGCCGCCGCCGCCCCGGCCCGATTCGCCGACCGCGCCGCTCGCCGAGCAAATGCAGGGTTTGCCGCGGGCTAGGCTTTCCAGCACCGGCAGCCCGAACCCCTCGCAAAGGGAGGGATAGACCGTGAAGGCGCAGCGGGCATAGGCAGCCTCCACCTCGGCATCGGAGCCGGGGCCGGCGTAGCGGAGGTCTCGGCCCGCGGCACGCAACTGCCGGATCCGCGCGAGGGCCGGCGCACCCGTCTGGGGATGGGCGAGCCCGATCAGCTGGAGCCTGAAACGAGCGCCGCGCGACCACAGCAGTTCGCAGCCGTCGAGCAGGGCGACATGGTTCTTGCGGCCTTCGATGCTGCCGACGCTGAGAACGACCGGAGGCTCGGAAACAGACTGCGGGGGTGGAGGCACCTGTACCGGCGGACTGAGTCCCAGGGAAATGGTTCTGACCGGTGGCGGCTGGCGGACGCCCAGCCAGGCCCAATAGTCGAGCAGCGACTGCCGCGAGTCTTCGGAGATCGCGGCCACACCATCGAAGACGAGCAGTTCCTGCAGGTAGGCGGGGAAACGCGCGACTGTCCTGGCGGGTGTGAGTTCAGGATACCGCAGCGCAATCGCGTCATGAAACAATGCGACGCGGGGGCCGCGGAGCGTGGCAGAGAGCGCGGGCAGCGCCTTGGCCACCGCCGGCGAAAAGATTTCCGGCACGACGAGTCCGGCATTGGGATTGACTGACGGGCCGGCGGTCGGTCGCTGCAGCAGCCGGCGCGCGCGGCCGCGAAACCTCGCCATCAAGGGCCAGCGGGCGCCGCGCCGGGCGGCTGGGCTGGACGCTGCGAGGTTGGCCTGCTCCCAGCCTTCGAGCGGCCGCCAGCTGCCGGCATAAGGATCGAATGTGATGCCTTCCGCCGCGTTGCCCAACGCTGCGAACAGCGAGCGCACCACGCGCTGGACCCCGGTTCGTGCGCGGGTGTGGCAGGTATGCGACAGATCAACCAGCAGCGGTTCGGACATGGCAGGTGGCGTCATCGTCGGATTTCGAGCCGGGGATCGAAAAGCGCAAAACCAAGCTCGCGGGCACCAGGGTCGCCGGATTCCGGGACCGGGGGCGCGTCGGTGGAAAGCTCCAGCCGGCCGCGGCCACCGAGCAGTTGCAGTGATTCGAGCCGATGCGACGAAAGCACGGGCCCGGCGGAGAAGCGCGCGATCTCGCGACCATCCCGCTGCACGACGATGGTGCAAGGTTGCGGCGCCCGGAGACTGAACGAAAAGTCCACTGCGAAGTTGGCGCGCGGCCACGACTCGAACTGGAGGGCTGCCTGTCCGGGAGTCCAATACCAGGTGTGCCGCCGGTCATGCTCGCGATCGTGCCAGCCGTTGCCGCGCTGGATCACGGCAGCGACGGGGCCATCGCGATCCGAGGCCATTTCATTGCTGGACGGCGCGATGATCGGCGCGATGGGCTCCGGCCCACCGGAAGGATCGCCGCTTCGGGCCGGTGCCCACTCCCAGATAGAGACATCGTGGAGCAAGGCGATATTGCGCCAAGGCCCGGGAATGTGCCGTTCGAACGCCTTCCACTCGTCGATCTCGAACGGAAACAGGACAGCATAAAGCGGCCGCCGGGCGGATTCGACGGCCTTCACCACCTGGCCGAACCGCTCGGGATTGAGCTGTTCCCAGCGAATGAAGGTGAAATCCGTGTAGTAGCGGAGTGCGCCGGTGAGCTGCATGGCGGCAATCACCGCGTCGGCAGGAAGATGGGCCTGCATCCACTCCGTGATGTCGGGATAGACCCGCTCGGCTTCACCGGCATAAAGCGCCCCGAGTCGGCGGTTCCAGTGCCGCTCATGGGCAGCGACAAGCACGAGGGCCATGCCGGCGAGCAGGATTGAGCGGATGGGTGTCATCCAGTGGCGGAACAGGCCGCGAAATCCGAGCAGTCCTCCGACCACGAGAGCTGGGGCGATCGGTAGGAGAAACCGAAGGTACCACCAGGTCTCATGGGTGAAGACGTAGGCGGAGTAGAACCCGGCGATGACGAGCAGCCAGCCGGCAAGAACCGCGGCGGCCCGCCGGGAGACGCCGCTCCAGGGCAAGGCGAAGATGCCGAGGACGACCGGCGTGAAGAGCACGGGCAGCCACCGGGCGTAGTGCGCCAGCCCCGGAATGACGGCGTCGAGGCCGAGACCGGCGGAGTCGCCGTACCCGGTTGTCAGGTACTTGCCATAGGCGGCATGCGTATGAAGCAGGAAGAACACGCCGCCGGGTGCGCCACCGGCGATGAAAGCCGCCCAGCGCCGCGCGGAGAATCCGAGTGCAATGCCGATTGGCGCGAGCGCGAGTAGGTTGGTCGGGCGCACGAGCACGGCCAATGCAAACGCGCCGCCGGCGGCCAGCGCCCACGCCGTGCGCTCGCGGCTGCGCCAGGCGGCGAGCACGGCGGCAGTGGTCCAGACCAGGGCCGGGACATCGCTCATCGCCTGGATTCCGAGGTGCAGGTACACGGGCGACCCGGCGACGATCGCGGCGGCGACGGCGCTCCAGTGGCGGGAAAGTCCAAACAACCGGCCGGTGGCAAACGTGAGCAGGACGCCGGCGAGGGTGCTGGCGATCATCACGAGGTCGGCCGCGTGTTCCCAGCCAACCAGGAACGAGGCGGCGGCTATGAGCAGGGGAAGCCCGGCAGGATAGGTGGGCACCTGTTGGCGGCCATCGACGGCCGGCCGGTACCCGAGCGGCATGTAAAGGTAATCGCTTGCAAGGTCCGGATCGAGTTCGGCGAGCGTGTGGGGCGAGGCGTGGAGCGAACCCGCGCGCAGGTGCCGGGCATGGTTCATGTAGCCGGACGAATCAGAGCCGCCGGCGCAGGCATCGGTCAGGCTCAACAGCAGCACGAGATAGCCGAGCGTCGCCACGGCGGCGAAACCGAGCGCGAGGGGGCGCCGGGCGGCCGGACTTCGGAGGGCGGCGATGAGGGACGGCAGGGCGCGGGAAACCATTCTTGCGTTGGCTCGTCTCAGCCAGTGGCTTTTCGCTTTTCGTGGCCAGCTTCAAACCCTTTTCCCAGACACAGGTGCGGCGGTGCTGGTGCGCGGCCTACTTCATCGCGATTGCCGCCTTCGGATGGATCTGCGCGCATTTCTACATTCCGGGCCAGGGGTTCACGTACCTGATCATGTTCAGCGACGCCGAGAGCGGGCGGTACATCCCGGAACTGCGGGCGATTGATTTTTATGAGTTTGTCGAATCCGGCGGCTACGATGCGCAATGGTATGCGCAGCTTGCGATGCATCCGAACGTGGGGGATCCGGTCTTGCAGGAGGCGCTGGACGGGCCGGCTTATCGCGCGCGGCGGATCCTGTTTTCCTGGCTGGCCTACGCCCTGGCCGGCGGCGATCCCGTGCGCGCGCTGCACATTTTCGCCGTGGAGAACATCGTTGGGTGGTTCCTGCTGGCCGCGCTGCTCTGGCGGTGGTTCCCGCCCCGCGATGCCAGCAACTTCGTTCGCTGGTTTGGCGTGATGTATTCGCTCGGGTTGTGCTTCAGCGTGGGAGCCGCCCTGACGGACGGGCCCAGCCTGCTGCTGATCGCCACGGGGCTCGCCCTGGCCGAGGCCGGCCGGCCCTGGTGGTCCGCGGCGGTCCTGGGGATCGCAGGTTTGGGCAAGGAGACGAACGTCCTTGCGGCCGCGGGGCTGCTCGAGGGAAGGATGGGCGACGGGCGGCGCTGGTTGCGCTGGATCCTGCAAGGGCTCGTCGTGGCAATCCCACTCGCGGCCTGGGTGGTGGTATTGGAATTCTGGATTGGACGGTCCGGCGACCTTGGCCAGCGGAACTTCGCCGGTCCATTTGTCGGATACGTCCAAAAATGGCGCGACAGCCTGGCGGGTTGGGCCGACCCCGAGAGCCGGGCCGTGCTGCCCAAGACCCTGCTCGTGCTGGTGTCACTCACGACGCAGTGGCTCTTCTTCGTGCTGCGACCCCGCTGGCGTGAGCTATGGTGGCGGGTGGGTGCGGCCTATGCGATGCTCATGATCTTCCTGGGCGGGGCGGTGTGGGAGGGATATCCGGAAGCGGCGGTGCGCGTTCTGCTGCCGATGGCGCTCGCCTTCAACGTGCTGGTGCCGCGCGGCCGCTGGTGGTGGGGGGTGCTGCTCCTCGGCAACCTGACCGTCCTGCTCGCACCGGATCCGTTGCGGCCACCGGCCGAGGGACAGGAGGTCCGTGGATCCGGCGAATTGCGGCGGACCGCCGACACCGGCAAGCCGGTGGATGTCGTTTTTGATCGCAGCTGGCATCCACCGGAGCGCCAGGGGAGCGAGCGGTGGCGGTGGAGTCGCGGCCCGGCCCCGCTCACGGTGCAGAATCCGCATCCGTTCGCGCTGGTGGCGGATCTGACCTTTCAGCTGGAGAGCGATGGGGAGCGCCGGCTGGTGGTTCGCCAGGACGGCCAAGAGGTCTGGAGCGGCGTGCTGCCGCCGAAGCAGCGGGTGCCGGTCGAATGGCGCGGGATCCGGCTGAGACCCGGCGCGAACACGTGGCATTTCGAAACGGATACACCCGCCGCGCCGCCGGGCAACGGCGACGAGCGGCTGCTGGCCTTCCGGATCCGAAACCTCGAGGTGCGTCTGACCGGCCGCGGAGACTATACACAACGTCCGAAATGATTGCACACGTAGGGGCGCAGACTTGCTGCGCCCTGAGAGGATTCACGATTGCAGTGAGGGCGCAGCAGTCTGCGCCCCTTCGAGGATCCAGTCAGGACTTATGACGTCGAAACTGGTTTCACGCAGGCCGGGTTATGCGGCAGTTTCCGGACGATATAGTTGTAGCTCTCGAAGTCGGCGCCGGCGGCATCGTGCCGGTAGACGTGCACGACGGTGGCGCCGGCCGCCTGGATCGATTTGCGAACGTCCTCCCGGGCGAGCATGTGCATTTCCATTACGGGCACGGCGGCGGCGGACCGGTTCAACGCGCGCAGCAGCCGCTTGGCGAGCGTGGCGGGCCAGAGCGAAAGCCGGCGCACGGGCACGGGCCCGGCGGTGCGTTCCGGGACCTGGAACAGTGCGGCGCCGCCCGGGGCGAGGATGCGGGCGAACTCCGCAATGTACCGGCGGGCAAACTGGGGCTCCACGTGCTGCAGGGTGATCAGGCTGAGGACGAAGTCGAAGGTGTTGTCGGCAAAGCAGGCGAGATCGGGCCGGTCGTTATGGAGATACGTGACCCGCCCGCCATGCCGGTTGTGGCGTCGCGCGTGTTCGAGCATCCGGTTGGAGATGTCGATGCCGGTGACGTGGTCGAAATGGGCGGCGAGGCCCTGGGTCAACCGGCCGACACCGCAGCCGAAGTCGAGCGCGTGGCCGCGGCGCAACGCCGGGCAGTGCGCAAAGACGTGGGCGAGCGCCGCATCGGTCTCGCGGCGGCCGGTGGCGAAGAACTCGTCCACCTGCCAGCGATTGCCTGCCTTGTCCGGCGCGGTCAGGACCGCCCAAAGCGGATCGGTGCGGGCGAACTTCTCCCAGTGGCGGCGGGTTTGCCAGAGCTTCATCGGACAGTTCGGCTTCTTGAAGTACAGAGCACACGCTGGCGGCGCGCCGCAAGGGGCCCTTTCGCCCAACCGGGACCCACCACTGCTCCGGCGGTCCGCGCAGCGGACCTTGCTAACCTGACTTTCGCACGAAATCGCGATTTTTCGTGTTTTTCGATGTGCGCTGCCTCTGAGCGGAGTGCTGAAAGGCGTGTGGGCCGACCTGACCCGTAGACGGGCTGGCGCGTTTGATGCGATAA
>WYBX01000054.1 GCA_011525695.1 Verrucomicrobiia bacterium
ACTCCATCATTGCCGATCCCGGCCGCTGCTTGCATCATCCATCCTGTCATGCGCGGCCTCCTCTCACCGAGCCCAACCCTCACTCCAGATCGCCGCCCGCACCGCCGCGCAGCGGCTTGGTTCAACCCTCCGCCAGGCTTAACGAAAATGCCCGGAAGGGCATTTTCGTCCGCGGTGCCCAATTCCAAGCCGGTACGATCACTGTGCCCGCGGCTCGGCCAGCGTCTCGCCGCGGATAAAATCCGGCATGATCCGGATGGCGCGGTGCGTGATCACGCCGCCCTCCAGCAGTTCCAGCACGGGCCGCAGTAATGATTTCGCCATGATATGCGGGCTGGCCACGTAGCGCGCCGGCGTCGGCACCACAAACGACAGGAACGGATCCTCGTCGCGCGAAATGACCGACACATCCTGGGGCACGCGCCAGCCCAATTGCGCCAGCCGGCCGACGACGGTCAGATAATGATACGCATTCGCCACGAGCAGGGCAGTGGGGGCGGGCTTCTGGTCAAGCAGCCGGCGCAGGGCGCTGCAGATGCTCGCCACGGTTGCCTCGTTGTATCCAATCGCCACCTCCACATCCTGGTGCGGGGATTGCCGAACGCCTTCGATCAACCCCGCCTCGCTCTCGATGTCACCGGCCCGCCGGCTTTTCTGGATGATCAAGCCCAGCTTGCGATGCCCCATGCCAATCATCAGGCCGGCCGCGTGGCGGCAGATGGCGCGATGGTCGAGGTCGCGGAACGGCAGGTTCACGCCCGAATAGACGGAACCCGCCACCACGCACGGAACTCCTGCGCGCTCGAACCAGCGCTGGGTCGATTCGTTGGATAGAGCCAGGGCCCAGCAGCCATGAGGGTGCAGCTTGACCAGTTTCTCCAGCGCCGCGGCCGCATTGGGCCGGAAATATTGGGAGCCATGGAAGATGCGCAGCCGACAACCCCGCTCGCTCAACATCGCCCGCAACTCATCAATCCAAAGCGCCATCGTTGGCCGGACCCGCTCGATCGCCTCGGGCAGAAGCAGGGCCACGTCTGTCGACTGCAGCTTGTTCCTCCGACCCCTCGGGCGCGCAACAATCCGGTTGCCCGCACCATGTTCGGCCCGGATCACTCCATCGCGCTTCAATTGCAGGAGCGCCGCACGCAGCGTGTTCCGACTGACCTGCATGGCCTCGCAGAGATTGCGTTCGCCGGGCAGCGAATCCCGCCAGACACCCTGCTGAATCTGGTTGAGCAGGATGATGGCAGTCTGGCTAACCAGGGACTGACGCCGGGGGATGAACTCCATGGGGGAACGGCTGCAATCTTGGCAACGCGGATGCGAGCGCCAGCAAAAACCCCGGGAATAGAGCGGGCGAACCGCCGAAATGACCAAACGCCCGCTCGAGGGATGCTCCCCATACTGGTCCGAGCCTTGCACCACTGCTTTCGGGTTTCTCCGCTGATTTCGGAGAATATCCGTTCACGGCAGAGCCTGAACCACTCTAACGACGACACGACCTGCCCCCAGCATCCCAGGCTCGATCGCCCCCCGAATCCTGAAGCCAACTCATGAAACCTCACACCCTCATCCTGCAGGCAAGGCACTGGTTGCCAGTTGCCGGATACGCCCTGCTGGCACCGTCGGCATTTTCGCAGGCCACACCCCCGGCGCCTGCTTCCGAGACCGAGAAAATTGTCCAGCTCTCGCCGTTCGAGGTGACCGCCGACACGGATCGCGGCTACATTGCGACCCGGGCGAGCGGCGCCACGAAGACGAATACGCCCATGATCGAACTGCCACATTCGATCCAGGTACTGAACAGCGAGTTCATCGCCGACACAGCCTCCAGCTCGGTATTCCAGGCCGCTCGCTATGTCAGCAATGTCTCCGGCGGGAACCAGCGCGGTGACGATGCCCTGCTCATCCGGGGCTTCGGCGTGAACCGGCTGCGCAATGGGCAACCGTACTCCCAGCAAAATGCCTTCACCTTCGATGAAATGGCGGCCTTCGAGCGCGTCGAGGTGATCAAGGGCGCCTCCGCCGTGCTCTATGGCACATCGTCGCCGGGCGGCGTGATCAACCTGGTGGACAAGCGCCCGCTGCCCAACCGGCTGACGACGCTGAGCCTGATGGTGGGCAGCTACGATTTCTACAAGGGAATCCTGGATACAACCGGCCCCCTCGCGAAACTCGGCAACGTTGAAGTCAACTACCGGGCAATTGCAGCTTACGAGGACAGCAAGAGCTGGCGCACATTCGCGTCCCGCGAGCGCCATTACATCAACGGGGCCCTCCAGTTCAAGCTGACCAAGAGCACAACCCTGACCACGCGGCTCGAATACCAGGAAGACGACCTGCTCGACAGCTACGGCAAGCCCTATATCTGGTTCAGCACGACACACGTCCCAACCCTCCTGAACGTGCCGGACGAGTTTTATCGCGGGGATCCGAGCACCGACAACAAACGGGTGGAACGGTTCATATGGGACAACTCACTCGAGCACCACTTCAACGACAACTGGAGCATCCGCGCCACGCTGACCAATGGCGATGCCTTCAGCAAACGCAGTGAAGTCTTCATCAGCGCCCAGGGGCCGGTCCTCAATCTCTTCCCACGCTTTCTGCAACTGATCCCCCGGGATGAACAGCAGTGGGTCGGCGAGTTGGATGTGCTTGGCAAGATCAAGCTCGGACCGACCGACCATCAGTTGCTGGCGGGCGCCTGGATGTATGACATCGAGATCAACGACAGCAATTTCCGCTACAATGTTTCCCCGAGCACGGTCGACATCTACAATCCGGTCTACGGAAACACCGTGATCGGTTCCGAGGTTCTCACCACCCGGCGCATCGCCTACACCTCCAGCGAATGGAAGAGTTACTTCATCCAGGATCAGATCGGAGTCTGGGGTGATCGGCTTCAACTGATCGCGGGCGTCCGGCGGGACGAGCTGAAGCAGAGCGTCAAGAGCTTTGTCACCGGCGTCACCACCCCGAACAACCAGAACAAGGTTTCGCCGCGCTATGGGCTGCTGTGGCGCGTGAATCCCCTGATCTCGCTCTATGCCTCCTACAACGAGTCGTTCACCCCTGCCTCGGGCGCCGGTTCCGTGCAGGGGATACCCTTCCCCTCCCCCACGGCCGAGCAGACGGAGGTCGGAGCGAAGTTCGAACTCCTCGACAAGCGGGTGTTCGGCGGTTTTGCGGTGTTTGAAAACATCCGGCGCAACCAGACCACCGTGGACGTGCTCAACCCCGGATTCTCGGTCGCGACAGGTGAAATCAGCTCGAAGGGCAGCGAATTCGACATTGGCGTCAACCTGACCAGGGACTGGCAGATCATTGCCGCCGCCGGGTTCCAGAAGGCAGAGATCACCAAGGACAACACGCCAAGCAATGTGGGGCTCGAGCAATTCAATGTTCCGAATCAGAGCGCCTCGTTCTGGTCGAAATACGACTTCCGCACCGGGCGGATCAAGGGGCTCAGCATCGGCGTGGGCGTCACCTACGTCGGCGAACGCGCCGGCCAGCGCGACAATGTCAACCGCCAGTTCGCCCTGCCCGCCTACACGATTGGCAACGGCCTGATTTCGTATGTTCGCGGCAAGGACAAGTATTCGCTCAACATCGAGAACATCACGGACGAGCGCTATATCATGATTGGCTCGGCCCGGCTCGCCGACCCGGGCGAACACCGGAATTTCCGCTTCACCTACACGCGCACCTTCTGAGCCGCGCGGTCCGATCACCGGTTCGGCAGCGACGGAAATCAGCGCAGCCGAGCCGGCATTCACGCCCCGCATGAAAGCAAGGTCTGCCGCCGACCCGTTTATTCGGCGACTGCTGGCCGGCGTGGCATTGGCAGCCGGGATTGGTGGTGCCTTCGCCACGTCACCCAGGCACCTGTTCCTGGATCCGGCGGCGGTGGAGCGGCTGGAAGGCGCGCGGCTCGTGGTGAATCCGCCCCGGACAAGCCAGCTCGTGATCACGCCCGACCGCCCCTGGGAGGGCTTGATGATCAGCTTGTATACCACGGTCATCGAAGAGAAGGGCGTGATCCGTTTGTGGTACATCTGTCGGGACTCCCATAACCGCCCCAACCTCGCATACGCCGAGTCGCGCGACGGGGTGAACTGGACGAAGCCGAACCTCGGTCTCGTCGATTACGAAGGTTCACGGGAAAACAATCTCGTCGGAGTGCCAAGTCTCGACGGCGCCGTCTTTCGAGACCCGCATGCCAGGCCCGGCGAAGAGTACGTCTATGTCGGTCACGTGCACGGCGAAGGAGTCTTCCGTTACGTGTCGCCCGATGGGCTGCGCTGGCGTCGGGACCGGCAAGCGCTGCTCGATTTCCGCGCCGACACCCAGAACGTCGGCTTTTGGGATGCGCGTATTGGCCGTTACGTCCTCTACCTGCGCGGCTGGAAACTGGCGGATCGCTGGGAAAACCGCCTCCGCCGGGTGGTTCGTCTCACCGCCACAACCCTGGCAGAACCCATCCGGCTTGCTCGCTCCGGCCGGGGCGACAACCCAACAAGGCCCGACGACCTGCCGCGGATCGTGGACGAGCTGCCCACCGTCCTTGAAGCCGATCAGAACGATCCTCCTGGCACCGATGTGTACAACCTCTCGGCCCAGACCTATCCGCTCGATCCCCGCTGGTATGTCGGGTTCCCCTCGTTCTTTCTTCGCGAGAGGCACATCAGCGATGGCCGGCTCGAAGTCCATATGGTCGGCAGCCGCGACGGCATCCACTGGCACCGGTACGATCGCAGTCCTTACGTCCGTCTGGGACTGGCGGACAGCCAGGCGGCCAACATGGTATTCATTGGACCGGGCATCATCTCCCGCGGAGACGAGCTTTGGCAGTTCGGCACGGGATTCCGTGGCCGGCATGGCGAGGTTGAGGCGCGCAAGGAACTCGCCGACGGCGCCATCTTCCGCCATGTCCAGCGCGTGGATGGGTTTGTTTCCATCGATTTCGATCTGAACGGCGGCGTTTGTGAGCTGAAGCCGGTGGCCGTCGCGGGCGACGAACTGGCGCTCAATGTCGACACCACGGTGTTGGGCGAGCTCCGGGTCGAACTGCGGAATTTGGACGGCGCTCCGATTCCGGGATTTTCGGGGGCCGATTGCGATGCCCTGCGAACCAACGCCACCGGCGCAGTGGTGACCTGGCGCGGGCGCTCCAGCGTCACCAGTCTGCGGGGACGCGAGGTGCGCATCGTTTTCCGTGGCAGCCGGACCAAGCTGTACAGTTTCCGCTTTCACCCCGCCCGTGGGCCGTTCGAAGGCAACCCGTAGTCAATCCGCGCATGAATACACTTGGCCTGGGCTCGCGACTCAAATCCGGAGAACGCCTGTTCGGGACGCTGATTGTTTCACCGTCGCCCCGCTGGCCGGACACCGTGGCGACGCTCGGGCTCGATTTCGTCTTCATCGACACCGAACACGTCGCCCTGGATCGCGCGCAGGTTTCCTGGATGTGCCAGGCCTACCAGGCGCGCGGGCTTCCCCCGCTGGTGCGCATACCATCCCCGGACCCGTACCAGGCGTGCATGGCCCTTGATGCGGGTGCCGCGGGAATCGTCGCGCCGTATGTGGAGACCGTCGCCCAGGTGCGGGCCCTGCGCGGTGCCGTCAGGTATCGGCCAATCAAGGGGGCCCGGCTCGACGCTGCGCTGGAGGATCCAGCCGTCCTCGAGCCGGGACTTGCCGATTACCTGGAGGCACGGAACCGGGAAACGCTCCTGGTAATCAACATCGAGAGCATTCCCGCCATCGATCATCTCGACGAGTTGCTGGAGGAGCCCGGTGTCGATGCCGTGCTGATCGGCCCACATGATCTTTCGTGCAGTCTCGGCGTGCCCGAGCAGTACGATCACCCCCGGTTTCAGGAAGCGGTGCTGGCGATTATCCGGCGGGCGCGTTCGCACGGCGTGGCGGCAGGGATCCACTCCTGGATGAGCCTGGACCGGATCATCACGTGGGCTGAGAGCGGACTGAACCTGATCATCCACAGCGCGGATATCATCGCGATGCGAGAAACGCTCGGCTCGGAAGTCCGGGAGCTGCGCAAGCGGCTCGGCCACGCGGCCGGTGCCGAATCCGACGCGGGCAGAAGTTCCGGCCGCTGAACGCCGGCTCGCAGCGGAACGCCCGACCTGTCCCGGGTCCAAGGCCCCGGATCCGCTGCGCGCCGCCGGCAAGGCATTCCCGCCGGCGGAACAGCGTGCCGAGCCCAGGGGATCCGCGAAAGCCCGGCGTCGCCGCCGGAGTGGCCTTCTCCCTGCACCACTACAAGCCACTTGCGGTGCGGCCGCCGGAGGCGCGCGATGGCGCGATGGAATCAACCCCGGTTCGCTACGCAATCGTGTCTCCCGGACGCTGGGGGCGCAAACTGCTTGACGCCGCCGCCGACTCCTCCGCCCTGGAATTTGCAGGCGTATTCAGCCGCAGGCCCGAAAATGCCGGGGAGATCACCGCCCGCTACGGCGGCCGCGCGTTTCCGACCTATGAGGCCCTGCTGGCGGATCCGCAGATCGAAGCGGTTGTGCTGCCTACGCCGCACTTCCTGCATCACCCGCAGACCCTCGCGGCCCTGCGCGCCGGAAAGCACGTCTTTGTGGAGAAGCCCATCGCCTCCACGATCGCGGAGGCGGAGGAAATGCTCCGTATCAGCGAGGAAACAGGACGCGTGCTGGCGGTGGGCCACCAGGGGCGGCACACCGGCGGCATTCGCCGGGTCAAGGCAATGATTGCGGCCGGAGAACTCGGCGAAATCGCGACGGTCGTCATCGTGCAGGGTTTCCCGCATGCCCTGTTCCGGACCGGTGACGACTGGCGCACGGGGGCCACCGCCGTGCCGGGTGGCCAGCTCGACGAACTTGGGGTGCACTATTTCGACGTTCTCCAGTTCCTTTTCGGTCCAGCCCGGCGCGTGACCGGATTTGTGCATGCTCCCGAACCGGGTGCACCGCCCGCGTCCGCCACCGCTGCGTTGGAGTTCGATCGCGGAATAAATGCGAGCTATACGACCTACTCCACCTCGGTTGGACGAAGCCGGATGTGCATTTTCGGCAGCAGGGGTGCCCTCGAACTCAACCGGATGGGTCAGGATGCCTGCACCTGGCAGCCAATCAGCGATATGGATAAAGCCCGTCTTGGTGGAAACCCTCCCGAGCCCATTCAGTTCGAAGGCCCCTATCTGGTCACCACGGCGCTGACGGCGGAACTCGAGGATTTCGCGGGATCCATCAGGGGCGGACGAAAGCCGCAGGTCGGTGCTGAGGAATCGCTCTCCACGCTGCGGATCTGCCGGGCGGTCATGGAAGCGAGCGCGACCGGCCGCACGATCCGGTTATGCTAATATCGATCTGTTTCGTGCATGCTTGCGACAATTTGGATGGAGTAGCGAGCAGCGAGTAGCGCGTAGCGAGTAGGAAGACATGCCGATTGTTCAAGCCGACGAATTGCAGTCATTCACCGCGGGCATTTTCACCGCCTATGGCGCGAGCGCTGCCGACGCCGCCACCGTGGCCGCCGCCCTCGTCAAAGCCAGCCTGCTGGGCCACGATTCCCATGGGCTGCTCGCGATTGGCCGCTACGTGGACAAGATCAACCGCGGCACCCTGCATCCCGCCGCGCAGCCGACCTTGCGTCATGCCCGAGGTTCCGTGGCAGTCGTGGACGGCTGCTATGGGTTTGGACAGGTCACGGCTCGCTTCGGAGTTCAGCGCGTGATTGAGCTGGCCCGCACCCATGGGATCGCGGCGGTGGCGCTCAGCCGCACGAACCATATTGGCCGGCTGGGCGATTATGCGGAACAGATATCACAAGCGGGGTTTGTTGCGCTGATCGTCGCCTCCGGCGCAGGACGCGGCGGCTCCGTCGCCCCGCATGGCGGCCGCGAGCGAGTCTTCGGCACCAATCCGCTCGCGTGGGGCCTGCCCGTCCAGCACGGTCGGGGCCCGCTCATTGCGGATTTCTCGACCTCGGCAATTCCTGAAGGAAAGGTCGGTATGGCGAGGGCGCGGCGCGAATCGCTGCCGCCGGGCGCGGTGTTGGATCGCGCTGGCAGGGCCAGCGCCGATCCGGAGTCCTTTTATGCCGGCGGCTCCCTCCTGCCCTTCGGTGGCCACAAGGGATACAGCCTGGTGCTGTTCATCGAAGTCGTGGCCAGTCTCCTTGCCGGCAGCGTGCCGTCCTCCTCTGCCGAATATCGACCGGGAAACCCGACGCTGCTATTCGCGATCGACATCGAGGCTTTCCTGCCAGTTTCGGAATACCACCGGCACACGGAAGCACTGTTGCGGCGGATCGAATCCTCGCAGCCGGCGGAAGGTTTCGAACGCGTGCTGCTGCCGAATGCGGTGGAACTGGCGATCGCGGCGCGCCGGAGAAAAGAGGGGATTCCCGTGCCGGATGTGCTCTGGGCGGAGTTGCAGGAACTGGGCCGGAAGGCGAATGTACCCTGGCCGCGCCAAGACCCATGAATCGTTTCCGCTCCAATATCTGGACTGACATCGACCTCGTGGATGAGGCCCGCCAGTTGCTCGCCCGGGATGATGTCGTCCTCCAGGTCCGAACCGACGCAACGCTGGAGGGTACTGAGATTGCGGATGCCATGATCGTCGGCTCACGACTGGCAGGCACCGCCGAACTCTTCGCGAAAACTCCCCGCCTGCAGGTGCTCGCACGCTGCGGCATCGGCTATGATCGAATCGATCTCGGCGCGGCGACCGCCGCAGGCGTCTGTGCGGTGAACACGCCTGACGGGCCCACCGAATCCACGGCCGAGTTTACCATCGCGCTGATGCTGATGGTGGCGCGCCGGATGCAACCGGCCATCATGGGCATGTCGGCCGGGAAATGGATGCAGGGTCCATCGATTATCGGCTTCGATCTCGCCGGCAAGCGGCTCGGGCTTGTCGGCTGCGGACGCATTGGCCGCCGGGTGGCCGAACTCGCGCTGGCCTTGCGCATGGAGGTGCAGGCCTTCGATCCGCCGGCGCCGACGCTTCCCGGCGGGGTCAGTCGCGTGCCATCATTACCTGCCCTCCTGGAAAGCTCGGATGTGATTTCCCTGCATGTTCCCTCGACGCCGGCCACGCGCCACCTTCTGGGTGCCGCGGAATTGTCCCTTTGCCGGCCAACTGCCATCCTGATCAACACCGCCCGAGGGCCCCTCGTCGACGAGGTCGCGCTGCTGGACGCGTTGCGCAATCGGAGACTTGGCGGCGCCGGTCTGGACGTGTGGGAACCCGAACCGCCGGCAATGGATCATCCGCTGCTCGCGTGCCCTGAAGTGGTGGCGACTCCGCACATGGCCGGCTTCACCCGGGAAGGCCGCCGTCGCAGCCACGCGATGGCGGTCACCCAGGTGCTGCAGGTGCTGCGCGGCGAATTGCCGACTCATCTCCTGAACCCGGAAGTCTGGCCGCACCGCCGCATGGGCGCCGAGCCGGTGTAAACCAAAATCCTCCGTTCGCGAAAGGTTCGATGTTTGCACCACCTGACCCGAGTTGTCTTGGTCCGGGTGCGGGAGAATACCTGCGGGCGGATTTTCCTGTGCCGCCCATGAAATCAATTCTTACCGGCCTCGTCGCCGCCCCCTACACTCCGTTTCGGCCCAATGGCGAACTGGACCTGACCGTCATCCCACGCCAGGCGGCACTCCTGGTGCACAACGGCGTAAAGGGTGCCTTTATCTGCGGTACGACGGGCGAGGGCTACAGCCTCACGCTGGAGGAGCGCAAGGAAATCGCCCGGGCCTGGCGGGCAGCCGCGCCGCCCTCGCTCAAGGTCGTGGTCCACGTCGGCCATCTCACCCTCAGTGTCAGTTGCGCCCTCGCCAGCCATGCCCAGGAAATCGGCGCCGATGCGATCGCGACCATTGCGCCAAATTTCTTCAAGCCCGCTGGCGCCGCTGAACTGGTGGCCTGGTGCCGGGCGGTCGCCTCGGCCGCACCGCGACTGCCGTTCTATTATTATCACATGCCGGCGATGACCGGAGTGACCATCCCGGTGAACGAGTTCCTGCAGAAAACCGACGGGCACATCCCCAACCTCGTCGGGGTGAAGTTCACCCACGAGGATCTGATGGATTACGGACTCGCCAGCCAGGTCGCGAACGGCCGCTATGACATGCTTTTCGGCCGCGACGAAATTCTGATCGCCGGGCTCAGCCTGGGTGCAGTCGGCGCCGTCGGCAGCACCTATAACTTCGCCGCACCGCTGTTTCTTCGCCTGATGAAGGCCTTTGCCAGTGGCGATCTGCCGACCGCGCGGCGCGAACAGGCCCGCGCCCGGGACTTCATCAGGATCGTCCACCATCACGGCGGCCTGGCCGCCGGCAAGACGGTGATGAAGCTCATCGGCGTGGACTGCGGCCCGGTCCGGTTGCCGCTCCGGCAACTCACGGCGGAAACCGAGAACTCGCTCCGACACGACCTGGAACATGTCGGCTTCTTCGAGTACTGCTGCAAGCTGCCATGATGCCTCACATCGGTCCGTCCCCCACCGCGCTCGGGCTGATCTGGCAGGACACCTCGGTGGTCGTTCTCTATCTGGTTGCGATGCTTGCCATCGGCATCTGGTTCAAGTGGCGCGAAACCCACGGCAACACCGAAGAATACCTGCTTGGCAACCGAGGCATGCCGTGGTGGCTCGTCGGCATCGCGTATTTGATGACGCTGCTGAGCACGAACTCGCTCGTCGCCGTGCCGGGAGAGGCGTTCAACCACGGACTCGCGCTGGCCCTGCGCTACTTTCTCGCCCCGTTCGTGGGAATCGCGATCTTTTATCTCTTCATCCGATTCTTCTTCCGCAGCCGGGTGTTCACGCCGTTCACCTATCTCGAGGAGCGATTCGACCGGCGCGTGCGGGCACTCGGAAGCATCTTTTACGTGGTCATCCGCCTCTTCTACCTTGCGCTGGTGCTCTACTCCTCGGCACTCGTGCTCAAGGGCGTCGCCAGCTGGCCGCTGGAGCAGTCGATTCTCATCATCGGGATCATCGGGCTCATCTACGTCTATCTCGGCGGCGCGAAAGCCCTGATCTGGGCGGACTTCGTCCAATACGGACTTCTCGTACTCGGCCTGGTATTCATCGTCTGGACATGCATCACCCGCGTCGATGGAGGCGCCGCCGGGATTGTTCGCTATGCGCTCGATCACGGCCGGGGGTTCGAGGCGATGCAAGATCCCTGGTTCTTCAAGGTCGACGCGTTCGTACGACTGAATCTCTGGCTGATGCTTTTCGTCACGGTGAGCGACCGATTGTTCTATGCGAGTTCCGACCAGCTCGCCGTCCAGCGGCTGCTCAGCACTTCCAGCTACAAGGCAGCGGAGCGATCCTACTGGTTCAGCCAGATTCTCACCCTCCCCACGCTGCTCATCCTCTGGTTCATCGGCCTCGCGATCTTTGCGTTCTACGGCCAGAATCCGGTTGATGGCGTGAAACTGGGCGGCGACACCGCGCTGTTCCGCTTCGTCACGACAGAGCTGCCTCCTTTCATCCCCGGGCTCTTCATCGCCGCTTGCCTCGGACTCATCATGTCGACCCTCGATGCGGGGTTCCACAGCCTCGCGACCGTGCTGGTCAAGGATGTCTATAAGGTCTTCATCAGGCCCGATGCGGATGAACACCGCCAGGTCTGGCTGAGCCGTCGGCTCATCCTTTTCATCGGACTGTTTGCAATGCTCATTGCCCTGTTCATGGCAATGACCTCCTCCGCCATTGCCGGCTCGTTCGTCGAAACGCAGGTCTTCTGGATATCGTTCCAAGGCCTGCTGGCGATGGTGTTTCTAATCGGCGTCACCTCGTGCCGTGTGACCGCGGGCGACATCCTGCGCGCCTTCGTGATCTCGTCCCTGGTGACCCTGCTCACGATCTGGCTCTATATCCAGAGCCGCGCCACGGATCAGCCGATGAGTTTTCTCTTCGTCTCGATCCCGGGCGAGATATCGTTGCTGGTGTTCGGTTACCTGCCCGCCCTTTGGCGGAAGCGGCTGCCACCGGAAAAGACCGCCGGGCTCACCCTCTTCACCTTAAACGGAACCCCGCGCTGAGGGCATTTCCCGCGACGGGGGCGTCGCGCGGCCCAACTGGTTTGCTGGAGGAACCAATCGTCGCTGCTTGGCGTGCCGCAGCGCAATCCCATCGTTTGCTGGACCACCCCCTCGATCATGCCTACTCCCCACTGTTCCCGTCGCTCGTTCCTTCGCACCATGGCCGCCGTGCCTCCCGCAGCCCTCGCGCTCGGCACCCTCCGCGGTGGAACTGCACCCGGCGCCACACCAGCGATGCCAGCCGGTCCCTTCTACGCCTTTCCCCTGCGCAACTTTGCGCCGGCCGACGAAAGGACCAAGCGGAAGAGCGAGGCCAGCCTGGTGGAGTTGAACGACGGTACCGTGCTGGCCGCCTACGCCAGCCACGCCGGCCGCAGCGACAACGACCGCGCCCCGCTGGTCGCCGTCACGCTCGACCGCGAAGGCCGGCCGGTGACGCCGGAGCGGATCGTCGTCCCACCACCCGAGGGCGGGTTCAACGCCATGTCGCCCGCCCTGCAGCGATTGCCCGACGGCCGGATTGGCATGCTCTTCAGCTACCGGCAAAGCCAGAAGATCGCCTCCCGCCGCTTCACCGCCTCGTCCGACGAAGGCCGCACCTGGTCGCCGCATGTCGTCGTCGCCGATGGCCAGTACAAGACGGGATGTCATGACCGGTTCACCGTGCATTCATCCGGCCGGCTGCTGGCACCTTGTCATTGCACCGAGGACTGGGACCTGCATCACCTGCACGTCCGCGTTGGCCGCTCGGACGATCTCGGACGAACTTGGCAGCTGGGCGATCCCATCACGCTGCCCTACGTGCGCTGGCTGGAAAGCGAGGGACCGGAGCACCGGCGCCCACAGCCGCCGCCCAACACTGCCCCCGCCGGACCGGCAGGACGCGGCTTCGTCTATAACGTCGAGTCCGGGTGCATTGAGCCGGGCATCGCCGAACGCAGTGATGGCAGCCTGATCATGACGATTCGCACCGCGATGGGTACACAGTTCAAAAGCGAGTCCTTCGACCGGGGGTCAACGTGGTCAACCCCGCGCAGCATGGAGGTGATCAGCCCGGTGGCGCCGGCACACATTTCCCGGCTGCCGGGCAGCGACGATCTGCTGCTGCTCTGGACCTCGGACTTCGATGCGCGCGGCGGCAACTTCGGCACGCGCAACACGATCATGGCGTGCGTCAGCCGCGATGGCGGGGCTTCATGGCCGCACGCCAATCGCAAGGTGCTGGCCCACGATCCAGAGCACAGTGTGGATTATCCGAGCCTCCTCTACCGCGGCAACGAGGCGTGGATCACGCTGCGCACGTCCACCGGCAAGGGAATCCTGCAGGGACTCACTTCGACCCAGCTGATGCGGGTGCCGTTGAGCTGGTTTCGAGCAACGTGATCTCCGCTGCGGAACTCGCGCTGCCGAGCCCGTATTTTCATGGGGATGAGGTCACTCACTGATTTTCTCTTGAAACCGCGACGAGGGCGTCGCGGCTCCAATGAACCTTATTTCAAAGTCATGCTTGCTGGGGATGCGGCGCCCCCGCCGCGTTGATTGTCGTTTCGCAATGCACCCTTCCCGCAGCGGGGACCCCGCGGCTCCAACCTGAATCAACATGCGTCCGATTCATTTTCCCCACGCCCTTCTCGCTGGCTTGCTGATCCTGGCCTCGGGTGGGTTCGCTGCCGCTGCTTCGACGACAAGCCAGCGGCCCAATGTCCTTTTCGTGGGCTTCGACGATCTCAGCGACTGGATCCAACTGCTCGACCTCGCGTCGCCGATCCCCATGCCCAATCTCGATCGGCTGGCCCAACGTGGAGTCACCTTTCGACGCGCCTACTGCGCGGCGCCCGAATGCAATCCGTCCCGAACCGCCCTGCTCAGCGGCCGACTCCCCACGACGACCGGGGTCTATGCCAACGCCTCGGATTGGAAACAGGTCATGGCTGAGACGGTGATGTTGCCGCGGTATTTTCGCGAGCACGGCTATGCCAGTTTTGGCGCCGGCAAGATTTTCCACCATGTCGATCCGCACTTCCACGACAACGCTTCCTTCGATGAATACCTGCCGTTCCTGACCGATCGGCTGCCGGCGGAGAAATACAACCAGCTGACCCGAGCGCGGACACCCGATGGCGAATGGGAGCCGCTGGCCCCGACATTCGACTGGGGCCCATCCGTGATTCCGGAACCGGAGATGCTGGACACGCGCTCCGCCAAGTTTGCGGTCGAGTTGCTCCGCCGCCCACCAGGCAAGCCGTTCTTTCTCGCCGTCGGTTTTTTCCGACCGCATTTGCCCTATTTTTCCCCCCAGCGATTCCTGGATCGCTACCCCGGGCCCGAAATGCCGTTGCCCCTCGTCAAGGCTGGCGATCTCGACGATGTGCCCGCCGGCGCCCATGCATTGATGCGCCGCTGGATGCGCATGTGGCGCGGGATCCAACAGTCGCCGAATCCGCAGGCAAAGTGGCGCGAGGCCGTTGCCGCCTACGCCGCCGGCGCCGCCTATGCCGACGAACAGCTCGGGCGGATTCTCGACGCGCTCGAGCGCAGCCCGCATCGCGACAATACCGTCATCGTCGCCTGGTCCGATCACGGCTACCATCTCGGCGAAAAGGATCACTGGACCAAGTTCGTGCTTTGGGAGAAGGCCAATCGCGTGCCGCTCGTCATCGTCGCACCCGGCGTCGCCACGCCGGGAGGCATTTCCGATCGTCCCGTATCACTGGTCGATCTTTATCCGACACTCGTGGAACTCTGCGGCCTGCCGGCCCGGGCTGACCTGGACGGGCTTTCGCTCGTGCCGCTGCTGCGCGATCCCGACGCTCCTCGCGACCGGCCTGCGCTCATGACGGAGATGCCGGGCAACCATGCCATCCGCACCGACCGGTGGCGTTATATCCATTACGCTGATGGCACGGAGGAACTCTACGATCATCAGAATGATCCCCACGAATGGACCAATCTCGCGACGGACTCACGCCATCGCGAGGTGATCGCCGCTCATCGTCGCTGGCTGCCGGCGCGCGAGGCGCCCGCCGCGCCGGACTTCAATCCCAATCCGCCAGCCCGCTAAGCGCATGTCTTCATCCTGGTTGCGGATGCGGCGCCCTCGCCGCGTTCAAACCCATTCGCCCAACCCTCCGCGACGGGGGCGTCGCGGCTCCAACCTGATTCGTAATCTTTCCCTCCAATGATCCTCGATACTTTGCAAGGCACTTCCTTGAATGGGCAGCTCGGCCAACGCTTCAGCGCCGGACTGCGATGGCTCGCCGCTCTCTCACCCGAAGCACCTGATGGCCGGGTGGACATTGATGGCGACGACGTCTATGCGCTCATCCAGAGCTATGAAACCGTCCCCGCCAGCGAGAAACGGTACGAGGCCCATCGGGTCTACGCCGACATCCAGTACATCGCCCAGGGCATGGAAATCATCCATTACGCCGCCACCGACCGTCTGCAGGTGATTCAGGAGTACGACCCGGCGAAGGATTACCTCCTGTTCGCCGACCCCGCCATTTCAACTCCACTCCATCTGGCCCCGGGGGATTTTGCCATTTTCTTCCCTCACGATGGACACAAACCCGGGTGCATTCAAGGCGCACCCTGCCGGGTGCAGAAGGTCGTGATCAAGGTGCGGGTCTCGCCGGACATTTCACACCGCGGCAGCCGCAACCGAAGAAATCGTGCTCGTGATTCGTAATCTTGCTCGTAATCGGGGGATCGAGCACGAGCAAGAGCACGAGGGAAATCGTCTTAAATGCGAACGATGCGGACAGACCGTAGAGCGCAACCAACGGAGAACATGGGATATTTGTGCGTAACAAAGTTCGTACGTGGAGGGACGACCTCCGCGTCGTCCGCAAATTCGAATCGAAGAACTGTTTTGCGCAGCCGAACCGTCTTTGCGGCCGGGGCGGAGCCCGGCCCTCCAGGAATCCGCTGTCGATCCAGAATTCGAATATCCCTCCGGTCTGTGGGGGATGCGGCGCCCCAGCTCCGGTGAACCACGTGCCGAGTGCCAACCTTCAAATGAGCCCTTCTTCGTTCCCCGTTTCCCGTCGCCGGTTCCTGCAGCGTGCCGCGGCAGTGTCAGCCCTCACCGCGCTTCCTCCGTCCGTTCGTGGGCAAGCGGCGTCCCGCGCCGGCTCCCGACCGTCAACCGCCCGCGAACTCCAGACCGACGTCCTCATCATCGGCGGTAGTTTCGGCGGTGTCGCTGCGGCGCTCGCCGCGGCACGGATGGGCCGGAATGTCATCCTCACCGAGGAGACCGACTGGATTGGCGGCCAGGCCACGACCCAAGGCGTGCCGCTCGACGAGCATCCGTGGATCGAGAAATTCGGCCGCACCCGCAGTTACGCGGAATTTCGTGCCGGCATCCGCGCGTACTACCGCCGGCATTACCCGCTTTCCGCCGCTGCGCGCAAGGACCCCTACCTCAACCCCGGCGCCGCCTGGGTGACCAAGCTCGCCTACGAGCCGCGCGTCGGCCTGGCCGTCCTGCACGAGATGCTGGCACCCCACCTCTCGGCCGGACGTGTGACCATCCTGACGCGGCATCGCGCGCTGGCAGTCGCGATGGATGGCGACCGCGCCCGTGCCGTGACCGTCCTGGACGTGCCCAACAATGTCACCTGCACGTTCGTGGCGCCGTTCATTATTGATGCCACCGAGCTCGGCGACCTGCTGGAACTCGGCGGAATCGAATCGGTGGTCGGCGCCGAGTCGCAGGCCGAGACAGGCGAGTACAATGCCCTCGAGGGCGCTGCCGACCCACGCGATCAGATGGGATTCACCCATATTGCGGTGCTCGACCATCGACCCGGCGAGGAACACGTCATCCCCCGCCCTGCGGACTACGACCGCTGGCGGCCGCACTTTGTCCGCCAGGATGCCTTCGGCATGACCAACGCGCAGCTGCCGGATCTTTTCGGAATCGCACACGATCACTACGGCAGGCCGGCGGTGCCCGGCGCCTATGCGGTCAGCCCCTGGAATTTTCGCCGCCTGCTCTGCGCCGGCAATTTCGCGCCCGGCGCGATCCCGAGCGACCTCACGTCCGTCATGTGGGTCAACGAGTACCGCGAAGGCGTGCTTCTCGGCGTTTCGCCGGAGGAACGCCGCCGCAGCCTGGCCGAAGCCAGGGCACTCACGCTGAGCGGGATCTACTGGCTCCAGACCGAGGCGCCCGATCCCGCCACCGGCCGCTCCGGCTATCCGGAGTTGCGGCTCCGCGGTGACGCCCTCGGCACGGCAGACGGCCTTGCCCAGTACCCGTACATCCGCGAATCCCGCCGGATCCGGGCCGAGTTCACCGTCCTCGAAAACCATTTCCGCAACGACCAGCCACTCGCGAAAGACGGCCCGGTAAAGTTCCACGACAGTGTTGGTCTCAGCGGGTACCGCATCGATATCCACAAGCCGGCGAAGCAAGGCGCGCGCGGGAGCATGACCGCGAGCAATCACGGCAAGCACTGGGTGCAGCAGATCCCGCTCGGCGCACTGATCCCCGTGCGGGTCGAGAATCTCCTTCCCGGCTGCAAGAACCTTGGCGTCACGTCCGTCACCAATGGAACCTTTCGGCTCCACCCGTCGGAGTGGAACATCGGCGAGGCCGCCGGCACCCTCGCCGCATTCTGCCTGGAACGCCGGCTCCAGCCGCGGCAGGTCCGAAACACCGCCGTCCATCTCGCCGACTTCCAGCGCGAACTCGTGCGCCTCGGCGTCGAACTCGACTGGCCCGCCGGCTTCCGCGAGACGGGTCGATCCCACTTCAGCCACCACAAGCAGGAACTGAAGGACGCCGACACCTACTACTTCGGCGAGGCCTGGCGCCTGTAAGCACTCACCTTCACGATGAACCCCCTGCCCACGAGAAGACTTTCCCGCCGTTCCTTCCTCAAGTCCGCCGCAGCGCTCTCGGCCACGGCGGCCGCTCCGCTGACGCTGACCCGGGCCGCATCGGCACCGAGTGCCGGGAGGAACGAACTGGGCCGCGAGCTCGCGTCGGACGTCCTGATTATCGGCGGCAGTCTCGGCGGTGTCGCCGCCGCGCTGGCCGTTGCCCGGATGGGGCGGAAGGTGGTTCTTACCGAAGAGACCAACTGGATTGGAGGGCAGGCCACGACCCAGGCGATTCCGCTGGATGAGCACCCGTGGAGCGAGCGTTACGGCCGCACCCGGAGTTACGCCGATTTCCGGGCAGGCGTGCGCGCGTATTACCGGCGCCATTACCCACTCACCGCCGCCGCCCGCGCCGATCCGTTCCTGAATCCCGGCGCGGGCTGGGTCAGCAAGCTCTGTTTCGAACCACGCGTCGGCCTGGCCGTCCTCCACGAGTTACTGGCCCCACACCTTTCAGCCGGCCGGGTCACCGTGCTCCCGCGCCATCGGCCCGTGGCCGTCGCGATGCAGGGCGACCGCGTGCGGGCCGTGACGGTGCTTGATGAGGAATCGAATGTGCAGCGGACGCTGACGGCTCCGTATGTACTCGACGCCACCGAGCTGGGTGATCTGCTCGAACTGGGAGGCATCGAATCCGTAATCGGCGCGGAGTCGCAGGCCGAGACCGGCGAGCCGCTTGCCGTGAAGGGCCCCGCCCAACCGCATGAACAGATGGTCTTCACCCATGTGTTCGCCCTCGATCACTTCCCCGGCGAGGAGCACGTGATCGAAATGCCCCGCGACTACGATTTCTGGCTCAACGCCCGGAGCCACCGCGGCGATTTTCCCAAGTTCACTCTGCCGGATCTGTTCGGCGTGAAGCACGATCACTTGCGGCGTCCGGTCAAGCCCGGCGCCTACACCGCCAGCACGTGGAACTTCAGGCGCATGCTGTGCCGGGAAAACTTCGCACCGGGAGCCTTTCCCAGCGATGTCACCGTCGCCATCTGGCCGATCAACGAGTATCACCTCGGCGTCCTGTGCGGCGTCAGTCCGGAGGAGCGCAGGAAGCATCTCGCGTCCGCCCGGCAGCTCAGCCTCAGCACGATCTACTGGTTGCAGACGGCGGCGCCAAATCCCGCCACCGGCAAGCCGGGCTATCCCGGACTCCGGCCGCGCGGCGATTTCCTCGGCACCAACGACGGCCTCGCCCAGGCGCCTTACATCCGCGAGTCACGCCGGATCAAGGCCGAATTCACGGTCCTCGAACAACATTTTCGCACCGACCTTCCCGGCAATGAACACGGTCCCGTCCTGTATCCCGATAGCGTCGGGCTGAGCGGCTACCGGGTCGACATCCACAAGGCCACCGCCCCGGGCCAGCCGAGCATCACCGAGGTGATGCACGGCAAGCACTGGCTGCAGCAGATTCCGCTCGGTGCGCTCATCCCCGTGCGCGTGGAAAACCTCCTTCCCGCCTGCAAGAACCTCGGCGTCACCCACGTGACCAACGGCGCGTTCCGGGTCCATCCCACCGAGTGGAACATTGGCGAATCCGCCGGCGCCCTGGCGGCGTTCTGCCTCGAGCGCCGGTTGTCCCCGCGCCAGGTCCGCAACACTCCCGCCCATCTCGCCGACTTCCAGCGCGAACTTCAGCGGCAGGGAGTCGAACTCCAGTGGCTGCGAATGGATACTTCGCGATCCTACTACAGTCACCACAACCTCGAACTGAAGGACGCCGACACATTTTACTTCGGCGAAGCCTGGCGGCTGTAGTTTCCGCCCAACCAATTCAGTGGACAACCGCGAATCGGCGCGAATGGATGCGAAATCCCACAGTGATGCGCAGACGTTGTCTCTCATCCGGCTTTCCGGACGACACGGCCCGTCCCGGTGGGCGTATTTCCCGTGGCTTGGCGAAACACCCGCGTGAAATAATTCGCGCTGGCGAACCCGCTCAGCCGCGCCACCTCGGCAATGTTCAACTGCGGCTCCTCCAGCAGCAGCCGCGCCCGTTCCAGCCGCCGCGCCTGCAGATGTTCCGTGAAAGTCTCCCGGCCAAACTCCGCGAACAAACGCGAAAGGTGGTTGGGATGAATGCACAGGTGCCGCGCCACATCCTTCCGGCTCAGTGTCCGGTGCAGGTTCTCCTCGATGAAGTTGCAGGCCGCATGCCAGGTGAACCGCGCCTTCCCCCCCGCCGGGTCGCTGTCACCCACATTCACGAGCAGCCCGCGCGCCAGGAAGAATAGGCATTCGAAGGCATGATGATAAAACCGCTCCGCCAGCCCCGGTGGCGCTTCGCCGGCCAGCAGTCTCGCCAGCACCCGGCCGTCCTCGGAGATCCCGGACTGAACCACATGATTCTCCACCGGCGCCAAGGCCCGGCCGTCCCGGCTTGCCACCCCGCGCATCAGATAAAAGCGGGTCGAGGCGGCATAGAAAACGACGCCCATTAACACATACGGCTCGCGCGGCCGCGCCCGCACCCAGCGCCCCGGAGCCACAAAGAGCCCGTCCCGCGCGTCGAGGTTGACGCTGGTCGGACCTGATTCCCCCATCAATTCGTACTTCGCCCTGCCCTCGAGACAGACCATCAGCCGCGGACGCTCCATCAGCGAAGCATCTCGCGGGATGCCGGCGTGTCCCGGCCGCACCGCCCGCGCCACCACTCCAACGCCTCCCGCGGAAAGCACGCCGTCAATCCGTGCCATGAAGGCTTGTGAGGACGACACGGAGGTTGTCCCTCCAGGAATGGATCTTCGAATCATGGAATCAGAAACGAGTTCATGGAGCGCCGGGCTCCGTCACGGCTGCAACGTTCCGAACTTCGTACATGGAGGGCCGTGCTCCGTCACGGCTGCAACGTTCCGAACTTCGTACATGGAGGGCCGTGCTCCGTCACGGCCATTGAGACCGATGAGCTGCACAGTAATGAATGTCACATTGGGTTTGTGGACGACACGGAGCCGGTTCGACAGGCGCACGGCCCCGAGCCCTTCGAGGGGGTCGTCCCTCCAGGAATGCGTCGGAGTCATCCCGTCTGGGGTTCATGAAAACACGTTACATCTGTGCTACGAATGAATCAATCGCGGCGTTTACCGGGGGTCTGGGAGCGGTCATCCTGGGAGCCCTTTAGACCAGCCGCAGTTACCATTCTACTACTCCGTCCATGTCCACTCCCGCGCAGACCCTCCGCACCCAGGTCCTCGTCATCGGCTCCGGCGCCGCCGGGCTCACCGCCGCGCTGGCCGCCGCCCGCAATGGAGCCGATACCCTGCTGGTCGAATATCATGGTTTCCTCGGCGGCATTTCTGCCACGCTGCCGTGGCTCGGCTTTCATGACCGGGACTACCGGCTGATCGTCAAGGGCATGCCCTTGGAATTCTGCCAGCGGCTCCAGGCCATGGGTGCGGCCAGCGAGCATGTCTTCGACCCCAAATGCGCGTCCGGCATCAGCATCGATTCGCATTGGTGGAAGATTCTCCTCATGCAGCTCATGCGGGAAGCCGGCGTCCGGCTCCTGCTGCACACGCAGGTGGTGGACACGATTCGCGAGGGGGATCGCATCGGTGGCGTCATCGCCGAGAACAAGTCGGGCCGCCAGCGCATCGAGGCGGATGTCACCATCGATTGCAGCGGCGACGGGGACGTTGCGGCGCGGGGCGGAGTGAAATGGGAAAAAGGCCGGACCGCCGATGGCCTCGTCCAGGCGCCGACGCTGGTCTTCAAGCTGGGCGGCGTCAGCCGGGACGGCTTCATCGCCGGCTGCAAGGATCCGGCGATCAATTACCGCGAGTGGATTACACCCTATCCCGAGATCCGGGCGAAGATGATGCGGCGGATCGATCGCATGGCGGTCATCGTCTGTGGCGGCTACGCGAAATTGATCGAGCGGGCGCGAGCCGCCGGCGATTTCGATGTGCCGCAGTCCCGGGTCGTGGGCGTCAAACTGCATCATCCCGATGAATACCTGGTCGTGATGACCCGCGTGCTCGGACTCAACCCGATCGATACCCGAAGCGTCACGGATGCCTACAGCAAGATCTACGAGCAGATTCCGGTGCTCGTGAACTTTTTCCGGAAATACGTACCCGGCTTCGAGCAATCGCACCTGCGCGAGATCGCGCCGATGCTCGGCATTCGCGAGAGCCGCCGGATCATGGGCGATTACCTGCTGACCGCCGACGACCTCATCGCCGGCCGCGTCTTCGACGATGCCGTGAGCATGGGCGGCTACCACATCGACATCCATCGCCCCGCGGGAACCTGGGTGGATTCGCACAATGTCCGCGCCTACACGATTCCGCTCCGCAGCCTGATTGCGCGCGATGTGGACAGCCTCCTCATGGCCGGCAAATGCATTTCGGCCACGCACGAAGCCATCGCGTCCACCCGGGTCATTCCCATCTGCATGGGCCAGGGCCAGGCCGTTGGCACCGTGGCCGCGCTCGCGGTGAAGGCCGGTGTCTCCGTGCGGCAGGTTGCCGTCGCCAAACTGCAGGATACCCTCGTCGCCCAAGGAGCCGAAATCGGCCGCACCGTGGGGGCGCCCAATCAGCAGGCGATCGACGAAGTAGGCCAGCTGCCCTTCGACGAACCGCCCACCTCCGGCGACCGGGATCCGGTCACGGCCGGCGAGTCGTCGTGGGTGCGGAAGTGAATCTCAAACGTCACCCGACCGCCAATACGCCGCGTCGGTGTTAAGGAACACCCGACGCACCCGGGCCCGCACCTCTTCAGGGAGCGGCGGCCTGCACGCGGCGGTGACGTTCTCCCGCAAATGTTCCACGTCAAGAGTGCCGGCCAGCACGGTCGCAACCGCGGAGTGCGATGCCGCGAACCGCAGGCCCGCCGCCGCCATCGAACCGCCCGCCGCGTCACGTAACCAGCCGAGGGGATCCTTCCGCGGCAGGTCGGCCACACCCGGCTCTCCGCGCTCACGCGCCTCCCGAACCAGCCGCTCCAGCATCGCCGGATCCCGCAATGCGCGGCCGACGGCGACCATCGCAATCACTCCCATCCCGCTCTGCTCGCACGCCGGCAGCGCCGAAAGTTCCGCCCAGGGGCTGAGCGGATTGTAACCGATGAGCGCGGAAGCAAACCGGCCGTCCGCTGCCGCGTGGGGCACCATCTCGTGAAGCGAATCATCGACGATGGTCTCGGACACCCCGAGAAACCGGTATCTCCCCTGTTCGCGCAGCGCTGCCAGTTCCGGGCCGAGCCGGTCCATCACCGGGCCCAACCAGGCCGGGCGCAGCCCGTGGATTTGCAGCACGTCGATCGTCTCCACTCGGAGACGCTGCAGACTTCGGTTCACCGAGGCTCGCAACTCCGCGGGCGTGATCGGCTGGAGCCCGGCGTCCACCGGCCAGAATTTCGTTGCGATGATGAACCGCTCCCGTGACACCCCGGCCAGTGCGGCTCCCAGTTGCGCTTCAGCCTCTCCATAAATCGCAGCGGTATCGATATAGTTGATTCCGAAATCAAGCGCCGCGCGGACGAGGCGTGCGGCATCCGCGGCGGAATTCTGGCGCGGATCGCCGAACCGCGTCCCGGTGCCAAGCCCGAGCACCGAAACGCGCAATCCCGTGGCGCCGAGGGTACGATAGAGCATGACGAGTGGAGGACACCCAGCATGCAGCTAGCCGGCGTGCTGGCGATCCCGACTTGCCGATGCCGTATGGAAATTGCGGCCGCGGTGGAGCACGGCCCTCCACGTTCGAAAAACCATCGCAAAAATCCGCTGGAGCTGCGGCGCCCCCGTCGCGGATGACGATCCAAATCCCATTCGTTGGAGCCGCATTCCCAGCCGATCGTCAGCCTGCCGGCCGGGTTGCCGCACCCAACCCGCCGCCACCGTGCCGATCCCGACCCGGCGTCACCCCGTAGCGGCTCCGGTACGCCCGCACGAAATAGTTGGCACTGGTGAAGCCGGCGAGATAAGCGACTTCCGATACCGTCAGGCGAACGTCGCGCAGCAGGCTGCGGGCGCTTTCGAGCCGGATCCGCAGGAGGAATCCGCCAAAGCTTTCGCCGGAGAACTTCAGGAACAGCCTGGTCACATGGCTGGGACTGATCCGCAGGTGACGGGCCACCTGCCGCCGATCGATCGGCCGGCTGAAGTTCTCGCGCACAAAGTGTTCCGCTGCGCCATAGGTGACATCGGCCTTGCCCGGCCCGCCGCGTCCGGTGGCGGGCTGGAAACGCGCCAGCCGCAGGAACAGGGTTTCCGCCAGCCGACGGTGGTACAGGTCGGCAGCCGCTGGCACGCGGCTTCCCAACAGTGCTCCCGCCAGCAGCATGGTCGTATCGTCGCAGAGTCCCGGTACGATCTCCACCTCCGTCCGAGGCCCAATGTTCCGACCGGCTCGCTCGCGATACTCCTGTCGGGCAAGCACGAAGCGTGGATTACGGGCCTCGAACACGGCACCGATAGAGACAAACGGCTCCGTCGGCTCCGTGACCAGCCAGGCATGCGGCCCCACGACGATGCATTCTCCCGCTGCGAGCGCAACGGATCGCGGCTGCCCGTCGTGAACGATCCGAACGTGCCGGCGTCCCTGCAGGACCAGAACCAGGCGCATGTAATCACCGCCCAGCGACGCCATGCCCCCCTTGCCCGGATGCGCCAACTCGGTTGACCAGTAGATCTGGCGAACCCCGATGCTCTCCATCGCACCCTCGATGAGGCCGCGCCGCTGAGCTGGTTCCATCGGGCTCGAATGTACTTTACGTGCTAACAACGCAACCGGAATTCCAACCTCTCATCTCGCCGAACCGGGCTCCCTTTCTCACTCTGCAACCACACCCCCTTCCCGATGCCGCTTTCAATCCTTCGCTCTTCCCATGGTCCAGCGTTCCTCGCCCTGCTCGCCTTGCTGACCGCTCCTCTCGCCGCCTTCGATCCGGTCTCATGGAAATTGGGCGGTCTCCGCGGGGTCGTGGTCGGTCCGGCCACGGACGACCACCCGTTCCAGTCCGAAGGCAGCACCGTCAAGCTCACGGACGGCACGCTGCTGCATGCCTTCAACCTGCGGTTCGGTGAAAAGGACATGAGCCAGTGGCACGCGCACTACGCCCGGACAGTCATCGCCCAGGTGAAATCGCGCGACGGCGGGCGGACCTGGAGCCCGCCGGCCGTGTTGTTCGAAAGCAACACCGGCATCAATGCCTCGCACGTCGCGATTCGCCGGCTGCCCAATGGCGAACTGGGAGCGACCTACCAACGGATCAACACCAAGCCTGTCGACCAGTGGGATCGTAAGAACTGGATCCGTTCACTCACCAACGCCGACAAGATCTTCCGCTACTCGTCGGACGAGGGCAAAACGTGGTCGGCCGAGATCCTCGTCTCTCCGCCCAGCGGTTACTGGACAAGCGCCCACGACCGGTTGCTGGTCCATTCCTCCGGCCGGCTGATTCAGCCGCTGCACTGCAACCGCGGATTTGCCGAGGGCCGGTCCGACGATGTCGCCACCAAGGTGGCGTGGTCCGATGACAATGGTCGGAACTGGAAGCTCGGAACCCGCTGGCTCGAGGTCAACGACCTCGCCCCGAACTATCGAGGGCGATACAAGTCCAACTTCCACGAGGTGGCGGTCGCGGAACGGGGCGACGGTTCGCTGTTCATGATTGGGCGCACCTCTGCCGGCCGCTTGTATTGGAGCGAGTCGCGCGATCGCGGAGAAACCTGGACCAAACCGGTGCCGAGCCCGCTGTTGTCGCCCGAGTCGCCGGCCTATGTCGCGCGCCTGCCCGATAGCGACGACCTGCTCGTCATCTGGAACAGCCAGGGGGTGACCAATGCCAACACCATGCTGGGCCAGCGCCTGACGCTCGCGTCCGCCGTCAGCACGGATGGCGGACACACCTGGGGCGATTATCGTGAGATCATCACCATCCCGCCCAACGATGCGGCTCCCCAAAGTGGCTTCGGCCCCGACCGGGTTTGCTACCCCTCGATCTTCTTTGATTCCGGCCTCACATACATCGGCTATTGGGCCGGTGCCCGCGTCGGCGGAAAGCAATACGACCAGCAATACGTGATGGTGCTGCCCACCAGCTTCTTCACCGCCCTTCGTGGCAACCATCAACCACAGTCCATCCTTTCCCCATAGTGAGTGACTGCAAATTCTGCGGGCTGCTTGCGAGCGGCGATCTGGCGACCAAGCTGCCCAATCTCGTCCTGGAAACACCGGTCGCCGTCGTGGCCATCAATCGCCGCCCGCTGGGGCCGGGACACCTCACCCTGATTCTCAAGCAGCACCATGCCCGCACGTCCGATTTTCGCGACCCCCAGTTGGCCGGGATCGGGGACTTGATCGGCCGCCTTGCCGCCGTGCTCGAGCGACTGCACTCGCCCGGCCGCGTGGCAGTGATTGGCGACGGCAAGCGCAGCGCGCACCTGCATCTCCATCTGATTCCCGAGTTGCAGGACACGCCGCTGGATTTGGGCGTCGTCGTGGCCGACCTCAACCAAGGCACCCGAATCCCAACATTGTCGGAGCCGGATACTGCCGCCGCGGTCCGGGCCATCCGGGGCGCGCTCCATTCATGAGCACCGGCCGTCCCATTCACGTCGTCTGCGCGCGCAGCCTCTCCGAGCAGCATGTTGCCCGGCTTCGCGCAGTCTCCCCCCGCCTGGTTGTCCACCTCCGGCCGGCCGGCAATCGCGCCGAGTTGCAACTGCAGCTTTCACCGGAGGTGGAAGTCCTGTTTTCCAGCTTTGCCCCTGAATCACTCGCTGGTTTGCCCAATCTCCGCTGGCTTCAAAGCCGCAGCGCGGGCATCAACACTGTCGTTGATACGCCTGTCTGGAAGGCGGACCACGTCGCGATCACAACCGCGAGCGGCATCCATGGACCCACCATCGCGGAGTATGTCACCGGAATGATGATCGCCCTGGCGCGCGATTTCATCGGTTTCCTTGCCTTCCAGCGCCGCTCACAGTGGCCCATCTCGCCCAGGAATAACTTTGAGCAGTTTCCCGGCCGCGACTTGCGCGGCGCCACCGTGCTCATCATCGGCTACGGCAGCATCGGGCGGGAGATCGGACGGCAATGCCACGCGCTCGGCATGCGCGTATTGGCAGTGAAGCGCGACCCGTCGCGTCGCGCCGATACCGGGTATCTCATTGCCGGCACCGGGGATCCCGACGGCGTCATTCCGGAACGCATCGCTGCCCCCTCCGAACTGGATTCGATGTTACCGGAAGCCGAATACGTCGTGCTGGCCTCCGCCTCCACTGCCGCCAACCGCGGGCTGATCGGCGAAGCGCAATTGCGGCTCATGCGCGGCGACGCCTTCCTGATCAACATCGCGCGCGGCGATCTGGTCGACGAAGCCGCGCTGGCCCGTGCGCTTCGTGAACGCTGGATCGCCGGCGCCGCGCTCGACGTGTTTGCCCGCGAACCGCTGGGAGCCGACAGCCCGCTTTGGGCCCTGGATAATGTCATCCTTTCCCCCCACGTCGCCGGCATCACGCCGCGCTATGACGATCTCATGACCGATCTGCTCGCGGAAAACCTCCGTCACTATGTCGCCGGCGAACCGCTGCTCAATCTCGTCGACCGTTCGCTCGGCTACTAGCTTCGTTGAAATCCGAAAGATGATATGAACCGGTCAGGTTTTCAGAAAGTCCCTTGGACCCTTGGTCCCTAGTCCCTGCTCCCTGGCCCCTAGTCCCTGGTCCCTGATTCCGTAGTCCCTTCGTCCCTTCCTGCCCATGAAACTCTGCGGCTTGAACATTCGCCAACTCGCCATCGATGCCGCCCCCCGTTATGGCAGCGAGGGTCTGCCACCCAAACGCCCGGCGACCTGGCATTACCCGCTCGTGACACTCCGCACCGATGAGGGAATCGAGGGTTACACGATGGGCTATGGCAACCAGGGCGACGGCCGCGCCATCGCCTGCCTGGTGCGCGACGTGTTCTGGCCGAAACTCCGCGGCGAGAATCCACTCGAGATTGAGCGCCTTTGGCTGCTGCTTCGCCGGGCCAACCGCGACCTCTATGCACTCAGCGATGCGATGGCGGGCATGATGGATGTGGCATTGTGGGACATTCTCGGCAAGGTCCGCGGCGCCCCCATCCATGAGCTGCTCGGCCGCGCGCGCGATGCGGTTCCCGGCTACTGCACCGGCTGGTCGTTTCATCCCACGCCCGAACGAGCCTACGAGGAGGCGCGCGAGATGAAGGCGCGGGGTTTTCAGGGGTTCAAGTGCCACTTCTGGAACGACCCGGCACGCGATATCCCCTGCATCCGAGCCACGCGGGAGGCGGTCGGGCCGGATTACCCGCTGATGCAGGACCTGAATGCGCTCTACGACTATAACGATGCGCTGAAGGTCGGCCGCGTGCTCGACGAATTGAACTTCGTCTGGCTCGAGGAGCCGATTCCCGATCGGCAAACCGGTCTGCTCCGCCGGCTCGCCGACGAGCTGAAAACACCGATTCTCGGCGGCGAAACCGTCACGCTCGACGAGCTCGCCGAACAGATCCGCGTGCAGGCTTACGACCTCGCACGGGGCGACGTTTACCTGAAGGCCGGCATCACCGGGCTGATGAAGGCATTCCGACTCGCCGAACTCCACGGCATGCGGCTCGAGGTTCACACCATGGCCACGCCGCTGCTGGACGTCGCGAACCTGCACTGCAACCTGGCGGCCCGCAACGGTGGTTATGCCGAGGTCATCCACCCCATCTACCGCTTTGGGCTCAAGGGTCGCCCGCTCGATATCGACGAAAAAGGCTGGCTCCATCCACCGAAAGGTTCCGGCCTCGGCGTTGAATTGGATTGGGACTGGATCGAAAACCACACGGTCGAGCAATTCGAGGTAAACTGACCCGCGTCACTCGACGAGTGGCACCACAAAGAAACCTCCGGTGCAGCGTTGTCGCCAGGTCCGGATACGAAACTTGTGGAGACCGTGCCCGCGAACCCGATCCATGCGTTTCCGCTCGAGGCGCTCGCACCCGCCGATGCCGCTCATTCCCGGCGCAGCGAGGCCAGCATGGTCATGCTCGCCAACGGCAGCGTCCTGCTGGCGTATGGCCGGCACACCGGGCCCAGCGACCCCGGCTACGCCCGACTGCGCGAGGAACGTGCCGTGCGGTACGGCGGCAATTCCGCCATCGAACGCGACAACGACTTCGGCGAGATCGTCGCCCTGCAATTGGACACGCAGGGGCGGAAGCTGACGCCCGAACGTGTGCTCGTGCCCGCACCGCCCGACGGCCTGAATGCCATGTCGCCCGCCCTGCGGCGGATGCCCGACGGCCGGATCGGGATGCTTTACAGCCATCGGCAAAGCACCCGGGTGGCATCGCGTCGCTTCATCGTCTCGTCCGACGAAGGCGCAACCTGGTCGGATCCGGTGATCGTGGCTGAGGGCGGTTACAGGACCGGCTGCCACGATCGTTTTGCCGTGCTCGAGGACGGCCGGCTGGTCGCGCCCTGTCACGGCGGTGACGACTTCAATTCGCATTACCGCAAAATCTGGGTCGCGTGGTCGGACGATCTCGGTGCCACCTGGCGCACAGGCGCGGCCATCGAAGTTCCAAAAGTCTCCTGGCCTGATGGGAGTTTCATGGAGTCTGGCTGCAACGAGCCGGGCGTCGTCGAACGCGCTGACGGTTCGCTGCTGATGACCATGCGGACCGCGATGGGCACGCAGTTTTGCTGCGAGTCCGCGGACCGCGGGGAAACCTGGTCAGCCCCGCGAACGATGGAGGTGCCGAGTCCCAACGCACCCGCCCATCTCTCGCGGATTCCCGGCTCCGGCAACCTCCTGCTGGTGTGGACCCCGAATTACGATGCCCGCGCGCCAATGAACGGACACCGGCACACCCTGCTGGCATGCGTCAGCACGGATGGTGGCCGTTCCTGGCCGCATGCCCGGCGCAAGATCCTGGTGCACGATCCCACCCGCAACACCGATTACCCCGCGGTTCTTTATCACGGATCGGAAGCATGGATTGCGGTCCGCCAATCCGATCATGCCGAAGTCATCAAGGGCCGGATGTCCACCTGCCTGATCCGAGTGCCGCTGTCCTGGTTCGAGACCTGAATCCGAGATAGCATTCCACTTTGTGCGCATTTCCGAGAATTTCAGTTCATCGCCTGCTCGAGCCGCGACCCTCCCGTTGTGGATAACGATCCGAAGTCCATTCGTTGGATCCGCGATGCCCTCGTCGCGGATAATGATCCTGCTCCGAAACCCATTCGTTGGAGCCGCGACGCCCTCGTCGCGGATGTTCGCCGTCGCCCCTGCATTCTACAAAATCGTGCACTGTCGTCCCACAGAAATTTGTGAAACCGGAGGGAGAAAAGCGGTTCGGCTGCACGGGTTAGACCTGCCACAAGGCAGGGGATGAAAAACAAAAACCCGATACAACCGAACCGTCGGCAAACTAC
>WYBX01000007.1 GCA_011525695.1 Verrucomicrobiia bacterium
ACCCATCGACGAGCATTACCGCGCCCTCCAGCAGCAAATGAACCATACCTTGCGCCACCTCAAACTCGCCGCCTGACTTTCCGAAGAGACAAACATGTTGGTTTGTTCATTCGGAGAGTCAGACAGTAGAACACTCGCTGGCCGCGGCTGCACGCCGTAGCGCCAGTCTCCGACTGGCGCCTGCCGGTCAGAGACCGGTGCTACCTGTCCGGCATCCATCCGACAGGGCGTGGGAGCACCTCGCCGGCGAGGGTGAATTTTCCGGGCAAGCCGCACCACGGCGGTCCCGGCGCGCCGCCCCGTTGACAGGGCCGCGGCGCCATCCGTACCCTCGCCGTCTTATGGAAAGCCCGGTTTACGCGTTGGAATTCGAAAAGCCGTTGCGGGAGCTGGCGAAGCAGCTCGACGAATTGCGCCAGCGTTCCATCGAGATGAACGTCGATTTGACGGCCGAGACCGGCGTCATCGAGCGCAAGATCGAGGCGATGCAGCGGGAGATTTATTCCAACCTGACGCCCTGGCAGAGGGTACAAATCGCCCGCCATCCGAAGCGGCCCTACGCCCTGGATTACGTCGACGCGATTTGCGAGGATTTCCAGGAGCTCCACGGGGATCGGCAATATAACGACGATCGGGCGATCGTTGGCGGACCGGCGTTCTTCAATGGCGAGGCGGTGATGATTGTCGCGCAGCAGAAGGGCCGTGACCCGAAGGAACGCATGTTGCGCAATTTCGGCATGCCCCAACCGGAAGGCTACCGCAAGGCGCTGCGCTTGATGCGCATGGCGGAAAAATTCCACCTGCCGGTGCTCTCGTTCATCGACACCCCGGGGGCGTTTCCCGGGGTCGAGTCCGAGGCGCGCCACGTTTCCGAGGCGATCGCCACCAATCTCCGCGAAATGGCGATGCTTGGGACGCCGACCATCTCGATTGTGATCGGCGAAGGTGGCTCAGGCGGTGCGCTTGGCATCGGCGTCACCGATCGCGTGCTGATCTTCGAAAACAGCTACTATTCGGTCATTTCCCCCGAGGGCTGCGCGGCAATCCTGTGGAAGGACAGTGCGGCCGCGCCTCGCGCCGCCGAGGCGCTCAAGCTCAGTGCCGATCATCTCGAGAAGCTCGGCGTGGTCGACGAGGTGATTCCCGAACCCCTCGGCGGTGCCCATAATGACCCCGCCCAGGCGGCAAGCGCATTGAAATATGTCGTGCAGAAGCACCTCGCGAACCTGCGCGGTTTGAAGACGGAAAAGCTGCTCGAAACCCGTTACCAGCGGTATCGGCACCTGGGGGTATACGAGGAAGCCAGCGTCGTCCGGAACTGAGACTGCCATCGCTGCGGGCCGTCCCCGCCAACGCGGCCCCGGCAGTGCCGGCGTCCGGTGGCGAGAGGCCGCGGCGCAAGGTGAAACTCGTTCGTTGACGGCGCGTCCGGCGCCGGTCTGTCTTTCCGCCTCGTGAGCGAATTAACCGATCCGCAACCCCGCGCCGGTTCCCGGACCCCAGTTGACGGCGGCCCGCCTGCCGGCCACCTCAATCGCGGTCCGGTGCGCGAGCCGCTGCCGGCGGCGAGCGATGTTGCGGAGGCGGCCCGGCGGCTGGATCGTTGGTTCCAGGATTGCCCGGCGGCAGCCGTGGCGTTTTCCGGGGGGGTCGACTCCGCTCTCGTGGCCTTCTGGGCCCGCCGCTGTCTCGGTCGCGATCGCGCCACGGCTTGGACGGCAGATTCACCCAGCCTCAAACGTCAGGACCTGGCCTCGGCCCGGGAGTTTTGCCGGCAACATGACATCGTCATGCGGGAGCTCCTCACGGCCGAACTCGATAATCCCAATTACGCCAGCAATCCGTTCAATCGATGCTATTTTTGCAAAAGCACGCTCTACGAGACCCTCGGCCGCACGCTGGCTGAGGCCGCCAGCAAGGCGTGGATCTGCAGCGGCGCGAATCTGGATGACCAGGGTGATTATCGGCCCGGGCTGCAGGCGGCGGCCGAGTCCGAGGTGCGGCACCCGCTGCTGGAATGCGGGATCGGCAAGACGGTCATCCGTGCGCTCGCCCAGCAGCATGGCCTGGCCGTATGGGACAAGCCAGCCAGCCCCTGCATGAGCTCGCGGATTCCGTACGGAGAGCCCGTCACGCTCGAGAAGCTGGCCCAAATCGAGTCGGCGGAGTCCTGGCTGCAGCAGAATGGATTCCCGATCGGGCGCGTCCGTCATTTTGGCCTGCGCGCCGTCATCGAGGTGCCACCCGACCGGTTCGAGGACCTCGCCGCCCGGCTGCCGGAGCTGCACGCGCTGTGCCTGCGGCTTGGGTTTGAATCCGTCTCGGTCGATCCCGAGGGGTTCAAATCGGGCAAGTTGAACCAGGCCTTGACGAACGGCCAGCTGCAGGCGGTCGTGGCCAGCCAGCCCCCCCCACCCCCGTGAACGACATCGATCTCGATTTTGAACGCAGCAACCGGATCGGGCTTCCGGAAATCGTCTATGGGCAGCACAAAAGCCCGGCCCAGCTCGCCGATGTTGCGGCGCGTTTCAAGCAGCAGCAGGCCAGCCTTCTGATCACCCGCTGCACTCCCGCCCAGGTTGCCGGACTCGAGGGCGAATACGACCCGGTGTCGCGGACGTTCCTCTGCGTCCGCCGCGAACCGGCTGCGCTTCCCGGGATCGTCGGCGTAATTTATGCCGGCACCTCCGATGCGCCCGTGGCCCGGGAGGCGTTGATCACCCTCCGGTTCCTCGGTTGCGAGACCCGGGAGTTCGGCGACTGCGGGGTGGCGGGCATGCATCGGCTGCTCGCGCACCGCCAGTCGCTCGCCCAGTGCACGGTGCTGATCTGCTGCGCCGGGTTCGAGGGCGCCCTGCCCTCGGTTGTCGCCGGCCTCATGCCCCAACCGCTGATCGCGGTGCCGACCAGCGTCGGCTACGGCGTCGCGGAAGGCGGGCGCGCCGCGCTGCATGCCATGCTGGCGAGCTGCGCCTCGGGCGTGTGCGTGATGAACATCGACAATGGCTGCGGCGCGGCCATGGCGGCGCGCCGGATTCTGAACCTCAGTAAACCCAGGGAGCTCAACCATGCGGGTCTTGTTGATCGAAGCGCTGAACGGCATCAGCGGTGACATGTTTGTCGCGGCGGCGGCCCCATTGGCGGGTTGCGAGGCCGAGGTGATCGCCCTGCCGGGACGGCTCGGGCTGCCCGACGTTCGCTGCCGGTTCAGCAACGTCGTGCGCTCCACGCTGCAATGCCGGCATTTCCTGGTCACCGAGGGTGACAGCCCCGCGGATACAGTCCAGGACCATGCCTATTACCCGCCGCGGGCGCAGCCCCATTCGCACGGCCATGGCGCGGAGCATGAGCACGACCATCACCATGGCCACGAGCACGATCACGGGCATGACCCTCATCACGGGCATGACCACGATCACGGCCATGAGGACCACCATGGGCACGGGCATTCCCATGGCCATTCGCATGAGCACGGCGAGCCTCATGACCACGACGAGGATCATCCTCATGAGCACGACGCGCCCCACAGCCATGAGCATGGAGAAGAGCACGGCCACGAACATGGTGGAGACGAGCATGCTCATCACGGGCATCACGGCGGAACCCATGGACATCACCACGAGCATCGCTCCCTGGCGACGATTCAGGAGATGATTCGGCGCGCGGATCTCGAGCCGCCGGTCCGCGATCGGGCCTTGCGGATGTTCGAGCGGCTCGGCGCCGTCGAGGCGGCCGCCCATGGCATCCCGGTCGAACAGGTGCACTTTCACGAGGTGGGCGCCATCGATTCGATCGTGGACATTGTCGCCGCGGCGCTCTGCATCGAACGGCTGAAAATCACCGAGACCTATTCCACGCCGATCTGCCTGGGCAGCGGCTCCGTCCGCACCGCGCACGGGCTGCTGCCCGTGCCGGCGCCTGCCACGGAAAAGCTCCTGCAGCAAATGCCCACGACGGTCGGCGATCTGACCGGGGAATGGACCACGCCGACGGGGGCGCTCATCCTCCACGAATTGCAGCCAAAGTTTTCGATCCCCACCTTGGTCACCACGGCATCCGCGCTCGGTGGCGGCACCAGGAACCCACCGGGCCGCCCGAACGTGTTGCGCTTGCGGCTGGCGGAAACTTCCGCGATTTCCCGCGGCCCGCTGGTCCGCGACGAAGTCTGCGCCATCTTTGCCAATATCGATGACTCCACCGGTGAAATGCTTGGAGCCGACCTGATCGAGCTCCTGCTGCGGGCCGGGGCACGCGACGCATTGATCCATCCGGTCATCATGAAAAAGGGCCGGCCCGCCCATCAGCTGGAGGTCCTGGCCGAGCCACAGCAGGCCACGGAACTTGCCGAGCTCATCCTCACCCACACCAGCACGATCGGCGTCCGCCTGATGACCGTCCAGCGGTTGATGCTGCCGCGCGATCCGTTGGTCGTGCCCACCACGTTCGGTGAGATTGCCGCGAAGCGGGTCACGCTGCCCAGCGGCGCCGTCCGGGTGATGCCGGAGTACGAGTCGTGCCGGGAGGCCGCCGCGCGGGCCGGCGTATCCGTGCAGGAAGTCTTTCGCAGCGCGCTGACGGGAGGCGTCCGATGATCTCGGAGAGCCTCCAAATGCTGGCGGCGACCGCGGCCGGGATTGGGTTGCTGCACACGGTCGTCGGCGTTGATCACACGCTGCCCTTCATTGCCATCGGCCGCGCCCAAGGCTGGAGCCTTGGCCGCACCCTGCGACTGACGATCCTGTGCGGATTCGCCCACGTCGCTTCGTCGATGGCCGTGGCGGCGGTCGGAATCGCGATTGGCAGTGCGGTGGGAAGCATGGTTTGGCTCGAATCGATCCGGGGCGAGCTCGCGGCCTGGGCGCTCATCATCTTCGGATGCACCTACGCTGCCTGGAGTTGGGCCCGGCGGAATCGGCCTCACGTGCACAACGTGGGCGATGCCCAGCGGCTGCTCGGCACCTGGGGACTGTTCATTGTCTTTGTCCTCGGTCCCTGCGAACCGTTGATCCCCCTGCTGATCGTGCCCGGACTGCAAAGCGGTTGGATGGCGGCGTTGGTGGTGACCGGCATTTTCACGGTCTGCACACTCGGCGCCATGATCGCGGTGGTCACGCTGGGGCACTACGGGCTCCGGCTGGTGGAGCTCGGCCGGTACACGCATCATGCGGATGTGCTCGCCGGTTGCGCCGTGGCCGTTTCCGGCGCGGCCATCATGGTGCTCGGGATCTGAGGCGATCGGAATGCTTTGCCGGTAGCGCCGCGTTTCAGACCGGCGAAACTCGTTCGAAAACCGCTCCCTCTTATCGTGCCGCCGGCGCGGGCGTCGTTCCAAATGAAATGCGATACGCCTCGAATCGACATGTAGGCGCATTGCATTTCGCCGGTGGGAAACCGGCGCTACCACCGTCCGCCCAGGCGCAGCACTCGATGAATGCGAACCGGCCGGCGGCCTTCACTTCCCTTCGTCATGCCCTTTCTGAGCCAGCGCCCTGATTCTTCGCTTCGCTCGGACCGCAAAACCTGCCAACTTCACCCCCAGGCTTTCGAACATGCACACCTCCACTCCAGACTCCCCGCTGCGCCGTCGTGACTTCATCAAGTCCACCGCCGGGCTGGCCGCCGTCACCGCGGTGGCCGGTTCGGTTCCGCGCCATCTCTCGGCCGCCGAGCGGCGGCGTGCAATCGGCGCCAACGATCGGATCCGAATCGGCATCATCGGCTGCGGCAATCGCGGTCGCACCGCCCACATGGAGGGAATCCAGAAGCATGTCGCGGAAACCAACTTCGAGGTGATCGCCGTCTGCGATCCGTGGAGGATTCATCGCGAGCAAGCCGCGGCGATGGCGAAGGAATGGTACGGACGTGAGCCGAAGCAGTTCGTCTCCTACCGTGACCTGCTCGCGATGGACGAGGTCGACGCCGTGATGATCTCCTCGCCCGATCATCTCCACACGCTGCACCTCGAGGCGGCCGCCAGGGCGCGGAAGCATATCTACGTGGAGAAGCCGCTGGCCACCGAGATGGCCGCGCTCGTCCGGGCCGTCGATGCCGTGAAAAAGGCCGGCACGATCGTCCAGGTGGGCACGCAGCTGCGCAGCTTTCCCGGGATCGTGGGCGCGCGGGAGTTCCTCCAGACCGGTGCCATTGGGAAGATCACGCGGATCGAGGAAGTGCGAAATTCCCAGCGGCCATACTGGTACCAGTATCTTGGCCGCGACGTGAAGCAGGAGGATGTCGATTGGAAGGAATTCCTCGGCGACCGGCCGATGCGGCCGTTCAACCCGTCGCAGTACGAGGCCTGGTATGGTTACTGGGAATTTTCCCAGGGGCCGGTCGCCCAGTGGGGGGCGCACTTCATCGACACGATGAACTACGTGATGGGCTCGACCTTCCCCGAATCCTGCATGTCGATGGGCGGGACCACGTATTGGAAGGATGAACACAAGTTTACCGCGCCGGACACCGTCATTGCCACCTGGATGTATCCGGAGGGCTTCATGGTCACGAGCTCGAACGCCTTCGGGAACTCGTCGGGCAACACCCGCAAATTCTTCGGCGACAAGGGCGTCCTCAAGCTGGACAACTGGAATGCACCGGCCTACAGCGCGGACGGCGGCCCCAAGCGCGACGGCACCATCCGGGGCGAGACGGTGGTCACCCCGATCGAGCGGCCGGATCACTTCCTCAACTGGCTGCAATGCATGAGAAGTGGGGAAACCCCGCATGCTTCCATCGATGCCGGCTTCCAGCACGGCGTCGCGGTGTTGATGGCCACCCTGTCGTACCAGTCCGGCCGGAAGACGATCTACGATCCGAAGCAGCGGGCGATTCGGACGGTGTAGCCGCGTCGCCGGCCACCGCTGCGGTTCCCGGCATGGCGTGCGCGTTGGATCCAACGAGAGCCTCGCGCACTCCAAGGCCTCTCCAAAAATGCCCCCGCGGCATTCTTGTTTAGCAGGATGTCGGATGATACGCCCTCACTCTCGGCGCCTTCAAGTCGAGCAGCCACAACACCGACAGCCTGCTGGCGCCTCACTTGCCGGGCAGCTTCAGATCGATCTTCGGCCCCTGATCCTGGCTGGCGTCGCCGGGCGGCGCTGGGGTAGCGGCTTCGGCAGCCGGGGCGGCCGGCGCCGGCAGGCTAGCCCGCAGCATCATCGTCCGCTGCACCCAGGGGCTGGACGGATCCAGCTGCATCAACTGTTCGGAAAGTTTCTGGACCTCGGCCGCATCGCCGTTGGCGGAGGCGAGACTCGCAAGATGGTACATGGCCTCGACGCGGACGGCCTTCAGCTCGCCGGCATCGCCGGCCACCGTCCGCAGATCGGCGGCGCCCTCCGCCGTCTGCCCGGCCTGCAGTTTCGCGAGTGCCTGGCCGAGTCGCGCCCTGGCCGCCAGCGGGCCTTCCTCGAGCTCGGCGATGACCTTGCCATAGCCGGCAATGGCATCGGCCGACTTCCCCGCGGCATAGGCCTCATCGGCCAGTCGAAGTTCGGCGATTGCACCCAGCGTGTGACCTTCATGACTCGCGGCAAAGGCTCGAAGCTGCTCCGACGTGGTGGCGGCGGCATACTCCTGCTCGATTCCCTGCTCCTTCTGCCGCTGCAGGTGATTCCAGATCCCTTTGCCAACGATGATCAGGGCAACGGCGACACAAACCCCCAGCACCAATTGCCGGTTTTCCTTCCAAAAGACGTGCACCTTGTCCTCAAAGGAGATGGCCCCATCTCCAGTGGGCACGACGTTGCGATCGTCGCCTTTGGATTTCGGATCGGAAGAGGGAGTGGCAGCCATGGGCATCGCGCGAGGTTTGTGCTTTGGAACCGCCGACGAGAACAAATGGCCGCGCCCCTGTCCATCCCTCCTTTTGCCGTTCTCGTTCCTCGTGATCGTGTTCTCAAATCTCGAAAGGCTCGTTCCCGATCCGAGAGAAAGAGAACGATTAAGATTAGCCTGCCCAACTCTCGGTGCGCCCCCTTTCAGAACGATCCGCCTCAGTCCGGCAGACTCCTAACGGATAATGGTCACCAATTGGATCTTCTGGGCGTGGGCCATGGACGCCCCAATCTCGACCAGGGCCGCGGAAATCCGCACATCCTCCGTCGCCACCTCGAATCGCCGCGGCATCCCGTCCAGGAACCGGGCCACGACCGGACGCACCTCCCGACCCAGCACGCTGGCGTAGGGGCCCGTCATGCCCACGTCGCAAATGAACGCCGTGCCTTTCGGCAAAATCGTCGCATCGGCCGTGGGCACATGCGTATGCGTGCCCAACACGGCGGTGACCCGCCCGTCGAGATGCCAGCCGAGGGCAATCTTTTCCGAAGTGGCCTCGGCGTGAATCTCGACGATGATGGCATCCGTCTGCGCGCGCAGTTGCTCGATCATCCGATCCGCAGCCTGGAACGGGCAGTCGGCTTTCAAGCCCATGAAGCTCCGCCCCAAGACGGTGAATATCCCGAGCCGGAACCCGCGGGCCTCGATGATGAGATGATCCCAGCCGGGGCAGGCGCGGGCCAGGTTGGCGGGCCGGCAGACCCGTTCGATTTCGCCGATCTCATTCTCCCAACCGCGCTGGTCCCACACGTGATCCCCCAGGGTGATCGCATCGATGCCGCACCCGAGCAGCGAACGCGCGATGGCACCGGTGATGCCGGCGCCGGCGGCGGCATTTTCGCCATTCGCAATGACAAAATCGATCGCCTGCTCGGTCCGGTACCGCGGGAGCTTCTCGGCAATGATTTCGCGGCCCGGCCGGCCCACGATGTCGCCGATGAAGAGCAGCTTCAACATCCCGCCAACGTGGGCGGGACGCCATTGGCCGCCAATTCAAATCTCCGAAGGCTTGCCTAGCCCCGGCGCGGCCTTTCTCCTTGGCGGCTTTTCGTTTCAAGCACTCTGCCCATGAAAAAAGATTCCACCACTTCCGTCGCCCAGCCCAAGCCCGCCATTGGCCGCGAAATGAAGGGCGCCGACTGCGTCGTCGAGTGCCTGATCCGCGAGGGAGTGGACGTGGTTTTCGCTTATCCCGGCGGGGCCTCGCAGGAACTGCACCAGGCGCTCGCCCGGACCGACAAGATCCGGGTGATCCTGCCGCGCCACGAGCAGGGCGGCTCGTTTGCCGCCGAAGGTTACGCGCGCGTCTCCGGCAAGGTCGGCGTCTGCATGGCGACCAGTGGCCCTGGTGCAACCAATCTCGTCTCGGCGATCGCCGACGCCTTCATGGATTCCATCCCCCTGGTGGCCATCACGGGCCAAGTGTTCTCGAAGTACATCGGGAAGATGGCCTTTCAGGAGACCGATTTCTACGGGATGACGCTGCCGATCGTGAAGCATTCCTATCTCGTGCTGGACGCGAAGGAACTACCGCGGATCTTCAAGGAGGCGTTTCACCTGGCGAAGAGCGGCCGGCCGGGACCGGTCGTGATCGACATTCCCAAGGATGTGCAGCAGGCAAAGTTCCAGCCGGCGTTTCCGAGTGCGGTCGAATTTCGGAACACGTACGCGGCCGCCTCGCAGCATGCAACAGATGATCAGCTGAAACACGTCCTTGGCCTGCTTTCCGAAGCCACCAAGCCGGTGCTCTACGCCGGCGGCGGAATCATCTCGGCGGAGGCGGAGCGCGAACTGAAGGAGTTCGCCGAGCGGGGCAACATCCCGGTTGCCACCACGCTGATGGGTGTCGGCGGGTTTCCCGAAACCCATCCGCTTTCGATGCAGTGGTTCGGCATGCACGGTTCCGCCTACGGCAATTGGGCCGTCGATCAGTGCGATCTCCTGATGGTGGTCGGCGCCCGCTTCGACGATCGGATCACGGGGGACACCGGCAAATTCGCCGCGCATGCCCGGATCGTCCACATCGACATCGATGCCTCGGAGCACAACAAGAACAAGCGGGTGCTCCTGCCGATCGTGAGCGATGTGAAGCACGCGCTCGGCCGGCTCAACACGCTGGCCAAGGCGGCCAAATACACGCCGCCGCCGATGCAGGAGTGGCACCAGCAAATCGCGAAGTGGAAGACCGAGCACCCGTTCCGCTTCGAGCCGAGCAAGCACATCCAACCGCAGGAGGCCGTGCAGGTGCTTTACGAGCTGACGAAGGGCGATGCGATTATTGCCACCGGCGTGGGCCAGCACCAGATGTGGGCGGCGCAGTTCTACCGGTTCAGCGAGCCGCGACGCTACATCAGCTCACTCGGGCTCGGCGCGATGGGTTTCGGATATCCCGCCGCGCTCGGCGCCAAGGTCGCACGGCCCGACAAGCAGGTGATCGACATCGATGGCGATGGCTCGTTCATGATGAACATCCAGGAACTCGCCACCGCACGGATCGAGCAGATCGCCGCGAAGGCGATGATCCTGAACAACCAGCATCTCGGGATGGTGGTGCAGTGGGAGGATCGCTTCTATGGGAGTGTGCGCGGCAATACGATCCTCGGCGACGAAAGCAACGTGGGCAGCCCCGACAATCCGGATGCACTTTATCCCGATTTCGTGAAGATCGCCGAAGGCTTCGGCGTCAAGGGGCGGCGCGTCCTGAAAAAGAGCGAACTGCGCGCCGCGATTCAGGAGATGCTCGATCACGACGGCCCGTTCGTCCTCGACGTCATCGTCCCCTACACCGAACACGTGCTGCCGATGATCCCGGCCGGACGGACGGTCAAGGACATGCTGCTGAAGTAAGGGCGGGTGGCGCGTTTGCGGGGCCAAAGCCGCCGGGCAGCCAACCCGGAGGGAACGACCTCCGCGACAGGCTCGGCGCCGTGATGCGGGGCAGCGGAGAGGAGGCTGGCGAACACGGCGTTCGTGTGGATATTCCTGCTGGTCACTGTCCGACGACGTAGAGTTCCACCAACGCCACACCGGTCGTGGCGCCTTTGCCTGCGACCAGCACCGTGTAGATGCCCGGCTTGAGCGTGACGAGAAGGACGGAATCTGCACCGCCTGGATCGAGGGGGAAGCCGCCCACCGCAGTCGTCGTCGTGACGATCAATGCGGTGTTGGCGTTGTCCTCCCAGTCGTCATTGCTGGTCACGATCTCGGATTGGTTGTCGGGCAGGCTGCGGAACAGGGTCATCTCCGGATCGGCCAGCACCCCGCTCACGCCAAATCTCCCGAGTGTCGGTCCGACGCCGCGGATGAGCAGCGTCAGGCCTACGTCGCCGTTGATGACGAATCCAGGCACGAGCAGGTCGCTGCCGACGCCCACCGGCGCACGGGCGGAGATGTTGACCAATCGTGCCGGCGAGGACGCTGCATCGAGATCGAAGAGTTCGACCAAAGCGACGCCCGTTGTGTCGCCGATACCCGAAGTCACAGCTGTGTTGTTCGCGCCGGTGGCGGGAATGGCCGCTAGCAGAGAGGAGTCCTTTGATCCTGCGACCAGTGCAAATGCGCCGGCCTGCACGCGTGCCGCCTCCAGTGCGGCCGGATCGCTTGCCTGGGTCCAGTCGTCGTTGCTGCCCTGTGAGACGCCGTTGGCATAGACCGAGACGAGCGGGTCGGGCAATGTCCCTGTGACGCCGAACGCGCCCAACGTCGGGCCGATCGCGCGGATGAGGAGCGACTTGCTGCCGCCCCCGGTAATGACGAAGCCAGGGATGAGCTTGTTGTCACCTGCGCCCACCTGGGCACGGGCTGAGAGATTGACCAGGCGGGCAGACCCGGTGGCGCTGACGGTGAGCGCGGCGCTGGTGCTCGCCACCGTGCTGGTGGAATTTGTGACCTCCACCGTATAGTTGCCTGCGTCATCCACGGTGACGGAGGGAAGAAAGAGAGTGGAGCCGGTGGCGCCGCCGATGATCGCACCGTCCTTCTTCCATTGATAGGTCAGCGCCACGCCGGTGGCGTGGACTGCAAAGAAGGCGCCGGACCCTGTGCGGGAGGTCAGTGCAGCCGGCTGTGTGGCGATTGTCGGCGCTGGTGGCGGCGTCACGGTGAGCGTGGCCGCGACGCTCGCGACCGCGCTGTTGGCGTTGGTCGCGACGCAGTCGTAGGAACCGGCATCCTCGAAGTCCACCGCGGCCAGCGTGAGCGTATTCGTCGTGGCACCTGCGATGGGCACTCCGCCTTTGCGCCATTGCAGCGTCGGCGCGGGCATGCCGCCAAGGGCCACGGTGAACGTGGCCGGACTGCCATAGACAACAGAGGTCGAGACCGGCTGTTGCGTGAACGAGGGTGCCATCACCTCGACCAGGGGCGCCAGGTTCTCGGTATATCTATCAAGTGAATACGTGATGCGGTTGGTCAGTGTGCCGGCGGTGTCGAAGAGCAGGACGACGGTCGTCTGGTTGTCGATCGTGCCGCTGTACTCCCTGGCCAGCCCGGCAGGCACGTTGATCTTTGTTCCGGTTCCGATCACGGCCTCATCGTTCATGCGAATGGTGAAGCTTTGGCTGCCGGTGGCGTCCTCATTGAGAAGCATCACGGAGAGCTGCGACTGGGCGACGGTGCTTGTGCTGATCACGGCCAGGGTGAAAGACGTCGATGTGGCCGGCAGATAGCCACCGGGGATGAGGTAGTCGGCCATCATCTGCATGTGGTAGTAGCTGGAGCGCTTGATGGGCGCAGCCCAGTTGCCTCCGAGGTAGCCGAGGTCGCCAGCGGCGCCGGCGCCGCCGCCTTCGCGCATGCTCCAAGTGTTCATCCTTGCCGCGCCGTGCCTCATGCCGACGCGGTAGTATTCGGCGAAGAACTGCCCGTTGAGAAAGGAGGAGACACCCAGACCCGCGGGATTGTTGATCGTCGTGGGTGGGTTGCTATAGGAGATGTTGAACTCGGTCAGGCCCCAGTCGAGGGCGTCCGGCCCCACGCGGCCGTGCAGCGCGTTGGCGTAGGCGATGCGACGGATGACCAATCCCACGGCTTTCTCGAAACCGCCGTGCATTTCGCTCAACACTCCGGCGCGTGTCATCGTGGAGGCGAAGGGATAGCGGTGGAAGTTGATCCCATCGACATAGTAGCGACCCTTGTCGTCCTTGCCGGTGATATCCGCGTCGCCGCCGAGCAGGGAGTTGAATTTCGTGCTGCTATACGAGGCCATGTCCAGGGCGCTGATATGGATCGTCGGATCGACGTCATGCATCGCATAGGAGATGGCCCGCGTGTAGTTCCCGACGTTGATCGCCAGATCGGTCTCGCTCATGGGCGAGCCGTAAGGACCACGAAGATCCGGCTCATTGCCGATGGACCAGTATCTCACACCGCGCCCATGCACGACGTTTATGTAGTGCACCGTCGCGGCGGCGCGCGCCACCGCGTCAATCGCGGTGCTGCGGGAGACCTGGATGAGTGGCTCGGCCCCGATGCCCTGGATGTTGTCCACCTGCTTGAGGATCTGTTCGTCGCTCAAGAGCACGGCTAGGTCAGGCTGGTGGCCGCCGATGCGAACCATCGTCACCCCGCTCTCCCTGATGGTGGGGTAGATCGAATCTGGCGGCTGATACCAGTAGTTTTGCCCGAGGATGAAGCGCGACACTGGCGTCCCAGCTGGGAAAGAGGCGTTGGCGACCAACGACGTCGAAGCGAGCAGCAGGAGCGCTGGGATAGCAGTGCGCGCTGAATGCGAGAATCCGTGCGCAAAGTATTTCATCAATGGGTACGAGTTGGGCCCCGTCGGTTGGACAGGTGGGGCAGTCGGTCTGAGGAGCGCGGCGCGTCAGAGGAGGGGGTCTCTACTGGCGCGCCGCGCTGCTCCGGCAAAACCGGCGACCAGTCCGAGCCGTGCGTCAAAAGATCGCGGTGGAAGAGGTGAGCCCCCCGGCCCACTATTTTCGCTACCTAACTCATCTGCAGTGGGCATTATCTGACATCCAATCGGGTGAAGATGCGCCGGGGAACCACCGTCCCGGTGCCCTCGTCGAAGAGGACGTTGTCATAGGGGAAAACTGCGCCGCGAATCTCGCAGCCACGGATGGAGATCGCGTGCGAGTTTCGCATCTGGATGGCAGTGTGGAAGGGTTGCCACACGCCGGTCGTTCGGTGGCTGATCCGGTTCGTGAATGAGATGTTGCGACCCCCAAATCGAAAAGCCGTCTCATCGGAGCGCGCGACGGCCAGTTGGCAGCAGCCTCGACGAACCGGCGCCGGGGCGCGCCGCACGGCGAACGGCAGGGAGCGAGCATTTCGCGGGTTTCACGGCTCCCTCAGCCAAAGCGCCGCCCGGACCCCAGTCAACCCGCAGGTTTCAGTCGGCGCAATCCGGCGCGTCGGGCTGGACGGAGTCGTCGGTCGGGAAGCCTTGCCCGCCGCTCGCGCTCCAGAACACCGGTTCACTGTCGGCGGAATCGGGCTGAGTATAGTCCTCGCCGGACAGCTCGCCCTGCCCGGCGTCCGCGGGTGCGACCTGCGGGGCAGGCGGCAGTTCGAAGCCGATCTGCTTTATGGATTCTCCCGGCTCCATCACGTCGGCGCGGAACCGGATCGGCTCATCACGCGGCCGGGGATACGGCAGCCCGGGCGAGAAGTCCGGCGGGTCGAGGGCGTGGAGTTCGCCGGAGACGGCGTCGACGAGGACGGCGACCTCCGGCCGAGGCGGACCGAGCGCAAAAGGCTGCTCGTAGGGCCGGGCCAGGCCCAGTGGCACGAGGACGGCGAGGACTTCGGTTTTCGTCTCGACGACGGCGATGGGCCACAGGGGCTACTTCTCCTTCATCACGTAGGTGCCGTCCCAGCCCGCACCCGGCGGATGCTCGCGCATGTACTGGCAGCGGCTCAACAGGGTGAGCGAAGGATTCCCTTCCACTCCCGGCGTCTTGCCCGGCTGGTTTGGCTCGAGTTCAACGCTGGCCTTGAAGTGCGCCTCGGCTCCATCCCAGTCCTGCGCGAGATAGCAGGCGATCCCCTGCTCGAAACGGGCGAGACAGGCCCGGGTCTGATCGCTCACGTGCTCCCGCAGCCCGACAATCTCGTAAATCGGCACGGGAATCGTCCGCCCCTTGACCACGATCTTTTCGAGATATCGAAAGACCAGCGTGTCCTTCCCGTGCTGTTCACAGGCGTGCTTCGTCGCCTCGGTGACCATCGTGTAGACGCCATACTGCTTGGCGCCGGACTCCATCCGCGCGGCGAGGTTCACGTTGTCGCCCATCATCGTATAATTGAAACGGGTCCGGCTGCCCATGTTGCCAATCATGCAGACGCCCGAGTTCAGCCCGATCCGCGACTGCATCCGCCAGACGATCTGCGGCCATTTGTCGCCTTCCGACGCCCATTTGGTGCGCAGTTCCGCCAGCTTCAGGTGCACCCGCTGGGTGGCCACACAGGCGCGATAGGCATGGTCCGGCAGCGGAATCGGCGCCCCGAACATCGCGACCACGGCGTCGCCGATGTACTTGTCGAGCGTGCCGCCCTCGGCCTGGACGATGTCCGTGCAGGCGGTGAGATACTCGTTCATCAATTCCACCAGCGGGCCGGAGCCGAGTTTCTCGGAGAAGGATGAAAACGACTGGATGTCGGAAAAGTAGGCGGTGATTTCCGCGTCATGGCCGCCCAGCTGCGGGTCGTCCTTGGCCTCGACCATTTTTTCGACGAGTTGCGGCGACACATAGGCGCCGAACATCCCCTTGATCCGGCCCTTCGCCTTCTGCTCCTCCACCACCTGCCAGATGAGCCCGGCGAAACTCGTCGTCAGCGCGGCACCCAGGGGCGCCGTGAAGGGCAGCACCAGGTGGCTCACCTCGAAAATGCGCAGGGTGAGGACGACGTAGATGCCGAGCGCCAGCACCGCCATCAGCTTGGCGAAGAGCGCGCGGGCGCCGCCGGCAAGCGACAGCGTCGCCACCACCAGCGTCAGCCCGAGGATGATCAGGTTGTTCGAGGTCTCGGACAGCCGGGAGAGGAACTTCCCGGCGACGATCGTCTTCACCAGGTTGCCATGGACGCTCACCTTGGGAACCGCCTGGGGATCGAGCGACGTGGGTGCGATGTCCTGCAGGAGCGGATCGACCGGCCCAATCAGCACGACCGCATCCTTGAATTCATCCTGCGCGAAATATTCGCGGGCGATCCGCTGTTCCTCCGGATCGGCGGAATGGAGCGCCTCGGCATACAGGAAGACGTCCGAGAATTCCGCGTGGGCGTTGTAGTGCGAGTACCAGGGCGTGAACCAGTTCACCTCCAGCAGCTGCCCGTGGAGGAGCGGCACGCTCGCCTGCACGCTGCCGTCGGCGCGCTTGAACACCGCGCGATCGTCCTCAATCGCGATCGCATCCCGGGGCAGCCCCCAGTAGAGCCGCGCCAGCTCCAGCGACATGTGGTAGAAGGTCCGGCGCACATTGCTGGGCGCCCAGGCCGGGACGAGCCGGGTCTCGCTGCTGATCGTGTCGATGAGCCCGATCGCGACGGGCGGAGTGTAGGGACGGGGCTTGGACGGATCCGGGCTCGTCTCGAACGACGGCATCTCCGGCGGCTCCATCTCCTCCAGCCGGCGCGGGTCCGTCGCGACAATCGGCAGGATCCGCTCCCGCTCCCGCCCGTTCACATCGAGGAACTTCTGCCCCGCATAGGCGGCGGCCAGCACGACCGGCGGCTGCGTCATCAGGAACCGGCCGAATTCCGCGTTCCCCGTAACCAGCTTACGGATATCCACCGATTCGGCGATGCCCGCATCGGAGAACACGAAGTCGAAGCCGACCGCCCTCGCGCGGCCCTCCTTGATCAACGCTTCCGCCACCCGGGCGAAATAGCCCCGGCTCCAGGGCCAGCCGCCGATGGTGTTGAGCGACAGCGTGTCGACATTGACATACACCACCTTGACCGGCGCCTCGATCTCGCCGCGAAACTCGAAGCGCCAGTCGATCGCACGCTTTTCGAGAAATGCCAGCCAACCGGAGTGGTTGGCCACGCACCAGAGGACGGGAATCGGCAGCAACAGGAGCCAGCGAAGGTACGAGAGCGACTTCGCCTTCTTGGACGGAGGCATCGACCGCAGGCTACGTTCCACGCCTTGGGAACGAAAGCAGAAATCCCGCCCAGCGGGCGGGATTCGCGACTGTCAGGCACCCGGCTCAGCCGCCGTCACCAACCGTGACGCGCGGGGGTGGAGGCGTCGGGGGCGGCGGATTGTTGGTGGGTGGATTCGGGGCGGGATTGGCCGCGGGGGTGTTCCCGCCGGACGGCGTGCCACCTGTGTTCCCAGAGGTCGATCCGGTGGTGCCGCCTCCCGTGGTGCCCCCTCCCGTCGTGGAGCCGCCGGTGTCACCGCCGCCGGTGGACCCGGTCGTCGATCCAGTCGTCGATCCGGTCGTGCTCCCGGTGGTCGATCCTCCGCCGGTAGATCCTTCGCCACCTCCGCCCGTGGTTCCTCCTGACGGAGTAGGCGCTGGTGAGGTGAACGTCGCCTGCTGGGTCGCAACGGCAATCTGCTGCGCAGCCTGGGTGACCAGGGCCATCGTCGCAGGAGGAATCGGCGCGGTGCTGGTGACTGTCGGCGCCACCACGGCAGTCACCTGTCCCTGCGCATTCGTCGTCACAGTGACCGTGACGGTAATTTCCTGTCCCTGCGGCACCGCAACATCGACCACGCCACTCGCGGTCGGGGTGCCTCCACCAGGCGGGGTTGCCCCACCCCGAGCATCGCCCTGACCTCCGGCTCCGCCGCCGCCCGCATTCGGATCAGTCCCCGTTGTCGGGCCAGCTCCACCGCCGCCCGGCTCCGCCCCACCACCCTGGCCCTGGGCAAATCCCACATTCCCCTCTGCCGTGCTCAGCTGGAAAAATGCCTGGCCCGTGCCGGATGGCCGGAATACAATTCGGAAGGTCGTTCCACGAATGCCGGCGGCACCCACCGGCGTCTGCACCGTAAACGACGAGCCCCGGCTGTGCTGAAGCTTCTTCACGTTGCCCACCAGCTCACCACGATTCAACCGCAGTGTCGTACGCGACGCGCTGGGCTCCTCGGTCAATTCCGCCACCCGGATGGTGCTGGCGAACGGATCCTGCAAAAATTCCTGAATCACCAGTTCTGTGTCCGCTCCCAACTGCGTCGTGGCGCCATTTGAGAAGACCAGCACCACACTCGATGCTGCTTCCTGGCCCGTAATGACCGTCGCCGACTGCGGAATCTGGTCATCAACATTGAGCGGCGTCTGCACGCCCTGGTTCACCATCGTAACCGTGCCGGACACCCTTGCGACAAGTACGACGCCCGGGGGCATTGCACCGCCAGCCGGCGCCGCCGTTGTCTGCGCGCTGACGGGCAATGCCAACGCCAGAACGCAAACGCAAAACCAGGACAAGAATCGGAGATACATGGAGTGACGCGCTACGGCGCCTTGGGTATAATCGCCAACTGCTGGCACAAGGCTAGCGCCGAGCGATTTCCCGGGTCAAGACGCAAACTGAACGCCGCCGCCGCCATAGCCATCGCTCGTTGGTTCGGTATCCGGCTCAAATGATAGGCCTGCTGATACCACGCCAGGCTGTTCGCGGGCGCCAGACCGATGGCCCGAATAAAATCGTCGCCCGCCTCGTACCAGCGGCCCTGCATGTCACGAGACACGCCCCGGCGAACCCAGAATTCATAATGAACCGGGCACAGCCGGATCGCCGCATCGGCTGCCGATTCTGCATCCTTCCCAATGGCAACGTTATCCTGATATCCGCCTCCCCCCGACCGGATCCGTGCGTCAGCCAGATCCGCCCACGCCTGTGCATGGCAGGGCCAGAGCCGGACTGCCGCTTCGAACTCCCCCCGGGCATGCTCGATCAACTCCTGATCAAGCTCGGCGCCACTCGTCACAATCTCATCGATGGCCTGCCGCGCCCCATATCGCAACGCCTCCGCCTGAAGCAGGGGAATGATCGCGAAAGCTACGACAATCCCGACAGCCACCGCTGCCGCCCCGGATACCGCTCGCATTGCCGGGGTCGCGACAACTGCGGCAGGTCCGGCCCACCGCCGGCCAACCACCATCCCCGCGATGGTCGCGCAGGCCAGGGCCAGCGCGGCGATCTTGAAATGAAACTCCACGAAAAGCTGGAAACTGAATGCCAGCAATCCGACCGCCAGCGCCGTAACGGTCTGCCGTCGATCGAGCCAGTGCCCTTCCTGCCGTCCGGGATCGTACCGGCGCACGGCGCACTTCACCGCGATCACTGCCACCGCTCCGAACAGGAGGAGGAAGCCGGCGATTCCGTAGTCGCTCAGCGTGTTGAGGTAGTCGTTGTGGGCCCATTGGGGCTCGGGGGTGAATTGCTCCGGTCGATACGTCTCAAACCGCACATTGTAACTGCCGGCGCCCGTGCCGGAAACCGGCGCCTCGCGAAATAGGTTCCAGGCGGCGTGCCACAGGATCGGCCGGCTGAGTTCGCCGGCGTCCCGGCGGATGTTTTCGAACCGTTCCCGCGCGGCCGGGGAGAATTCGAGTACGAGGGTCATGACGGTGACCACGACCACGAGGGCCGTCGCCGCCGCTCCGGTCCGTCGCTGCCAACTCCCGCCGGTGCGAAACAGCGGCCAAATCACCACCGCGAGCGCGAGTGCAATCCACGCGCCGCGACTGATCGTGAGCATCAGTCCGAACAGCAGGACCACCGCCACCCAACTCCACCACACCCGCTCCGTCGCGGCCGCCCGCCGTCGAAAAACCAGCGCCAGGACCACGGGTAGGAGCAGCAGCAGCAGGCCGGCCAGGCTGTTCGGGATTCCGAATGAGCCGCTCGCCCGGCCTCGGAACTGGAGCGCCTGCGTCCGGCCCATCATCATCCAGCTCGGATCGACGAACCGCTGGTAACAGCCCAACAGCACCGCGATGAGCGCCAGCGCAATCAAGCTCCAGAAAATGGCGACTCGTGGTCCCCGGCTGCGAATCCCATTCAGCACCACCCAGAATATGGCCGCCATCTGGGCCCATGCCCACCAATCCATCCATCCGAGCCATTTGGTGGGTGAAATCCAGCCGACGTTCGCCGCGGCATAGGCAATGAACGGCAGCAGGAGCCATCCAGCCGGGTGAAACGCCGGCCGCGGCTTTCCCACCAGCACCCGCTCCGCCAGATGCACCAGCAACAGCGCCCCCGTGAGCCCGCTCGTGACGACAAGCGTTTCCGGCCGGTAGCCTCCCAGGCACAGGGTGGTCCACGCCAGGTTCAGCACCAGCAAACCGGCCTGGGACCACTCCCAGGCTGATACCGGCTGGCTGCTGCTGGTGGTGTTGGCGGACATTATGACGAGGCTCCGGAAGCGGCGTACCCGGCAGCCGGGATGCATCGACTAACCCTACTTCCGCTACTGGAGGCTGGTGAGAACACAAGCCGTTGATCCATCGTCTGGTCTTCCCAAAGGTCGGGACTACACGAGCGGTTTGGCCGCCGGATATCGGATCTTTGGCGGGGGTTGAG
>WYBX01000055.1 GCA_011525695.1 Verrucomicrobiia bacterium
CGGCCCGCCGGGGGGGGGGGGGGGGGGGGGGGGGGGGGGGCGGCGGGGCCGGTCGGTCCGGTGTATCTGCGCCCCCCGGCTGGCCCCCGCCCCCCCCCCCCCCCCCCCCCCCCCACGCCTGGCGGCCACCTGGCTCCAAGCCGCCGCCCAGGTTCAGATCAACGACACGCCCTTCGGTACGCGCACCACGGTGGTCCCGGCAATCTTGTCGTGCCAGGACTGCCGTCCGTCATCGATCGCGATCCAGATGAAGCCGAGGCCGACCACGGCCAGGGAAAGGAAGCAGCCCAGCGCTCGGACGATGGCCGTCGTCCAGTCAACTTCGCGGTTGTCAAGCCGCACGACCTTCAGCCCGCAGATGATCCCGCCGATCGTGGTCCCCTTCATTTTCCACATCACGGCACCGTATCCGGCCAGCACGGGCAGGAACGCCGACCCGGGAGACGACAGTATCCCCAGGATTATCCCCACGAGAATCACGTCCAGGAGCAGCGCACCGATCCGGATCATGAAGCCGGCACGCGGGAAGGTCGCGACGGAAATCACCGGCAGCGCCGGAGCGACAGGCAGGGTCGCGGCCGCAACGGGCGGCGCCCCGAAGCCTGCACTCATTGCCGGGCCGGCGGCAGCCGCGGCAGCCGGCTCGGCTCCGCCCGTAACGAGCCCACTCGGCTCGGGCGCAGTGGCCGGGATCGCGCCGGTGTCACCCGCCGGGGGCGGGATGGGTGGCGGGGCTGATGGCGCCGCCGCAGGCGGGCGGTCGCGATTCGCCATCAGCACCACGGTGTAAACCACCACGCCCATTCCGATCCATCCCAGCAGCTTGAACAGCAGGAAGCCAAACACCGGAATCACATAGAGGAGCATCACGATCAGCCCGCCCAAAAGGACCGCTAGTGCCACATGGCTGTATCCGCTGCCCGAGGTGCCAAGGATTCGGCGGCCAAGCCATGCCAGCATGACCGCTTTGCCGAACAACGCGGCAAAGAACAACGCGGCCATGAAGAACGGGATTACCGCGATACCCACAACCGTGAACGCCAGCAGCACCGTCGCCACCGGCACCAGCACCACCGTCAGCAGCGCCGCGAGCACGGAATAGCCGGGCCGTGTCTCGAGGGTTTCCGCGCACTTTTCCACGCCACGGCGGAAGAGCAGCGCCAGCAACACATAGAACACCAGAAATCCAAACGCGATCCACCAGGCCCATCCAACCGCCGCACTGAACGCCAGCGGCCGCGCCTTGAGCACACATTCGCGGAAATAGGCCGCAAGCCAGTCGACATCGCCCAGCTTTCCGCCAAAGGCCACGTTCTGGACACCACGCCGCACGACCGCTGCCGGATCGCGGGTCAACGCACCACCGACGACAACCACTTCGCCGCCCACCTCCGCCTGCGGCCCCAGCTCGACATTTCCCATCACCGCCACCACGTCGCCACCAACCCGGCTGTTGATGTAAACGCTGCCCAATACCGCCACGGCTTCGCCGCCGACGGGGCCCGCGACATGCGTGCTGCCCAGAATCGAAACGACGGCCTCCTGCACCTCGCCCTCGACCCTGGCCGAGCCGACGATCGCGACGAGTTCACTGGCCGTCTCGCCTTCGCGAACAATGACATCCTGGCCGAACCCGACCCGCTCGCGGGCACCGCCTTCACTGCGCCGGCTGCCACGGCGCGGCGCGCTTGCCTTGGACTCGCGGGGAGTGGTCTCCTCGGGCTCAACACCGAGTTCGCGCAAGGGAGGCTCGGCTGCCTCCGTCGCCGGTTCGGCGGATGGTGCGGTGGAATCATCAGGCTCGGCGGCAACCGCTGGCGTGGATGCCTCATCGGTTGCCGTGGCAGGGTTGCGGCCGTCCGTTGACTCCACATTGGTTGAAGTCGCCTCCGCCGCGGCCGTCGCATTGGACGGTGGCTCCGAGGCCGGAGCCTGGGACCAGAGCGTCGGAGCCAGCCCGAGTGACCAGGCGGCCAGAAACGCGGTGAGAAAATGGCGGGACATCGAGTTCATGAGGTGAGTCGGCTGGGGTGGAGCGTCCGGTAGGCGGCGGCTCCCAGGCCAAAGAGCGCGAGGTACATCGACGCGAAAAAGGCCAGACCGCCGTAAAGCCAAAGCGGCGGAATATTGCGGAATACTATTTCGAAGAAGCTGGTGACTGCCGTGAGCCGGGCGACGGCCGTCTCGACCCAGTCGATCCGCGCGGCAAACGCCTCGGCATATTGCACCGGATCGAAGCCAGCCATGGCCCAGACCGTGGCCATGATGAACAGCTTCACGATGCCGACGCAGACGACCAGGAACGCGGCGCGCGCTGCGACTGGCCAATGGGTGAAACTCTTGCGCCACCACGGCAGTGCCGCGCGACGCGCAATCTCCGCCAGGACCCGGCGTTCGAGCGATGGCGGAGCCGGCCGCGCCGGAAGCCCGCGGACGGTCTGCTGGATGAACCGTTCCAGTTTTTCGTGAGAATCAGGAGAGGGGGTCATGGGGCATCAAAGTTCGATTTTTTCATGGGTCGTCCCGCTGCGGCTGAGAATCTTTGCCAGCGCGGCGCGGGCCCGGAGGATGTCGGTCTTCACCTTGGCAAGGGAGATCCCGAGTTTAGCGGCGATTTCGTCGTACGGCATCTCCTCGAAATGGTAGAGCACCAGCGGAACGCGCTGGTGGCGTGGGAGCTGATCGAGCGCGCGATCGACCAAAGCGCGGCGGTCCTCCGCATCGATGCCCGAGAAAAATGTGTCCGGCGCGGCAAACTCCACCTGCGGGGCATCTCGATCATCCGCGCCCCCTTCACGTTTGAATTCGGAAAAGAACCGCCAGCGATTGCGGTACCGGGAGAGGTGGTTGAGCGAGAGGTTGGTGGCCACGGTCTTGAGCCAGCCGCCCGCGGTCGGGCTCGTGGCCAGGGTTTCATAGTTCTCGTAGGCCTTCAGAAACACTTCCTGCGAAATATCTTCCGCCTGCGCGTCATTCCCGGTGATCCGCGCCGCGGTCGAGAAAACCATGTCCTGGTAGTTGCGCATGAAAGTGGTGAAGTCTGCCGGGGGGATCAGCCCCGAGGGTGGTGTGTGCACTGGAGATTCATCGTTCGAAGGCACAACACCGCTACCCGGCCGAAAGTTGCAGGCTTCGTTCTCCGGCCTTTCACCCCGTGAGTCCCGTTCGGCAAAAACCCGGATCGCCACCGCGCAGGCACGGCCAAGCTCGAGGATAAACGCGTGGGCAAGGGCCATCGGTCGGCCCCGTATTACCGTGGCTGCCAGCCGGAACGCAAGGCATGCGAGGCCGGTCCGGCCGCTTACCTGCGCAATTAGCGCGGGTTGAACCCGCCCGCCGGGCCCCACCGCCCTTGCCACCCCACCCCGGCCGGAGACACTGCGCGCAAAAGCCAATCCAAGCCCCATGACCTCGTTTCTTGCCCCCGACCCGGCACTCGAACCGCGCATTCGCGAGATCGGCGAGCAATTGCTCGCTGCCATGGATGCCTCCCCGGTGCCCGGCATCTTTTCGAAGAAAGGCGCCTACGCACGCCTGATGGAGTGGTCGATGAAGGATCCCGCCTTCAAGACCCAGCTGTTCCGCTTCGTCGACGTCCTGCCGATGCTCAAGTCGAGCGGCGCCATCGTCCGGCATCTGCAGGAATATCTCGGCGACAAGGCCGTGGAGCTGAACCCCGCGATGAAGGCCGGGCTCGCCGCCTCCGGGATCGCCCCGGCACTGGTGGCCGGTCCTGTGAAAGCCAACATCGTCTCGATGGCCGCGCAGTTTGTCGCCGGCGAGACTCCGGCCGATCTCGTGAAACAGCTGCGGAAGAACGCCCGGCTCGGGTTCGCCACCACCATCGATCTCCTCGGGGAAACGGTCGTGAGCACCGCCGAGGCGGATGTCTTCTTGCAGCGCAATCTCGATGTGCTCGATACCGTCAGCACCGCCCTCGCCGGGGAGCCACCCGCCTTCAGCGACGTCGGCCCGCATGGCCCGTTGCCCCGGCTCAACCTCTCGATCAAGATCTCCGCCCTCACGCCCGACGTGCATCCCGCGGACCCGGAGCATTCGATCGCCGCGCTCCAGCAGCGGCTGCGGCCGATCCTGCGGCGGGCCGGCGAAGTGGGCGCGTTCGTCAATTTCGACATGGAGAGCTACCGGTTCAAGGATCTCACCCTCGCACTCTTCAAATCGATCTTCGAGGAACCGGAGTTCCAGGCCGGGCCGGCCTGCGGCATCGCGCTCCAGGCTTACCTGCGCGACAGCGAAACGGATCTCCGTGAATTGCTGGGCTGGGCGCGGGCGCGGCAACGCCCCATCTCCGTCCGGCTCGTCAAGGGAGCCTACTGGGATTACGAGACCATCCTGGCGCGGCAGCGCGACTGGCCGGTGCCGGTCTGGTCACGGAAGCCGGAAACCGATGCGATGTTCGAGCTGCTCTCGCTGCGGCTGCTCGAAAACGCCGATCTGGTCACCCCCGCCTTCGCCTCGCACAACGTCCGCTCCTGCGCCTTCGCGATCGCCCAGGCCGAGCGGCTCCAGCTCGACCCCCGCGCCTACGAGTTCCAGGCGCTCTACGGGATGGCGGACGAGCTGAAGCAGGCGCTGCTGCAGCGCGGCCACCGGGTTCGGGAGTATTGCGCCATTGGCGAGCTCCTGCCGGGCATGGCCTACCTGGTCCGGCGGCTGCTCGAGAACACGAGCAACGAGGGCTTTCTCCGCCAGAAGCACCTGGGCGAGGCGACAAAGGACCAGCTCCTGGCCAACCCGATCACGCTGCTCGCGCGGGCCGGGACGCCGCCAACCGCAGCGCCGGCGGCGTATCCAGGTTTCAGGAACGCGCCGAACACCGACTATTCGCGGACCACCGCCCGGGCCGCCCAGCGGGCCGCGCTCGAGCGCTTTGCCGCCGCCCCGCCGCGGCGGGCGCCCCTGGTGATTGGCGGCAAGCGGATCGCGCCCGCCGAATTCGTTCCCTCGGTCAACCCCGCCCGGCCGGCCCAGGTCATCGGCCACTGGGCCCGCGGCACCCGCGAGCACGCGGACGCCGCTTTGGCTGCCGCCCGCGCGGCGTTTCCCGGCTGGCGGGCCACGCCGGCCCCCGCGCGCGCCGCCATCCTCGAACGCACCGCCGACCTCATGGCCGCACGCCGCATGGATCTTAATGCCCTGCTGATTCACGAGGCCGGCAAGCCCTGGGTCGAGGCCGACGCGGACATCAGCGAGGCCGTCGATTTCTGCCGGTTCTACGCCGCCGAGATGCGCCGCCTGGACCGCCCCGCGGTCACCCAGCCGGTCCCCGGAGAGCGCTGCGTCCAGCGGTGGACGCCACGCGGCGTCGGAGTGGTGATCGCCCCCTGGAATTTCCCGCTCGCGATCCTGTGCGGGCTCACCGTGGCGCCGGTCGTCGCCGGCAATACCGTGATCATGAAGCCGGCGGAGCAGACCTCGCTGATCGCCGCCGCCCTGATGGATCTGCTGGTCGAGGCCGGCCTCCCGCCCGGCGTGATCAACCTGCTGACCGGATATGGCGAGGAGGTGGGAGCGCATCTCGTTGCCCATCCCCAGATCGACTTTGTCGCGTTCACCGGCTCGCGCGCCGTGGGTTTGAAGATCTGGGAGGCCGCCGGCCGGACCCACCCCGGCCAGGCCAACCTGAAAAAGGTCGTCTGCGAAATGGGCGGCAAGAATGCACTCATCATCGACAGCGATGCCGACTTCGACGAGGCAATCCCGGCGACGCTCTACAGCGCCTTCGGCTTCTCCGGCCAGAAATGCTCAGCACTCTCGCGGCTGATCGTGCTGGAGGACATCCATGACGAGTTCGTCGCCCGGCTGATCGCGGCCGCCGAATCCGTGCCGATCGGCGACCCGGCCGAACCCGGCACCATTGTGGGTCCGGTCATCGATGCGGAGGCACAGCGCAAGATCCTTGGCCTGATCGAGCAGGGAAAACGTGAGTCGGTGCTCGCCTGGCAGGCCGCGCTGCCCGCCGCGCTCACCGCCAGCGGCGGCCATTTCGTGCCCCCGACGATCTTCACCGGCGTCAGGCCCGATGCCGTGATTGCCCGTGAGGAAATCTTCGGCCCGGTCCTTGCCATCCTCAAGGCACGCGATCTCGACCAAGCGCTGGCCATCGCCAATGCCAGCGAGTACGCGCTGACGGGGGGCTTGTTCTCCCGCAGCCCGCGGGCCCTCGAGCGGGCGGAGCAGGAACTCCTGGTCGGCAACCTCTACCTGAACCGCGGCATCACGGGCGCGATCGTGGAACGCCATCCCTTCGGCGGATTCAAGCTCAGCGGTGGCGGCACGAAAGCGGGCGGCCGGGGATACCTCGAAAACTTCCTCTTTCCCCGGGCCATCGCCGAAAATGTCCTCCGCCGCGGCTTCACGCCACCCGAAGCCGGAGAGTAGCCGGAACGCTTGCAACCCTGCGCGGGCTTTCCGTGTCTCTGGGGCGTGGATTACCTCGTCTGGGCCCTCACGATTTCGCTCATGCTGCTGGGCCTGATCGGCACGATCGTGCCGATCCTCCCCAGCACGCTCCTGATTCTGGGGGCCGTCCTCATTCACAAGCTCCTGCTCCCCGAGACGCTCACCTGGGCTGCCTTCGGCTGGATCACGTTCTTCTTCGTGGTCTCGGTCGTGGCCGACATCGGCTGCACCCTGCTCGGCACCCGGCTCTTCGGGGGCAGCAAATGGGGCATGGCCGGTGCCGGCGGCGGCGCGATGCTCGGCATGTTCTTTTCTCTTCCCGCACTGATCCTCGGGACCATCTTCGGTGCGATGGCCGCGGAGAAGTTCGCGGCCAGGCGCTCGCACCGTGAGACGCTCCGCGCCGGCGCCGGGGCCGCCTTCGGCTTCGTCCTCTCCACCATCGCCCGGCTCGGTTGCGCGATTGCCATGATCGCGCTGTTCTTCCTCGCCGCCAAATATGCCTAACGCAGGCTGTTAGCCCCTGCGGGTTGCGCGGTCGGCACGGTACCGGCGGAACGCCGCCTCCATGTCCGCAATGCTCACCGGCTTCACCACGTAATCGTTGATCCCCGCCTGCCGCGCCGATTCACGTTGCGCCGGCCGGGCGTCCGCCGTCACCGCGACAATCCAGATCGTCTGCGCACGCGGCCCGGCCCGGCCGGAGCGCACTTCCGCCAGCACGCCCAGCCCGTCCATCTCCGGCATGTGGAGATCCAGCAGGACAAGGTCGAAGCTCTCGGCCCGGGCCGTCAGCTCCTCCACGGCCCGTCGCCCGTCGCCCACCACCGTCGCCACGCAACCCAGCGCCAACAGCACGCGCTCCATCAGCCGCTGGTTCATGACATTGTCCTCCACCACCAGCACGCGATAGCCGAAGTGCGTGAGCGCGGGCGGGATTGGCGCATGGGTGCGCGTATCCGCCAGCAGCGCAAACAGCGCGGCGTGGCGAACCGGCTTGTTGATCAGGGCATGAAAATGCGTCCGCAGCGCCAGCCGCAGCTCGCTCGGGAGCGTAACCGGAACGAGCCCCGCGACCTTGGCCGGCCGCAATCCCGGCAGCGGCTCCGTCTGCGCCACCAGCTTCCGCGCCAGATCCTCGTCGACGTTGACCAGGGCCGCGTCCCATTCCAGCTCCGCCAGGTTCCCCGGCTCCCGCGCCTCGACCACGATCGCATGCCACCGCTGCAGCAGCTTGGCCAGCTCCGCCTGCAGCGCACCCGGCTGAATCACCAGCGCCACCCGCATCCCGTCGAGGTTGTAACCGTCGTGAACCGGCCGCGCAGCCACCTCCGCCGCGATCGTGAACGTGAACGTGGAACCCGCCCCTTCGCTGCTGGCAACCGTGATGTCGCCGTCCATCATCCGGACCAGATTCCGGCAGATGGCCAGCCCGAGACCGGTGCCGCCATACCGTCGGGTTGTGGTCTCATCGACCTGGGAGAACGGCTTGAACAAGCGCACATGCTGATCCGCCGGGATGCCAATGCCGGAGTCGCGGACGCTGAATTCCAGCACGCAGGTCTCGGCGGCCGGGGCTGTCCCCTCCGGCGCCTCCCGCTCCGGCCGGTTTTGGCCCGGCACGACCTTGATTGCTGCCGCCACCTGCCCCTGCTCCGTGAACTTGATCGCATTGCCAATCAGGTTCACCAGCACCTGCCGCAGCCGGCTGCCATCCACCAGGATGGCCGCCGGCACATCATCCGCCACCTGGTGCAGCAGCTCGATGTGCTTTTCCGCCGCTTTCCCCGCGAGCAGTTCGAGTGCCTCCTCCAGCGTGTCGCGCGGATCGTACGGCGCCAGCTCCAGCTTGAGCTTGCCGGACTCGATTCGCGCGAAATCGAGGATGTCGCCCGTGAGGTGAATCAGCGCCTCCGTGCTCATCCGGATGGTCTGGACATATTCGCGCTGCTCCGCCGTGAGCGAGGTCTCCATCAGCAGGCTGGTGAAACCCACGATGCCGTTGAGCGGCGTCCGGACCTCGTGGCTCATCGTCGCCAGGAACTGGCCCTTGGCCCGGTCGCCCGCCTCCGCCCGATCCCGGGCCTCGCGGAGCTCCGCCTCCCGGCGCTTGGCCTCGGTCACGTCGTCGAAGACGGCGACGAAGCAGGCGAGCGAACTGTCCCGGTGCCGGACCGGTGTCACGACTCCGCGAACTGGATACGTGCTCCCGTCCTTCCGCCGGTGGCGCCATTCGCCCTCCCAGGTCCGGCCCGCGCGGATCGTCGCCACCAGGTCGCTGAACTCGTCGTGCCCGGGCTGGGCGACGTGGAATTCGCGCCACTGCCGCCCAATCAGCTCCCGCCGCCCGAAGCCCGTCTGCTGGCAGAGCCCGCGATTGGCGAATTCGATCCGGTGGTTGAGGTCGATGATCAGGATCGCGGAATGGCTTTGCTCCATCGCCTCCGAGAGGTTCCGGATCACCTCCCGCTGCTCGCCCTGCCGGCGGCTGACGATCAGGGCGAGGAACGGCAGCCCGAGGATCACCCAGGCATAAAACGCCCCCTGCGCGCCCGCCTGCAGCAGCATCCGCCGCCAGTTGGCCGCGTCGACATCGAGCCCGAGGACTTCCCGCGGCGGCTCCGCCGCTCCCGGCACGAGCGGCCGGGTTGCCGCATAGGCCGTGACCCACGCGCCAAAATCATCCTCGAGCGGACCCTCCGTGGCGGGCTGGCCCGTGCGCAGAACCTCCTGCAGCCCGGGTGACTGCGGCGCCTGCGGATATTCGTCCCCCGGAAGCGACTCGTCCCCCGCGCCGGGCTCCGCGGAATCGCCCAGGAAGATTACCCCGCCCTCCGCCGTGCGGCGAAATACATAGACGAATCGAATCGTGGGGCGGATGGATTGCAGCCGCCGGAGCCGCTGCTTCAGTTCGGCATAGGCCGGTGTGCCCAGATCAGCGCGGCTGCCGGCGAGTTCCTCGAGTTCACGCGAGTTCAGCGCCAGGGCCGAGCGTTCGGCATCGGCCATCAGTTCGGCCAGCATCGCCGAACGCCTGGCCCGGGCTGACAGCCAGCCGCTTGCCAGCCCGGCCAGCACGATGGCTGCCCAAACCCCGGCAACCATCAGCGTGCGGGTGCGATGATTCGACATGGTCGGCGAAGCGTGTTCGGCACTCAACGGCTCACCACCCGTAGGTGCAATCCTGATTCACGCCGGATTGCCCGTCCTGCCCCCGCTGCCGGCGCGGCCGCCACGTGCCCATAAAAAAGCCGCCGCGAGCGGACTCGCGGCGGCCGGAAAAAACTGGCTGCGCTCAGGAAACGTGGCTCGAGACGAGCTTCGTCATCTCGAACATCGAAACCTTCGACTTGCCGTTGAAGACGGGCTTCAGTTTGTCGTCGGCGTTGATCTGGGTCTTCACCTTCTTGTCCTGCAGACCGTTCTTCTTGATATAGGCCCAAAGTTTCTTCGTGAGCTCGGTGCGGGGCAGCGGGTTCGAACCCACCACTGCCGCGAGCTTATCGTCGGGCGTGACCGGTTTCATGAACGCAGCGTTCGGTTTACGTGCTGATTTTTTTGCCATAATCTTTTTTGGGTTTGGATTCGTTCCCTCTCAAACAAGGCCCTTCTAGAGGTAAAGTCCGGCACTTGCCTAGAACAATCTTCAACTTTCTAGAGGGAGAAACCGTCCTGGCGCTTGCGTAAGTCGATCCGGTTTGGGCGCTCCAGCCGACCCCGGACCCACCGTTTCCGGCCATTTCCAGATGCGTTTTGACCCGCCGGTTTTCCCGGCTCAGGCCGGCGGATCGTCGATCTGGACAAACTGGCGGTACAGCGCCGCGTAATGCCCGCCCAGCTCCAGCAGCCCCGTGTGCGTCCCGCGCTCGATAATCCGGCCCTGGTCCAGCACCAGCACCAGATCCGCCTGCCGGATGGTGCTCAGCCGGTGGGCTACGACCAGGCTGGTGCGGCCGCGCAGCAGCCCCGGCAGCGCCCGCTGCAGCCGGGCCTCCGTCAGGGCATCGATCGAGCTGGTCGCCTCGTCGAGGATCACCAGCCGCGGGTCGGCCAGGATCGCGCGGATGAAACAGACGATCTGCCGCTGACCCATCGACAGCGCCGTGCCGCGCTCCCCCACCTCGGTGTCGAGCCCCCGCGGCAGCGCCTCGAGCAGGTCGAGGCAGTCCAGCCGCGCCGCCGCCGCCCGCACCTCGTCATCCGTCGCCTCCGGCCAGGCCAGCCGGAGGTTGTCCCGGACCGTGCCGCTAAAGAGGAAATTTTGCTGCTGCACCGTCCCCATCTGCCGGTGCAGCGAATGGCTGGTCACGCTCCGGATATCCCGCCCGTCCACCCGCAGTTCTCCGCTGGTGGGCAGGTGGAATTTGGAGGCCAGCCCAATCAGCGAGCTCTTCCCACTGCCAGTGTGACCCACCAGCGCCACCGTCTGGCCCGGCTCGGCGGTGAAGGTGACCTCGCGCAATACCAGCCGGCCGGGGTCGTAAGCGAAGGACACGTCGCGAAATTCGAGCCGAATCCCGGCGTCCCCCGACGCCACCATTCCCCGGCGCGGATCCGGCAAGTCCGTGGCATCCGGTGCGTCCTCCCAGTCGGGCGGAGCGTCAATCAGCCGGAAGACCCGCTCGGCTCCGGCCATCGCAATCAGCGCCTGGTTGTACTGGTTCCCAATCACCGCAATCGGCGCGAAAAACTGGTTCGCGAGCAGGAAGAAGGTGATCAGGTCGCCCACCACCATCTCGCCATGAAAGACCCGCCAGCCGCCGAACATCAGCAGGATCGCCACGAAGAACTGGCTGTTCAGCTCGAGCAGCGGGGTCAGGATCGCCGAGGTGCGCGCCAGGGCGATGCTGAACCGCGAATGATCGGCCAGCAGCCCGCGGAAAAGCCCGGCATTCGTGTCCTGCCGCACGAAGCCCTGCGTCACGCGTATCCCGCTCACGGATTCAGCAAGCGTCGCCGTGATCCGGCTGAAACTGTCGCTCGCCGCCCGCGAATAATGGCTCAGCCGCACCCGGAAGTGCCGGTTGATCACCCACAGCAGCGGCGCCAGGAGCAGCACCACCCCGAACATCGCCAGGTCCGACCAGGCCATGACCGCCGCGGCAAACAGCATCTGCCCGGCCTGGATCCCGCTGACAAACATCACGTCCTGGATCCCGACCCGCAGCGCCTCGACGTCGCTCGTCAACCGCCCGATGATCCGGCCCAGCTTCACCCGGTGGAAGAAGCTCATCGGCTGCCGCTGGACGCGCGCAAAGATCTCCGAGCGGAGCCCGTTCACCACCGTCTCCCCAATCTCCAGCGCAAACCGCTGCCGGAAGTGAAACAGCCCGTCCGTGCTCAGCGCGAGCAGTGCATAGCCACCCACGCCGAGCCAGAGCAGCGCCGTGTCTCCAGCCGAAATCGGCCCCTTGATGAGCAGCGTCGCCAGCCAGACCAGCGCCGGCAATTGCGCCGCCCGGACGACCGTGAGCAGCACCAGCAGCCGGACCTTTCCCCGGACCGGCGCGGCATACGTGAACATCCGCCGGATCAGCGACCAGGCCAGCGGCTTCTGGACCTCGTCCTCCTCCTCGTCCTCACGCACCCGCCGAATCAGACCGACCTCGGCCGGGGCGAACAGTGCCGGCGGCAGTCGTTTCATGATGCCCCTCCCTTCCGTCCGAGCCCGGGCAGCTCACGGGCATCGACCAGCTGCAGGCTGGCCACATGCTGGTAGGGACCCGCCTCGTGCATGAGCTGCTCATGCGTGCCGCGCTGCACAATCCGGCCGCCGTCCAGCACGACAATGAAATCCGCCCGGCGCAGCGTGCTCAACCGGTGCGCCACCAGGAACGTCGTCCGGCCCGCGATCGCCCGATCCAGGGCCTCGAAAATCTCCCGCTCGGTTTCGCTGTCGATCGCCGCCGTGGGATCATCGAGCAGCAGGATGGCGGGTTCCAGCAGGACCGCCCGCGCGATCGCCAGCCGCTGCCGCTGGCCGCCCGAAAGGCTGCTGCCACTTTCCCCCAGCACCGTCGCGTAGCCCTGCGGCAGCGCCATGATGAAGTCGTGCGCCGCCGCCACCCGGGCCGCCCGCTCAATCTGTGCGGGCGTGGCCTCCGGATGACCGAAGGCGATGTTCGCCGCCACCGTGTTGGAGAACAGGAAGCTTTCCTGGAAAACCAGCCCGATGTTGCGGCGGAGATCATTCAGCTCGAGGTCGCGCGCATCGATCCCGTCAATCAGCACCCGGCCCGCCGTCGGGTCGAAGAACCGCGGCACCAGGCTCATCAACAGGCTCTTGCCGGCCCCCGTGGCACCCAGGATCGCCACGCACTGGCCCGGCGGCACGTGCAGGTCCACGTCCCGGATCACCGCCTCGGCCCCATCATACGTGAACGACACGCGCTCGAACCGGACCTCGCCGCGCAGCTTCGGCCGGCGGAGTGGCTGCGGCGGACTCCGGACCTCGACCGGTGCATCGAGGATTTCGAACACCCGGCGCGATCCCACCAGCGACTGCTGCACCGAGTTGACGATGTTCGCGACATTGTTCACCTGCCCTGAAAACTGCTCGAGCAGCGACGCGAACACGACCAGCCCGCTGCCCAGCGCCAGCCGGCCCTGGATCACCAGCCAGCCTCCATAACCAAGCAGGACCATCATGTTGATCCGCGTGATGAATCCGACCGCCGGCGAGAAGAGGCTCACCCGCCAGAAGATCACATGCTGCTGGCTCAGCACCGCCGCGTTCGCCGCCTCGAACCGCGCCCGGCTCTCCGCCTCGCGGCCAAACGCCTTCGTCACCGCAATCCCCTGCAGGCTTTCGACAAAGACCTGCACCATCCGCTCCACCAATGTCCGATTGTGCGCATACTCCGGCTGGGTCCTCCGGGTGTGCCAGGTCGACAGGACCGCGATCATCGGGGTCGTCGCCAGGCAGGCGACCGTCAGCGGCAGGCTGAGGTTCACCATGTAAACGACATACACGGTGAGTGAAATGATCATGATCACGCTTTGGATCAGCACTTGATCCACGAACATCCGCACCCCCTGCACGTCACTCGTCACCCGGGTGATGATCGAACTGGTGGTGTTGGCATCGAAGAACCGGAAGCTGAGCCGCTGCAACTGGTCGTAAACCTGGCCGCGCAGGTCCACCACCAGCCGCTGCTGGACCAGCCGGTTCACGGCGACTGCATAGGTGTAGTTCAGGACCGCGCGGCACAACGCGAGCAGGAGGATCAGCCCGGCCAGCATCCCGAGCACCTGCCAGTAGGGCCACGTCTCCGGAAGCTCGATCCGCAGCGCGTTCGCCGCCGCCGGCGCCCCCTCGACCTTGTGCCGGATGTAATCGATCCCAATCCCGGTGAAACTCAACCCCGTGATCCCCAGCGTCAGCAGCAGGAACTGGAGCCCAAGAACCTTCAGGAACGGCAACCGGTAACGCCAGGCGAGCCCAAACAGCCGTCGAATCAAGACGGCGTTGGAAATCGCGGAGGAACCACGCACCGCGGTCGGACCTACCGTTGCTGCTGGGCTCCCTTGCCGTCGCGGCGGAGCCCGCGAGGCTGGTTGCTTCCATCCCGCGGCTGCGCGGCCTGGAACTTCCGCTGCGGAGCGGCCACCGGCAGGGAACGCTGCGCGACCTGCCCCGGCGTGATCTGCTGCGCCGCCTGCTCTCGCAAAGCCCGGCGGCGCGCAACCTCCGCCGCCACCGCCTCGAGTCGGCGCTGCTCATCCTGCGGCGTGGGATTCAAAACCACCGACTGGGTCACCGCCGGCGCGACATTGCCCGGCGCCGGCAGCGGCTGGACCACCGTCGCCGCCGAGACGATCTTGGCCTTCCGTTCCGGCAGCGTCAGCGTCCGCCCCTGATGCTCGACCGTGAGCGTTCCGCTGTCGGGGTCATGCTGCGTGGCAACCACGTCCAGCGTGGGATCGCGCTCATTCAGCTTCAGCCAGGTGCTTGTCTTTCGTGAGGGGTCGATGACGCGGTAGAGCCGTTCGTGCCCCACCTCCAGCCAGCCTCCAAACTCGAGCGGGGCGTCGGTCGTCGGCGCCTTTGCCGCCGCTCCCTGCGGGGGCATGAAGGGCGAATTCGTCGCCAACTGGGCGTCCGCGACGCCGCCCGCGAACCAGCCCCACGCCATTACCGCCAGCAGAATTCGATGGAGTTTGTTCGGTGCAGGCATGGCGCGACCACTATTAGGACGCCTCCAAACCCGTCAAGTGACGCACCGCGGATTCACTGGCAGCCGATCCCACCCGGTGAACCTGGAAACCGCCACCTTGCGCTTGGCCGCAGTCAAGTCCGTCGGCCAAGGACCGATCTCGGTGCACTGGATTCGGTGCAACTCTCCGCTTGCATCCTGGAAACTTTGGGTACTATTATAGTTTCCGTGGATTTCACCCCGCCAGCCTCCACCCCCATTTTCGATGTGACCGACCCCTCGGGCCGGATCCTCCACGCCGCCCAGCAGCAACTCTTCGCCCTCGGCTACAACGCGCTCACCATGGATCAGCTCGCCCACGATCTCGGCATGAGCAAGAAGACCCTCTACGTCCACTTCGCCGGAAAGGACGCCATCATCGAGGGCATCATCGACGCCATGGGCCGCGCCCTCCGCCGCCAGCTCGAAGCCGTGCTCGACGCCCCCGATTTGACCTTCCCGCAAAAGCTCCAGGGCATCGTCGCCGCCGCCGGTGCCACCCTCGCCCGCGCCAGCCCGGCCCTCCTGCGCGACCTCCAACGTTTCGCCCCAAGGCCGTACCAGAAAATCGAGGACCTCAGGCTCAACATCATCCCGCTCATCTTCGGCCGGCTCATCCGCATGGGCATCGCCGCCGGCATGGTCCGCCCCGATATCGACGCCGGCTTCGCCACCGAATTCTGGCTCCATGCCATCCGCGGACTCGTTCAACCCGCCACCCTCGAACGGACCCAGCTGACCGTCCCCCAATCGCTCTCCCGCGCCATGAACCTCTTCTTCGCCGGGCTCCTCACCCCCGCCGGCCGCAAAGACTATGAAAAACTCACCCCGATCTGATCTCCTGGCCCGCTGCACGCGACTCCTGTTCCCGCTGGCCCTTGTCTTGTCCGCCGCCAGCTGCAGCCGCGGTCCAACCGATCCCGGCGGCGAACTCATCCTCTCCGGCAACGCCGAAGTCACGGAGGCCCAGCTCGCCTTCAAGATCCCGGGTCGGGTCGCGGAACGGCTTGTCAGCGAGGGCGAGCGCGTCACTGCCGGCCAGCTCGTGGCCCGACTCGACGACATCGAACAGAAGGCGGAACTCGCCCTCCGGCGCGCCGAGCTCGCTGCAGCCACCGCCGCCACCGCCGAACTCGAGGCCGGTTCCCGCCCGGAGGAAATCGCCGCCGCCGAAGCCACCGTCCGCAGCGCCGAGGCCGAACGCGAACGCGCCCGGCTTGAATTCACCCGCCAGCAGGAACTGCTCGCAAAGGCCGCCATCTCCCATCGCGAATTCGAGTCCGCCCAGGCCCAGCTGAGCGTCGCCGAGGCGCGCGTCGGCGAAACCCGCGAGCGCCTCAAGCTCGTCCGCGCCGGCCCGCGTGCCGAGACCATCCTCCAGGCCCGCGCCCGCGTGGAGCAGGCCACCGCCGCCGTCGCCCTCGCCCAGGCCCGGCTCGATCAAACCCAGCTCACGTCGCCACTCACCGGCATCGTCCTGGCCCACGGCGTCGAACCGGGCGAATTTGTCTCGGCCGGCACGGCCGTGGCCACGGTCGCCGACACCGCCAATCTCTGGATCCGCGTCTATGTCAATGCCACCGACCTGAACCGCGTCCGCCACGGCCAGAAGGTCGCGGTGCGGACCGATGCCGCCGCTGGGAAAACCTACGAGGGCACGATTGCCTTCATCGCCACCGATGCGGAGTTCACCCCGAAGACCGTCCAGACGCCGAAGGAACGCGTGAAGCTCGTCTTCCGGCTCAAGGTCGATGTCGCCAACCCCAACGACGAGCTCAAGCCCGGCATGCCGGCCGATGTCGTGATTCCGGCCGCAGCGTCGTGAACACGTCACTACGCCGAATGCCCTCTTCGCGTCGCTTCGCGCCCTTCGCGGTTCACTCGAATTAGGATTTCTCCACGTCGCCTCCCTCCATGCCTGCGATTCGCACCACCGGCCTTCGGCGCTGCTTCGGCGACCTCGTCGCCGTCCACTCGCTCGATCTCGAGGTCACCGCCGGCGAAATCTTCGGACTCGTGGGCCCGGACGGCGCCGGCAAGACCACGACAATGCGGATGCTCACCGGCATTCTCCGGCCGACCGCCGGTTCCGCCTCCGTTGCCGGCCACGATGTCGTTCGCGAGGCCGGCCGGCTCAGCGCGCACATCGGCTACATGAGCCAGCGGTTCGGACTGTATCCGGACCTCACCGTGCTCGAGAACATCGGGTTTTATGCCGACATCTACGGCGTGTCTGCCCGCGGCCGGGCCGAAAAGATCGACCGGCTGCTCGGCTTCAGCAATCTCACGCCCTTTCGCCAGCGACAGGCCGGCAATCTCTCGGGAGGCATGAAGCAGAAGCTGGGACTGGCCTGCGCGCTCATCCACACCCCGCGCGTCCTGTTCCTCGACGAGCCGACCAATGGCGTCGACCCCGTCTCCCGCCGCGATTTCTGGCGGATCCTATACCAACTGGTCCGGGAGGGCGTGACGATTTTCGTGTCCACGTCGTACCTCGACGAGGCTGAGCGCTGCACCCGGCTTGCCCTGCTGCATGAAGGCCGGCTGCTCGGGATCGGCACGCCCGACGAGGTGAAGCGGATGATGCCGGGCGCGCTGTTTGAAGTCCGCACCTCCGCGCCGCGGCGCGTTGCCGCCCTGCTGCGGGAAAAACTTGCCGGGACCATGGTCGGTCTCTTTGGCGATCGGGTCCACGTGGCCGCCCGCCCGGGCCGGCCTGCACCCGGGCCGGGCCAGCCGCACGACGTGGAGCAACAGATCCGCGCAACCGTGGCTGCCGGCGGCTTCGAGCTCGTATCCGTCCGACCGATCGATCCGTCGCTCGAGGATGTGTTTGTCGCCGTCCTGCCCCGGGAGGGGGCCGCGTCATGATTGCCGTCATCATCGTGCTTCTCCTGCTGACCATCCTGGTCGCCAGCGACTCCGGCGGCGGCAGTTCGCACGGGGAGGGCGGCCAACGTTGAGCCCCATGCGCGCCCAACCCGATGCGGACGCCGAGGCCGTGGTCGAGGTCCAGGACCTCGAGAAGCGGTTTGGCACCTTCCGCGCCGTCGCCGGCATCTCCTTTGCCGTCCGCCGTGGGGAAATCTTCGGGTTCCTTGGACCCAATGGCGCCGGGAAGTCGACCACCATCCGGATGCTGTGCGGGCTGCTCGCCCCCAGCGGCGGCACGGGCCGCGTCGCCGGCTTCGACATTCGCCGTGAGACCGAGCGGATCAAGACGCGGATCGGCTACATGAGCCAGAAGTTCTCGCTCTACGACGAGCTCACGGTCGAGGAGAACATCGATTTCTACAGCGGGATCTACCGGTTGCCGAAGGCCATGAAACCGGCGCGAAAGGACTGGGTCCTCGAAATGGCAGGCCTGCGGGAGCACCGGCGGGCCCGCACCGGCGCGCTCTCCGGCGGATGGAAACAGCGGCTCGCCCTCGGCTGCGCGGTCCTGCACGAACCCCCGATCCTGTTTCTCGACGAACCGACCTCCGGCGTCGATCCCAACAGCCGCCGCAAGTTCTGGGACCTGATCAACAGCCTGGCCGGGCAGGGCGTGACGGTGTTCGTGACCACGCATTACATGGAGGAATCCGAGTACTGCGATCGGCTTGGCATCATCTACCGCGGCGGGCTGATTGCCCTCGGCACGCCGCGCGAGCTGAAAACCCGGCACATGCCCGAGGCGGTGCTCGAGATCGACTGCGCGCACCCGCACGAGGCGATGACCGCGCTGGAGCGGCTTCCCGAGGTGAAGGAGGTCGCCCTTTTCGGCAGGGGGCTCCATGCCATCGCCGCTGATGCGCCCGCTGCCGAGCAGGCCATCCGGTCCACGCTCGCCGCCGGGGGATTCCAACTGGGCCGGCTCGAACGGATCACTCCCACCCTCGAGGACGTGTTTGTCTCGCTGATCGAGGCCCGCGATCGCAGCGGCCCGGTGCAGACGGAGGTCACCCAATGAGCTTTCGCCGGCTTTGGGCCATCGCCCGCAAGGAGGCGCTGCATATCTGGCGCGACCCGCGCAGCCTGGGTCTCGCGATCGGCATCCCGATGCTGATGATCACCCTCTTCGGCTACGCGCTCACCCTCGATGTCGATCGCGTGCCGCTGGTCGTCTGGGATCAGAGCCGCACCCCGGCCAGCCGTGACTTCCTCGCCCGCTTCACGCAGTCGCGCTATTTCCAGTTCCAGGGCACGGTCGATCAGTACGCGGCATTGGAGCATGCCGTCGATACCCGCGAGGCCTGGCTCGCCCTCGTCATTCCTCCCGACTTCGCCGGCGAGCTGGCGCGCGGCGGCCGTCCCGCGGTGCAGGCGGTGGTCGACGGCTCCGATTCGAATACCGCGTCGATCGTCCTCGGCTACGTCCAGGGGATCACGCTCGCAGCCAACCAGGAGATCGCGCTCGAACAGGTGCGGCGGCTCACCGGTGGCGCTCCCCGCCCGCTGCTCGATTTGCGGCCACGCGTCTGGTTCAACCCCGATCTCGAGTCGAAGAACTACATCATCCCCGGCATCATCGCGGTCGTGATGGGCCTGATTGCCGCCCTCCTCACCTCGCTCACCGTCGCCCGCGAGTGGGAGCGGGGCACGATGGAACAGCTCATCTCCACCCCGGTGAAGCCCGCCGAGCTCATCCTGGGGAAACTGCTGCCCTATTTCGCGATCGGGATGATCGACGTGCTGATCGCGCTGGTGATGGCTCTGTTCCTGTTCGACGTTCCGCTGCGGGGCAGCGTGACCCTCCTGCTGCTGGTCTCGGCCTGGTTCATCATCGGCACCCTCGCCCAGGGGATCCTCATCAGCACCCTCGCGCGCCAGCAGCTGCTCGCCAGCCAGCTCGCCATGGTCTCGACGTTCCTGCCCGCCTTCCTGCTTTCCGGCTTCACCTTCGCGATCGCCAATATGCCGGTGCCGGTGCAGGTGATCACCCACATCGTGCCCGCCCGCTACTTCGTCGCACTGGTCAAGGGCATCTTCCTCCGCGGCGTCGGGCTCGGCGCCATGTGGCCCGACGCGCTGTTCCTGGTCATCTTCGCCGTCATCGTCGGTGGCATCGCGATCGCGAGATTCAGGAAACAACTCTGAACCCGTCCGCCCGCAACGCCATGATGTCGAACTGCTCCCTCTCCCTCCTTCCCGCTCCGGCGCGCAGCGCCGGAGTAATCATCAGCCGTTGGCCGGCAGGGCCGGTTCCCCTCCGCCCACGGCGCCCGATCCCGCTCTCAACCACCCCTGGCCTGCCGGCCAACGGCTGATTATGTGGGAACGCATCCTCACCATGCTCCGCAAGGAGTTCCGCTCGGTCTTCCGCGATCCGCGGATGCGGATGGTCATCCTCGGTCTGCCGGTCATCCAGACCTTGATTTTCGGATACGCGGTCACGCTGGATGTGCGCCACGTGCGGCTGGTGGTGATCGACCGCGACCAGACGCCGGCCAGCCGGGCCTTCGTGGCCCGGTTCACCGGTTCGGATTACTTCGAAGCCGTCCTCCGCACCAATGATGAGCACGTTGCGCAGCACGAGCTCGATGCCGCCCGCGCCTCCGCCATCCTGCAGCTCAATGCCGGGTTTGGCGGTTCGCTCGCGGCGGGCCGGCTGACGCCGGCCCAGCTGATCGTGGACGGATCCGATTCGAACACGGCCCGCTTCGTCCTGAACTACAGCTCCACGATCGCGGCCGCCTTCAACTCTGCGATCGTCCTCGAGCAGGCCCAGCGCCGCACCGGCCGGACGTTTGCCACCGGCAGCATCGATCTGCGGCCGCGCGCTTGGTTCAACGCGGATCTGGAGAGCCGCAACTTCTACGTGCCCGGCATCATCGCGACGCTCGTGATGCTCGTCAGCCTGATGCTCACGAGCATGGCCATCGTGCGGGAGAAGGAGGTCGGCACGATCGAGCAAATCATGGTCACGCCGATCCGGCCGATCGAGTTCATCCTCGGGAAGTGCGCGCCGTTCATCGTCATCGGCTTCATCAATGTGTTCATGGTCACGGCCGTCGGGCTCTACTGGTTCGACATTCCCCTGCGGGGGAGCCTGGCGCTGCTGCTGCTCGGCACCGCGCTGTTCCTGCTCAGCACGCTCGGGATCGGATTGTTCATCTCGACCGTTAGCTCGACCCAGCAGCAGGCGATGATGACGACGTTCTTCTTTTTTTTCCCCGCCATGCTCCTCTCCGGCTTCGTCTACCCCATCGCCAACATGCCCGAGGTCGTGCAGTGGCTCACGTTCCTGAACCCGCTGCGCTACTTCCTCATCATCATCCGTGGCGTCTTCCTGAAGGGCATCGGTTTCGAGATCCTCTGGCGCGAACTCGCCGCGCTGCTCGGGCTCGGGCTCGTGGTGATGAGCTTCGCCGTGGGGCGCTTTCACAAGACCCTCGCCTAGGTTTTTGCGGCGCAAAAACCTGATTCTCGAACCGCATCAAGCTCACCCCTTCCATCATGAAAACTTCCTTTCCGTTCGTCTTCGCCCTGATTGCCGCCAGCCCCCTCGTCGCGCAGCCCGCCGGGCCTGCCCTGAGCTTGTCGAATGGGCCCGCCCTGCGCACGCCGGACGGCGTTTCACTGGACGACTGCCTGGCCATCGCCGCCGCCAACCATCCGGCGCTCGCTGCCGCGCAGGCCGGCGTCGCCGCTGCCCGCGAGGCCGTCGGCGAGGCGCGCGCGCCGTTCTATCCGCAGGTTGACCTCAGCGCCAGCTACCACCGCTGGCAGCGCCGCGCTTTTCTCCCTTCCGGGCTCGTCATCCCGGGCCGCGGCGTGCCGGAGATCATCGGGCCGCTCGACGACTGGAGCGGCGGACTGTTCTCCCGCGTCACCCTCTTCGACTTCGGTGAACGCCAGGCCGGCTTGGAGGCGGCCCAGGCCCGGCAGGCTGGCGCCGAGGCGGAGGCGACCGCGCGCCAGGCCGACGTCCGGTTCGGTGTCCACGCCGCGTTCTACACGCTCGCCGCCGCGCAGGATCTGCAAACCGTCGCCCGGCAGAACCTCGAGCGGACCGAGGCCCACCAGCGGCTCGCCGAGGCCCGCGCGGAATCCGGCGCGGTGCCACAGGCCGATGTGCTGCGCACCCAGGCCGAGGTCGCCAGCGCGCGACTCCAGCTGATCACGGCCGACAGCCGCGTGCGCACCGCCGCCGGCCGGCTCAATACCGCGATCGGTCGCTCCGCGGATACGCCGCTGGCCATCGCCCGTGGCGGCACGACGCCACCGCCACCGGATCAGGCCGAGTTGGACGGCGCTGTTGCCCGGGCCCTTGCCGCACGGCCGGAGATGACCTCCGCGGAAAAGCGGACGGAAGCCGCGCGCGCGGCCGTGTCCGCGACCCGCGCCGCGCGCGCGCCGAAGCTGCGCGCCGACGGCGCCTTCGGCCTCCGTGACACCGGCTTTCTGCCGGAAACGCACGAATGGCAGGCCGGCCTCTCGGTGGACTTCCCATTGTTCGATGCCGGCAGCCGCGCACGCCGGTTCGCGCGCTCCAAGGCGGAACTGGCCCGCGAGGAGGCCGCCCTCGAGCAGCAGGCACTCGAAATCCGCGACCAGGTCTGGGCGGCCTCCTCGGAACTCGAGCGGGCCTGGGCCTCCATTGCAGCCAACGAGACTGCCGTCCGCGCGAGCGACGAGAGCCTCCGGGTGGTGCGCGAGCGCTACGGCGCCGGAGCCGCCGTGCTGACCGATCTGCTCGACACGCAAACCGCACTCGCCCGCGCCGAGGCGTCGCTCGCCGAAGCCCGCTGGGGCTATCTCGTCGCCCGCGCGAGCTTCGATCGCGCCGTCGGCGCGCGTTGGCGCTGACCATGCCAGACTTTCATCACGAAATGCGTGTCAGGAGCAGGATGCGCCCGCCCGAGCCTCCGTTCCCTTCGTTACCTTCTGTGCAAAGGATTGGGGTTCCGGGAACCGTGAGCCACGGCCCCGCTCACGCTCTTTCTCCTGGATCTTTCTCTTAATCTTTCTCCTGCAGTTCAGGCCGGATTTCGCCTTTCGGCATAGAGAAAGAGAGAAAGAGAAAGAAGGAGGAGAAAGAACCTGCGCGCCCACCACTGCAGAATTAGCGCCCCCCGCTCACCCTCGCGGCGGATTCGGCGGGAGCCCGGGATCGTCGCGCTGGGCCAGCCTCTCCGCAATCCCGCCCGCCAAATGCAGCGTCTGCGTCGGAAATGCGAACGACAGCCCCCTCGCCTCCACCGCGCGCATGAAGGCGAGGTTAATCCGCTGCTTCATCTGCATGAAGGCGATGAAATCGGGGCTCCTGGCCATGTAGACCACCCACAGATCGAGCGACGACGCGCTCAGGTCCCGGAAGAACACCATGACGGACGTGGGATCCACCCCGGGCTCCTTCAGGATGATCTGCCGGAATTCCTCGACAATCGCATCCATCGCGTCGGGCGGCGTGTCGTAGGTCAGATTGATCACCTGCTCGTTCCGTCGCCCAGTGAACCGCGACAGGTTTGTGATCGTCTCCGCGGCCACCGTCTTGTTCGGCACCACCATCAACGAGCGATCGATCATCCGGATCCGTGTCGAGCGAAGCCCGATGTCCTCGACAATCCCGACGTTCGCGCCGATCCGCACGACCTCCCCGACCTTGAACGGCTGATCGATCGCGACCACGATCGCGCCAAAAACGTTCGCCAGCGTGTCCTGGGCGGCAAGGGCGAAGGCCAGCCCGCCGAGTCCCAGCCCGGCGAGCACCGTCTTGACGTTCTCCCCGTATCCCAGGCTCTGGATGATGGTCAGTGCCCCGACGACCGCGAACACGACCATCGCGGTCTTCTTGAGCCACGGCATGAATGCGGCCACGGCCAGCTTGCGATTCTGCGCAATCTCGGCGCCGTGATCGAGCAGGGCCCCGAGCGTGCGCCAGAAGCCCCAGAAGATGACCAGGGAAAATGCGAACCGGGCGCCATAACTGATGTACGCATCCGATTCCGCGGAGAGCTTGATGACCTTGAGCGCCGCAAAAATGCCGACGAGCATCACAAATGCCGCCGCCGGCACCTCCATCGCGGGGAGCAGCTTGTCATCGAAGGTGGTGCGCGTCCGCCCCGCCAACTTCCGCAGGAGCGGAAAGAAGAACCCGACCACGATCCGCCTCGCCAGCAGCGCCAGCACGAGCAGCAGTGCGCTGACTGCGAAGTGCGCGATCGTGTTGCCCTCCGTGCGCAGATCGAAGACCGCCAGCGTCGAGTCGACGATGTGCTCGAGAAAATCCGGCTGCCGCTCCACCTCCTGCTGCGCGAGGACCGTCGCCGCGGCCGCCGCGGCCGCCGTGCGCTCCGCCGCCGTCTGGCCGGGGATGGATTCCGCTGCCGGTGTCGAGGCTGCATCGCCGGCCATCAGCGGCGGGACCATCAGCACCAATGCGATGAGTCCGATAAAGGCGCGCGATCGTGGGTTCATCGCCCACGGGAATCAATGGCCGCAGCCCCCCTTGTCAAAAGTTTGCCGCGCAAAAGGCCCGGGCGGCGCTGCGCCACCCGGGCTTTTTCATGGCTATTTTCGGCTGATCCCGGCCTCAGCTGACCGCGATCTTCCGCGGCTTCACCGCCTCGTGCTTCGGCAGCGAGACCCGCAGGACGCCGTCGCGGAGCTCCGCCGCAATCTGGTCGGTGTCGATCGCATTCTCGTGCGTGAGGACCAGTTCGTAGGCGGCGTCAGGAGATTCCCGATACAGGCAGGTCCAGCCCTCGGGTTGCTTCCAGGCCCGACGGCCGATCAGCCGGAGCTGACCGTCCTCGGCCGTGAATTCCAGTCCGTCCTTGGCCACGCCCGGGAGGTAGACCGTCACGCCCCAGGCATCAGTCGTCTCCTTGATTTCGTAGGCCGGCTTCACCGTGGGGCCGAGATCGGCCGGGCGATGCTGGTCGCGCGCCGCGGGGGCGCGGGAAAAGGTCGGGATGAGGGTGTTGAGCAGAGTCATGGCTGAATGAATTTTGAGTTTCAACAGGTTGGATGGGTTCGATCGTGAGCGGGCGGGATTACTTCACCGCGACGCTGATCTTCTTCGGCTTGGTTTCCTCGCGCTTCGGTAGCGTCACGGTCAGCACGCCGTTCTCATAGCTGGCGCTGACCTTGTCGGTCTGCACCTCGCTGGGAATGCTGACGGAGCGGCTGAACGAGAACGATTCCTCGCCCTTGCCGTCGGCGGCGGGCGCCTTGCGCGTGGCGGAGATCGTCAGGTAATCGTCGACCATCTCGACATTGATGTCGTCACGGGCGACGCCCGGCAGCTCGGCGCGGACATGGGTATTGTCCTTGTCCTCGTAGAGATCGACCGGGAAGCGGTTGCTGGCGGTGCCGCCGAAATCGCCGAGAGCCGATTCGAACAGCCGGTCGATTTCGGATTCGAGCCCCGACCACGGCGAACGGACCGAAGATCCGAACGGGGTCAGGCTACGGAAGGATGGATAGCTATAACGAACGAGGGTCATGGTGGTACTCCTTGGTGGGTTTGGGTTGGTGATTGGCTGACTTGGTTTGGTGGCACCCTTATTGCACGCGGCGATCCAGTCGCCTCCCTCCCGCAAATTCCGAAATTTCCGAAACTTAGATCCGGCCCGCGTGGACTCGCTGCGCAAAAACGTCGCGATCTGCGCCGCATCGGGTGGGAAAAGTCGTCACGGATGGATGGAGCAAACAATACGCTCGGTTCTCAACAATACGCTCGGTTCTGAACATTACGCTCGGTTTCGGAATCTAAAATTACGCTCGGTTCTGGCCAAGGCCCGACAGCTGGCACGAATGACCGGCCTCCACGTTGTTAAAGGGAGGGGAAATGCCGAGCCCCCTAAAACGCCCCTACCTGCATCTGGTGCCAATCGAACCTGGCGAGTGCCTTACGAGCTGGATTCTGCGCATCACCAACCGGGACACCCCCCATTTTCGGCGGTTCTCCTCGAAGTGGCTGTCTGATGATCTGCGTGTCACGCCGGGCTTCGACGCCTTCCCGGCCGCAAGCCTGTTGATACAGCTCGGTGCCTTCCGCCCCGATGAGCTGGACCATTATATCACCCACCACACCCTTCTCGGCACCACCAAGTGCTTCTACACTGAGGACGAGTGGGAAGACCTCATCCTCACTCATGGCATGGTGGGGTCCCGCATTTACACTCTCCGTCGGAAGGCTGCGCAGCAGTCCTGGCACATTTGCCCAATGTGCCGACAGATCGAAGTCGAGCGGGGCATCGCCACCTGGCAGGTGCTCCCTCAGATCCCGGGCTGCCTCCTCTGTCAGGAACATGAAGTGCGATTGGCTCTCTGCACCGCCACACGTATTCCGCCCTTAGCCGCGCCGGCCGAGGGAGACCTCTTGCCCGGTCCAGGAGGGCCGTCTGCTACCGATATCGGCCAAATCGAGGACCATCTCAACCTTGCCCGGGATGTTGCCGACACCTTCACTGTTGGGCTGAAGTGCCGATATTCCGGTCGATCGCTCCGCGACTCAATCGCACCGTCGCTGTTCGGAGGACCTTGGTCTGCCAAGCGAATTTGGCCGACGCTCGTGGAACGCTTCGGCGAACCGTTTCTCAATAGCGTTCAGGTCCACACTTACCACGTAGCCCAACACCACTTCGGCCGGCTTCACCCCTCCTATCACGGCATCGTCTACCTGGCGGTATTGGCGCGAGCCTTCGGGACAAAGCTCCCTGACCTCATGGCTTCCATTGGTCGGTCAACCTAGCAGATCATCATTCTGGAACTGACTGGTCGGCTACTTGGGGCGAATTGAAGAATGGTCGCGACAGCATGTGCAGCACAAGCCACCACAAGTTTACCGGCCCGGCCCCATAAAACGCACCAGCTGGTATCAATCCGTGCGCGAGGTTGTTGCGCAAATTGAGCCCGGCCCGCTCCACAAGGATGCCTCGCAGGTCGAACATCAGGTCTGGGCCGATCATTTCTTGGAGCTTCGGAGTGCTGCGTAATAACCGATCCAGGCCGAAAACGTCTTCGACGCCATCTGGACTTAACGCCGTTGTCTCGGCACCAACCATCTGTAGCATATATCGGAGCATGTGTTCCACTTGCGGCACCAACAGGTGGGCCGACACCACCCAATCGTCGCGCAGGCCAGCCATCAATCCCTCAGCGAACAGCATTTCTCGGCCGGGCTCAATCAACGGGTTCGGCGCGAGCAGAAACGCGAGGTCGGCCATCTGCGGATTGTGCTCCGCCATGATCTCCCCGATGGCCGTCCGCACTGCTACCGTCCGAAAGTGCCATTCGACTTGGCCCGCCATCTCATACATGCGCGAGAGGATACGCTGCTCGTCTACGTCCAATCCACCCTCGCTCCGGGCGATTGTCCTGCCCCGCGCCCCAACGAAATTCCGGCCTATTAGCATCAGTAGCGGACTGTTTTGTGCCTGCTTGATGAGGGCCTCTCTCATCGCCGCTGACTCGGTGGGTCGGTAGTATTCAGCCATCCATATAAGTGCGTCAGCGAACGTCTTGCCCCGCACCCCTTCGATGGCTGCCTTCACCGCTGCCTCGGTCGCTCTTTGAAATGGCTCGCGCGGCAATGGGACTGAGCCCATTTCGTCAAGCGACTTTAGCGCATATTCGTCGTGCAGTCGTCGTAACTCGGCGATCCGGGTTTCAGCAGCTCCCGCTTGCCGGAGAGTCTCAATCGCCTGAGCCAGTTTGGTCTTCGCAGCACCGCAGCTCCGCGCTGCCGTTGCCTTCGCATCCTCAACTTGGCACTCGCCGGCTCGAAGCCTCGCCTCCTTGTAGGCAACCGTGTCGCGCAGCTTTGCGACCCACTGCACGCGTAATTTCCAATAACGATAGGCCCAGACGAAATTGCCCTCCTGCTCCCACCGTGTGGCCTCGGCTGCGCACAGTGCGGCGTATTGAGCGGGGTCGCCCACGCGTTGGTCGAGCAGCATCTGTTGGAAATCGGCCCCCAGCCAAGGCTGCGCCGCCTGCTGTGCTTCCGCTGCAGCCGCCTCCACGTATGCAATAACAGCCCTGTATTCCTCTTTATCTGTCCCGAGAAGGGCAGCCAGTTGGAGTGCTCGGCGAACACGACAGGTCCTGTGCGGCGACGGCTTATCCGTCCGTAGCTTTTCCGCGGCCTCAAGGTAGGCGCAGACCGCGTCTCTGGCGTGAGCGGGGTTCTTCCTTGGCCTGAGGCACCACAACACATCGCACACTCGTGCCCGGTAGTCGACCTTCCGCACATGCGGAAGTAATGACTCCAGTAGATTCAGATCCTCCTCATCGAGATCGTTCGGACCGAGCAACCCCTTGAACTGAGCCTCCCAGCTCCGACCTGGCTGGTCAAACGTGGCCCGAAGGGCGCCGATCGCGACAAGAAACCGGTATGCTTGCGCACCGCGATCGTCACCCGCCTGCTTCCGCCGCTCAGCTTCAGTGGTGAGCAATTCACAGAATTTTCCGATCTCTTCGTGCGGGCAACTGGCGAGACTCTCCGCCCACGGCAGTGAGGCAAAATCGGCGAAGGTCAAGCGCGGCTCATCTCCTCTCATACTCTCAAATCCTTGGCCGAGCGCACACCCGAGTCACGGGATTTCCATCGGTGGAAACCCGTTGCCAGCCCGAGGCATTTCCCAAGGATTCGGCCACGCTTCGTCCCATGAATCCTCTGCCGGATGCCGGCCCGACCGCGCCTGCGAACCATGTAGACTTGGACCGGCACTTCAGCACGGTGGCGCGGGATCGCGACCCAGAGTCGCTCGCAATAGAAAGCTACTCTGAACTCTACGGACACGTCTGGGGGGGCAGAAGCTGGCCGGAGATCCTCAAGTCACGACTGGTCGTGGTGCTCGGCGAACCGGGTAGCGGCAAGACTGCCGAACTGCGGCAGCAGGCCGCCCGGCTTCGGGCCACTGGTGAAACCGCCTGTTTCCTAAGGCTCGATGAGATTGCTAACCTGGGGTGGGACGCCGCACTCAGTCCCGATGACCGGACCGCACTCGCGCGCTGGCAAACAGGACAAGGGAGCGCTACTCTCTTTCTTGATTCGGTTGACGAGTCGAAGATGCGCCAAGCCGAGGATTTCTACCGGGCGCTCAGGCGCACCGTAGCAGCCTTGGGTTCGGCCAGTCTCCGCCGCGCGCGCTTCGTTTTAAGCTCACGGATCAGCGAATGGCACCCTGAGACCGATGGCGCGGAGGTTATCCGGTTGCTAGCGGTGCCCAGCGCCGCGCCGAAGGGGGACAAGAATACCGCTGAACTCCCAGCTGCCCTCGAACTGGTCCAGCTCCAGCCGCTTGATCGCGAAAGGATCGGCCGATTTGCAGCAGCCCGCGGGGTCAATCCGGTCGAGGACTTCCTCACCGCCCTGGAGCGGGCTCACGCTTGGGAATTCGCGCGGCGCCCTCTCGACGTTACCGATCTCGCCGCCTACTGGATCCAGCACAATCGACTCGGCTCGCTGACCGAACTGTTGGAGTTCTCAATAACTCGAAATCTCCGCGAGACCCCGGCACGCGAGAAACTCGATCCGCTTACCTTGGAACAGGCACGCGCCGGCGCGGAGGACCTAGCCGCGGCAGCGGTGGTCTGCCGCACTCTCACCTTTCGCATACCTGATGGAAACCTCATGTCGGACGGGCTGGACGCCAGATCCTGCCTGCCCCCTTCGTGGACGCCGGCTCAGATCTCCGCCTTATTATCCCGGCCGATTTTCGATAGCGCGAGCTATGGCCACATCCGCTTCCATCACCGCCGACTCCTTGAATTCCTCGCAGCCGCCTGGCTGCGCCGGCATCTCGCCGCGGGTGCCGGTCTCGACGAACTCGAACAGCTTTGCTTCGCCCGCAACGGTGACCAACGCATTCTGCGCACGGCCTTCGCCCCTGTCGCGGCCTGGCTGTGCGCCGGTGCCGGCTCTTGGCAGGAGCGCTTCCGCACTTGGGTCCTAGACTCCGCGCCTAGCATCCACCTTCGCTTCGGCGATCCTGCCGCACTCGATTCCGGCTATAGACGCCGCCTGTTCGCTGCGTTGTCTGCCCGTGGCCGACAGCGCGGCTGGCTCGGTCTCGAAACATCGCGCTCAGCCCTTGGCCGCCTCGTCACCCCTGAACTCGTTCCGGAGATCCTTTCCCTCATCTGCGACCGGTCTCTGGCTTCCGACCTTCGCACCGAGATGCTCCAAGCGCTTCGCTTCGGTCGTGCTCATGAGCTCATCACGCCCGCCCTGTCCATCATAGCCGATCCTGAGGAGCCCGGCAGCCTGCGAATCACAGCCGCAGCAGCGCTCCGTGACCTAGAGGATGAGGAAGCCAGCCGACGGCTACGCGAGCTCCTCCCGACTCTTGGCGACCTCAACGAGGGAGTCGCCGAGGTCCTACTCGATACCCTCAGCAGACCGTTAATTGATCCGGATACTTTCGCTGTTATCCTCGAGCGAACCCTGCGGCGCAAGATGTCACAAACTGGCATCCAGAGCGAGGCGGCTCACCTCGTGGCGGTCCGGCTCCAGTCAGCCGATGCTCCGCGGCTCCTCGCCCACCTAGTCCGCCTTCTGCAGACCCCTCCGCTGCGCACCAAGGAGTGCTTGGTGCCCGTTTCTGACCGCTACTCTTGGGTGGCGGATGCGCTGCCAGAGGCGTTGCTCGTTACCCTCCGCAGCCGGACCATCACTCCCGCCGATGAACAAAATGCAGTCGCCGCGCTGCTCTACCTTGAGGATCACGACATTCGTGAATACCGCGGAAAGCAGGAGAACCGCGACCTGCATGCGGCATCACTCTACCATCCGTCGGTCCGCCGGCTCTTTTTCTGGCGACGGGTGGAGATCGAGGCAGAGCGCACCAAGCTCGAGGTTGGCCGCCGCTTCTTCGGACTCACCGACTGCAGCTTCCAGCCGGATGCCGCGGACTTCGCTTGGCTGCTCGATGACGCCGCCAATCATCCCCGCCCGGAATGGCGGCCATTCGCCGTAACGGCCGCACTCGATGCCTGGCATCTAAACGGTCGGTCCCCCGCCACACTCCGGCGACTTCGCGCAGCCGTGAAGTCGCAGCCCACGCTGCTTCGCCAGATCGACTCAACGGTCTGGAGGTGGCGGTTCGGCCCGTGGCGCTACCGCTGGCATCAGCTCAATCACCACCGGGTCATGCTACCGCATTACTGGAAGAAAGCCCGCGCCTGGATCCTCCGACCATGGTGGCGCTGGCATTCGCGCCGCTGGCTCCGCGTTCACCTGAAGGAATTGCGCATGGGTGGCCGGCCACTCGTCCTCCATAATCTGGCCTACGAGAACAGCCGTAGTGGCAGTCGCTGGGCGATAGATTCATTCGAGGCGCTTGCTCACCGGCGCGGTCCCGAAATTGCCGAAGCCGTCCGGACCGGCTGCAAAACCTACTGGAGGACCCATACACCACTTCTCCCTCATGAGAAGCCCGAGAAGGGCACCATGGCCTGGACGGAGATACTTGGCCTCACGGGGTTGCTCGCGGCGCACCAAGACGGGGAATTAGATTTTGCCCGACTACCTGTCGAGGACGCCGTGCTTGCCGCTCGTTATTCCGTTCACGAGATGAACGAATTCCCCCCGTGGTTTGCCAACCTCGCCTCCCACCAACCGACTGCCGCCGCCACAGTCCTACATCCGTGCCTCGAACACGAATGGCAGGTCGAATCCGGCGAGCCCGAGACCATCCGCCACCTCGCGCACGGCGGAGAACCACCTGACATCGTCGTCCACACTGTGCTTGATCGACTCAACTCAGCCGATCCGCGTTCCTCTGGCACGCTGCTCTGTGCCCTCCGCATCCTGCTGCGCCGGGCCGAGCTCACCCGCACCATCCTGGCCGACCTCGCTCGGCTCCGACTCGCACATGGAACGGCTTTCCCCGTCTACTGGTTTGCAGCCTGGCTCCGGGTAGATGCCGTTGGCTGCCTTCCGGTTCTCGAAAACCGGCTGCTCCAGCCGGGCGCGACCGAACTCATGACGGGAATCGGCTCAATCCTGCAAGGCGACGAGTTTCGCGGCCTGCCTGCTTCAACCGGCAACGACGATGACTCCGTGTCCGCCCTCCGTCGGCTCGCTCCGCTGTTCTATCGTTATCTGCGCCATGCTGACGACCGCGAGCGTTTCACCGAGTCAATAGAGATGGGGCCCCGTGACTACGCAGAGCGCTTCCGTGACAGTCTTTTCCGCCGCTTGGTCGGGCGCCCCGGCGGCGGCGACGTCCTCCGGGACCTTGCAGAGGATCCGGATCTCGCAGATCATCGAGACTGGTTGCTAAACCTGCTCGACGAACACCTCGCTCTTGACGTTGGCACCCCTTCGTGGACCGAAACTGATTTCCGGCTTTTCGCGGATACCCGCGAGGCACCACCCAACACCGATTCCGCGCTCTTCGGCCTCGTAGTCCGCCGACTGGTCACGATCAAACACGAGGTTGAGGGTGGCGACCGTTCACCTCGTGACGAAGTCCGTAAAGACGACCGCGAAAAGATGCTCCGCCGAATGCTCGGCCGCCACCTACAACTTCGCTCCAATGGCCACTATCAGGTGGTGGAAGAAGATGAGGTGGACCGCGCCCAGCGCCCTGACCTTCGCGTCGTCCGCGCACCACTCGCACCGGTCCCTATCGAGGTGAAGCTGGACGATACGCCCCTGCACAAACTCCTCGAACGACTGGAAAACCAGTTGGTCGGCCAATACCTCCGTGACGAGCGCAACAATCACGGCATTTTCCTCGTCGGCCGCGTCAGCGGTCAGCAGCGCTGGCAGCATGGTGACCGCCGGCTGGATTTCGCACAAATGGTCGCGGTCCTTGAGGACCGTGCTGCACAGCTCACGTTGGCGCATCCCCGCCCGATCAATCTCAGAGTAATCGCCATCGACTTCCGTCCGCCCGAGATCAACTCGCCCCATCCACGTTCGGGCTGAACCATTCCGATCGGGACATAGACCTACTAGACTGGCTGCTTCTCGCAGCAGATGCGGGCGAGAGTGGCGTGGATTTTTTACTCGAAGCGGATGGTCAGCTCGCGGTTGGCTTATGACCCAACGCTGGGCGACCCACCGTTACCATAATCACTTCTTTAGCCCTGTGGACTGCCTCAAAACATGCGGTTGCCTCGCCCTCGGTGACGGCATGGCGGGTGCCGTGAACGAGGTCATTGCGCACATCGGCCACTTGGCGGCGCCATGCAGTGTAATCGGACGTAGCGCTGAAATCGAATCCGGTGGCCTCCTTCAGTAGCACGCGGGCGACATAGCTGGCCTTATGATGCTGGCCCTCCTTGGTGCGGAGCTTGGCCTCAATGCGGTCGGGAGACAGTCCGCGCAGGGCAAATTGTTGTCGGACGAAGGTCTTTAGCCAGCTCTCGAACAATATGGCGGCCTCGATGATGGCCCCTCGGTAGTCGCGTTCGCCGTATAGCTGGTGGGCCCTTAGCTCCAACTCCCGGAACAGCGCGGGTGGGTCGGCCCGCTGAAGCCGGTCTCGCAGCTGTGCATCCAATGCCTCTGCTTCCTCCTTACTACGGCCGCGCAGGGGACCGTGCCCGGTGGCGTATTCCATATCATGAAGCGAAGCGCCGCCTCCAAGGTAACGGATCTTGAAATGGGCCAGATCGGCGGTCGATACGCGCCGGATAAGGGGCTGGTTTGCCAGATCGCGATAGTGCTCGAGTAGGCGGTTCACGGCGACTGTCGCCAGTTCCGCGACCTCGTTGTGCTCAAGCCCGGCCACGCTAGGGGAGGCATCTAGGTTGAAGCGCACCTGAACGTCGCTGGTCGAATATCGGCCAAAGGGGTCACCACCCTCAAGTTCCATTTGGCTGGCAACCGCAACTCCGGTGCGCATCCGACGAATGAGTTGGATTCCCACCGGGGGCTCCCCTGCGACGTAGATTTCCGGGCGGATTGAGGCAAATTGGCCGTCGGCTATTGTGTCCGGAACGTAAACCGGGAACGGCAGCGAGAACAGAAGAACAATGTCGGTCACTCCCTGTGGCGGTTTCATGTTGGTCCCCGAGGAGCCTGCTAAGCGAAGATTCACCGCGCGCCCCGCCCTGGCCCGGGCCGGCACGCAGCGGGCGACTGGCCCGTTGAGATCAGATGACCGGGCAGCCAGCAGCGGTCAATGGACTTTCAATCACCTGTGGTGAGGGACGGGGGCCGAACACGGGGCGGGAAGCCTTAGCCACCTAGCCTACTTGGCATCGGCATGACTCGAATCACCCGGCCGATGACGGCGACAAACCGAGTCCCCTTAAACCCCTGCATCCTCGATTTCTCTTCTAGGCTCGAAGTGCGGCGAACGTTGAACCCCCACTGGGTGCGCGTGACGAAGCAGCAGCGGGTCTGCGGCGGGAAGCCGATCAGACACCAGCACGACTTTGGTAGGCTATCTGGCGGCACAAGATGAACGATCGCGATGTGCGAGGGGCCAAGATCGAGTTCTGATCGTGTCGTCGCAGGTTCGCGGGCGGTGAATTGGACGGCCCAAATCTGGGCATCGGGCCGGCCAACTAGAGGCATAGAGTCGCTATTTGTTCTTCTACCTTGATACCGCCGAAGGTTGAGAAGGGCGCGATCGAGCCAGAAGCCGCAACCTGCCCGCTGCGTAAACGTAATGGGCAGCCCCCAGTCGCACGTGACCTGATGCGCCCAAGCCAGCCCACGATCTACGTTCCGGTCCAGAATGACCCGGCAACCTACCAACTTCTTGCCGCGAGATGTCTTCTTGTAGACGGGCTCAGCCAGGCCTAACCCCGCCGCCTTCTTGATCAGGCGTGAAACGTGCGTGTGGCTTACCTCCGCAGCACGGGCCAGGGCGCGGAGACTTGGCCACTGGGTGCCGTGAGACGCCTGGTATAAACGCATCTGCGTCAGCACCCGGTTGAGTGGGGCTGGCTTGGGCAGCTTAACAAGCACGAGCGATGGAACCTTTTGGAACCCTTTTAAGCAAGTTTATACGGGGTCCAGCACGCGCGTTTCCTTGTTATCCCCGTGGTAGCGAACACGGCGCCATTCGGCGAATTGCAAGCGAACCAACCAACTCCCGCAAGCGGACATCAGATCGGCACCGTGCTAAAGCTAACCACTTCAACCGTGAACTACCGCAGTCGTTACATCGTTACCGAGGCCAAGCTCCAAAGGCGCATCAAGGAAGGTCGCTGCGTCGGTCTTTTGGCGGCCTACATCCCTTGGATCTTGGTTCACGAGTTTTCTTCCCGTGGCTGGAGCACCCGTGCGTGGTCCCACAAGATGCAGCGCATCGTCCACGTTTTTTCGCGCGGGGAATATCTGTTCTTCTTGCGCCTGGAACTGGCGGCCTGGGTGGCGGCGTTCTACGAACAGTTTGCTCTGCTTCCCCGGGAGGTCGTCGAAGCCATCGCTGACACCCATCATTTCGATCGCCCGACTGTCGCCGGGGTTCGGCAAGTGATGACCTCCGATTTCAAAATCATCAAGACTGACGGCACGACGGCGATCAGGTCGCTCAAGCAGCTGGAGGATCTCGAGACCGACGACCGCGTTCGGCAGAAACTCTTGATCGACCGTCTCTACTGGGCGAATTACGTGGGTGAGAGTGATTGGGCTGTCGTGACGGAGGATGCGTCTACCCCGGGGCTGGACTGGAATATCGAATGGATGGCGGGGATGCGCTCGCTCGATCGCGTTCCGCACCTCCGCCAGTTTACCCCTGAAGCTGAGGTTATGGCGCGGGCCTGGCTGCTTGAGGATGGCTGCACCATCGACGAGGCGGGCGCGAAGCTCGGGGAAAAGTTCGGGGGGCGCGCCACCGGCACCACGCTCCTTCGCCACCTGTTCGCCACCGGAGCGTTCCACGAGGTGGACATGACCGTCCGCCTCGACCCCGACCGGGACCTGCCCCTTCTGCGGAGGAGGCTGGAATGATTCTGGAGTCCAACCGTGTCTACGCCGTTGGCCTGGAGGTTGGCCCCGGTCAGCGTTTGCGTATCCTTCATGCCGAGGAGACCTGCATCTACGGCATCAGTGTGGATACGGATCATCCGGAGCCGCTTCGGATCGACTCAACGGCTGCATCGTTGATGCGCTGGGAGCCGACGGCGGACCCGTGGGCCGGCTTGCGGGCCACCCACGACGCCGAAATCGCACAGACGCACCGCGACATCCGGGACCGCGCCAACAAGGGACTGGAACTTCTTCTTTCCCTCGCGCGCGAAGATTCGCCACCCGGCTGCCGCGCTCAACTTCGACTGCTTGATCCGAATCACCGCTATCGGTTGATCCATGCTGCGGCCCAGCAAGTGATCGTCCCTATCAACTCGATGCGGCGTTGGCTCAATCGCTACTGGGTTCGCGGCATGTGCAGGAACGCATTGCTGCCCGATGTCATCTCCATGTCTGGAGCAGGTATGACTCGGTCCGTCCCCGCGGCGGCCTGTGACTCCCGCGGCAACCCCCTTGATCCTAATTTTTACAAAAAGCCCGGCCGCGCCCCCGGGAACGGCCAGAGGATTGGAACGAGGATGACCGAACCGGTCAGGGGGAGCATCGAAACGCTTGGTCGTCGGCTTTATCTCCAGCACCCCAAGAACAGCGTGCGCGACACCTATGCCAAGTGGAAGGACGCGGAGAAGTCCATCGCACCCAGCAGGTATCCCACCCCTCAGGCCTTCTATTCCATCCTCGTTAAGGACCCTGTTATCGCGGCTGCGATCAAGAGCCGCGGTCTGGTGGGCCGCAAACCAAGTATCGGCGCTGCCGAATCGGAGGCCATGCACGCGCGGGTTCCGGGGCCGGGGTTTTGCTACCAGGGTGATTCCACACCGTTGCCCCGAATCAGGGTGCAGGGTCAGCAGGCTACCCTGTATTTTGCGTCTGATACCTACACCAGCGCGATCGTCGGCTACTATTGCTACCACGGAAACCCAAGTGCCAACGCCCACTCGCGCTGTCTGGCCCACGCCGCCTCAGAAAAGCCGTCCTACTGTAAGCAGTTTGGTATCACTATCACTGACGACGAATGGCCGATGCAGGTCGTTCCCGAGGCCTGGGTCGCGGACCGCGGCGAGATGATCGGCCCGATCGCGGACTACTTGGTCAGCTCGTTCCACATCAACCTGCAGAACACGCCCGCGTATTCGCCGCAGTTGAAGGCCGACGTGGAGGCCTCTTTCGGCGGGCTTCTCCGTGGCCTCATCAGCAAGCTTGACGATCATGTGCAGCCCCGGCCGGGACGCCGCTATGGGGACACCATCGACCTGACCATGCATGAACTCCACGTGCTGATTATCCGGTTCGTGCTCGCATACAACTCCCGCAAGCTCCGCCGAGTTCCGACCCCCAGCCAAATGACTCGGGAGGTCTGGATGACGCCCCTTAGCCTCTGGAACAAAGAAAAGGACCGCCTCCTGGGGGAGGGACGCAGCTTCACTCGCGAAGAACTGCTCCTCGCCAAGTCTAAGCGCGCCGAGGCGATGCTCACGGAGTCTGGCTTAACCTTCCAAGGCCTCACTTACGTTTGCCGTGAAAACGGGGTTGAGGCCCTGCAGGCCCTGTTGGGCCAAAGGAGTAAGAGGGTCTACATCCAATACGTGGAGGACTCAACGGACCAGGTGCTCATCCAGCGGAAGCAACTCCGTCGCATCGGAGCGGCTACGGTCGGGCCTCTCCATGAGTATGTCGATTGTATGTTGGACAGCCGCGACGCGGCGTGGGCCGGCTACACCTTCCCGGCTTTCCTGGAAGCGTATCGGAAGCACACCGAGGCAACTCAGGACCTTTATGAGTATCACGACGAGCGGCGGGCGGCCCTGAGCAGTGGCATCGCGGATCAGAAGGCAGGGAATCTTGCGACTCCTGCGGCACCGCCATCGCGCGACATCCCCGATGTTGCTTCGTCAGATGGCACCGTGACCATCCCCGCCCCTGAGTCGCGGACTCCCGACCCGGAAGTGGTGATGCGATCTAGCGACCGTCCCGAATCAAGCACCCCACCCGCCCTTGCGGGACCCACCTTCAGCGCGCTCCGCCGCGCACGTGATCGGCGGAACAATCCTTCCTAATGAGCCCTGACTACAAATACCCTCCGGGGGCGCGGCACGTGTCTGCCATCTACTCGACCAATCTTGGCGCGTATGAGAACAACCCTCTCATCGCCGCGCTCCAACCTTCGTGGGATGCCGAACAGATTGCCGGATCCATGACTTGGTGGCCGAATCATGATGCTTCGTGCCACGCTCTTACTCCGAGCATCCGGGCCGAGATGCTGATGGAGCTGCAGGACGGGTTCGAGACCTTGCCCCAACATGTCGCCATCATGTCAGCTATCCTGGGCGCCATGCGACGGTGCTGCTTCGGGCGAGAGGCATACGTTCACGGCCATACTGAGAGTATCCTGGCCCGAGCCGTCGCCCCGGAAGGCCAGCACTGCAACGGCGTCCGGATTGCTGGCACGTCGAACTCCATGCTGATCCACGGCCTGCCGGGCACGGGCAAGTCCTCACTGATGATGCGTATGAGCGCCCTTCTGCCGCAACTCATCGACCACACCGAGTTCCAGGGGAAGCCCTGGCCGTGTCGCCAAGTGACGTTCCTTCGTGTGGCCGTGCAACAGAACTGGACGGACAAGGCGCTGGCCCAAGCCATCCTTGAAGAGTTCGACCGGGTCGCGGGCACCAATTACACCGAGCGACTCAACGCCAAGGGCAACGCCTCGGGGTATGCTTACCTGATGAAGTTCGGCCTCGCAGCCAACAACCACGGCTTGGGGATGCTGATTCTCGACGAGGTCCAGCTTCTGAAGAGCAATACCACCCTCCTCAACTTCGTGCTGAACTTCTCAACGACGAACAACGTCTTGTTGGTCTTGGTGGGCACACCATCGTCGGTGGAAATCATGCGCGAGGACCCCCGGTTCATGCGCCGGGCTGAGACCGTGTTTGACCCGGAGCTGAAGCGTTTCGAGTTCCCGGCAATCAGCGCAGCCCAATACGATGCCATGCTGCTGGACCCGATGGCCGAAGCGGATCTCTGGACGTGGTTCGTGCAGGCGTTCTGGCCCCGCCAGTTCACGGCGAAACCTGTGGCTCTGACCCACGCGCTCAGCCTCCTCTTGCATCACTTGAGCGCGGGCATCACCCACTACGCCGTAAGCATCTTTATCACCGCCCAACTGCTTCGGATCGGCACCGAAAAGGACTATCTGGATGAGGATGCGCTGAAGGAAGCGTATGTCGTGAGCTGCAGCACCTCGATGGAGTATCTCGAAGACCTGCGCAAAAGTCGGTGGGAAAGGCTCAAGAAGTATGCCGACTTCAGCCACGTTTCGTTCCACGAGATTGCGCAGCAGGCCGCAGCGAAGCGCCAGGCCAAGGTGGAAAAGGAAACTCGGGATAAGCTGGCCATGGCGCGGCGGGAGGCGGAGCAATCCAAGCGCAAGCGCCAGCTCAACGACGGCCAGAAGCCCGATGCTAAGCCGGCGCCGAAGCCGGTTGGTGATGATGATCTCCCTCGGGCAACTAGAACCGACTTTCTGTGATCGGGTCCTTCCCGAAACCAATCCCCGGCGAGACGTTCGAGAGCCTGGTCGCTAGGTTGTCGAAGAGGATCACGGCCGACGGTAAGCCTCTCCGCGGGCGGCACTATTCCGGTGTGTGCGCACGAGGCCGCTTCTCTCCTGGGATGCTGGTCTCACATCTCGCCGTGCCCAATTGGCTCCCCCTCGATCGCTTGCTTGAAGAGAATACGCCTCTGCCGGTTATCCGGCCATACCTCGACGTTGAGGATTGCGAACGCATCACCAAGCAACTCACCGCCGCACAACGGTCGATCACCATAACGAGGACGTTGTCCCAACTTCCTCGCTTCTGCCCGGAGTGCCGGACCACAGAGCTAGAGGGGCTGGCGGAGGTTGGCTGGCAGGTGTTGCATCAGTTCAAATGGATTTGGCGATGTCAGGCACACCAGATTCCGCTGTGGCAAATGCCCGCTGGCCAGAAGTCAGTGGCGACTGAGATCGACACGGGCTGCGTCAACCGCGCCGACTTCGAGACGCTCAAGGCGGTCGAGCGCGACACCGTATGGTTGATGGGGGCACAGGTGCCAGCGCTCGGCCGACTCCGCTGGCGGGAGTATCACCGCCAACAGATCACGAGGCGATTCGGGGTCCAGCCCCCCTATGCAAGCCGCGACTTGTATTCCCTCGCGCACGAAATCCCACCAAAGGCGCGTGCTTGGCTACAGCTACCTATGGTCTCCTACATGGACAACTGGCTGCTCAAGGCGGTGCGGCACCCACAAGGCACTACTGACCCACTGCTCCATCTCGCGACCTTACGAATCTGTGGCGTCAGGGCCTGTGAGGCCGTGCTGACGCTCTCCGGCAACACCAACGATCACCCTCAAACCGCCATGCCATCATGACCCGCACCCTCATAGTCCCAGACATCCACAATGCTACCGATCGGGCAGAGGAGATCATCTCTGCCCACGGACGTGGATGCGATCTAATCGTTCTACTCGGGGATTATTTTGACGATTACGACGACACGCCGGCAGACGCCGAGCGCGTCGCACGGTGGCTGGTAAAATCGGTCAAAGACCCCCGGCGGCGCCACGTCGTCGGCAATCACGACCTACCATACCTGTGCGACGAGTTAGCTGTGCAAATCTATATGTGCCCAGGTTGGTCACTCGAAAAACAGGCCGTCGTCAGCCCGATCCTCCATGACTTGGACTTGCAGCTGATTCATACCGCCGTCGCCCATGAGGGATGGCTCATCAGTCACGCGGGATTTCACACCTCCCATCTCCACGGCCGCACCACCGATCAACTACTTAGTCATTGCCGAGATAAACTGGCAGACGCCGTTCGCGGGAAATTCGACCCCATCTTCGCACCGAGTCGTGCTCGCGGTTTTGGCCGCCTCATTGGAGGCGTAACCTGGCTAGACTGGTCGCGAGAATTCGAGCCAGTCGACGGCTGGCATCAAATTGTAGGTCACTCGCCCGCTCGAAGCGTTCGCGCTCTGTTCACTTCGGAGGCATCCTCTGGAAGTTGGGATTTCAGGAATGAACCGGTCGCGGCCGAGGTCCGTGATCGCACCGGTTACACGTCGATGAACTGGTGTGTTGATACGGGACTCAAGTGCGTCTGCATCGTCGAAGGAAACACGTTCGACATCGTCTGGGTGTAGGCCCGCCAGGCGATAGCCTTAGGTGGCCCAAACTGAATCGCAGATGAGGCATGCCGCGAAATCCGCGCCCGTCCTGCCGGATGCTGGGAACCGAGCGTAATTTTTGATTAGGGCCCCGCGACAGAACCGAGCGTAATTTTACATTACACTCGTCACGCCCTCGGTCTCAGAGGGGGATGAGTCAGGCCTCAGAACCGAGCGTATTGTTTGATCCAATGGATTGGCGGATTGATTTCTATTTTAACCGCAGATGGCGCAGAGAACGCGGATAAAGGCAGGAACGCCCCGGACCATCCGCGAAATCTGGGAAATCCACGGTTAAAAGTGGCTCGGAAACTCCCCGGAGTCTGCCCGCGAATAAACGCGAATTCCCGCGAATCCAAACGCCTGCCTTTCAAGAGCAGTGAATCGGTGAGTCGGTCGTCGGTGAATCGGTTATGGCAGCGATTCAATGCTTCAATCCTTGGCCACGAAGAGCACGAAAATGATGGGCCCGTCGCACACCTCGCGCGCCTATAGGCGCCCGGGTGATCTGGGTGCCAACCCAGACTTTTTGTGCTTTTTGTGGCAAAACAAACGCGTTCCGCCCGTGCTCAGAGCCCGAACGCCGCATCCATCTGGGCCGAAACGCTTCTGAGTTCTGCACGATCGCCGCCCGTCACCTCGGCCGCCAGCCAGCCGTGATAGTTGATCTCATGCAGCGCCTTCCGCACATCGGCGTAATCGATGTCGCCCTCGCCGATCGGCGTGAACTTGTTCAGGGCCCGGGAGAATCCCTTCACGTCCAGCTTCAGGACCCGCCGGCCCAGCTGCCGGATCCAGTCGCCCATGCTCCCGTATTTCCAGTGGTTGCCGATGTCGAACTGCATGCCCACCCAGGGCGAGGCGAACTCATCGACATACCGCACGAACTTTTCCGCCGTCTGATCCGCGCCGCCGTCGTGATCATACAGGAACTGGTTCCAGACATTCTCGATCACGATCGCAACCCCCAGCTCCGCCGCCAGCGGAATCGCCTGCCGGATGTTCTCGACCGAGCGGCGCCAGATTTCGCGCTCCGGTCCATCCTCCCCCTTGCCCGCCACCAGCAGCACGCTGTGTCCACCCACCGCCCTCGTGAACCGGAGCGCCGACCGCAAGTCCTCCAGCGCCTGCGCCCGCGTCGCGGGATCCGGGCTCGTGTGGCGCACCTTCCAGTGGGAGGCACAGACCGTGCCGTCGACGACCAACCCGGACGCCGCAATCGCCTGCACCGTCTCCGCCACGTCGAGCCCCGGCGCCGTCGGTTCAATCCCCAAAAAACCCGCCGCCTTCGCGATCCTGAACTTCTCGAGCAGGCTGACGTCGGCCTTCACCATCCCGAGCTTGAGCGATTTCAGCAACCGGCCGGCCATGGGATTCGAAACGGCCGGGGCCGCGCGAAGCTGACGTGGACCGGCGACCAGCGCACCGGCGGCAAGCAGCGAACCCTGTTGAATAAAGCGGCGGCGGGAGGAATTCATGGGGAAGTTCGAGGAAGAATCGGCCAGGCACGTTTGGACGAAGTACCAGGGACCAGCCTGGAGATTTCATCAACCGGAGAGATCACACGAGAATACACGTTCTGGACAGCTTCATTCATCGGGTATGAGCATTCGAATGCCAATCCACCTGGCTTCATCCGGGCTACTCCCCCAGCACCCAGCCGAAGATCAACGGCGCCACGATCGTCGCATCGCTCTCGATCACGAACTTTGGCGTGTCACGGCCCAGCTTTCCCCAGGTGATCTTTTCGTTCGGGACTGCGCCGGAATAGCTCCCAAAGCTCGTGGTCGAATCGCTGATCTGGCAGAAATAACCCCAGAGCGGCACCTCCGGCTGCTCCAGGTCCTGATGCAGCATCGGCACGACGCAGATCGGGAAATCGCCCGCAATCCCGCCGCCAATCTGGAAGAATCCGATCGACCCCTCGCCATTGCGCAGCCGCCGCGCGGACCGGGTGTAATAGTCCGCCAGCAGGATCATGTATTCGATCCCGGACCTTACCGTGTGCACCTGCTTCACCTCCCGCCGGATGACCGCCGCCGCATACATGTTGCCCAGGGTCGAATCCTCCCAGCCCGGCACCAAGAGCGGCAGGTTCTTTTCCGCCGCGGCCAACACCCAGGAATGCCGCGGATCAATCTGATAGCTGCACTTCAACTTCCCGCTGCGCAGCACGCGGTACATGAATTCATGCGGGAAATAGCGCTGGCCGGCACGGTCGGCGGCCACCCATTCCTCCAGCACCGCATCCTCGATCCGACGCATCGCCTCCTGCTCCGGGATGCAGGTGTCGGTGACCCGGTTCATGTGCCGTTCGAGCAACGCCTGTTCATCGTCGGTCGTCAGCTGCCGGTAATGGGGGACGCGTTCGTAATGGTCGTGCGCCACCAGGTTGAAGACATCCTCCTCGAGGTTCGCGCCGGTGCAGACGATGGCGTGAATCTTGTCCCGGCGGATCATCTCCGCCAGCGAAAGCCCGAGCTCGGCGGTGGACATGGCGCCGGCGAGGGTAACCAGCATCCGGCCGCCAGCTGCGAGGTGAGCCTCATAGCCTTTCGCAGCATCGAGCACCGCCGCCGCGTTGAAATGGCGATAGTGCCTCGCGAGGAACCGCGAGACGGCCCCCTTTTTCGCGGCCAGCGCCGCATTGATGTCCTCGGGGCGTTTCGCCCGGCGTTTCGTTTTCATGATGGGGCCACCGTGGGGCAGTGTCGCAGCAGGAAAAGCCCAAAGTTCGCCCCGCGGTTCCGCTGCCGTCGAGGCTTGCGTAAAACCCGCTTGCGCCCGACTCGGGTTTTGACGGCCAATGGGGCAACGGATGCTCGCCTCCTTCCTGGCCGCCTTCTTCTTTGCGCTCAATGCCACCTGCGCGAGCCACAGCGTGCGCACCTATGGTTCGACCCGCGCGAATATCGGTCGGCTGATTGTCGCCGTCGTCATGCTCGGGCTGTTCGCCCACACGCTCGGCGGCGGATTCACGAGCGCGAGCCTGCCCTGGTTCCTGCTCAGCGGTGTGATCGGGATGGGGCTCGGCGATCTCGGCGTCTATGCCGCCCTGCCGCTGCTGGGCTCACGGCTGACGGTCCTACTGACGCAGTGCCTGGCCGCGCCGCTCGCTGCGCTGGGCGAGTGGCTCTGGCTCGGCACGCGGCTGACGATGGCGCAGATCCTCTGGGGCCTGCTGATCCTGGCCGGTGTCGCCATCGCCATGATGCCCAGCCGGAAGAGCCCGCCGCGGGTGAAGGTCCGCGCGCTGGGGTTCCTGCTCGGCTTCATCGCGGCCTGCGGCCAGGGATTTGGCGCGCTCGTCAGCCGCAAGGGAGTGAATGTCGCGCAGGCCGCCGGCGAGGCGGTGAGCAATGCCACGTTCGGACTCACCGCCGCCTATCAGAGAATTCTGGCGGGACTCGTGCTCGTGGTCCTCTGGTTCGTCGCCCTCCGGCTGCTGGGCTGGCTGGCCGCGCCGCCGGCGCAGGTGTCGGCCGCTGATCGGCGCTCCGGTCGCTGGTGGATGCTGGGCAACGGGCTGGCCGGTCCCGTGCTCGGCGTGGGCTGCTACCAGTGGGCGCTGGCCACCACCCCCAGCGGCATCGTCCTGCCCATCGCGGCCACCGCTCCGCTGCTTTCGATCCCCATCGCCTTCTGGCTCGAGGGCGATCGTCCGACGCGCCGTGCCATCCTTGGCGGGATTGTCGCCGTCGGCGGTTGCATCGCGCTGACGGCGGCGCGGTGAGCGGCGGGGGCAGCCGCAGGGTAGCGCCGTGTCTCTGACCGGCGAAGTGCAGTGGGGATCTCTGTCCTCTTCCCGGAAATCGCGAACGGCATGAGAAAGATTACGAGAAAGATCCAAGAGAAAGAGCCGGTCCGCTTCGGCTGCCTGCGCATGTCTTCACTCCCGACCGGCTCAGCGACTTAAACTTTACTCTTTGAACTTAATCCCCGCGACGCGGACCGATCGCAGCCGAGGGTTGACGTGCCTCACCGACGCGCGTCTGGTGTCCGGTTTCGATGCTCACCATCGCCGACATTTCGAAGTCCTACGGCACCCGCGAACTCTTCGCGGAGGTGTCGCTGTTTGTCGCGCGGACGGATCGCCTGGGGCTGGTCGGCCCGAACGGGGCGGGCAAATCCACGCTCTTCAACCTGATTCTCGGTGAGGAACGGCCGGATACGGGAACCATCGAGTGGGAACGCGGGGCCGACTTCGGCTTCCTGCCCCAGGAAAGCGCGCCCGCCGGCGGGGAGACGATCCTCCACATCGCCACCAGCGGCCGGAAACTGGTGCCGGACGAGGACGATTACGACATCGACTACACGCTCGAGCCGCGCGCGCGGAAGATTCTCGCGGGCCTGGGTTTCAAGGAGGGCGATGCCGACAAGCTGGCCAGCACCTTTTCCGGCGGTTGGGTGATGCGGGCGCACCTGGCCCGGCTGCTCGTCGCCGAGCCCGCGCTGCTGCTCCTCGATGAGCCGACCAATCACCTCGATCTCGAGGCGTTGCTCTGGTTCCAGGATTATCTCAGCCGCTACCCCGGCGGGCTCGTCGTCATCTCGCACGACCGCGCCTTTCTCAACGCGCTCTGCACCGGGATGCTCGAGCTGCGCGGCGGCCGGCTCCATTACTACCACGGCAACTACGACAACTTCATCAAGGAGAAGGAGGCCCGGAAGGCGCAGCAGGCCGCGCTCTACAAGAACCAGCAGCGCGAAATCGCCCACCTCCAGCGATTCGTGGATCGCTTCGGCGCCAAGGCCTCGCTGGCCTCCCGCGCCAAGTCCAAGGAGAAGCAGATCGAACGGCTCCAGGAGGTCGCGATCGAGGAGCCCCAGGAGGAGCTGAAGCGGATCAATTTCAAATTTCCGCAGCCGCCGCGCTCCGGGCTCAAGGTCATCGAGCTCGAACATGTGCAGCAGGCCTACGGGGATCATGTCGTCTACCGGGATCTCAATCTCACCGTCGAGCGCGGCCAGCGGATCGTCCTCGTCGGGCCCAATGGCGCCGGAAAGTCGACCCTCCTGAAGATCCTCGCCGGCGTCGTGCCGATCCAGGCTGGCACGTGCGAACCCGGGATGAATGTCCAGGTGGGCTACTTCGCGCAGCACCGGCTCGAGAACCTGAACCCGGGGCTCACCGTGTTCGAGAACGTCATGGAGCTGCGCACGAACGAGAACCAGCTCACGGAGCAACAGGCCCGCGCGATCCTCGGCGCCTTCCTCTTTCGCAAGGACGATGTGCACAAGCCCATTGGGGTCCTATCCGGCGGGGAGAAGTCGCGGCTGGCGCTGGCGCGGCTGCTGGTCAAGCCGCCCAACCTGCTGCTGATGGACGAGCCCACGACGCATCTCGACATCGCCTCGATCGATGCGCTGGTGAACGCGCTCAAGAATTACGAGGGCACGCTAATCTTCATCAGCCACGACGTGCATTTCATCCGCTCGCTGGCCGGGACGGTGCTCCATGTGCACAGCGGCCGGCTGACGCCGTACGCCGGTGACTACGATTACTACCTCGAGAAATCGAAGGCGACGGATGCGCGGGCGGCGCTTACGGCCGGACTCAGCGAGACGCGCGCGCTGCGCGCCGGGTTCACCGATGGCCGGCCGGTGCAGGACGGGGCGTCACCCGGCCAGCCCGACGCCGCCGGCCCGGCGCGAAAGAAGGCGAGCGCGAACGAAATTCGGAAATTCCGCGAGCATGTCGGCCAGCTGGAAAAGCGGGTGGTCGAGCTCGAGGCGCGGCAGTCCGAGATCACGGCTGAACTCGAGGATCCGGCGACGTATGCCGACAAGGGCAAGTTCCATCACCTGAACCGCGAGCTCAGCGTCGTGGTCGACGAGATTGCCGAGGCCACGAACGAGTGGGAGCAGGCCGCGACCAAGCTTCTGGAAATGGAGAATTAGGCCATTCGCTGGGGCGCAGGCTTGCTTGTGCCCCTATGGTACGAGCAACACTGCGATCTTGGACGACACGGAGGTCGTCCCATAAGCGCTAAGTTAATATTGACTTGATGGAGATGACCGGTTGAGGGTGTGGTGCTGTGGAGACCAGCGCTGAATCGCTCTTGGGTCCGATTAATCTGGAGCGTGATTTCGAATATTTGATCTCTTTTCTGCCGCCGCAGTGGGAGGAGCAGGCGCGAGAGAGCGGTGCGCTGCGAAGGTGCCGCAAGATTGCGGATGCAAAGGTGCTGCTCCGTGCGCTGTTGCTGCACCTCGCGGAGGGCATTTCGCTGCGGGAAACCGCGACTCGACTCCGGGAAGGTGGCATTTTGGACATCAGTGATGTGGCAATCATGGATAGGCTGCGCAGCGCTGGGCCGTGGTTTTCCTGGATGAACCAACGGTTGATGGATCAGTGGGTGGCTCCATTGCCCAGATGGCCGGGTAAATGGAGTTCGGTGTGTTTGGCCGACGGCACGAGGATTCAAGAGCCTGGCCCGACGGGTTCAGGTTGGATGGTGCATTACGCGGTGGAGCTAAGTTCAATGCGCTGCCGGGAGGTTCTGATCTACGACTGGGCGCAGTCCGGCGAAGGCTTTCGGCGCTTCAAGGTGCGCACAGGAGAGCTCTGGATCGGGGACCGAGCGTACGGCAAGCGTCCGGGAATCGCTTATGCAGTGGAGCGTGGGGCGGACGTGATCACCCGCTTTGCCCTGAACTCATTACCGATGCAAGATGCCACGGGCAGTCGTCCTTTTCTCCTGCTGGATTACCTCCGGAAGCTCTCGGGCCGTCGAGTGGGCGACTGGCCCGTGCGATTGGTGAACGGGCAAGACCAGATCCAGGGCCGAGTTTGCGCTGTACGTAAGAGCGCGGCCGCTGCCGCCAAGTCCATCACTAGGGCCCGAGAAACAGCCATCAAGAATCAGGATCAGGTACAGCCCGAAACACTGGAAGCGGCGCAGTATGTTTTCGTCTTCACCACCCTGTCCCCGGCGCAACTATCCGCCTCGAACGTGCTCGAGGTTTATCGCGGCCGCTGGCAAATCGAACTTGTCTTCAAACGCCTCAAATCAGTGCTCTCATTCGGACACTTGCCCAAATACGATCCCGATTCGATTCGATCATGGATTGAAGGTAAACTCTTGGTGGCCCTCCTCCTCGAGGCCCTCCTGGTAAAAGGAGAATCTTTTTTTCCCTGGGGGTTCCCGCTTCAGCAAGATGTGCCGCAGAGCTCGGTGCCTGTGGCGTGAGGAAGGACTGCTGCTGCACCTTGTGCAGCAAGCGATCAATCCTCAGCTTGGGCTTGCTTCTTCGTTGAAGCACTGGGCCAGAATCTCGCGCGGATTGCGTGAGCCTCCCAGATCCCGACACCTCCAAGGAGAGCTCCTACGCTCAATCTTAACTTAGCGCTTATGGGAGGTCGTCCCTCCACTCACGGGTTTCGCATTTGGAGGGCCGTGTTCCGTCACGGCCGCCGCGGCTGCACTGCGCCGGGAAATTTGTGGCGAGACCGCTTCGATTCTTTGGTGGCGGCTGTGTTGCGCTAAGATATCATTTCGCCAAGCAACGCCGAAGGTTCCACGAGGCTGTCTCCCACAACGATCGCCCTCGCCAGCATCGCGCGGGCTTCCTCCGCCGCCGCCTCGTCGTTGGCGTGAATGACGGCCAGCGGCGCGCCGGCTTCGACCGGCTCTCCGACTTTCACCAAATCGGAAATTCCCACCGCCGGATCAATTGCAGCCTCGGCGTTCGTCCTCCCGCCACCCAGCCGCAGCACCGCCATGGCCACCGCCATGGGGTCGACATCCTGGACGAATCCATTGGCCGGTGACGCGACCGGCCGCCGAATCCGCGCCTGCGGCAGGAGGTCCGGATTTTCGATCACGGCACCATTCCCGCCCTGCGCCTGGATCATGGCGCGAAACTTCTCCCGGGCCGCACCATTTCCGAGGCTCTGCTCGAGCTGCCGCCGCGCCTCCGCCGCCGTCTTCGCCGCCCCGGCCAGCAGCAGCATCTGTTCCCCCAGCGCGAAGGTGACTTCCATCGTGTCGGCCGGACCGTGGCCCTGGAGGCAGTCGATCGATTCACGCACTTCGAGCGCGTTCCCGATGGCACGCCCCAGCGGCTGCTCCATCGACGTGAGCACCGCCCGCGTCGGCGTGCCCATCGCCTGCGCCACCCGCACCAGGGCGGTGGCGAGTTCACGTGCCCGGGCTTTTTCCGGCATGAACGCGCCGCGGCCGTATTTCACATCCGCGACCAGCACCTGGGTGCCCTCCGCCAGCTTCTTCGAGAGGATGCTGGCACAAATGAGCGGGATGCATTCCACCGTGCCTGTGACATCGCGCAGCGCGTACAGCTTCCGGTCGGCGGGCGCGAGCTCGGCCGTCTGGCCGATGAGGCAAAGCCCGATGTCCGCGACCTGCCGGCGGTACTGCGCGAGCGAAAGGTTCACGTTGAACCCGGGGATCGATTCGAGCTTGTCGAGCGTTCCGCCGGTGTGCCCGAGCCCGCGCCCGGAGATCATCGGAACCGCCACGCCGCAGGCGGCCACCATCGGCGCGAGGTGCAGCGAGACCTTGTCGCCCACCCCGCCGGTCGAATGCTTGTCGGCGCGCGGCTGCTTCACGCTGGAAAGGTCGGCCACCACACCGGAATGCAACATCGCCGCCGTGTAGTGTGCGGTTTCCTGCGGCGTCATCCCGCGGAGAAAAATCGCCATCAGCATCGCGCTGAGCTGGTAGTCGGCCCACGAACCGTCGGTCGCCCCGCGGACGAAGGCCGCCAGTTCGTCGCGGCTGAGTTCATGACCGTCGCGCTTTCGAGCGATGACGTGCTGGGGGAAGAGCGGAGCGCCCATGGACTCTTATCGCTCCGGCGAGCCCCTGTTTGCGACGATTTTTCGATGTTTCGTAATCAACCAAGCATCGTAGGGGCGCAGCCTTGCCTGCGCCCGAACGTGATTCGCTTATTCTCAATGAACCAATCGTCCGTAGGGGCGCAGCCTTGCTGCGCCCCCTGAAGTTTGGCTCAATTGTGGGCGTAGAAGACGGCGCTGGCGAGGTGGGCTTCGAGTTTGTGCGCGTTCTGGTCCGAGACGTTGCGTGCTCGGAAGTGCGATAAACTCTCGTGACG
>WYBX01000056.1 GCA_011525695.1 Verrucomicrobiia bacterium
CCTGCGACCAGTTCCAGGAGAGATAGCCGCCGCTTTCGCGGTTCACGTCGCAGACCGCGACAACCTGAACTTCGGGGAATTCGAGCAGCGCCGCGATGTTCTGCAAGCCCTGCCCGCCCATGCCGATCCCGGCCACGGTGATCTTTTCGCTCGCAGCGACCCGGTTCGCTCCGCTCGACACGTGCCGCGGCACAATCGTCAGAGCGGTCGCCGCCGCGGCTTGGCTGAGAAACGTCCGACGGGAGGTTCCGTTTTCATTTTGGACGGACGTGGACATATTCGAAGGGTTGGTTGGGTTAGAAACTGAAGGTATTCGTCAAGTACCAGCGACGTTCGGGGGCGAGACGAGCGGTGGAGACTTCCCCCCATGGCTGCGCGCCGATCGCAATCACACCGGTTTCGCCATAGAGGTTGCGCACGTTGAGCTGCACCTTCCAGTCGATCCGGTCGCTCCAGAGCTTGCGCTCGTAGCGTACCCAGGCATCCACGTTGGTCTCGGAGGGGGCATAGTAGGGATGCGCGACGTCAATGTTGGCGCTTAAATCATCGGGATTGCGGCTGGTCGGATAGCCGATGCCGAGCTTGTCCTGCCAGCGCACCGCACCGCCTATTCCCCAGCCCTTCAGCTTGCCACCGAAGATCGAGTCGCGGCCGAAAGTGTAGTTGGTGACGAGGTTGGCACGCCATTTACGCTGCTCAGGGCTGGTCGAGCCTTCCGTGGCGAGCGCCGTGGCGTACCGCGCCAACACTTCCCGATCGAGCCAGTTGCCCCAAGTAGAGGTGCCCGCCGGCAGAGGGTCGCCAATCTGCCAGCCCAAAGGGTAGTTGGTCTGAGGCCGATCCCTCAGTTGATTCCAGACCGGCATCATCTTGGCGACGAGTTCCTTCAGAAAGGGCATCGCATTGGTCTGCACCGTCTCCTGGCGGGCGACATTGGCCGCAATTCGCCAGTTGCGCGTCGGGTTGAAAACGAGTTCAATCTCCGTGCCCTTGGCCGTGTAATCCGTCGTATCCACGCCAGCGAAAGTGCTCCAGGATGTCGTGATATCCGGCGGCTCTCCGACTATCTTAAAATTATAAAGCGCACGGTAGTCGACGGGCAGGGGGCTGAACAGCAGCTCGATCTGGGCATTTACCATCTCCGCGAGGTGCGGGTTGCCATTGGCCTCAGTCGCCCATGTTGCAGCTGCATTGTTAAAGAATGCATTGTTGGTTGCCCAGTTATAGGCGCCGCCGGCCGTGTAACTCGCGTCCTTGATCGCGGTCTCGAACCAGTTCACGCGGAGGTTGAGCTTGTCGTTGAAGGCCGAAAAATTGAACCCATACTCCTCGGTCGTTCCCTTCGGTGGGTCGAGCGCTTCCTTGTAGGCGTTCGAGCGGCCGCCGATGGGCGTGAAATTCTCGGAGTTGTTGTAAAACACACTGAGATCCGTGCCCGCGGGCAACTTGACAAGCTTCCGCGGCCAGCGCAGGACGGCACCGTAACTCCTGACTTCGGCGGCCACCGATGGCGGTGGTTTGTGAGGGAAGGAAAAATCGTCGAAACCGTAATGCACTTTGCCGGGGTCGTTCGGATCGTCGGGGTTTACGGTGAACGCAATCCCCTCGCGAGCGAAGTAATCCTCGTCGCGGCGCCAGCCGAGCGTGGTGATCAGGTGGTCCTGAAGCCAGTAGCTTTGCAGCACGGCGGCCTGCGACTTGATGACCTCGCGCGAGGCGGTGCCCCCCGTGTTGATCTCGACGTACGAAAAGGGGACATCCTCGAAATGGCCCGGATCCGTGGCGTTGCCAGCTCGGACGAAGTAGCGCACCGGGACCGCGGCCAGACCGGCGGATGGCGCCGGGACCTGGATCGGCTGAAGCTGGAGCGGGTTGTTGTTTCCAATGATCGACGGGCCGAGGTATACCAGCTTCGCACCCCGGCGGGTCCCGGAGTTGACGAAGGCATTGAGCGTGGTCGCGGCCGGGCTGTCGGTCACTGCAAGACGATAGGAGTACCCAAGCGATTCGACGGCGTAATCCTCGTAAAGGCCGGTGAGCGTGTGGCGTCCGAGCCACTTGCCCCAGGAAGCGCTCAGATCCCTGAAATCGTATCTGAGGAAGCCCGTTACCCGCGTCGTTTCGCGCTCGTTGAACGAATTGACCCAAGTGCCCCAGTCGTAGGCGGCGTAGGGTCGCCCGAAGTTGGGGTTGGGCTCACCGTTGGGCAGGACAGCGTTGGGATCGATGCGGATGTGATTGGTGTTGCTTTGCTGGAAGAATGAATTTTGCGCGCGACCGTCTACGCGCTGCTTGTCGTAAGCGAGCTCGATGCCCACGCGGTCTTCCCATCCCCGCTGCTCAAACGCGATATTGAACGTGTGGAAGCTGTTGCCCTGGCGCGAGGTCTCATCGATCATCCGATTCTTGAAGTCGAACGCGCTGAAATCCGTGAATCCCTGGTATTTCAAGCCGATCGGTACCTGCCCGGCCAATTGCCCGGGCAGCGGGTCCGGGCCTGTCCCCCAAAATCCGCTCCCTCCCCAGAAATCGCCGGCAATTTCGGCAATATTGACCGTCGAGAAGAATCGCAGCGCATCGGCGCCCAAATCACGGTTGACCAACGGGTGAAAAAGCTGCTGCTTGACCAGGTTGGCTGCATTACCGGTAGTGGAGTTCGTCAAACTGCGAAACGCATAAGCGGATGTTGCGGCGGACGGCTGGTCATAAACTTCGATCATCTGGTTGAAGATCTGGCCAAAGTCTATCAAAGGCCCCCGAAAACTGCTCGCATTTTGAGCCGCCGCGTCCGGATTGCGGTCCGGATCATCGTAGTAGGTCCAGTCGTAACCGGGCCGGCCCGCGGCATACCAAAAATCCGAGATGCTATTGTAGGGCAATACCGTGATCGGGCGGTTGGCGCGAGTTCTTCCCGACTCGAAGTTCGCGCGCAGCGACGTCGACTTGAAGGGCTCGAAGGTCAGGGCGCCGTAGATCCGCTTTTTTTCCTCGAAGGCGGGACGCTGATTGTACTCTTCCTTATCGTGGAGCGCGGCGATGCGCATGGCGAGTTTCCTGTCGATCAGCACGCGGTTGAAGTCGACCGAGCCGCGCAGACTGTCGTTGTTGCCGTAGCGCATTACGATCTCGTTCTTGTTGCGCTGTAGGTCGGGGCGGATGAGCGAGGTATCGACCACGCCAGCCGGGTTGCCGACGCCGAACAGGGCGGCGTTGGGGCCGCGGTTCACCGTCACCCGGTCGATGTTGTAGGAGTCGAACGCAATGCTGGTGTTAAAAAAACCACGCGTGAAGTTCGGCGCCGCCAGACCGCGCGTCCGGCTCTGCTGCGGGTTGACCCGGACGCTGTCGCCGACCACGTGCTGGTCGTTGATGTCCGCGGCGACGCCGGAGAAATTCCCGCCCGGGCCCGCCGCTTCCATGTTCGTGGCATACACCAGCAAATCGCCCGAACTGACCGCGCCGATGTCGGTGAGAAAATCCTTCGTGTAGACCGAAATCGAGGCGCCAAGATCCTTGAGCGGAGTGTTGAGCCGGGTGCCCGCCAAGGTTGAGGTGGCCTGGTAGCCGGCGTCCTTGTCGGAGCTGACGACAAACGGCGAGAGTTCGACGATTGCATCGGCGGCCGGCCCGTAAGAAGAGTTTCCGTAATTTGGAGCGACAGCTTGTCCCATGAGCGCATCAGGCCCGGCAGGCAGACCTAACAGGCTGACGAATAGCGTGAGGAGTTTGTTGGTGTTTTTGGGGTTCATTGTTTCGGGAGGTTCAATCTGGGAGAGTGCTTTTTTTTTAGCAGGCGATTGAGGGCCGGCGGCCCCATTCTGTTCGTTTGCACTCGCTGCCGCCATTATTGTCACGACGCCGGTCTTCTCGTCTTGATTGGCAACCAGGCCCGTGCGACTCAACATGCGGTCGAGCGCCTCGCGCAGGGTAAATTCGCCTTTGACCGGTTGCGTGCGAATCTCCCGTCCCAGTTCCGCACGAATCAGAATTTCCACATCGGACTGCTTCGCGAGCGCCTTGATGGAGCTCGCCACGACGTCGGCCGGCAGATCAAAGTTGATCATTTTGGCAGCCTCCACCGCGAGTGAGGAACCGAGGACGGATAACGCAGTCGCGCAGACACCCAGCCAGTGGAAGTGGATGTATCTCGGTGGAAGCTGCACAGGGGACATAATCGCGGCGATCGAGTGGGAACTGCGCGTGCCAGCCGCCGGGGCGGATGGCCTCGCTTATCTCTAGTCGCTGGACCGGACGGAAACCTTTACAGAAAGATCTTCGCCGCCGAAACTCCCTTGAATCTCTTCCTTCGCACGCGGGGGAAATAGCAACTCGCCTCCGTCTCGACGCTGCACGCAGCCAAGTTGCCGGCGCCATTCGAAAGGAAATCGTCCAAAACCTTGACTCAAATCAAGGCGGATGGCGGCCGGTGATGTTTCATGCTTGCGCTGAGGTGAAACTCATTCATCCCACTTCATCCATCCCCGGCTTTCCGGGCTTGTGTGGGCAATTCCACGAGAGAAGAAAAGCGTGATATTCCGCAGCGTCTGACGAACAATCTCCACAGTCGGTCCGTTTCGCCGTGAATCAGTCTCCGACCTACCCTGAGCCGTCTGCCACCTGCGAGCAAACGCACTGGTTTACACATGAGGTGCAGCCGCACGAAATGTCGCTGCGGTCCTATCTGAAGGGTTCCTTTCCGACCGTGCGGGATGTGGACGACGTCGTGCAGGAGTCTTTCCTGCGCCTGTTGAAGGCCCGCTCTGCGCATCCCATACGGTGCGCCCGGGCGTTCCTTTTTGGGATCGCACGCCGACTCGCCGTTGACGTCATACGCAAGGAACGGCGAACCACCGCCCACGAAGTTGTCATGGATATTGACTCCTGCAACGTCTTGGAGGATGAAGCGGATGCAGCCGAGTCGATTAGCACACAAGAGGAAATTGCACTGCTCGCCCAGGCGATTCACTCGCTGCCGGCCCGCTGTCGTGAGATTATGATTCTTCGCAAGCTCGATCGGCTGCCCCACCAGGAAATCGCCCGACGGCTCGGAATTTCCGTGCCGACAGTGGAGGTGCAGATTTCCCGGGGCATGCGAAAATGCACGCGTTACCTGCGCAGTCGCGGGGTGGTCATTTGCCCGCGAGGGCATTCGTCATGAGGAAGTCGGACATGAGTTTGGACGCCGTCGAATCGCAAGCCACGGTGTGGCTTGCCCGGCGCGATCGCGGCCTGAGCACCGCAGAACAGATCGAGTTTGCCCGTTGGTGCGCCGCCGATCCTCACCATATGGCCGTGGTGAATGAGATCGCTGCCGTATGGACCGCTTTTGATCGCCCCAATGCGTCGGGAAGGATCGAATCGCTGCGCGCCGAACTGCACACGCTTGAACGTCGCAAGCAGCGCCGGTGGATGGCCGGAGGTGCGGCAACTGCGTTCGCCGCCGCCTGTCTGACAGTGTTTTTTGGGCTCCAATACCCGCCCGTGCAGGAATCCGCGACACCCGCTGCCGTGACAGTGACGGCCCGCGTAATCGAAGCCGAGCGCCAGACGCTCCCCGATGGCTCGATCATTGAGTTAAGGCATGACGCAGGAGTGTCCGTCGCTTTCGACGACAAGAGTCGCGTCGTGATTCTGCAGAGCGGCGAAGCGCATTTTTCCGTGGCGAAGGACCCGGCGAGACCTTTCATCGTTGAGACTGGTACCGCCAGAATCAGCGCCGTTGGGACTGCCTTCGCGGTCGCCGTGGGCCAGGCAGCGGTCGAAGTGATCGTGACGGAGGGCCGCGTTCGCGTCGACTCCACTCCCTCCCCGCCACCGGCTGGCGCAGGCGTGCCGCGTATCAGGATGCAAGACACCTCCGATGCCGCCTCGACTCCCATCGTCGAGGCCGGTCAGCGCGTTGTTGTTCCATTGGGAGTCGCGGCTTCGATTCCCACCGTCATATCCATTCCGATGGCCGAGTTCTCCGAACGATTGTCCTGGAGACTGCCAAGGCTGGAATTTTCCGATGCGAGCGTGGCGGATGCCATCGCGATGTTTAATCGCCACAACCAGCGGCAGCTTCACGTTCCGGACAGGGCCGTGGCCGCGATGCGGATCACAGGCGTGTTTCGTTCCGATAACGTCGAAGGTTTCGTGCGCGCCTTGGAGTCGAGTCTCGGCGTCCATGCAGAGCGCCGGGATGGTGAAATCCTGTTGCGCCGCGCGATTTGACTATGTCGTGGCAGCGAAAATCTTTCTGTAAAGGTTCTCGTCCGGCTCAGCGTCGTTGAGGTAAGCGAGGCCATCCGCCCCGGCGGCTGGCACGGATAGTTCCGACCTGATCGACGCAATTATGTCCCTGCAACGGTGGCATCTATTCTCACATAAAGTTCGTGGGAAACGCTTGGCCGCAGAAAGGCTTCGAGATCCAAATCAGCAACATCAAGAAGGAGCAGCGCAAGGCAGGGAGCCTTTACGCCGTGGCGGATGTCACCGAAGCTCTGGTTCGGGACAATGAGTGGTTCCATCTGTACGTCCTCGTGCGAGGCAGACGGATGGTCATCAAGATGGCCGATATGACTGTGGTGGATTGGATGGAGCCGGAAGGCCGTGGTCTACTACTTGCACGGAATGACCGACTGTGAAATGCGAAAGCACTCATCTGCAGCTGTTCGCCATTCTCGACAAGGCTATCCGCAAAGTCATAGCCATTACTACGTGACTCATCAATACTGCCCATCTTTGGGGCGTGCCAATGAATATCCAATTTCCTATCAGTGGTAATACCCTACCCTTTCGCTTCGGGGCGGAGGCTTACACGTGGTTCATGAGCGGATCTGGCCGAACCCACGCAGGCAGGCTCGGCCACATTATCGAGATTACTGCGCGTGCCGGCTTCGCCGGCATTGAACCAATTTTCACCTGGATGGGTGACCATGTCGATCCGGTTCGCCTGAGGGAGTGTTTGGATGAGGCGGGCATCGGACTGGCGGCGATCGCACTTGCCCAGCCGTGGAACCTGTCTGAGGAGTCTTCGGAGGAGAGGGCGCAGGCTGATGCCGCCATCAGCCTGCTGCGTCATTTTCCGAGGGCCTTGCTCTGTACTGTGCAACTGCCAGCCGGCCGGCATGACATTGGTGTGCGCCAGCGAAATCTTGTTGGCTGCGTGAACGCCGTTTCCCGTCGTGCTGCAGACGCTGGTGTGCCGTGCAGCTTTCACCCGAATTCACCGCACGGATCAATCGTCCGTACGGCTGACGATTACGCCGCAGTCCTGGAAAACCTCGAGAGCCGCTTGACCGGCTGGACCCCCGATGTCGGCCACATCGCCAACGGCGGGATGGATCCGCTGGAGACAATGATACGCTATAAGGACCTCATCAACATGGTCCATTTCAAGGATTGGGACGGAAGTCCCGAATTTTGCCTCATGGGCCGTGGCAAGGTCGATTTCATCGCCATCACGCGTTGGCTGTGGCGCCGGAATTTTGCTGGCTGGATCATTTGCGAGGACGAAGGCGCAGAAGCAGTCGATGATCCGGATGGCGTCACGCTGCATGACGGCCGGTGGATCAAGGAGACCCTGCTGCCCGGCCTTGGCGACAAACCCTGACATCCCAACGTACGCCATGCCTCTCATCCAAGCCAATGGCATTGATTTGCATTATGATGAGCAGGGATCAGGCCCACCGCTGCTCCTGATCATGGGCATCACTGCCCCCGGCAGGGTCTGGGAGAAACATGCCGCTTGCTGGAGCCGCAGTTTCCGTTGCATCCTGCCCGACAATCGCGGTGTTGGGCGCTCCTCCCAGCCTGCGGGCCCCTATGACAGCGCGATGATGGCCGACGACATGGCCGATCTGATCCGATACTTGGGGACCGATCCGGTCCGGGTTGTCGGTTGTTCGATGGGCAGCATCATTGCCCAGCAGCTTGCGCTCCGGCATGCCCCCCTTGTGCGCTCGATGGTTCTCATGTGTCCCTGGGCAAGATGTGATCGCATGAGCCGGAGTATCTTCACCCATATGGCCACCATCAAGGCTCGCCTGCGACCCGAGGAATTTCTGAACTACATCCAGTTGCTGATATTCTCAAAAGGCACATGGGACAACGATGCAGATCACACCGGCTTGATCGAGGCCCGGCAGCAGGCTGCGATTGAGCCGGATCCCCAGCCGCTTCACGCCCTTGAAGGCCAGGTTGCGGCGTGTATCGGCCACGATGTGCTGGCCCAATTGGGACATATCACCTGCCCCGTCCTTGTCATTGGCGGTGAAGCCGATATTTTTACGCCGCCTTGGATGGCGCACGAGGTTGCCGGGGCCATTCCTGGTTGCGAGCTTCATCTCTATCCGAATGTCGGCCATGCGTTCCATTGGGAGCGCATCGACGACTTCAACCCGCGCATACAAACTTGGCTGCTCGCACACTGAGCTGGCCGACAGGCATATCAATCGCAGGGGCAGGATTACCCGCACAAGAGGGATGATCCGGCCCAATCTCCATCCCTGTAATGCCTGGTAACAATTTCCCCAAACTCCACAATGCCCTGTGGCCCGGTCTTGTCGGCAAGGGAAGCCTCGGAGGGGAGCCCTGCATTTCCCTCGACACCATGCTGGAATTGACCGCGAAGGTGGAGGTCAATGGCATCAAGTTCGATGGCGTTGATTTGTTTCTCTATAAACCGCATATAGATATCGACGTTTCCGATGACGGGATCCAGATATTGGCGGACAGAATTCATTCGAACGGACTTGTTGTTGGTTCGGTCGTTGCTCCGGTATGGTTTGATGCTTCCGCCATGGGGAACGCGAGTCGGCGTGCCAACTGGCTCACCCATGTCCGCAAGGCAGTTAGGATCGCCGGCAAACTTCGCGAAAGTGGCATCCGCCCTTACGGCGTTGTGCGAATCGACAGCGCTGCATCCGTGGCGGATTGGGCGCGGGATCCCAGACGCAACACGAAAAGGATTGTCGAAACCTTTCGAGAAGCCGGACGGATCGCCGAGGACCAAGCCGAAGACCTCAGGCCTCACCCTTCACCCTTTTGAGACGATCGAGGATGGCGAGAGCGTCAGGATGAGGTGAGCGCTGGGTGAGGCCGATATGTTTGCTTACATAGGCCGCAGAACCCATCTGGAGCCGATCCGCGAGCCAACCATTGGAGACGTCGGTGGTGGCCCGGAGGTGCGCGGCAATGGCGCGCTTCCAATTCGCCGATTGGTGAGCCGGCTGCCGCCTATCGAACGGCACGAGGGTGAGGGCCCGGTCCAAGGCCAACTGCCATCGGAGGTATCTGGCTTCTTCCGGTCCGTGCTCGTTCCACGCCTCGGATTCCTTCATGGCCAACGGGTCGACGAGGAGACTGCGCTTGAAATCGTCGCTGCCGATGGCCCAGCCTCGACTCATCGAAACGTAGGAAGGGTTCTTGCCTGCGGGTCCTTCCTCAGCCTGCCAGGCCAGGTAATCGGCATAGGCATCCCATCCCGGGCGGGTGTCGGGAAACTCACCGACTGCACTCAGCGCAGCGCCGAGCCGCAAAAAGGGCGGACGCTGCTTTGGTCTCAGCAGATACCAATAGCTCGTATGCCGGTGGGCGGCGAGATCGACAACGGCGCACATGCCGGCGCGCACCGGATTCAGATGAATGTAATGGCAGACGTGTCCAAGGGCATCACCGGGTTCGACGACCAAAGCTTTGTAGCGGCTCTGAAAGAGATGGCCGCGTTCGTTGCGCAGCCGGTTGAACCGGTTGGCGAAGGTCGACTCCAGCCATTGCATGCCTGAGGCCAGGTTTCCGAGCGGCGTCTCCAGTGCCAAGTGGAAGTGATTGCTCATTGTGGCGAACGCGTGCAGGATCCATGCATGACGCACGCATGCCTCGAACAAGCACGCTTCGAACGCCGCCTTGGTGCGCGGGCCGGCAAAGATCCACGAGCGGTAGTTGCCGCGATTGATTACGTGGCAGATTGCACCGGGGAATTGCAGTCGGAGGCAAAACGGCATGCGCGTGCCACGATTGCACCGCATCCTTGCGAATCCTCGCGATCCCGTGGTTATCCCCAATTCAGGGTATGAATTCGAGGAACCATATGTTGATTTCTGGTGGAAAGGTGAAGGGTGAGGCCTGAGGTGTTCGGCAGTTCCTGAGGTGTTCGGCAGTTCCCTTGAGGTGTTCGGCAGTTCCCGGCCGCTTTAATCCGCGATGAGGCCGAACCAAACCTTGCCTTGCGAGGCGTCATGGACGGTGTACGTTTGCGCTCATGAACGGACGCATCACCATCACCCCGGATGTCTGCAGCGGTCGCCCGGTTGTGCGCGACACACGCATCGCCGCACAAACGGTGCTGGAATTCCTCGCGGCAGGCGACTCCATCGATGACGTTCTCGCGGAATACCCCGCGTTGACCCGTGAGGATGTTCAGGCCTGTCTGGACTACGCTTCACGCCTGATGGCCAATCATTATTCCGTCGTGCCCGTGGCATGAAGGGCTTTCTGCTGGACCGGAACGTGCCCGCCCGGCTGACGTTTAAGCCAGGACTTCCAGTCGTCGCAGTCACGGTCATCGGAGAAAACCCCACCGACAGCGAGCTGTGGGATTATGCCAGAAAAGCCTCCCTTGTCATTGTGTCCAAGGATTCGGATTTTTCCGACCGCATGATCCTGCACACACCACCGCCCTGGGTCGTGCACCTGCGGTTTGGAAATCTACGCCTTCGTGAGTACCACGCCCGCCTGGAGCGAGCGTGGCCCAGCATTCAGGTCCTGCTGAAGACCCACAAGTTGGTGAATGTCTATGCGGACCGTGTCGAGGGCATCAGTTGAGTGCCGCCATACATATGCGGCACTCAGCATGGCAGAATTCCGACGGCGCGGTGGAAAACTTATGAAAACACACCGGTGTTTTCTTCAGGGGGGCTGGGTAAGAGGGCGCCGTTTTAAGGCGCCCCCTCCCCTTAGAACCGGACATGATGGTTTCCTCTCATCCGGCTCGGGCCATTCAAAGCCCCGCTTTCGCGGAGCCGGGTTTCACAACAGGTGGCGTATCTGGTTTGGTGGACGCGGGTGAGCCCCCGCCGTATACCTTGCAGAGCTTACGCTCCTCAAAGTACGTGCGCCAGGCTGGGTCAAACGGATTGGCGTCCCGTTTAATCTTTCGGTGCCGGAGGATTCTGGTCTCGGCGGCGCGAGCCAACCGGAGCCACACTACTTTCCCTTCAGCCGACCGTTCACCGGTGTCGACCGCAAACGCCCAACGCTGGAGGCGGGTGGGATGCCAATACCTTTCGGCAATCCACCGCCGGCCTTTGTTTCGGTGTCTGCGTTTGGCCCACTGCCATAGGGCCGACCAAATCGCCGTATCCACTTTCTTGAACGTCTGATGAGCCACTATATGCCGATGGTAGTTAGCCCAGCCCCGGATGACCGGGTTGAGCACATGAATCAGCAAGTTTTGGCTGACCGCGCGGTTGGACTTGATCATCTCTCGGACCCGTTTCAGGAACGTTTCCACGTTCTTGTTCGACGGCTTGATGAGCAGTTTGCCGCCGTACCGACGCACGTTTTGCCCGAGGAAGTCGAACCCCTGGTCGATATGCGTTATCGATGTCTTCTCCGGCGAGAGCCGAAGCCCGCGTTCGGAGAGGAATCGTTCAACCAATGGACGCACTTCGTCTTCCAGACGCTCTTTCGAATCGCCGGTGATAATGAAGTCGTCCGCATACCGAACCAAATGCACCTGCGGATTGCACCGGCGCTTTTCGACCGGGTCCCAGAGAGCCGGGAACCGTTCGTTGAGCAGCCGCTCCAACCCGTCCAGCGCCATGTTTGCCAACGCCGGCGAGGCAATCCCCCCTTGGGGCGTGCCTTCCGTTGTCGGGAACAAGGTTCGATTCTCCACGTATCCAGCCCGAAGCCATTTGGCCAATACCTCGTTATCCATCGGGATATGGTGCAGCATCCATTCGTGGCTGATTCGGTCGAAACAGCTTTGAATGTCGCCTTCCATCACCCATCTGGCTTTGCCCTGACCACTGAACACCACGAAGCACTGTCCGATAGCATCAGCCGTCGAGCGTGCCTGTCGAAAACCGTAGGAGTTCGGGTCCGCGGTCGTCTCGGCGACCGGAGCCAGAGCGAGCAGGTGTAACGCCTGCATTGCCCGGTCCTTCATCGTCGGGATTCCCAGCGGTCTCAATTTCCCATTGGCTTTTTCGATATGGACACGTCGCAACGGTTGCGGCCGGTAGCCTCGGCGTCGTAACGAACCGATGGCTTTGTATTTCGCTCCCGGCGTGAGCCAGACTGCTCCGTCCACTCCGGGAGTGCGTTTGCCTTGATTGCCCGTCACCCGTTGTACGGCCAAGGCTTTGCCGCTGAACGAGTGGGTCAGAAGCCGCTGCAAAGCTTTCACTTTGCCCCAGCGTCCATCCCGTGTTGCCTTCACGATACGTGCTTGCAGCCGCCTGACCTGACGCTCATGACGGGGCCAATCGAGTTGGTCCCACTTGTGCGTCGGGTCGGAGGGTGCACACACGGACGGTGCCGTGTTCATTTGCGATTCCCTCCTTCGTTGGTTCTGCCCGCTATTTCGTGACGAACTACCCGCTGGAAGTCTGCCCGCTTGCGCGGCGAGGTGATGTTCCAACCCCTATCCGTCCCATTACAGGACGGCATTCGCTTTCTCCAGCATCCCCTGCCCGACATTCCATCGGCAATCCTTGCGGCGTTGCTTGCCTCAATGAGGCGGAATGGCGGGTTTAACATCTTCCGATCCACGAACCCATGATGGGTTAGTCCCTGCTTCCACACCGGCGGCCATTTGTCCGCGTATCCCAAAGTGTCACTGGGATAACCGACCGCGTGCCAATTTTGGCCCGAGCCTATCAGTGTTGTTTGGCTCATTGGAGTTAACGATGCCCTTTGCAGTTCACTTTTGTTGGACCTACCATCGACCTAGCTCTCGAATCGTCTAACACTGACGATTCCGGAAACCACCTCACGGTCGTTTCCTCGTTCCGAAGAACGGAGTTTCATTGTCACGGCAGCTTCTGACCGGGCCGTTTCCAGCCCGGCCAGTGCCGCTAGGTTTCTGCGGACGGAACCGCAGGTCCTCACACATACTTTCGATTCCCTTAGTTTGAACATTTCGTTGGATCAGCTTTTCGGGAACGCACGGAGGCGTTCCCTGATTTCGCGAGACGCTGTTCCCCTTACCGAAAATCGGTAAGGTTTGAGGCGGCGTAAGTGACGCCTGTGGATCCGCGAAAATCCGCGGTTTGCCGGCATCGGCGCCGGAGCACAAGCCAGCCGGGAATCGGGTAATGGGAGGCTCATTCTGACCGCTGACGGCCACAACGACGCGCCGCGCTGCGCTGAATCGGCGCGCCCTTGTGTGCGGCGGGAGCGGTGCGGCACGGGCGCGGAGACTCGGGACCGCTTCCTCGCTACGCCCGCCGTCCGCCTGCGCCGCCTGCCACCTGGTAGCCCGGCTCCGGCTTCCGGCCTGGCTTCGCTTGGCCGCGTCCCGAGACTTCGCGCGGGCCGAGGTGGAATACACCTGCGATGGGCCGCAGCGTCCCGCCGAAATCCGGACACTTTCCGTCATCGGCTCCGATCCGGAGATGGATTTGACAGTTGAAGTACCGCCCACTGGGCGGGTCTTCCCGTTGGTGCACGAAGGGTCCGGGAAGCCCGCAGGGTCGAACCACAATCAGCGCGCCCGGCCGCGAGATTGTGTCTGGGTCCGTCAAGGTCGTCCTCCTCCGTCGGCTCCACCTTGACGGACCCATTTTTCGGCTGGTTATGGGGCGCGCTGGAAACTGTCGGTTGATGTCAGAAAACTGCATGGGTTTGACGGTAGGCGCCGGTAATGAAACTGAGCAGTGACCTCGCCACCCAAGCGATGGCTGGGCCACTAACGGGTGGGAGTCCGTCGCGGACAGTGGCTCGCTGCGCTCCCCACCGACCGCTCCCGGCCCCGCGGGCCGGTTCATCGTCTTCGCCGCTCCTCGGGATCGAGCGGTTCGATCCGAATTCCTCGCACGAGCGCGCGCCAGGATGGCAGCGACGCCTCGACGGAAAAATCCCGCAGTGCGACCCGGATCATCCGGGCCTCCGCGGCCGTCACCGACTTGTAGATTTCCACGAGATTCTTTCCGGTGATGGTCACGCGATGAGAGACGAAAGAGAGTTCCAGTGCGGTTTCATCCGTCTTGAGGGACAGCTTGAGCAGGGACGCATACGGCAGGGCGACTTGCTCCTGGGGCGAGTGCAGCCGAAGGAAGACCGCGGGCATTTCCCGGGATTCCAGACAGCCGGGTTTCGCGTCCGACGCCAGCGTGCGCGGCTTTCTTGGATCCTCTTCAATCATATACGAATTCGCATCCCTTGCGTCCGCTGCGTTGGGCGCGTCGCGTGATGCCAGTTGGGATCGAGCGCCCGCGGACGCGGCGCGACTTTGCGTGAAACCGCCACGGTCGCCTTGACGGCGACCTCGTTGGCGGGCGCGTCGATCGGGGACGGCCGCCGCACCTGCATCGCGATGCATGCATGAACGTGCCGAAGATGACGCCAGCCGCGGGCCAGCACGGACCGCAAATCCATGCCCATCGCGCGCTGGCGCTCGAATTCCAGCGCGGACATCCGCGCCTCGCTTTTCAACCCGGCGGCGTCGAGGAACGCTTCGCGGTCGGGCACGAATACGCGGATCGCCTCGCGTCCGCGCGTGGCCGAAACATACAGTCCTTCACGCGAAATCGCACCGGCGAGAAACACTTTGTCCACGGTAAGCCCTTGCGCGGCGTGCGAGGTCAGGGCGTAGCCATGCACCACCTGTCGGGTCAGCAGTCGTGAGCCGTCGGCCAGCATCAGACGACCGTTGGCGTCCACCGCCTTGACGATGACCGTCGAACCGTTCGCCAGCCGGTGTTTTTTTCCGTCGCTGGTTTCAATGTGGCTCACGGCCCGCACGCGCAACTGCTCGCCGGTTGCGACCGCGAGCGGGCGTTCATCACAGACCGTCCACGCGAGGCCGGACTGCCGGGGTGAAACCGAAATCTCCTGCGCACCGCACGCGACGATCAGCCGGCGCTTTTCCTTGCGGACCACGCGCAGTTCGTCGCCTTTGGAAAAAAGTTTTGTCGACTTGTGCGTGACCAGCACGTCGCCGGGCTGGTAGGTGCGCGCGTCCTTTTGCTGCGCCTTGGTCCAGCCTTTCGCGCGCAACGAGGCAAAGGTGTGTTCGTCGCCGGCGAGTTTTCCGGCGGCGCGGAGTTTCTCGCGGGCGTGCGCATTGAGCGCGTCGATTTCCGCCCACGTGGGAGCGATCATGAGCGCGGTTTTCGCGCGTTCTTGCGGGCCGACTTTCGTGCGCACGGACTTGGTTTCTTCTGACGCAGCAAACCACTCGGCGACCATCTGGACGCGGCGCGCGGTCGGATTTTCGACTTCGACGATGGCCCCCATCGCATCGAGCTTGGCCAAGCCTTCGCCGATCCTGCCGGTGGCGAAGGCCTCGGCGGCGGCCCGGTAGGCGGGATTCGACGACTGGCGGCGGACCTCGCGCAGTTCGGCGACGGTGACGCGCGATTCCCGCTCGACGATCCGCGCGGCGTCGCCGGCCTCGACGCTTTTGTGTTGGGCGGAATCGCCGACGAGCAGCAGCCGGGCCTGGCGCGCTTCGACGAGGTCCACGAGTTGCGCCAACTGCCGGGTGGAGAGCAGCCCGTATTCGTCGATGACTACGACTTTACCGGTGATGGCCTGTTGCTGCGCTTCATCGACGAGCAGCCGCTGCACCGTCCTGGCCTGACTCAACGAGTTCCCGGCGGCGGCCCGCCCGGCGCAGCGTTGCTCCGCACCGTCTTGGTGGAGAATCCCGACCGCCTGCGTGCTGGGGGCGAAGCAAGCCGCATCCCGGCCGGCTCGCGCCAGGCCCTCGATCGCAGTCGCGAGCGTATGGGTCTTGCCGGTGCCGGCCTTGCCGCGAAATACGATCGTGCGGTCGCGTGAGCCCAGGATGATTTTCGCGGCTGCGTGCTGTTCCGGCGTGAGGGACTCTCGCGAACCCGGTGGCACGAATCCCAGAATGCGATGCATTCCGACTCCGGCATCCAGTCGCGCGATGAGCGCGTGCTCGAGTTCGAGCGCCGCGCGGGTCGAGACGTGGCCGTCAGTGTGCAGCAGTTGGTTCCCGCTGGCGTGGAGGGCCGTTTTGATGGCGGTCAATGGGTGTTGACCGTAGGATTGGCGGACAACCTCAGCCGTGAGTTCGTGCTCGGGCACGACGGACTTTCGTTCAAACACGTGTTCAGCCGCCCGCGCGATGGCGACCGTAAGCGGCACGCGCTCCGGCGCGTGGGGCTTGGCTTTTTTTCGGAGCGCGTGGAGTTGCCGAAGTTCCTCCTCGTTCACTTGGGCGAACTGACGTTGGCGCACGTCGTCGGGCGTCAGCTCGTATTGTTTCTTGGCGCGGTTTTCGCGCACGAGGACGGCGATTTCGTCATGGGTGAGTTCGCGGCCGAGTTCCGCTTCGCGGGCGGCGATGGCTGCGTCACGCTCCCTGGCCCGCTTCGAAAATCGTTCGAGCAAATTCGAGGATATTTCAGCTAGTTCGAAGCCGTGCTCGCGGCGTTCGATGGCGTAGCCGAGCTGCTGGACTCCGTGGGCAAGCGCGTTGCGGTAGACTTCGGTCAGGTAGCGCGCACGATCAAAGATGTTCGAAGATTCAAGCGCGAGCAGCCCGGACTTCGAACAACTTTGAACGACATTGAACACGAACGCGTGCGAATGCAGGTGGGGGTCGAGCGCGCGGCTCTCGCCGTGGCGAAAAACGGCCGCGGCGATCTGGCCGCTCGCCACGTAGCGCTTGTTGATTCCGCGGCCGTCTTGATGGCACGCGAAGGTTTCCAGTTCGCGCAGGGCCTCGGCGACCGCAGTCTCGTGGGCGGCGATGAGGCGGGCGTCGCCGCCGATGAAGGCCTGGATCGAGACGGACTTGGGAGCGTTGAACGTGGCGTCGTAACCGGCGCGACGCGCGGCGGCCATCCGCTCCGTCAATTGCTCGCCGGTCAGGGCGTGGTGATTGCTGGCGACGCGTTCGAACGCCTCGTCGGAAATTTCCGCGCCGGCGGTGAGCCCGACTCGTTCACAGAGTCGGCCGAAGCACCGGCCTTCGACCTTCATCCCCTGCGAGTAATAATCCGCCTGCCGAAGGTATTCACCCAACGCATGACTGAAAACCTTACAGTGAGCTGGTCCCCGGAAACTGGACAACGCGGATCGTTAACCCAAAATCAGGAGAACGATCAGCATGTCAAAAAAGAGACGTCAGCACAGTGCAGAGTTGAAATCGCGCGTCGCGCTTGAGGCCCTGA
>WYBX01000057.1 GCA_011525695.1 Verrucomicrobiia bacterium
GTCTATCCAGCGCAGGCGTCCGAGGCAGGGTGAGCAACGGTTTTGTGTGGCCGACCTGAGGGCTCCTGGCTGCACAAGTACCTGACAGACTGAGATCGGTCCTCCTACCGTGCGAAACTCGGGCTAGCATTCTCCCCTCTGAAAACTCCTGCGCCTGCAGGGGAAAGGGTAAGAGAAAGATCCATGAGAACGAGTCAGGCGTGAAGGAAATCGCAACCCAGCTTCCCCACTGCGAGTTCGACAGGCTGCTACTCCACCACAAACCCACTGGCCGGCTCAAAGCTGACCACATTCAATCTTCTCTCCCGCGCCCGCATCGTGCCTTCCCACCGCTGCGGGACCGCGTCCCCGCCGGTGAGAATTTCCACCACGACACGGTGCTCGCCCGCCGCCCAGGATTGCCGCCACTCCCCAATCGCCGGCCCGTCCCGCGAAACGCCCTTGGCCCCGAACACCCGTTCGTCCGTGACGCCATCGATGGTCAGCCGCACCACGACATCCGCCCGCCTGGGTTTGCCCGTGCTCGCGCCCCGCATATGCACGGGCTTCGCGGCCTCCGCCACGGGATCCGGCGCTGACGCCTCCTGTTTTTCGCCAAACGCCTTGAAGGAAATCACCAACTGCGGCTCCCCGGAGGCAGGATTCGTCACCCGCAGATGACTCGGCCATACGGCCGCCGCCGCAATGGCCCCGACGAGCAGGATGCACGCGGTCACCGCCGCAGCTCGTGATGGCCGGTGCCGCCTTACGCCGCTAGCCGCCATCCCGCGAAACACTGCGGCGGTGCGGGCGAGTTCGTCCGGCCGCGATGGATCGAAATCCACCACCGCCCAAACTCCCGCACCGGCGCGCTCCGGCCGCAACACCGGCGCCCGCTCGCCCGTGAGCCGCTCCGCCACCCAGCGGCCGCCATCCCGCGCCGCTGCCTCCGCCCGGGCATCCCGCACGACCAGTGCGCCCCGCATGCCTTGCGTGAAAAGCCGCTCGAGGAACTTCGGCCTCACCCAACTCGCCGTCGGCACCGGATGCACCTGGAAACCGGCCAGCTCAGGTGCCAGATCCGACCGGATTTCCCCCGCCACGAAGGCCACCCACCGTGAACCGTTGGCCACGGTGGCCGCGGCAGTCTCGCGCTCAATTCTCGCCTCCTCCAGCCGCGTGTCGAACCACGTCATCGCGATCCCTTCGGAATCGCACGAACCGGCACAGACGCCGCAACCGACACAGCGGGCCGGATCGACGAAGGCCTCGGTCGCAAAATGCCGAGGGTCCGCCCGCGGCACCATCCGGATCGCATCGAAGGGGCAGTCCTGCATGCACTGGGTGCACGCATGGCAGCGCGCGGGGTTCACCCGCGCCTGGTAAGCGGCAGGGGCGCGACGCCGGCCCAGCAGCCACGGGACCATCGCCCCGAGCAGCGTCCCACCAAAGAGCACCAGCCACAAACCGGCATGCTGGAACCGCAAGCCAAGCGCCAGCGGTGAAAGGTACCACGCGTCCACCGTCAGGTGCTCCGCCACCACCGCCATTTCCGCCCGCGGATCGAGCGGCGGCGGGACCAAGGCCGACACCACCATCATCGCGCCCAACAACGCAACCCAGAGTCCGCGCTGCGGCAGCAGCCTTGCCCGGCTCACCCGGGCCAGATGCACCGCCAGCCCGACTGCGATCGCCAGCGGCAGAAGCATGTGCAGGAAGAACACCACGAAGAACAGGAGACTCGGGACGGTGCGGTCGCTCACGAACAGCCGGCCGAGCGGCTCGCCGAAGATCGGCAGCCCATCGAGCAGCCGCATCGACGATACGGCGACCTGTTGCGCGGGCTGATCCCACACCAGCCAGTAGCCCGTCCAGCCGATGAACCAGACGAGCCCGAGCATGCCCACGCCCGAAACCCAGGGAAGCCAGCGGGCATTGCCGAACTTTCCGGCCACGAAAACGCGGCCGGCATGGACCACCAGCAGTAGCATCGCGAGATCGGAACTGTAACGGTGCAGCGCGCGCACCCAGCCGCCCAGCGTTCCTCCCGCCAACACCTCCAGCGAGGGATAGGCAAACTGCACGCTGGGCGAATACCAGATGAGCATCAACACGCCGGTCACCACCGCCACGACGAGCGCGAAGTTCGCGGCAACCCCGGCCTGTGCCAATGGATTGTACTCCGCCGGCAGCCAGCGCGACAGCCAGCCATCGATCCACGCCAGCACATGATCCAATTGCCGGAGGTGACTCTCCCCCCGCACGGCCGCAGGCGGCTCCGGCTGGGACCCGCCCGGGAGCGTTCCATCCGCCGGGCCCCGATCATTGCCGGCATCGTTCCGCCCGGGCCGGATCTTGGGATCCGGCGCCTCCGCGCCGCTCCGGCCGCGATCGAGTTCGACCGCCGCCCCGCCCGGTTGAGGCACTGCCTCCGCACTGCTCCGCCCATTGGCCATCGGCGACGGACTCATTCCGCCCCCACCAGTGCGGCCTCATCCGCGACCGCCTCCGCCGTGAGCTGCAGCACGGCCTCGCGGAGCCAGCCCTGGTGCCGCGGGTTCAGGTTGAACCGGTACGCAATCTCCCCGCGGGCATCGATCAGGATCAGCAGGTTGGCATGATCGATCGCCCCCGTCCGGGGATTCCGCACGCGCGCAAACTGCAGCTGTTCGAGCAGCCCGTGCATCAGGCCGGGCTCGCCGTTGAGGTATCGGAACTCGGGATGCTGGAAGCCATAGCCCGCCGCCATCCCGGCCATAATCGACGTGCTTTCGTATTCGGGATTGAGTGACAAAGCCAGCACGCTGACGCGGGCTCGCGCCGGCGCCGGCAGCGTATCGAGCAGCCGGCGGGTCTCGATCAGGATTTCCGGACAGGTCGTCGCGCACGCCGCATACACGCCGGTCATGAGCACCACCCGGCCGCGCAGGTCCTCGAGCCCAACCTCGCGCTCCAGTTGATCCACCAGCCGGAATGCCGGCGGCGTGATCCGGGTGCGGATCCGCTCGCCCGGAAACGGCGGGAGCGGATCCTCCACCCGGCTGCGCCGGTCGACTGCCAGCAGGCTGACCGCCGCCAGCACGGCCACCACGGCCCCGGCAAACGCCGGCCGCCACGACGCCCGCCAGCGGACGCGGCGCAACGCCTCGCGCCACAGCAGCACCGCCGCGGCAACAATGAAAAGCGGCTCCAGCAGCATCATGCCGACGGCGGACCACTCCATCCCGCCGGTGCCGGGATCGTAGCTGAAGCACCAGATCTTGAACTCCTGCGCGAACTCGCCCCACCAACCGGATCCGGCCGGCGCGAACACCAGCGCAAGCAGGAAGCTCTCGTACACCGCCGACGCCGCCAGCAGAAACACCGGCAGCCCGGCGCCGACGAAGAATTCTCGCGTGCGGTGGAGGGTCATGGCGTGTTCGCAGGTGGGGGAAGGACGGCATGAACCGCGTCGCAGGGCCGTCGCTTGCCGACGGGCCTCGAGTTCATAACGAAGTTCATCATGCTTGTGGCATGCCGGCGAGCGGCAGCCCTGCAGGTTCGAATTTCCGAGCGGCTCGATCGTTCCGATGCTCCGAGTGAAACGGCCTCAGCGCACCGGCCAGACATCGGCCAGCGCCTTCCAGTTCGCGAAGTAGTAGACGGCGAAGCAGGCGAGGAACACCGCGGTGAGCGCGATCGTCCCCTTGACCGCCCAGTGATCCTCCGCCAGCGAGCCTTCGCGGCTGCCCGGCAGCGCCTGCGCGACGCCCCAGTCGGCCATCGCCCGTCCATGGTTCCGCTCGCCAAACAGCAGCGTACCCACGCAGAGGATGACGAACAGGAACAGGCCGGTCACCGCCAGCAGCGCGCCAATTCCCATCACGCCCAGCATGAGGTGGGCCGCGGCGCCGAACGCACCCGAGTGATCGATGTCGTATATCCGGCGCGGCACGCCCAGCGAGCCCGCGAACGACATGCCGAGCGAAACGAAGAGGATGCCGATGCCGAACATCCAGGGCTGGGCCCGCGCCGCCGATCGCCAGATAAAATCGCGGCGGAAGATCAGCGGGATCACGTAATAGGTCAGCGCCATGAAGGCCAGCGACGTGCCGCCGACAACGGTGGCATGGAAGTGCCCGGTGATCCGGAGCGTGTTGTGCGCGATGATGTTGATCTGCTGCGTGCCCAGGGTGACGCCCGTGATGCCGCCGATGAAACCGAAGATCAGCAGCGAGAGCAGCGCCCCGGAGAAGGCCGGGTTCTTCCACGGCAGGTGTGTGACCCAGCCGAAGAGCCCCTTCGCATGGCCCTTCTCGCGCATTGCGAGCTCGACCGAGGCCGGCACGGTGAAGCCGTGGATCATCGAGGCGAGCACCGCGAGGTACATCGCGTAGGAGGTATTCCAGATCTTCCAGGCGGAACCGACGGCGGGATCGACGAGGAGGTGATGCGCCGACGCCAGGTTGATGAACAGGATGTAGAGCAGGAAGGCCGTGCGGCAGACCGTCTCGTTCACCGGCTTGGCGCCCGTCGTGAGCTGGCCGATCAGGTACCAGACCGAGACCATCGCGCACACGTTCACCTGCTGCGACTGGTGCCCGAGCCCCCACCAAATCATCCGGTACCACATCGGGTCCGGCTGCGCCGTCCAGCCCATCGCATAGCTGAACGTGGGAATCATCACGATCGCCCCATGCAGGAGCGTGACCACCGCGATGATCGCGGCGGCCGTGGCGCCGAACGTCACCAGCGGCATCGAGCCCTCGAAGGTCCGGTCGCGCCGGGCCACGTAGAGCGTGGCGAAGAAGTTGTAGACCGCCGTCAGCGTGCCGGTCGCCACCAGGATGATCCCGAGGTAGAACGCGGGATGGGCCACCAGCGGCAGATAGCTCGTCAGCAACACGTCGGCCTGGCCCTTGAGGATGATGCCATTGACCATCAATGCGCCGATCAGCATCTGCGCGAACGAGGCCCAGGCGATCTTGCGGGAGAAGAGCCGCGCGTTGAGCGGCACCGTGCAGGTGAAGTAGAGCACGGCGACCTCGAAGAACAGGATCCAGAAGAGGAGCATGTTCACCCCGTGCAGGGTGAGCACGCGATAGAACCAGTCGACCGGCAGAAGATGCACCGCCTGCCAGCGCGTGAGCGCAAGCAGGATGGCGGCGATGCCGCCGACGAGCAGGAAGACGACCGCGGCGACGGCGTTGAACTGGATGAACCGCTCGGCGCCGAGGCAGACGTTGAGACCGGTGGTGTCGCACTTGCGCGAGGCAGCGGGCGCCGCCGGCTCTGGCGACGCGGGGATGGGAACAGTAAGGGTGGAGGACATGTGGCGTGGTGGCGGAGGCCGCGCTTATTCGACGATGATTTTGCCGAACATCTTGTCGTGCCCGATGCCGCAGAATTCGTTGCAGACAATCGTGTATTCACCCTTCGAGGTCGGGGTCAGGGTGAGCACGTGATCGTAGCCGGGCAGGACCTGGAAGTTCATGTTGAGCGGCTGCAGCGAGAAGCCGTGCTGCAGATCGAGCGCGGAGAGGTGAATCCGGTAGGTTTCTCCCTGCCGGAGCTTGAGGATCGGATACCAGCTCCACATCCGGCCGAGCAGGTAGGCGTCGCCCCCGGGGGCGGGTTCGGCGATCGGGACGCCATTGCGCTCCCCGACCTTGTTGGCGGCGGCAAAGCGTTCGGTGCGCTCGAGGAAGGTGACTGGTGCCACGGCGTAGGCCTCGCCGCGCGAGTTCTGTTTGCCGCGGAAGTGCCAGTACGGCATCATCAGGCTCATCACGAAGCACCAGAGCAGGGCCAGCCCAATCCAGAGCTTTTCGGCACCGGCGGGCGGCTTGAACCAGTCACGGGCGGGAATGGAGAGGCTCATGGTGGTTCCTCAGGGCAGGGTCGCCGGCGGCACCAGCGAGATTTCGATCCAGCCCCACACCGTGTAGGACAGGAGGGGGATCACGACTCCGAGCACGAGCAGGAGCCAGGGGTTGTCGAGCACCCGCTGCAGCAGGGGCGGTTTGGTTTCGGGATTAGGCATGGAAGGAAATTGCCGGAGCGGGCCCGGCCGGGCGCCGCCGCCACCAGCCCCGCATCTCGCGCAGGACCAGGACCAGGAACCAGACGCCGGCGAATGTGGCGACCAGGCCGCCGACGCCCATCACGCTGAGCCCGATCAGTTCGCCGGTGCTGCGCACGTGCTGCTCGCTCGCATACGCCTTCCGCCCGAGGCCGTAGACCCCGCCCAGGGCGAACCCGAGGGCAAACACCGCCTGGCCGGCGCCAAAGATGGCCAGTTGCCGGGTGGCGGCCCGCCAGGGGCCGGCAACCGCGGCCATCCCTGGTGACGATCCGCCTCGCGCCGCGGCACACACCAGGTAGGCGGCGGTCATGAAAGCCACGGTGACCCCGCCCAACGAGGCATGGTAATGCGCCGGCACCAGCGTCGTTGAACTCCGGATGCACGCGCCGAGGACGAAACCGAGCACCGTCAGCGCCGCACTGGCGGTCAGCCCCGCCCGCGCGACGCGCGCCAGCGGATCCCCCGTGGCCCCGGCAGCGGTGTCCACTGCCGGCGGGCGGACTGTACGGAGGTGCCGGATGCCAAGCGCCAGCACGGACAGCACCACGGGAAATATGCCCCAGCGCATGAGCAGGGTGGCACCGGTGTGGTACATCGGATCCAGCGCGCCCCGGGCCGTCAGGAGCGGCATCGCGAAATGCGGTGCCAGTAGCAGCGTGAAGAGCGTCCGGGCTCCGCGGGCCGTGAACAACGACCGTCCCGCGACCCGCGCGATCAGCCAGAGCCAGACCGCCAGCATGGCCGCCGCGTTGGCCACCTGCAGCACATGCCCCGCCCCCCACGCGGCGAATTCATAGCGCGTCCACGTGTCCAGCCCCTCGGGCAGGCTCATCCGCGTTGCCAGCCACGTGGCCGCGGCGAGCACCACCGCAATCGCCGCCGCCTGCAGCCCGGCCGCCGCATCCTCCGGCAGCCCCGCCCCCGCACGCCGCGCCACCGGCGCGAGCGTCTCCAGCAGGTACAGGATGACCCCGACAAAGAAGGCGGCCAGCCCACCGAGAAAGACCGGATGATCAATCACCGGGACATAGTTCGCCAGCACCGGCTGGGCCCCCCGCATGCAGGCGCCGGCCAGCATCCCGACGACGCCGATGACGGCGAGCACGAACGCACCCCGGCCGACGGGTTTGGCGGAACCGCCGGACCGAACCGCCGAGAGCCCCGAGAGGAAGGCATAGAACCAGACGACCAGTGCCAGATCCACATGGACCACCAGGCAGCGCTTGAAGAACAGGGGATCGTCGATCCATCCCGAAAGGAAAGGCAGCCGGCCAATCACGACGGCGAGCGAGAGCAGCCCGGCGACCACCAGGCTCCCGATTGCCAGCGTGAACCACCGCCGGGCTTCCGGCCCGATGCCCGGCACCACGCGCATGGCGCCCACCGCGGATGCGGAAACCATCGTCACACTCGTCGGCGCAGGAGCGACAGTGAAGGGAATGGCCGGCATGCCCGCTGTTTTAGCGGGTCGTGCTGCGACCGGCCTTGATCCGAATCAAGGCTTCCCGGGAAAAGGCTCCGCAGCGCGCGACGGCTTTTCACCGCCTCGATCGTCCATCTTCCGCTCGTCCTCACCACGCTGGCGATCGACCGGCTGCTGTGAGCCGGCGGCAGCGTCGCCACAGATACACCATGATCATGGTACATGTGTGGTTTCGGCTGGTAGCCACCTCCGCAGGGCATTGCCAGCGTTCCGGCGACTGGGTGCCACATATATATACCACGATCATGGCATATGTGTGGCTTTGGCGGGGAGCCACGTCCGCGTGATTGCCAGCACGGCAAGATGCAGGTTGGGTGTGGGAGGCCGGGTCCTTCGACCATGGCCTCGTCTCAAATCAAACGCTCATTTGCCGTGAATCTTCGACTCCTCCCTCTCTTCGCTCTCGTCCTCGCCACCTCCCTGCGACTGACCGCCCAGCCCGCCACCGTCGCGGCCGGATCGGACGGCTGGTCCGCCGTGCCGGGAATCCTCGCCCGGATCAAGGCCCCTGAATTTCCAGCGCGCGACTTCGTGATCACCGCCCACGGTGCCACCGCTGGCGGCGCCGATTGCACCGTCGCCATCCGCCAGGCCATCGCCGCCTGCCATGCGGCGGGAGGCGGCCGGGTGGTGGTGCCACCCGGCGTTTTCCACACCGGGGCGGTGCACCTGCTCAGCAACGTCAACCTTCACGTCGCCGCTGGAGCCACGCTCAAGTTCATTCCCGATCCGGCGAAATACCTGCCGGTTGTCTTCACCCGCTGGGAGGGCGTGGAATGCATGAACTACTCGCCGCTGATCTATGCCTTCGAGCAGGAAAACATCGCGATCACCGGCCAGGGGATCCTCGACGGTTCGGCGAGCTTCGAGAACTGGTGGGCCTGGAATCGGAAGCAGTCCGGCAAGCCCGCGCTGCAGGTGCCTTCGCGCAACCAGCTCTTCGCCCAGGGCGAATCCGGCGTGCCGGTGGCGCAGCGCGTCTTTGGCGCCGGCCATTTCCTGCGCCCGAACTTCATCCAGCCCTACCGCTCCCGCAACATCCTGATCGAGGGCGTCACGATCCACAATTCGCCCATGTGGGAAATCAATCCCGTGCTCTGCACCAACGTCACCGTCCGCGGCGTCACCGTCGTCAGCCATGGGCCGAACAACGACGGCTGCGATCCCGAATCGTGCCGGGATGTGCTGATCGAGGATTGTGTCTTCGACACGGGTGATGACTGCATCGCGATCAAGTCGGGCCGGAACAACGACGGCCGCCGCGTGGCCACGCCGTCGGAAAACCTGATCGTCCGCGGCTGCACCATGAAGGATGGCCATGGCGGCGTCGTGATCGGCAGCGAAATCTCCGGCGGTGTCCGCAACGTCTTCGTGGAGAATTGCACGATGGACAGCCCCAACCTCGATCGCGCGCTCCGCTTCAAGTCGAACGCCCAGCGCGGCGGCGTGCTGGAGAATGTGTACTTTCGGAACGTGAAGGTGGGCCGGGTCGCGGAGGCGATCCTGACGATCGACCTGATGTATGAGGAGGGCGCGCGCGGGCCGCATGCCCCGATCGTGCGCAACGTCGTGCTGGAAAACGTCACGAGCTCGGCCAGCCCGCGGGTGATGTGGATCGCCGGCTTCCCCGCCGCCACCATCGAGGGGGTGCGATTCGCCGATTGCACCTTCCGTGGAGTCGAAGCAACCGAGGTGCTCTCCCATGCCGGCACCATCACGTTTCAGGACGTGACGATTGAACCCGCCCGTCGCGGCCGGAGCGCCAACTCCGTGCCCGCTCCCAAGGCCAGGTAGGCCCGGTTCCCGGCCGGGCGCCCGAGTGACTGGTTGCAACACCTCCGTGCCAACTTGCCGATGAACCGCTGGTCCCGCCCGATGCCTCGTCGCGAATTCCTGCACCTGTGCGCGGCCACGACCGCGGCGGCGACGCTGCGCGCTGCCATCGAACCGGTGGCGAGTAAATTCGCCGGGGCCGTAGTGCAGACGGTTCGCGGCGCAATCCCCGCGGTGGCGCTCGGCCGCACGCTGCCGCACGAGCACGTGCTCGTCGACTTCATCGGCGCCGATGCGTTCAGGCCCGAGCGTTATGATCCTGACGAAGTTTTCGCCGCCGTCCTCCCCCACCTCCGGCAGGTCCGCGCCCTGGGATTCGACAGCCTCTGCGAGTGCACCCCGGCGTACCTCGGGCGGGATCCCCGGTTGCTGGCGCGGTTGAGCACCGCCAGCGGGCTTCATCTGATCACGAACACGGGTCTGTATGGAGCGCGGCAGGACAAGTTCATCCCGGCCACTGCCCGCGAGGCATCAGCCGAGGCGCTGGCCCGTGACTGGATCCTGGAGGCCGGCCAGGGAATCGGAGCCACGGGGATCAAGCCGGGTTTCATCAAGTCCGGCATCGATGCGGATCCCTCCCTCTCGGCCAGCCATCGCCGGCTGGTCGCCGCCGCGGCGCTGGCCCATGCCGCCACCGGGCTGACCATTGCGGTCCACACCGGCCGCGGGCCCGGGCGGGAGGTGTTGGACGTCCTGCACGAACACGGCGTCGCCGGCCCGGCGTTCGTGTGGGTACACGCGCAGGGCGCGCCAGATGACGAGCTGTTTGCCGCCGCCGATCGCGGGGCATGGATCTCACTTGACGGGCTCAACCAGCCGACGGTGCCGCGGCACCTGCAAGCCTGCCTGGAGTTGAAACGGCGCGGTCATCTCGACCGGATCCTGCTTTCCCATGACGCCGGATGGTTCGATCCGGAGAAACCCGGCGGAGGTGCCTTCCGGCCCTTCACGCTGCTCTCCAGCATCTTTATTCCGCGGCTGCGCGAGAACGGGTTTTCGGAGTCCGAGATCGATCGGATCACCCGGGAAAACCCCGCCGCGGCGTACGCCCTGCGGCAACGGCTGCTTTGAGCCGGTGATTGAGACACTCCGTCGTGATAGGGACGACCTCCGGGTCGTCCGCAAGCCCGATGGAAGATTCATTCTGCGCAGCGGATTGATCTTCGTGGCCGGGACAGAGCCCGGCCCTCCATGTACGATGTTCGGAACGTTGTGGCGCAGCGGGTCAAGTTCACTTATGCCTGACTTGGAGCGTGGATTCAACGCCGCGCATCGCCGCCCGGCAATTCCGGGAAGGCATACGTTGATTTTTTCAGGGTCCGGGGGATGGGATTGGGATAATGCCGCGCCTTCCAGGCGTCATGGAGCGCGAGCAGTTCAGCGACCTTTTCCGGATGCTGCGCCGCCAGGTCCCGCTGTTCGCCCGGATCCTCGGCAATCCGGTAGAGAAACGGACCCGGCTGCCAGTATTGGTGGACGAGTTTCCATTCGCCGGCGAGGACGGCGGCGTTCAAGCGCGTTTCCCAATGGATTGGCCGGGCGCGCGCGTAGTCGCCGCCCGTGAGCAGGGGCAGAATCGATTCGCCGTGCAGCTCGTGATCGGGCGCCGGGTTCCGACCTGCCGCCGCCAGGAACGTGGGCAGCAGGTCCATCATGACGGCCGGTTCCGAGCGAACGGAGCCGGGCTTGATCCGGCCCGGCCAGCGGGCCAGGAACGGCACACGGATGCCACCTTCATGGGTGGAGAACTTGTACTCGCGCAGCGGACCATTCGAGAACTCCGCGCCGGCCGGGCCCAGCGCCGGGGGCTCCGCGGAGGGCCCGTTGTCCGAGGTGAAGACCACGAGCGTTTGTGACGCCAGGCCCCGCTGCTCCAGCGCCGCGAGGATCCGGCCGACTCCCGTATCCAGTTGTTCAATCATCGCGGCATAGGCGGCGAAAAATCCGCGGTCGGGAAATCTGCGACGGTACTTCGCGACCAGTTCGGGCAGGGCCTCGAGCGGATAATGCGGCGCATTGTAGGCCAGGTAGAGGAACAGCGGCCGGGCGGCTTCGTGCTCCTCGAGGATTTCGACCGCCTGGTCGGTCAGCAGGTCGGTATAGTGTCCGTGCACCACGATCGGCTCCTCGTTGTGGTACGTCTCCCGCGGCTGCCAGAAGTTCGGCGTGCCCAGCAGGGATCCCCAGAATTCATCGAACCCATGCGTCCGGGGAAAATTGGCGGGGCCGAAACCCAGGTGCCACTTGCCCACCGCGACGCTGTGGTAACCCGCGGGCTTCAGCGCCTCCGGAATCGTAATCGCCGCGTGGTCGAGCGCGAGCACCGGCACGTCGCCTCGCGCCGACTGGCTCGCCAGCTCCGGCACCCCCACACTGTGGGGATAACGTCCGGTCAGCAGCGCCGCGCGCGTCGGTGAACACATCGGTGCCGACGCGTAGAAGCGCGTGAGCTTCATCCCCTCCTGCGCGAGGCGATCGAGATTGGGCGTGTCGATTCGCGATCCGTCGCTCCCCAGATCAGCCCAGCCCAGGTCATCGGCGAGGATGACCACGATATGGGGCGGTCCTTCCGCCGCCCGGGCGGCAGCCACGAGGCTGGCAGCCAAGAAGAGCAGGGCCCGGCAAACCGGACGGAATCGCGGCCGGCGGCTGGTGGTGTACGACATGGATTTCACGAGGGACATTGGCACCGACCGCCGGCTGCCAGTCAATTCGCGCGCGAAATTGGTCAAGCAACGCGCAGACGCTCGCGCCGATCACGATCATCATGCGGTGGCGCGACACCGTTGCGCCAGGGGTTTGAATCCGAAGCGGAAAGTCCGGCTTCCCGTCGCAACGCCCATGCCCCGCCTGGGCCCGGGCCATTGCGGTGCCCAGCCCGATTTCACGCCGCTGAACAAGCCGGTCCATCCCGCAGCGCCGCCGATTACGGCTGGCACGCGCGGCCACCCTCCCTCCCGGACTGCGGGCTGCAGGTGGCCCCGCCGGCCCGGTTTCGGTCGCGCGATTGCAGCGCGGGCGCGGCGCACAACCAGGATACCGCCATGATTCGCCGCACCGTTGGTCGCAAGCTGACGACGGCCGTCGACGTCACGGTGCTGCTCATCATCAGCGTCTTCGCGATCGTGAACATCCGCTCGCACAATCAGAACCTGCTGGCGGAGGTGGAGCGGCACGCGATCCAGATCAGCCAGACGGTGAAATCGAGCACGGAATACGACATGCTCATGAACGAGCCGGCCCGGATCCACGAGACCATCAGGCGGCTCGGCCAGGAGGAGAGCATCGAACGGATCCGGATCATGAACAAGGCGGGGAAAATCACCTACTCGTCCGACGACACCGAGATCGGCACGACCGTCGATCTCGGCACCGAAAGCTGCATTCGCTGCCACGGGGTCGAACCGCCGCTGGAACGGCTCGAGATGAAGGCGCGCACCCGCCTTTTCCAGCGGCCCCACGACCGCAGCGGCTCCCTCGGCGTGATCACCCCGATTTACAATGAGCCGTCCTGCTGGACCGCGGCCTGCCATGCCCACCCGCAGTCGCAAACGGTCCTTGGCGTGTTCGATGTCGTCATGCCGCTGGCGGCGGTGGAGGCGGAAATGCGCCGCGGCCAGATTGAGATGATTGTCTTTGCGGCGACGGCCGTCGTGGCGCTCAGCCTGATCATCGGCGTCTTCGTCCGGCGCTGGGTGAGCGTGCCGGTCGAGCACCTGATGGCTGCAACGCAGCATGTGGCCGGCGGCGATCTGAGCCGGACGATCGACGAGACCAGGGCGGACGAACTTGGAACCCTGGCCCGCTCCTTCAACCAGATGACCCGCAAGCTCTCGGAAGCACGGCTGCAGCTCGTGCAATCCGACAAGCTCGCCTCGCTCGGGCGGCTGGCCGCCGGTGTCGCCCACGAGATCAACAATCCCCTGACCGGCGTGCTCACCTACAGCAGCCTGATGCTCAAGCGGGCCCGCACCCGGGAAGAGCAGGAGGATCTCAGGGTGATCGTGCGGGAGACCATCCGCTGCCGCGACATCGTGAAGAGCCTGCTGGATTTCGCGCGCCAGTCGACCCCGCGGAAACGCGCGTCCGACATCAACGAGGCCATCCGGCGCGCCGTTTCCGTGGTCGAGCGCCAGCTTTCGCTGCACGGTGTCGTGGTCGAGCAGCAGCTGCAGCCCGATCTGCCGCACCCCGTTGTCGATGCCAACCAGATGGAGCAGGTGTTGGTGAACCTGCTGGTCAATGCCGCGGATGCGATCGGCTCGAAAGGCGGCCGGATCTCGCTGCGCTCGTCCGTGCTTACCCTTTCCCCGGTCGGGGTCGTGCCGATCAAGCAGGCGATTTGCCCCAAGCGGCACAACCTGATCGACAACGAGGTGCGGTTCGACGGCAAGCCCTCGATTCGCATCAAGGTGCGCTGCGACAACGAGGAGGGCTTCATGCACCTCGATTCCGTGTACGGTCGCGCCGGTCACCGGCACGGTCTGCTCCTCGACGAACGCCGGAAGGCGCAGTTCCTGTGCCCGGAATGCTCGACGTCGCTGCTGCTCGAAAACCGGAGCTGCCCCCGGTGCGGGGCCCCGCTGCTCGCGTTCGAATCCCCGCCGAAGGGCTGGGTGGAAACCTGCACCCGCCGGGCGTGCGCCTGGCAGCGCTGGGAGGAGGTCGATGCGTCCAGCAATCGCGAATACATTGAGATCGAGGTCCGCGACAACGGCTGCGGGATCGCCCACCACGATCTGCACAAGATTTACGATCCGTTTCATTCCACGAAGGGGGCCAAGGGCACGGGGCTCGGGCTCGCCGTGGTGTGGGGAATCGTCGACAGCCACAACGGATCGATTGCCGTGCAGAGCGAGCCCGGCCAGGGCAGCACGTTCACCATCCGGATCCCGGTCCTGCCATGAAGCCGTCACCCGACATTCTGGTGATCGACGACGAAGCCGTGGTGCTGCAGGGGGTGGCCCGGATTTGCGGTTGTGAGGGCCTGTCCGTCGAGGTGGCCGCCAGCGGTCGCGCCGGGCTGGAGCGACTGGCAGCCTCCAGCTACCGGCTGATCATCTGCGACCTCATGCTGGGGGATCTCGACGGGTTCGAGTTTCTCGCCGAGGCGCGACGGCGGGGGAACCACACGCCGGTCATCATGACCACCGGACATTCCACCCTTCAGAATGCGGTCCGTTCACTGCAGTGCGGCGCGATCGACACGCTGCCCAAGCCCTTTACGGCCGATGAACTGATGGCCGTGGTCGGCCGCGCGCTGGCCCACGCGGCGCTCGGGGATTGTGACGCGCGTGCGCTCGGGGATGCCCCGGCGCACGTTCACTGCCTCGGCCAGGTGAGCTGGGCGGCGACGGAGCCGGTCGGTACCGTGCTGATCGGCATGCACCCCCATTTCGCCCGCGCGCTGCGGGGAATCCGGAGCATCGATCTGGCCCCGCCGGGAACCGAACTGCTCCAGGGCGCGAGCTGTGCGTCGCTGACATCGGCCGACGGGCTGCCCCACGAGTTGATGTGTCCGGTGAGCGGAAAGGTGATCGAGCCGAACGCGGAGGCGGTCGCGCATCCGTCGCGGATCGAGGAGGACGCCTATGGGTCCGGCTGGCTCTACCGGATCCTGCCCGACGATTTGGAGTATAGCCTGAGGTTTCTCACCTCCCGCCTCGAGAGGCGCGATCCGCAGGAATTCCCAGTGAAAGGAGATCAACCATGACCATCGGCCTGTTTATTGTATTTGCCCTCATCTGCTTCGTCGCCGACCTGGCGGCACGCACCTTGCTCGGGCGCGTCCGGGAACATCGGCGCCGCCGCGAGCGCGCGGATGCGTTGGCCGAGCGCCTGAAGCTCGACTTCACCCGTGAAGCCAGAACCCTCCAGCGGGTGGAAGTCGATCAGCCGGTCGCCCGGATCCTCTGCGTCGACGACGAGGCGATCGTCCTGGACAGCTTCCGGAAAATCCTGGTGCTCGACGGCTACTCGGTCGACACCGTGGAAACCGGCCAGGAGGCGCTGGGGCTGCTCCAGGTCCATCACTACGATTTCGTCTTTACGGATCTGCGCATGCCGGCAATGGACGGCGTCGAGGTCGTGAAGGCCGTGAAGCACGTGCGCCCCGACATTGATGTCATCATCATCACCGGCTACGCGACGGTCGAGACGGCGGTCGAATGCATGAAGGTGGGGGCCATGGATTATGTGCAGAAACCCTTCACGGAGGAAGAACTGAGAGCGTTTGTGAGGAAGGCGGTGATTGTCCGGAAGAACCGGATCGAGCGGCAGCTGCTGCCGGTGGTCCGCATCACCCATGGCACCGAGCCGCGCAAGGTTCCGGCCCGGGAATTTTCCATTCCCGGCGGCGTGTTAATCGCCCGGAATCACTGCTGGGTCAGCCTCGCGACCGACGGCTCGGTCAAGGTCGGCATCGACGACTTCGCCAAGAAGCTGATCGGCCGCGTGGACAGCCTCGAACTCCCGAAGGTGGGGGCGAATTTGCGGGCGGGAGATCCGTTGTTCACGATTTGCCAGAAGAGCCGGAGGATCCACTTCCGCGCCCCGGTTAGCGGCCGGGTCACGACCGTGAACCATGGCCTGAAGGAGATGACTTCGAAACTGGACGTGACGTCCTACGAGAACCAGTGGATCAGCCGGATCGAAGGCGAGCATCTGGACACCGAGATCCCGGCGCTGAAGATTGGAAAATCCGCGGAAGCCCTCTTCCAGGATGATATCGGGAGGTTTGCCGCCTTCCTGCACAAGACCGGGAAACCGGCAACGGCCGGAGAAGCCCCGGGCGAGGCGTTGTGCGTGGGCGCACTCGAGACCCTTGACGACAGCCAGTGGGATCAGGCGGCGCAGGAGTTCTTCAGCCTGCCCTCCTAAGCAGTCCGACGGGGCCGCTGGTCGACTGCCTCCGGCGCCGATCTCGTGGTCGCTTCCAACCCGGAAAGGCCCGTAAATCGGGACACCACCGGGCAACCGGGCGTGACGGCCATCGGAGGCCGGGTTGATCTGCACACCGTCAGCAAGGCCCGCCAGGTTGCCGGAAACATGCGCTGCATGATGGTGGCACTCGACTGCAAATCCGACGGCTAGGGGTTGACCACAATGGTCGCGGTCACATCGACCCCGTTCTCTTCGAGGCGGGCTTGATTGGGCCGAGCCAATATTAGCGTGCCGTGCGAGTTGCTGCCGTCGACGAAGCGCAGTCGGGTGATGCCGCTCACCTCGACAGGCTGGTTGTTGGCCTGCAGCAGATCCCCGCCCGTGATCCGGACATCGGCGGCGGTGCCGAGTATAATGCCGGGAGCGGCGTCGTCGAAGGCGGCGATGTCGCCGATGAACACCGGTCCCGTGAATTCCACGCCCGGTGCAAAGACGCCGGTGAAGCCCTTCGAGCCGAAATAACTACAGTTGGCGGTACGGACGCCGCCGAACTTGCCGTTGGTGCTGGCAATCGCGAGGAAGGCGAGGTCGGCGACACCGTCGTAGGATGTCGCGGCGTGTCCGGCAAAGAGCGAACTCTGGTTGCTGGCAGGATCGTTGTCTGGGCCAGCTGGGAGGAGGATGTTGTACGTGCCGGTCGGGTCGTAAGCCGTGGCCCGGCCGACCGTGAACACTGTGACGTTCGTCCGGTCATCCGCGCCGGCGATGACGATGCCGGCGTGTCCCTTCATGTAATCGACCGGCTGGCTGTAATTCACCGGCCTGGCCGGTCCCGTGGGAGCGTCAAGTACGAGGGAGAGCGTACCAGGACCGGAGAATTCCACCTGCACGATGTCGTTGTTCAGGTCGATGTAGGACATCCGCGTCACCTGTCCCGGGTCGCTGGTGATCGAGGCGGCGGGACCCTCGAGCAGGATTTGGTCGAAGGTGTTGAGGTTGGGGTGAAGGATATTTGCCGCGATTTCCGTTCCGGCCCCGGTAGTCTTGGCGATCGCGTAGACGCCGACGGCCACCGAGCCACCAGTCGTACGCGCGCCGCTGGTGACCATGGCAGTGTAGATTCCCGTTTCGGCGGGTTGAATCGCACCGAGGGTCAACGACGCTCCGGTTGCCCCGGCGAGGTTCGCGCCATTGCGCTGCCATTGGATGGCGCCGCCCGAGTCGCCGACGGAGAGCACGACCGGAGAGCCGAGGGCCGCGGAGAGCGACTGCGGCGCGGCGGTTGCCGCCAGGGAGAAGTTTCCGGGAACAACCCCCTTGATCGCGCGTACGCGGCGGTTGCCGGAATCCGCGAGGAACACATTGCCGTGGCTGTCGATCGCCATGCCGCCAACAAACCCGATTTGAGCCTGTGCCGCCGGTTTTCCGTCGCCCGCAATTTCGCCACCGCCTACGGTGGCGAGCAGCGTCGTCCGCTCCCGGCCGTCGATTCGCAACAATTGCCCGCTGCTGAAGCAATAGACGGTGCCTTTGGCGTCCCGGGCGAACGGGCCGCTCACGCCGGAAACATGGGTGGAAATGATGCCCTGGTCATCAATTCGTCGCAGCCGGTCGGTATCGGCGACGATCAGGTCGCCCGCTGCATTGAAGACAATGAAGTTCGGGACCGGCAGGTGTGCCTCCGTCGCCGGCCCCCCGTCGCCCGATGAGATCTCCGGATACAAGACGGTCGGCGGGTGGGGCGCGGCGTTGCCCGCAACCGTCGTAATGATGCCGGTGATCGCATCGACGCGCCGGATGCGATGGTTGTAGGTGTCGGCGATATAGCGGTTGCCGGCGGCATCCAGAATCACACTGGCAGGTGTGTCCACCGAGGCGAATTGGGCCAATCCGCCGTCGCCGGTGAATCCATACTGCCCGTTCGAATCGCGAACGTAGACGCCATCGGGCCGGATACGTCCGAATTCGTTTTCCCCCGCGGTGAAAATTGTGCCCGCAACGTCGATCGCGACGCCAAAGGCATCCATCGGCGTGCCAACGGCAGGCCGCACGCCGGGCGGCTGTCCCTGGGGAATGATGCCACCGCCGCCGATGGACATCAGCACGCCGTCCGGGCGCAGGCGGCGCAGGATCGTGTTGCCTCCGATGATGATGGAGTCATCCGCCATGACCGCCAGTTGGCGTGGGTTGATCAACTCGGCCGCGATCCCCGGCCCGTTTTCACCGAACAGCGCGGGACCAATGCCTGCCAGGGTCGAAAGCTGGCGCGTGTGTGCATCGATCCGGCGAACGCGGCCGGAGCCAGCCTCGATGAACACGATGCTGTCTGCTCCATCCACCGTGAAGCGGTCAACCGAAGTGAGCCGCCCTTCCCCCGGCCCGGTGCCGTCCGGGCTGAAGCCCGCCTCCCTCGTGCCAAAAATCGTACTGACCGTGCCATCGGATTCGAGCCGTCGAATCCGGGTGGAATCGGAAAACAGCAGGCGATCGGCGGAATCCAGTGCGATCCCGCGTGGAAACACACTAGCCTGGGTGCCGGCCACACCGTCTCCATCCTCGGTGCCGCCGCCCACGACGGTGCGAATGATTCCGGTCGCAGCCTCAATCTTCCGGATGCGCTGGTGGTTCGTCTCGGTTAGATAAATGTTGCCCTGTCGATCGATTTTCATCGAGCCCGAGTCCGCATTGGCCGAAACGTGGATTTGGGCCTGAGTGGCCTGTCCGCCATCGCCCTCGATGCCCGAAACGCCCGTCCCGGCCACGGTGGAAACCGTTCCGTCCGTCGCCACCCGGCGCACGCGGTGGTTGATCGTGTCAAGGACGTATAGGTTTCCGGCGGGGTCCCAAGCGACCTGATTCGGCTGGTTGAACCGGGCGGCCAAGGCTGGTCCACCGTCGCCTGCAAAACTGCCGTCGCAACAACTGCCGACGGGGCCGGATCCCGCCACCGTCGAGATCGTCCCCGTCGAGCGATCGATGCGGCGGATACGGTGATTGAACGCATCGGCAATGTAAATATGACCGTCGGGACCGACAGCCACGCCTTTGGGAAAAACCAGCGTGGCGTCGGTTGCCGGCCCGCCGTCGCCGATGTCACCCGCGGCATAGTCCGCGCCGATTCCCGCGTGGCGGCGGATGATCCCGTCCGCGCCAATCCGCCGGATGACTCCGTAGTCGGACTCGGAAAGATATACGTCACCGGCAGAATCAACCATCACGTCCGCCGCTCCCACTGGCGCATCCCGCGCAAGCCTGCCTTCGGCGAGAAACTTGCCGATGCCTGCCACGGTGGTGATCTCGCCGCGAGTCAGCGACGCGAGCGTCGGGGGAACAAAGAGGAACTCCGCGACTGCGGTTCCCGCCGATGTGGTCACGGCAACGGCCACGAAGCCATTTGCGTGCTCGGGGGTGGTCACCCGGAGATCGGTCGTGGACACCACCTGGATTGCCGCCGCCTCCGTGGTTCCGAAAAGCACCCGCGTGCCGGGAGTCCCGGTGCCCGCGGGCACGAATCCGCTGCCGCGAATGACGACCGTCGTGCCGCCCGCCACAGGCCCCTGGGTGGGATCGAGACTCGAGATTTGCGGTGCCGTCTGCCCCCAACCGGCCAATCCGGCGGACATCGCGAGCACAATCGCCCCGCACCTGGATGCGGCAAGAACTGTCCGAACCGCGGAGAAGAGCGCCGGAATGGTTGGGCGCGAAAAGGCACGGCGCTTCGCGTTCCTCCGCATGGCTACAGGTATAGCAAGGAGCAGATGCCCCAGGAGGTGTCTGTCAATCTTCGTCATGCGGGCCCGGTGGCGCGCCAGATGGACACGGATAGCGCGCCGTTGCAATCGGCCGGCGAATCATCGCCTATTTGCGGTTAAGAGGTCCCAATTCCGCGGGCGGATGGACGGGAACAGCGAGGCTGCCAGAGGGGCCGATCCGCGAGCCCTTGTTTTGCCGCGCTTGCGGCATTTAGCAGCGGGTTGCTTCCCACGTTACTCTCGACCGTCACCAGCAGACGCCGAGTCCAACCCGCTGCTACCCGAGCCCCAACCGTTGCAAGACCTCCGGCGGGGGCCCGTCGTATCGGCCGAGCGCGACATTGCCGACGTACCCGATGTCCCGCATCCCCTCGGGCGTGGTGTAGTAGCCCCCCGCACTGAGATCCCGGAAGAGCGTGAAAAACCGCGCCGCCGCCTTGAACTCGGGCCGGGCCTCGGGCTCGTGCCGGATGTCGTCGCAGATCGCCTGCTTCTGCCGCACGATCAGCGCCGCGAAGCCGTTCCCGAAACGCCGGCGCGACTCCGCATCGAGCCATGCCAGCCCCTCGATCACGATCTTCCGATCGTCGGCATGCCCCGGATACGGCGCGCTGATCCACTCGTCGATGAACTCGTGAACCCGCACGGCCGAGGCCGCCGGCCCGCCGCTGTCCGCCGGGAGAATGGTGTCGCACAGGGCCGCCGCGGTGCGTCGCTGGGCCGCGTCGAAGGTCAGCGGCCATACGTCGCCCGCCGCGTACACCTTGAGCAGATCGGGATCCGTCCCGTAGCCGTGCGGAATCGGGCCCATCGGCGGCAGCCCGGCGCCGGGCGCCCGGGTCCTCAGGAACCCGACCGCGGCGGCCGCGGTGAGCATCCACTTGATTGCCTCGCGGCGATCCATCAGGCCGGCGGACGGGGTATCGATTGCAGGCATGTTCACAGGTTTCCTTTCCGGAGTTCCTCCAGCAGGTAATCGCTCGCCCGCCAGGCCAGCGCCATGATGGTCAGCGTCGGGTTCTTGTCCGCATTCGAGCAAAACGGGCCGCCGTCGGTGACGAAGAGGTTCTTCACGTCCCACGTCTGGCACCACTGGTTGGTGACCGATTTCCGGGCATCCGTGCCCATGATCGTGCCGCCGACCTCGTGGATGATTTTGCCGCCCGGCTCGATCGCCGCCGCCCCGTCCGCCTCCGGCGGTTGGCGGACCCTTCCACCCATCGCCTCGATGATCTCCGCAAAGGTCTTCTGCATGTGCGCGGCCTGCCGGGTCTCGTGATCCGACCATTTCCAGTGGAACCGCAGGACCGGGATGCCCCATTTGTCCTTCACCTCCGGATCGAGCTCGCACCAGGAATCCTCGTTGGGGATCATCTCGCCCCGGCCGGCAAACCCGAGGAGCGAGCCGTAATAGCGCCGCGCGTCCTCCTTGAACTGCCGTCCGTAGCTGCCCCGCGTCAGCCACTCCAGCCCGGCCGCGGTGGCCAGCCCCGGCATCTGCCGCCCGCTGCCAAACTCAATGTGGTAACCGCGCGCAAACCCAAGCTTGCCCGCATGCTGCTCGCGGTACAGCCACCACGGAACGTACGCATGGCCGCCGCCCGCACCGTCCTCGTTGTGCAGGGGGAGGTTCTCCAGCGCCGGGATCTGCCCGCCCAGCGAGGCGCCCACCGTATCCATGATGTACTTGCCAACCAGCCCGCTCGAGTTCGCCAGCCCGGTCGGGAACCGGGCCGACTTGGAATTCAGCAGAATCCGCACCGACTCGGCCGAACTTGCGGCCAGCACGATGACCCGCCCGCGCACGACCGCCTCCTGCCCTGTCGCCTTGTCGATGTAGCTGACGCCCGTCGCCCGGCCCTGCTCATCCGTCGTCACCTCCCGGGCCATCGCATTGGGCAGGATGTCGAGGTTGCCGCTCGCGAGCGCCGGCGGCAGGTGCACCGTCGTCGACTGGTAATTCGCCTTGATCGAGCAGCCGCGGCCGCAGGGCGTCGCCCAGAAACAGGCCGCCCGGCCGCGCATCGCCTCCGCGAGCAGCCGCTGCGCCTTGGGATTGTTCGGATGAATCCTTGCCGGGAGCACCTCCGCATCCTGGCGGACGCTGAGCACCGCCCGATGGATGGGGATGACGGGAATCCCCAATGCCTTCGCCTTCGCGCGGGCGTACTGCTCACCGGCCCGCAACGCCGGCGGCGGCTGCAGGCAGCCCGGCGGCGAGTCCGGCGTGTTCTCGAGGTTGTTGTTGTCCCCGTAGATTCCCACCAGCATCTCGACCTTGTCGTAATAGGGCGCCACATCCTCGTAGCTGAGCGGCCAGTCGAAACCGAGCCCGTCCCGGCTCCGCGGCTTGAAATCGTACGGTCCGTTGCGCAGCGAAATTCGTCCCCAGTGGTTCGTGCGGCCGCCCATCATCCGCGCCCGCCACCACCAGAACTGCCGCCGCGGATCTGACGAGGCGCTGGTGTAGGGCTCACCCGGCACCTGCCAGCCGCCATCGACCGTCGCATCGTAAAACCCGAACGGCTTGTCCGGCGTGCCGCTGCCGCGCAACGGCGCCTGGCCGTTGATCTGGAACATCGGCGTCTCGCTCACCGGATCATAATTCCGTCCGGCCTCGAGCATCAGCACCTTCGCGCCTTCCATCGCACAGGTGTAGGCGGTCTGGCCGCCGGCGGCGCCGGAACCGACCACGATGACGTCATACGTGGGCTGCGTTTTGCTGGCAGTAATCAGGGGCATGTGGGAACCGCGGGGTGCGGAGCCGCACATCACAGGGACCCCTCCGGGAAAATCAACCCCGGGATGCATACCGGGAGAGAAAGATTCGGAGAAAGAGAATGAGAAAGAGAAAGAGAAAGAGAAAGAAACACGGTCGAAGCGCTGCACCCCCATTCGCGGCCATTCGCGTGGATTCGCGGGAAACTCATGGAGGTTTGAATCGCCGGTCAAAGACGCAGCGCTACCCTGGCTTTCGCGGTGAGAATGGTTGACCGCTCCCCACTCCGGCCACGACCGCGTCCAAGAACTCCGCCCGCGTCTCGATGTGCGGATTATGTCCCGAGTTTTCCATCACCACGATCTCCGCGGCGGGAAAATGCGCCCGGATCCGCCCGTGATCGGCCGGCTCCACGTAGTCCGACTTTCCCCCGACGATGAAACGTGTCGGGCCCTCGAAACGATCTTCCGTCCGCAGCGGGTTCCGCTGCAGCGTCTCCAGCGAGGCCGTGAGCACGGGCAGGTTGATCTGCCAGCGCCACCGTCCGGCGCGATCCCGCTCGAGATTCGTCACCAGGAATTTTCGCAGGAACCCGCTCGTCACCCGGCCCTCGAGCCGCAGCTCGGCCTCGGCCCGCGAATGCAGATCCCGCAGCTCGAGCGCGTTCATCGCAGCGAAACTCTGCCGGTGCCCCGGCCAGTCATAGTCCCGCGGGGCGATGTCGACCACGATCAGCCGCTTCATCCGCCGGGGATGCCGGCAGGCCAGCATCATCCCGACCTTCCCGCCCAGGCTGTGGCCCAGCAGGGTCACCCGCGCCCAGCTCCGCTGGTCGAGCCAGCCCAGCACATCCTCCATCATCTCCTCGTACGTCATGCTGCCGGCATGCGGCGAACTGCCGTGGTTCCGCAGATCCAGCGCGACTACCTCGAAATGGGCGGCCAGCTCGCGGCCGGCCGTCAGCCAGTTGCGCGAGGACCCCAGCATCCCGTGCAGCAGGACCAGCGGCGGGTTTCCCGCGCCTCCCAGGTCTCGATGAAAGAGCATCACCGCAGCAGTAGTGAGTAGCGGGTAGTGAGTAGCGAGTAGGAACTCCCGTCTCCCTGGTCGCGCGCAGCACTTTTCTACTCGCTACCCGCTACTCGCTGCTCGCTACTTTTTCCAGCGCATGTCCCCGTCCGAATCCAAGCTCACGCCGATGATGCAGCAGTACTTCGAGGTCCGCCGCGGGCTGCCGCGCGACACCCTGCTGCTCTTCCGGCTCGGGGATTTCTTCGAGCTCTTCTTCGAGGATGCCGTCACCGCCTCGCGCCTGCTCGGGATCACCCTCACCCGGCGCCAGGATCACGCCATGGCCGGAATCCCGGCCCACGCCTGCGACACCTATGTCACCAAGCTGCTGGCCGCGGGAAAGAAGGTTGCGATCTGCGATCAGGCGGAGCCGGCGCGGGCGGGCAAGCTCGTCCGGCGACAGTTGACGCGGATCCTCTCGCCCGGCACCACCCTCGCGGCCAACCAGCTCGAGAGCACCCGCAACCATTATCTCGCCGCCATCGCGTTTGATCGGGCCGGGCTGCACGCCGCCTGGCTCGATCTCTCGACCGGGGAGTTCAAGGTCGCCTCGGAGCCGCGGATTTCCGACCTCCTGCCCGTCCTTACGGCGCTCGATCCCGCCGAACTGCTCGTGATCGAGGGGGAATGCGAGCGCTGGGCCGCCGCCCCGCACGACCAGGCGGAGGTGCATGCGCTGCAGGCCTTCTGTTCCAGCCGAACCGTGTCCGAACTGCCCGGATACCATTTCGATCCGGCGGCCGGCAGCCGGACCGTGATGGATGCCGTCGGCGTACTGAGCCTCGAGGGATTCGGTCTCGCGCCCGGCCAGCCCGCCCTCGGCCCCGCCGGCGCGCTGGTCTACTACGCCACCGAAAACCTTTGCGCCAAGCCGGAGAACCTCCGCGGACTCCAGCAGTACCGCAGCGCGCGTACCCTGCTCCTCGATCCCGCCACGCTGCGCAATCTCGAGATCTTCACCTCGGTGCGGGGCGGCCGCCCCGGCTCGCTCCTGCACGCCATCGACCGGACCGTCACCGCCGCCGGCGCCCGGCTGCTGGAACGCTGGCTGGCCGCGCCCACGCTCGAACCGGCCGAAATCGCCCGCCGCCAGTCGCTCGTCGGCGAACTCCTCGCCCAGCCCTCCCGGCTCGCCGAACTCCACGATCGGCTCCGGCCCGTGCGCGACATTCCCCGGATTCTCGGCCGGCTGCAAAACCGGCTGCGAAACCCCCGCGAACTCGGCGGGATTCGCGACACGCTCGCCGAGCTCCCCGCGTTGAAATCCGCCCTCGCCGCCTTCGGTGATGGGCTGGGCCTGGGCTCGCTCAACGCCGAGTTGCACGAACTGCCCGCGCTGGCCGCCGTCCTGCGCCAGGCGCTGGCTGACGAGCTCCCCAACGATCTCGCGGATGGAAACTACATCCGGGCCGGCCACGACGCCGAACTCGACCGGCTGCGTTCGCTCACGACCGACAACAAGACGTGGCTGTCGGACCTCGAACGCTCCGAACAGGAGCGGACCGGAATCCGCAGCCTGAAAATCCGGTTCACGAACAATTTTGGCTACTACATCGAGGTCACCAAGGCGAACCTGCACCTCGTCCCCTCCGAATACATCCGGCGCCAGACCACCGTCGGCGGCGAGCGTTATGTGACCGAGGCGCTCAAGCAGAAGGAAAAGGAGATTTTCCACGCGGAGCAGCACTCGCTCGCCCGGGAACAGGAGCTGTTCGCACAGCTCGTCTCCCGCGTGCTGGAGGAGTCGGCCGCCCTCGGCCGCACCGCAGAGGCGCTGGCGGAACTGGATGTCCTCGCCGGGTGGGCGCGGCTCGCCCGCGAATGGGATTACTGCCGGCCGGAACTGGATGCCGGTGACATCCTGGAAATCGCCGACGGCCGCCATCCGGTGGTCGAGCAGATGCTACGCTCGCCGGACACTCCGCTGGCCCGGGGCGCCAGCGCGGCCTTCGTTCCCAACGACACGCAGCTCGCCTGCGGCGACGCCCAGATTGCGCTCATCACGGGCCCCAACATGGCCGGCAAGTCGACCTACATCCGGCAGGTCGCGCTCATCACCCTGATGGCACAGGTGGGTTGCTGGGTTCCGGCCAAAACCTGCCGGATCGGGCTCGTGGATCGGATTTTCTCCCGCGTCGGTGCCAGCGATGACCTCGCGCGCGGCAACTCGACCTTCATGGTGGAGATGACGGAGACCGCCAACATCCTGAACAATGCGACCGAACGATCATTGATCATCCTGGATGAAATCGGCCGCGGCACCTCGACCTACGACGGGCTCGCGATCGCCTGGGCCGTCGTCGAGCATCTGCACCAGGCTCCGGAACGCGGCCCGCGCACGCTTTTTGCGACGCATTACCAGGAGCTGACCCAGCTCGAAAAGCATCTGCCGCGGCTCCGGAACTTCTCGGTCGCGGTGAAGGAGTGGAATGACGACATCGTCTTCGTGCGCCGCGTGATCCCCGGCGCGGCGGACCGCAGCTATGGGATCCAGGTGGCCCGGCTCGCCGGGCTGCCGCTCGGTGTGATCGACCGTGCCAAGACCATCCTCGCCAAGCTCGAGAGCGACGACACGACCGTTTCGCTGCCGGCGCCACAGGCCCGGCCGAAGAAGAAAATCACCGTCGCACCGTCGGACGATTCGCAGCTGAGTCTGCTGTGAATGGGCGCGCGGGCCGCACCCGCCTGGCCATTCACGCGCCGGCCGCGCTCGGTCCAATCCCGCCTGTTCAATGGCCCGGGCCAGGGTTTGACCACGAAACACACCAAGTCTGACTTCGCGCTTTAGCGGTAAAAGTAACTTATTTCCCGAGTGCGAGGAGGCAATGGCGAGGATGCAGCCATATTATGCCGTTAAAGCAGTGATAATGGCTGATAACATTCGTCTTCTTCCTTGCACGGCGGGTTTTGTTTCGTTTCTTACTGCTAAAGCAGCAATGATCCCTTTATCCCACTTGATCCAAAGTCACCGGCAAAAGGCCGGTTTGACCCAAACCCAGCTAGCGAAGCTCGCCGGCGTGGGCAAGACGGTGGTGTGGGATCTGGAGCACGGCAAGGAGTCGGTTCAATGGGACACTCTCCAGAAGATCTTTCGCGTGCTGAACATTACCATCGAGTGGCAGAGCCCATTACTCGAGCGGGCAGCCGCATCATCCTCACGACCCACTTCGCCATCACCATCGTCATCTTCCTCGTTACCTCCGTCGTCGCCCTCGTCTTCGTCGCCATCACCGCCCTCATCCTCTCGCTCGCCGAGCCGGAAGCATTCATCATGAAGCTCGCCCGCATTTATCAACAGAATCAACTCGCCGGCCTCTTAGAGGCGCGGGACGACGGCTCGTATTGCTTCACGTATGACGCCGCGTTTAGTGGCGAGCCAGTCTCGCTCACCATGCCGACCAGCCAGCGTGTCTGGGAATTCCCCCGCTTCCCGGCGCCGTTCGAGGGATTGCTGCCAGAAGGTGTTCAACTCGATGCGCTGCTCCGGCTACGCAAACTGGATAGCAATGATCTGTTCGGCCAATTGCTGGCCGTAGGGCACGACGTCGTTGGATCGCTGCGCATTGAGCCTGCCCCATGAGATGCCTGATCACGAATGAGCCTTGGGAGGGATCGGAGCCGTATTCACCGGCGGGCCTGCGTCTGCTCGACCGGCGTCTGAAGTCCCTGGCGCCACTGCCCTATACGAGAGAACAATTGCTGGAGGAAGCCGCTGCGCGGGCCGTGAAGATGTCGATCCAAGGCATGCAGCCGAAAGTCAGCACCGTGCTGCGCGTGACCGGAGGCCGCATGGAGATCGTCGACAATGACGGGCGATATATCGTGAAGCCGCCCCATCTCATTTACGCGGAGCTGCCGGAGAACGAGGCGCTCACCATGTCGCTCGCCGCCACGCTGGGAATCGAGGTGCCCGTACATGGGCTCCTGCAAAACGGAGACCAAACCCGTTCTTACTTTGTGCGCCGTTTCGACCGAGTCGGCTGGAACAAACAGCCCGTGGAAGATTTTGCGCAGTTGAGCGGCGCGAGTCGTGAGACGAAATATGACTCCAGCACCGAGCGGCTGATCGAAATCATCGACCGTTTCTGCACCTTCCCTGCCTTGGAACGGATGAGATTCCTCGACCGGTTGCTATTCTCCTTCCTGACTGGCAACGAGGACATGCACCTGAAGAACTGGTCGCTCATCACGCGCGATGACAAGGTGGAGCTGTCGCCCGCCTACGACCTGCTGAATTCGACGATTCCCAATCCGCGCAGCCGGGAGGATCTCGCGCTTCCGCTGCACGGCAAAAAATCCAATCTCCGCGCGAATGATTTCTGGCGCTACTTGGCCGGCGAGCGGCTTGGTCTCAGCGCTGCGCTAATCGAGCAGACTCGGGCGCGCTTCGCATCCGCATGTGCGAGCTGGCCGGCGCGGATCGAAGCGAGCTTTCTCTCGTCCGAAATGAAGACCCGCTATCTCACGTTGCTCGCGCAGCGACGTGAACGACTCGGTGGACTGTGAGCCGGCTCGGCTGCGCGAAGCGAAGCGCGGACGAAGCACGCGTCCGATCGGTGCGATGAATGCACGGCAGTCCTCACGAGCCAGCTCGGGCATCGGCGGTGGGGCGTAATCCGATTCCGCAAGCCGGGGTGGTGAAATTGTCGCGGCGCGACTACCGGAGCGGCTCTGTTTCGCCCCCTGCCGTTTGCGTTCAGTTTTGAGCCTCGTCCGGTTTCGACGGGGCGATCGCAGTGGCACACGTCATCGCGGCGCCGGGCGCTTGATTGCTGACCTTCGTTGCACGACATGAACCCTCCTTCCACCTCCCAGATCGATCACCTGCGTGCGCTCGCCCGACTTGTGCGCTTTCACAGTCTCAACATCACCAGTACGGCGCACTCGGGCCACCTCACGTCCTCGTTGTCGGCAACGGACCTGATGGTGGGTTTGCTCTTCGGCGGGACATTCAGGTACGACGTCCACAATCCCGATCATCCGAACAACGACCGTCTCATTTTTTCGAAAGGGCATGCGTCGCCCTTGTTCTACGCGCTCTGGGCGGTCGCCGGGGCAATCGAGGAAAAGCAGCTCTCGACGTTCCGTCAGTTCGGCAGCCGATTGGAAGGGCATCCCACGCCGCGTTTCCCTTACGCGGAGGCGGCCACGGGCTCGCTCGGGCAGGGTCTCGGCATCGGGCTCGGCCTGGCGCTCAATGCGAGCCGGCTCGATCGGCTGCCGTATCGCACCTACGTGCTGCTCGGTGACAGCGAGATGAGCGAAGGCTCGCAATGGGAAGTCATCCAGCTCGCCGCCCACTACCGGCTGACCAACTATGTCGGCATCATGGATGTCAACCGGCTCGGCCAGCGCGGCGAGACGATGTTTGGCCACGACGTCGAGGCTCACGCCCGGCGCGTCGCCGCATTCGGTTGGAGAACCATCATCATCGACGGGCACGACCTGCCGCAGATCCTCGACGCGTTCCGCCAGGCGGCCGAAGAGCGCACGCAGCCCGTCATGATCGTCGCCCGAACGATAAAGGGGAAAGGCATTTCGCTTCTCGAAGACGCCGAGGACTGGCACGGCAAGGCGCTCGACGAAGACCAATGGAAAGAGGCCCTGCGCGACTTTTCGAACCTCGATCGCGAGGCGCGTGGCCAGATCCCGCCGCCCGAGAATCGCCGGCCGCGGCCCGTCGCGGCGAAATCCGCGCCGCCGCCCCGCTACGAGCCCGGCCAGCAAGTGGCCACGCGCAAGGCCTATGGCGCGGCATTGAAACGCATCGCGCCGAAGTTTCCCCAACTCGTCAGCCTCGACGCCGAAGTCAGCAACTCGACCATGGCGGAGGTTTTCGCCGCCGATGCTCCGGAACGCTTCTTCGAAATGTTCATCGCGGAACAGGCGATGGTCGAGGTTGCGCTCGGGTTGTCGTTGCGCGGTAAAATCCCGTTCGTCTCTACCTTCGGCGCGTTTCTCTCCCGCGCATTCGATCAGGTTCGGATGAGCCAATATTCGCGCGCCAACCTGAAGTTCGTCGGCTCGCACGCCGGCGTGTCGATTGGCGAGGACGGGCCATCGCAGATGGGCCTGGAGGACATCGCGATGTTTCGCTCGGTCCTGGAGTCGGTCGTGTTGCACCCGTGCGATGCGATCTCGACGGAAAGGCTCGTGGAAGCCGCCGCCGTGCACCCAGGCATCGTTTATCTGCGCACACTGCGGCAAAGCACGCCCGTCCTCTATGACAGTGATGCGACTTTCGAGATCGGCGGGAGCAAGGTGCTCCGCCAAAGCGCGGAGGATCGCGTCACCATCGTCGCGGCGGGAGCGACCGTGCACGAGGCGCTGAAGGCGCACGCGCAGCTCGAGCGCGAAGGCCTCGGCGCGCGCGTGCTCGACGCTTACAGTATCAAGCCGATCGATGCCGCGGCATTGCGCGAGGCCGCAGACGCCACCGGCGCGATCATCACGGTGGAGGATCATTATCCCGCCGGCGGCCTGGGTGAAGCGGTGCTCGCGGCGCTCTCCGACCGGCCGGTCCCGGTTACCCTGCTCGCGGTGAACCAGACGCCGACGAGCGGCACGGGCGAGGAGTTGCGCAAGTTCGCGGGGATTTCCGCCGCCGCGATTGTCGCCGCCGCGCAGCAGGCGGCCACCCGTCCTCACCCCACGATGCCCGCCTCAACGCATCAGCCTTGATCCCTTCACGAGGCTGCGCCGGCCGCCGAGTGAGTCCACGGGACCGCGCGACCATCCGGCGTGATCGCCTGCACCTGCCGTCGCGGGTAAGCGGGAAACACGCGACTCGCATTCTCCGGCCGGCCAAGCATTTCGCTGACGCGCACCGTGAGCTCGCTTTTCCAGCGTCGCCGCTCGCGCGCCGGCACGAGGTAGCGTATCGAGAGATCCGTCCACGAATCGGCGAGAGCGGCAAATACCTGCGGCGTGCGCATGAAAGCATTCGATATGGCGATCGGGAACGTTTTCGGGAGCAACTGCTTCAACATGGTCATCATTTTCCCGCTCGATCTGGTGGACGAGGGATCGTTGCTATGCTCGGTCTCACGCACGGTGGTGCTGAGGGATCCGGCGGGCTCCTGTAAGAGGTGAAATCAGCCGCAAACATGCGGAAGCAAAGCACAGAGCCGAGACTTACAAAATCAGCGCCAGCCCATTTGGGGTTTTGTAAGAAGATCCGCGAAATCCGCGGGTATCCGGCAGGTTTTGTAAGAATCTGGGCGGATCAGAGCAGTTCACCTTGAGCCGCGTTCGCGGCCTTTCTGGCGCGTTCCCGCGCGAGCTTTTCTCGGAGGGTAAGCTGCTTCGCGTCTGCCACCTCGGACGCGCGCTGGGCCGCCAATTCGGGCAGCGCAGGGCCTTCCTGCGGCTGGAGCCCGAGAGCTGCAATCACGTTGCCGACGTGCGTTCCTAGCCGGCGGGACTCGGCTTGGATCTCCTCGGCGTTCGCTCCGACGTACCGGGACACGCTCGATCGGAAATAGGCCCAGAAGTCGGCTACTCCCCCCTTTCGCTGGTAGGAGGCGACCGCATCGAGAAGGTCGGTGATCCGTCGCGCGAGGACTTTGCCGTCGAGCATCCAACCGCGGCGCCAGAGATCGAGGACGAGCTGCTCCAGGACGATTCGGCATTGCTCGATTCGTCGGGCCCGTTGGGCGCCGGCCCATGTCCAATCAAGCCGGGTTTCGAGTTGCAACCGCAGCCAGCGGTCGAACGCCAGCAAACGGCTCTCCGGGGTGTTGCCGCGGAGCTGCCAAACCTCGGCGGCCTTGGCTGCGTCGAGCTGGACAGCGTGCCGGTCATCTTCCCGGCCATCGAGTACCTGAGCGAGGACATTCATGCGTCCCTTAGGCAGCGGAGTCGGCGGATCGTTTTCACGGCCCAGATCTGCCACTGACGGCGCATTCGATAGCGTCGAAGCGTCTTGCGCAGGTCACGAATGATCCCGATGCGTTCCTCGCGGCTCATGACAATGAGAGGGATGGCTGTTCGTTGGCTGGTGGACGATAGCGCGATGCACGAGCCTTCCGGTACGCTACAAGTCGGCGGGTCATGACCTTGATCTGGGACGCGGTGGCATCATCGCATCGGTCGAGCTGCTCATTGGTCGCGAACTCCCATAGGATGTAGCCGGGCGAACCGGGCCAGCTCACAATCCGTGGTGCCGCCTCCTCTGCGATCGCGCGCAGCCGGCGCTTGAAGCCTCGGGTGTATTCGACACCCATCGACTGCGCAATTTCGCGGGATTCCATCCATGTCTTGGCGTTCCTAAGGATCCGGATTACGGCCGCAACTTGTTCGGGTGTGACGGCTGGCGCGGCCGACTTTGACTCCGAAAGAAGCGTCGAGCCGGTGCTCATGCGTCAGAACGGATGATCGCTCGATTCTGGCTCTGTTTCAGGCGGCAGCGTTTCACCCCGAGCTTCAGCAACGCGTGCAGCGTTCTTAGCCTTCAGCCGGTTGACGTGCTTTTCTATCACGCCAAGCACGATTGCGATCTCTTCCGCCGAACACTCCTCGATCGACCGCTTATTGAGGTTCTGGCAAGTAGTGGCGACATACCGTGTGCGGGCCTCGCCCTTCACAAGCCCGTTGTTTCCGCCCTGATTGTAGATCTCCCAGACCGCATCGTAACAGCGCTCCAGGAACACTGCCTTCCGACGATCGGGAGATTCGAGGATGGATACCTGCCCGAAGTAATCGGCCGCATCGGTCTCGGCTTTCAACCGGCGGAGCACGTCGTCGAATTCCTTGTTCGTGAACTCGGTAGAACTGCAGGCCCGGCCTGTCACGCGGCGATGCACGCCGTAACGTGTATCGTCGTCGCAGGGTAAGCCGTGGGATTCGCGCGCAGCCTTCCAATCGCGGACAAAGCAGCGGTATTTCCGGATCTGATCGAGCGTCATGAAGAGTCCTTCCGCTCCCCTATTTTGGCCAGTTGGCCGTGAGGAGCGCAGCGACATCCGCTCCAAATTGGTCCTGAATGTTCTCGGCCTCCCGGATAGGCAGCGCCAGAGCGCCGAGTCCGTGAAGTCGGCCCCAACCGCGCACGTCGATAACTTGTTCGCCACGAGCGTCGAAAATCTTCTGCCCTTCGGGGCAGTAATGAAAAGGGGCGGTGAATGCCCGCTTGGCTGTTTCGAACATATTCGTCGTGTGGCGTTGCAGTTGGCCGCTCATGTCAGCGGCGGCCGGTGTGGATTGAGCCTGCTGCGCCACACATCGCGGCCGGTGCGGCCAGAGTAACGCGGCTTGCGAATCAAGAGATCCAGCACAGCGAACCGTTTCCGATCCAACTCGTCCGCGCGTGCGGACCACGCTATCTCGTCATTCCGCGCCGGTGCCGGAGAAGCAAGCGCACGCAAGTACGCGACGACGGCGATGTCGAGTTTCGTGATCATGTGAGCGCGAGCGGTGCGGCGGCCGCCGGCTTTATCGCCGAGCGGATCTCCGTCCGGCGGCCGTGAATGTAGCCGGCATAAAGCGCGGCCTGCGCGCTCGGACTGGACATCGACTTGTTCTCCGTCTTGCCGATGTGCTGCGCGATGTAGCCGGCGACGGAGAGCTGCAGCTCGGTGCCCTTCACTTGCGGCTCCGCGGCCGGCGGCTCTGCCTCGGCGAGCTTCGTGCGCAGGCCAATCCACATTCCGTGCACGAAGCTGTATCGGTTGCGCAGCCGGCCGCGGTGCTTGCGCCAGCAGTACGCGAAATTCCGAACGAGGAAATGGTACACGTAGAGCGCGACCTCGATGTCAGTCGCCGTCCCGACGAAGGAGAGCTTCTCACCCGCGGTTGGCCAACCGTCGACGATGCGCACTGCCGAGCAGACGACCGGGTGCACGCGGAAGAATCGTGTCACAATCAGCGCGGCAAACCGACGGTCATATCCGAGGCGGGAAAGTGTGTCCGTATCCTGGTGCGTGATGGACGGTGCCGCTGCATCCGGGTTCAGCGAGTCCACCGTGACACGATATTCCTCCGCGAGCTGCATCGCCCGCTGCATCGCGAGTTGGGCCTCGTGAGGATTCGAGCTGCGCGCCAACCGGAGCAGCTTCTTGATCTTCTCAATGATCTCTGCGGGCGCGGTCATCCGAAATACCTCCTCACTTCCCGCCCGATCCATTCCCCGACCGGAATGCTGACGCCGAGCCCGATCTGGCGAAATGCCTCCGAGTCCGGCCCGGCGAACCGGAACGAGTCCGGCAGGCCCTGCAGGCGAGCGTATTCCCGCACAGTGTACGGGCGCGCGCCGTGCGGATAGCGGCGATCCGCGACGAGCCTCGTGCTGACATCGCGGTAATAATGAGCAACGCAGGTTGGCGCGATGTCGTCGCGCGCAGGGTCCGAAATAATCGGCCGGTCGCGGTATTTCCCGAGCAATCGCGCACGCACGTAGGGAGGGATATGCACCTGGGCGTCCCGTTCGATGATGTCACGCAGTCGCACGCGCTGGCGCGCGCGGGGCTCCCGCCACGCAAACGGCCGGCGCGAGCCAAGGATGATCAGCCGGTTGCGCCGCTGTGGGAGCCATAGCTCGGAGCGAACCGGACAGAAAACGTTCACGTAATAATCCGGCAGCTTGGTCATTGCCTCCATGACGACAGGAAACCGTCGCATGCCGGGCACATTCTCGACGACGTACAACTCCGGCCGCTGAATCGCCACGTGCCGGAAGAAGTGCAGGAACAAGTCGTCACCGGTGCGCGTGCCGTGCAAGTCGGCAGCCGTCGAGTACCGATCACACGGGTACGTTGCTACCATCACCTCGCAGCGCTTTTCCTGCTGAACCAGTTTCAGCCGAAGATCGCAGGCGGTGATCTCGTGATCGAAGTTCAACCGGTGAGTCGCGACGCAGCGGGAGTCGATTTCAAAACTCTGCTGGAGTTCGAGCCCGCCACGCTTCAGCCCGAGGTCCATCAGGCCAGCGCCGGAGAAGTAGCTGTCTACACGGATGCTCATGCCTGCTTTGCCAGCGATTCCACCTTGTACGGCTGGCCGCTCTTGAGCGGCGATAGCCGGAGCCAGTCGCTGACGAGGGAGCCGTTGAGCTGCTCGGAGACACGCTGCGTACGCCTGATCGCCCGACTGGCGTCGCGCGTCTGCGCGAACATCGCGACCGGCGATCCGGGGATCAGCACGCCGCCGCGCTTCGTGTTCACGGTGGCTGCCGCGTTGTACAGGTAGCACGGCAGGCCGCCTTGCGTAACGATATAGCCGACGGTCTTCATGCGGTCCCTTCTTTCTCGCGTGTCGTCGCAAAAGCGCTCAGGCATGCCTCGCGCAGCATGGCTACGCGGGCGGCGAACCGGCCATCGATTGTGATGCGACTCTCCACTACGCGCGCCGCGTAAATCACGGTGCTATGGTCGCGGTTAAAAGCGGCACCGACCGCAATGGTGCTCGCAGGCGTGAGCATGCGGGCAAGTGCCATTGCCACCTGCCTCCCGGTGGCAAGCGACTCGTGCCGGCCGCCATTACATAATGAGTCCACCGTTTCGCCGAAATCACGCGCGACCACGCGTTGGATGATCTCGATCTGCTCGGCGATCTGTATCTCGGGGTGTAACCAAGCCCATGCCTCGGTGAGCGCACCATCGCGGGTCTTCGCCGCGAGATCGTGCGCACGCTGGCGCCCTTCGAAGCCGTAGGGATAAACGAGCGCGAAGTCGCCCCCATCCGCCACGACCGCACACTTGCCCAGCTCGAGCGCAGCCTCTATTTCCGGGATCGTCATGGCGTCAGGGTCCGAACTGGGTGTGATCGTCGTCCGGCCAGTTCGCTCGCTCCGCCGCCGACGGGGTCACCAACGCCGGCCGGACGTCCGGATGCGAATGTGCGGCGAACCGTGCCAGCGCATTAACGTCGTGGTGCGGGCCGAAAATTCGCTCGCCACGGTAGAGAAACAGCTCCCGCAATTCGTGCTCCTCGGCCCAGCGCACCGCGGAGAAGGCGGTCTGCACGACCTCGCTCTGTGTCATGTGCGGCGAGACGTACCATTTGCGGCCGTGCTGCAATTCCGGGAGTGGCGCTACGGTGCCGGGCTGCGCGTCGTTATCCGGTGCCGCAAAAAGCACCTGCAGGAAGAATCCGTCGCCCATCGGCCCGACCCGGAACTGCCAGTCCTTGTAGCGGACTTCGTGCAGGATCAGCCGCACGTCCATTTCTGAGAGTCGCATACTCATGCTGCCGCCTCCGATTTGATTGCTTCTGCGGTCCCGACGTTCGCCTCGATAAAGAACGCTTCCTCCTGCACGACTTCGACACCGACCTTGGCCAGCGCGGCGACGACCTTCGGCGTGCGCTTCTTCGCCGAGAGGAGCATCGCATCCTTTGCCGGCTCCTGCTTCACGCGGATCCAACGGCGGTACTTCAGCCGCTTGAGCAGTTCCATCACCTTTGTCCAGGTGAACCCTTTCAGCGGCTTCAACGTGGGATTGCCCGTTCGCCAACCCCATGTGCCGGCGGCCGTGCGGCCGCTCTTGAGTTTCTCCTCATCGGGCAGCAACTCGGCGCGGTGCTCGGTGGCGTACCGCTCAGCGAGCGCGGCCTGCGTGGTGCGAATGTTCTCCTGCTCCGCGATCTTCGCCTCGTAGCGAGCCTTCAGGCGAGCGACGGCGACATCACGACGGGCCGCGAGATAGCGGACCAGCACGTCCGCGTCGGCTGCGGCATTGACGGAGGCTTCGAACTCTTCGCGCGTGGCCAGGGACTTGGGTTTGATGCGTTTGCTCATGGAGTGTGGAGGGTGAGGAGGAGTTCGCCGAAAAGGATTGCACCGGTGACAAGACCCGCAGCGTAGAAAGCCGCGAGGAGCAGCAGCACGAGGGCGCGAGAGCACGAGTGCGGCGCCCGCGTGTGCTCGACGGGACAGAGCCCTGCAAGCCGGCCCGGCCGGGCATTCGGGAAGTGCTTCACGACGCACCGCCTTCTTGCCGGGTCACCGCTGGACCGAAGAGCGCCAGCGTCTTCTGGGTACGGCTTTCTACCTGGTGCTGGTACTCGGCGCGGGCAAAATGCTCCTTCGCGATCCGGAGACTTTCACGGGCGAACATGTATTCGTGGAACGCATCGACCGGGTCGAAGTCCACGACCTCGCGATAATTCGCCATATGCGCCTGCCCCTGCGCGATGAACTCTTCCGCGATTGCGAGCGAGAAGGACTTCACGACGCACCTCCAATCTTCGGGCAGGCCGGGAGATCGGTCCAGGCGTAGACGTTTTCAGGGTCGACGGGATGCCCGGTGCTGAGGAGCCACCCGCTCACGAGGATACCGCCCGTGCCCACCCGCTCGACGCGGTAGCCCTCGGATGCCTGGGCCTCGCCCACAATGGCAAGCAGCACGTCCACAAGCGGCCGCGGCGGGTTTGTAGCTGGATTGTGCCAGATCACGACGCACCGCCCTTCTTTGCGCGCGTCCAGTTCGCCTTGTGCGCAGCGAGCGAGCGCTTGGTGATCGCGGGCACTTTCGCCGGCATTGTGTCTACGGCGCTGTCAGCGAGCGCTTCACGCGCCAGCCGATCGGCGGCGAGCAAATCGTTAAGGCTGAACTCGCCGCCGTGTCGGCTGGCATTCACCACCGCAAACCGAATCGAGCGACACGCAGCGAAGGCTGTCTCGACCTGGTCTGGGGTCCGGGCGGGCGCCGATTTCTTCGCGTTCACGCTGCACGCTCCTTTCCTGCCGTGAACGGCGCGGCGGCCGGCACGAGCGCAAGCGCCGTGCGATTTCGATAGCGCGGCGGCGTGCGGTACTCTTCGCGCGGATAGTTGGTCTGTTCGACCTGCAGGCAGAAACCGCGCCGGTCGCTGCACTCCGCCATGAATCCATCCTTGTGCCAACAGAGCGCGTCGGGCGCCCGGCCGAAGTATTTTCGGAACATAACAGCGGCGACGACCCGGATGCGGGCCGCTGGCGCGGAGCATTGCCGCGGTGGCCAGAAATCCAAGTGGATGCCGGGGCGCATGACGGTCCAAGTGTAGTAACGCATGGCACGTCCGGCTTACGCCGCCTCCTCCTGGTTTTCGTACCGCGCAACCTTCGTGAAGAAGTCGTGCGCGCGGATGACATCGCTCCACTCGACGCGCCGGCCCAGCTTCGCCGCACGGCGCTTGGCGGAGACAAGCCGCGTAATCCACAGGCCGAGACCATCCTGCGAGATGATTGTGGACTGCAGCTCCAGCGCATCGCCCGTCGCGGGCGCCAGCCCGTAGTGCTTGGCGAAGGTGTTCAGATCCGCCCGGCTCGGGATGTCCGGGAGCTGAAACCCATCGGTATTCAGCCCACGGCGCCGCAGCTGCTTGAAGAAATTTGCGTTTTCGAAGCCCTTGAGCCCGTCGCGAAAGACATTCGTGCCGAAGAGCGCCATGCCCGGCTCCTTCGCATCGAAGACTTCGATCAGGAAATCGAGCGTGGCGAGTTGCGCCCGTGAGAGCTTGTCGAGCGCCCGGCCATGCGAATCGGAGAACGCCCGGTGGAGCTGGTCGACGATGAGCAGCATCCGGCCGTCGAAGGCGTCGATGATCCGGCGCCGGAGTTCGCGCGTCTTCGCCCGTGCACTGAACCGAAGCGCTTCCGCCCCGTTGGCGAGGAAGTTGGCCAGCGCACCGCCCACCGGCATTTCCCAATAGACCACGTCGCCCTTGTGCCGCTCGGCAAATTCCTTCAGCGACCGGCTCTTCCCGATCTGCGATTCGCCGTAGGCGAACACCATCCGCCGGTACTCCTGGGCTGCCGTGCACAGCTTCCAGACGTGCCGGGAAAGGTTTGTCTCGATGAAGGGTGCGCGATCCCCTTTACCGGCCGCCCGCTCGGCTTCCTGTGCCAGCCGCACCTTGCGGATCGCGTCGCAGACCTCGTCGAGGTTGCCCGCGTACTTCAGATCCGACCCGTAGAGCCGGGAAATCGTGCTCTCACTGTAGCCGATCAGCTCGCCGAGCTGCTTGTTGGTGAGGTCACGCTCGTCTCCGTGGCAGTGCAGCCAGCGCAGCTCCGTGCGCTGGTCGTCAGGCAGATTGGCGGTGTTGCGGTTGACGGCATCTCCAGGGCGGCGCTCGCGGCGTGCGCTGGATTGTGGGGCTTGGGTTTCACTCATTGCTTCCATGGGCGTGTTCAGGGTTGAGGTTGGAGGGAACGGATCAGAGGTAGTCTTCGAGGGATTCTTCGGCGGGTTCCGACGGCGCTTCGTCGGCCACCGTGGCCGGCACGCCGGCACCTCCCAGGAAAGTTTCGTCGTCGTCAGCCGTCAGCGCGGCCCGGCGCTTGGAAGCCGCCAGTTCGCGCTGCGTGGCTTCGTGTGCCTCCTTGCGCTCGCGCTGGCGGCGTTCGGCGGCCTGCAGTTCGGATTCGACAATCGCCGATGCCAGCCGCTCGCCGGTCGGCGTCGTGACGTTCTCGCTCTGCGGCACGGTGCGGTTGAGCGTGGCGGTGATGCCGAGTTCCCGGTCGTGCTTGGCCTCAGCGACCAGCGCTGCGTTCACCGCGGCATCCTCGGCGAGCTTCTTCTCTTCCGCCTGATGCAGCGGACGGGAACGCACCTCCGAGAGGAGCGATCCGTACAGTTTAGCCGCCTCCCTCTCCGCGTCGGTGATGGCGACAGGGTCGGTGATGTCCACCTTGCCGGTCGGACCGCCCCAGCGGCGCACCTCTCCGAGCCAGCGGCCGTCCAGGTGCGCCACATGTGCGTGATCGGGCCGTGTAGGATCGAAGTAGACGAGCACGTTGGATCCCTGGGGGATCTGCGCGATCGGGCTCTGCGCATCGAAGGCCCAAGTGTATCCGGTCTTGTTGTGCGTGAACGTGAGGTGCCGGCTCTTCACCTCGGCCTTCTTCGGCGTGAGGAGGAGCATCATGAGCGTGGCCGAATCGACCTTCGTGCATTGCACTTGCGGCCATAGTTTGGCCCAGCGCTCCAGCGGACTCTCCGGCCGGTCGTTGGGGATTACCTGCGTCTGCTCCTCGGACGTCAGCTCCGCGAGCTGCTCCCAAGGCTGCCATGGCGCCATCTCCTCGTTGCGACGCCATTCGTATACGCGATCGAAGCCGAGCAGCTCATGGTCGGTGCGCTGCTCGATCCAGCGGAAGATCTGCAGGTACACGTCGCACAGCTCCGCAGGCGAGCGGAAGGGAGGTCGGGCGCGCCCGAGCTGCTCGTCGGAGAGCTGGGCGTCCCGCGGGCCGGTGCCGATCAACCGCTGCGTGACGCGGAGCTTCTCCTCCAGGTCGGCCGGCTTCACGAGGTAATGCGCCCCCTTCTGGCCGGGTAGTTCACCGGCTGCTATGTTGTGCAGCAGGTTGAAGAAAGACTCGATCCAGCCCTTCAGCCACGGCTTGCCGCCGGTGTCGCCGAAGCCGCTGCGCAGGACGCTCTGATCGATCGTACTCGTGCGCGTGATCGCGACGCGGCCGGCAAACAGATTCATGAACGTGGCCTGCAACTCCGCGGTGACCGCTGCGGCCGCCTTCTCGCAGAGGATCGTCATCCCATGCGCCGGGATTCCGTAGTCGCGGATGACGCCGAAGAGGAGCAGCCGCACCTCGGCGCGCGTGATCGCCTGTTTGGTGACCTTGGCCTTCTTCTCCTCGCCTGACTTCTGCGGCAGCCGGGGTTTCAAAATCATCCCCAGGATCCGACGCGTGGCGACGTCCATCGCCACGACTCCGGCCATGGGGCAGACCGCACGGATCATCCTGCTGCCGCTGACGTCCCACTGGTGCACGTAGCAGAGCTGGTCGATCTCGAAGTCGTCGATCACGACAAGCTGCAGCGGCTTTAGCCGGCCAGGGTCGCGCACGAGGCTGGGCAGTTCGGCCTTCATCGCCGCGAATCCGCGTGACTTCAGCTTCCGGGTAGCGGTGAGCGGCTGGTACTCGTACAGCGTGCTGCGACTCCAGCCCTTGGGATAGCCGGGGCACACCGGCGGCAAGTCGCGCTCCGGGTAGAGCGTAGCGTAGTGCTCCCGCCACGTGCCGTATCCGGGGATAGACTCGCCCGCGTCCCATGCCCGGTACAGCTTCTTCATGGCCTGCTTCATCGAACGGCCGTTGTTCTCGCAGAGGGCGCGGAAATGCTGGATGAAGTCTGCCGGCAGCTTCTCGGATCCGTTTGTGAACTTCCGCATCAGCCCGCGCCAACCGGTGTCCTTCCACTTGTAATACAGGTTGCGCAGGTTGCTCGCCCCGTAGCCAGGTACCGCGCGGAGCTGGAATCCGAGCGTCTCGCTCATGGCGACGATCCCGCCCGACTCCATTTTAGCGAACAGCGAGAGCAGGAACTTGATCCGCTCCCGCTCCTGCGCCTTCACCTGATCGAAGTCCGGCATGTCGTCCTCCGGGATCGCGTAGCGGCCGGTGGGAAACGGGATCATCTCCGCCCCGGTGGGGAGCTGCAGGTCGATGGGCTGGTGCGGACCGATTGGGGCGGCGGATTCGGTCACGGCGAGCTGGGCGTTGTGGGAGTTCATGGCGGGTAACGGGGGGTTACTTCTTCGCGAGGGAGCGGATCCGCTCGTCGAGCCGCTGCTTGATCTCGACGATCTCGTTGTGAAGTGTGCGCAGCGTCTTCGGATCGCTGGTGAGATGCTGGAACCGGTTCGGATCACTGATCGCCTTGTGCAGCCCGCTCACCCACTGAAGGGCCTCCATCCGCGTCTGCTCGGCCAGCTGCGCGGGCGTGGCGCTATCGTCAGTCTCGTCCTCGTCGCCCTGCTCCAGCGCGGTCTTGAGCCCGACGCCTTTGATCCCGTGCTTGATCAGCAGTTCGGTCAGCGAGCAATCGCCGACGAATTTTTCGAGTGCGCTCGCCAGCTTCTTGGCCTCCTTGCTCGCCCCGAGATCCAGTGACTCGCCATCATGTGGCAGAGCGAGAAGCATCGATTTGTCGACCCGCACTTTCTCCACAAACGTCAGCGACAGACGCATGTAGAAACTGGCATTCACCTTGGCCGTTCCCGGCGTCCAAGAAGTTAACCTGGTTAACTTTTGGGCGATCCAAGGTCCGAAGGCTCCGTGCGGCAGACTGGCTTTTACGCGGTGCAGCGTAATGCCGGCGAGGATCGCACCAGCTGCGGCCTTGCGTTCGAGCATCGAAATCGCGCCACACTGTGCGGCGGCGGCAGTTTCGAGCTGGCGGAAGTCATCCTTCGCGACGACCAGATCAGGCGAGGCTAGGACTGTTAGAGCGTGTGAGGCTGGCTTTGGCATGGAAAATCGGTCAGAGGTACTCGGGTGCAAGATTCGCAGGATCCCCGGTCAGAAAATCGTCGTGAGCATCCGGCTGTGACTCAGTGGCTCTCCGTTGCTGCGCGCTGCCGCGCTGCAGTCGGTGCTCTTCCGCCCTCAGAAGCGCCGGTGCCGGACCCCGTAAGTCCAGGAGACGAGTGGAAGGAGGGAGACATGCGCGAAGCGCAGGAGGAAGAGCACGGTGGGCACGTGCTAGCAGCGTTCGAGCACTGGCGAGACAAAGGGCAATGGCCCACCCTTTCACCCACAGCCGCATTCTTTGTGGCAGAGCGACTGGAGTGGGCTGCACGTATCGCAGAGCTACTCGCCACGCCGCCGCATGCTGGTTCACCGAGGTCAGCCGTCCCAGCGTTTCCCATGGGCACCGTGGCGCGTGACGCGATGCTGTGGCTCGCACTCGAAGTCTATCCGCGTTACTCGCCCCGGCGCCTCCGCCGGTGGTCCGATGAACGCTCCGATGATTTTTGGCGTGATTGAGTGTGTTCATGGGCGAGGAGGAAATTCAGCAGCAGCGGATCAGCTCGACCCAGAGGCCGGGGTTGGACTCGATGAGCCGCAGGTAATCGGCCAGGGGCAGCGCCGCCGGGCCGGTGAAGGTGCCGAGCCACTTGCGGCCGTCCTGCCACACGAAGATTCGCCACACGGTTTCGCCCGTGCGTACCAGGTGTTGCTCGTGCGGTGTCACCGGATCGAGCACGCGGCGCGCGACCATTCCGGGTTCGGTGGGCAGTGGACTGGGAAAGGCGAAGAATGCGCTCATGGGGATTAGGCGGCACGGTGGCCGCGGAGGATGTCTCCGAGTTCACGATGCAGTTCGCGCAGCGTGGCCGGTGGCAGGTCGGCGAGCAGTTTCAGGCGCTCGGCCTTGGTCGTGAGCGAGCGCACGACGTAGTCGCGATACGACTCGATCGGGATCCGGTAGCAGGCACGGGCGGCGCCAACCCCGCGATGGTCCATCGCCTGGAGTTTTCCCTCGGCGATGAGATCCGTCACGTGCCTCTCCGTCAGCCCCAGCTTCGCGGCCACTTCCTCCACGCGCAGCGACACCCGGCCTGGGAAATCGAGCGAGGCGAAAGGAAACTGGAGCTGCTCGTCCATGCGTCAGGCTTGTGCGCGCTCGGCTCGCGTGCTGGAGTCCGCCCCTGATGACCCCGACTGAGTTTCAGGCTGTGCTGGATGGGATTCAGCCGGTGCGGCAGGAGCTGAACTCGGCATATCGGGCGTGGCTGGAGCGGCTGGCCACGCTGAGCACGACAGCACTCGCTCTACTGGTATCGCTGCAAAGGTCCTATGTGCCGCCCAATCCGACGGGTGGATGGTTATTAGCCGTATGCTGGGGTTGCCTGTGCACAGCCACGCTGTGCTCGGCGTGGGCTCTGTTCGGAGAAGCACAAGCGCATCGCGAGTTTCTTGACCGTACTCAGCGCACGCTGCAGCGACTTCGGCCTCGAGCTCACGCCATGACTGTTCCTGATCTTCTTCGAAAAATCGGATACGGTTACTCCAGGCCAAAACGGCACGTCGCAGCTGCCGCAGCCGCCGCCACAGCATTTGCAGCGGCTCTGGTTTCCCTGACGGGATACGCGATCCTGAATTTGTGACCGCCTTCATCCCCGCGCCCTCCGCTGCTGTGTGAGAGCTCGGTAACGTGCGATTAGCCGATGGCTCGTCCGTCGTCCGGTAAGGACGAGATAGAGGTGCACGCGGGAGCATTGTAGCCGCCGTGCGTCCCGGACGATCCCAGGGAACCGAATCAATTTCTTGGCTTTCGTTTGCATCAATGTTTCGCGTAACGTGGCAACAGACGTGTCCGCACGTCCGTTTCCATGCAAGCCAAAACAAGCACGATTGTGTCCAGCGGGTTTGCTGCGGCTCTGGCCGTTGCCATCCGCGACAGCCGACTCTCCAAGAGAGCGTTCGCAGAGGCCGTTGGTCTGTCGCACGCAGCGATCAATAATTACCTAACGGGACGCGTCCCGAAGCTCGATGAGGCAACCAGGATTGCGCGCTATCTAGGTTTAACCCTAGATGAGCTGGTGAATGGAACGCAGACGAAACCGGGCGATACCGCTGGAGTCTGGCGCGAGCGTGCGATTTCGGCCGAGCAGCGGCTCGCAGCGGTCAAGGCTGGGATGCAGGAACTACTAAAAAAAATTTAACCTACCATGTTGCGCGAAACATCGTCAGAGAATCCCATCAAACACGAAATTGAAACCCTGCTTCGCGCTGGCCCTGACCGCCACGCTGCCGCAGCAAAAGCGATGTCGGACATCGCCAAGCTTCTTGTGCTCTATGCGCCACTCAATACGGACGCAGGCAGCGTTGTAGTTGAAATTTTGAATGAGGCGAAAGTGCGTGGTCCGAATCGAGGAGAGATAGCCGATCATATTCGCTACGCACTCGGTTTGCTACGTGGGCAGGTCTTTGGTGCTAGACATTGGGAAAGCGGACTCGACGGTGATTTGATCGATGCATTTCCGGCAGTGGAGGTGTCGCTGGTGATACCCGAACGCGAACCGGCCGGGTGGCGCGAGCGATGGCAGCGGGCAGGGGGCACTGTTGTTGACGGCCGATGCGTTGCTTTGAAAAAAAGTGGCGTGCTGCAGCGATTTAACACTTATGGCCATCCATTCCCTCCATTCGATTGGAACGATGCGCTCGCCGAGGAGGATGTTGACGAAAGCGAAGCTGAAGGCCTTGGGCTAACAAATACGAAGAGGTAGGTCTTCGCCTACCGCAACGTTCCCCAACGTTCCCTGGGGCTGATTCCGGCCGCTCACCGGAAATTTTCCCGAATGGAGCGAACGGACGGAATGGAGGGTTAGGAGATTTTCCGAAGGCCCGCTAAGGTCGACGGCGTTACATGCCGTCGCCCCAACAAAGTCCAGCCTTCAAGACGATCGCGCCCAGCGATACCGGCGCCCGGCTGGCCCATCTCCAGGATCTCATCGCCGAACATGCCGGCGAGCGCCGCGTCGGGCTTGTGACGGACTATCATGAGGCAGCCGCCGCCGGTGCCATGCATGCGACCGATGGCGGCGGAGTGATCCTCATCACGGTGATCACGCGCGACGGCGGGAGCCATGTCTATTCCCTGCCTCGCCCCATCGCCGATCACCTGCGCCAGCAGCTGATCGCGCTGCGCACTGGCATCGATGTCACGTACAACCGCACGCTGAAGGAGCCAATTCGCAAGCCCAACGGGAGGATCCTCTGATGGTTGAAACGGCGCAACTTCCCGCCGTCGGATCCCGGCTCATTCTCCAGGCGCCCGTCAAACTCGGCGTGTGCCTGCACCATGGCACGAGCTGGCTCTCCAGTCTCATCAAGTGGCAGACTCGCGGCCGCTACTCGCATGCCTCGTTGCTCCTGCCCGATGGCGCCCACGTGGAGGCGCGCGAAGGACGCGGCGTTGTGCGGCACCGCGGCTTCACCGCCCCGCAGGGCGAAACCGCCGACGTCTTCGAACTGCTAATCACCGCGGAGCAGGCCGAGGCTATCGAAGCGTTCATCCTGGGTGAACTCGGCGCCAAGTACGACTGGCGGGCGGTGTTCTCGTTCGTTTCCCGCTCCACGCCGAAGGGCGCTTCGGCGGACAAGTGGTTTTGCTCGGAGTTCGTCGTTTCCGCGCTGGAGGCGGCCGGCATCGAGCTGTTCCGCGCAACCACGCCATGGGAGGTCTCGCCCGCGCTCCTCGGCCGCGCGCTCCGGCTTGGGGCCCACCCCACGCGCACAATTTGCCCCGCATAATGAAACTCACGCTCCTCCTCCTCGCACTCCTCCTCGGCGGCTGCGCGTCGTTCGACCAGCACCTGCCCGATGGCAAGGCCAGCAAGGTGCGGTACACCCGCACCGGCAAGTTTTCGTCCACCACCATCGAGGCCGATGCATTCGAGAAGACGGAAACCCACGTGCGCGCCCAACGGCTGAGCGTCCGCCACTCCAACGCCTGGATCCCCAACGTCGAAATCACCGCACTCGATTACGAGCGCGTCAGGAAGTGAATCCCATGCTCCTCGCCCAACTCCCCGTCGAACCGTTCCAGGTGTTTGGCTTCCTGGCTGCCGGAGGCGCCCTCCTCTGGATCTACAACGAGGGCCGGCGGGCGTTCAGCCATACTCCGCCGCTGCACAAGGAGTACGTGACCAAGAGCGATGCGGAAGCGCTGAAGGCCGAAGTCGACAAGATCGATGCCGAGCGGCGCACCTCGGTCGCAAATCTGCACGCGAAGCTCGATGCCCAGGTCGCGGCGCTGCGCTGCGAGATCCGCTGCGAGATGGGGGAAATCCGCAGCGACATGGGGGAGATGCGCAAGGAAATGAAGGCTGACAACCTTGCGGTGCACAACCGCATCACGGAAGTGCTGGGAGCTCTCCGCGAACTCAAGGGAAAGGTCCAGGCATGACGCCCCCGGATCGACGTTTCCTCATCAAGCGCGCGCTTCTGCGGGCGCTCGCCGACAGCCGCGGTTATCCGCTCCTCGACTCCGCGCTACGTGATGCTGCCGAAATCAAGGTCGACTTCCTCCGGCCCACGATGGCCGAGATCGACGAGCAGCTGCGCATCATCGAGACGGAGCGGCTTGCCGTCGCCGTCGAGTCCGAGCGCGGCCGCAAGTTCCAGCTGACCGATGCCGGCACGCTCTGGCTCGCCTCCCACGCATGAACGCAGAGCCGCCCATCGTTCGCCGCGAAATCCTCGAAGAGCGCGCCAACCGCGATGCGTTCCATCTGGCGCTCCTGCTCATCGTGCTGCTCGGCATGCTGATCACTGTCATCGGCATTGCCGCCTGGAACACCCGCATCGCCTTCATCCCCTTGGCGCCGAAAGCCGCGGAGGCGCCGGTGCGCGGCAAGGTTTTCCTGTCCGGTCCCCTTACCTGCAGGCCGGTCCCGCACCATGGCGGCGCCGGGGCTTCTTCACCCGGCGAAAGCAATACGGCGGTCACGATTCCCGCCCACGCTGCCGGCCTGCAGCAATTTCGCAGCCTCTGATGTATGCCCCGAAAACCACGCGGCGAAGCCAAGTTGAAGAACCTCCCGGACGCGCTCCAGGAGGAGCTCTTCCAGTTCCTGCGAAAGAACACCCACGACAAGACCCTCTCGTGGCTCGACACCACTCACGGCATTTGCACCTCCGGGCGTGCGCTCTCGGAATTCTTCTCCTGGTATCCGCGGCAGGGATTCGTGCGGCAGGCCGCCTCGATTGCCGACCAGATGAAGACGGAGGTCGCGAAGCTGCCGCAGCTCCGGCAGGACGCGAAAACGGTGGGCGAGGTGGCCGCGGTGACCTTCGAGATTCTCGCCGCGCAGAATCGCGACTCGAAATTCTTCCTCGAACTGCAGCGGGAGCGGCGCGAGGAGAAGCGGCTCCAGCTCGAACGCGAGAAGCACGAGTGGGCGAAGAAGAGCGACGTCGAGAAGGCGCTCGATGCGCTGCAGGAGGAAATTTCCGGCGACTCGGTGGCACTCGAGCTCTGGGAGAAGTTGAGCGCGCGGATCGCGAAACTGCAGGAGGCGAAGAATTGAGCATCGCGCACAAGCTCAACGAGCGGATCCGCGCGAGCACCGCGCCGGCCGTCGAGACGCCGCGCGTCGGCTCCTTCCGGGAGTTCCTGGAGAAATGCGCGCGCGTGCCCGTGGCCAGAGGCGAGTACGGGCCCTATACATTCACGGGCCGCGAGGCCCTGATCGAGGTCGTCGCCACCATTGACCGTTTCCTGGGCTCCGAAACCGGCACGCCGGTCAAAGACGCCTACCTGGCACTCGCGGGCGGGGCCCAGTTTGGCAAGTCGATCCTGGAATTGAACCTCGGCGCCTACACGACAGGCATCGCCTGGCATCGCTGGGGCTTCTACCTGCCCGATCACGATTTGGTCGAAGGCATGGTCGATACCAAGTTCCGGCCGGACATCCTCGATCAGCTCCCCTGGTTCGCCGACATGACGAAAGTCGGCAAGGCGGTCAACAAGTCAGGCAAGGCGGTGAACCGGAAGGGCGCCTTCTCCGTCACCGACGGCAAGCGCAAGAGCTTCGGAATGATCATCGGACTGAACAAGGTGCCAACTTCGTTCACCTTCGACATCACGACGAAGGACGAGGTCGACGATATCAAGCCGGCCTTGGACAAGTATGTCGCCGGCCGCATGACCTCGTCGGACTTGCGGTTCACGATCGATATCGGCACGCAGCGTGTCGCCGGGCGCGGGATGAACAAGAAGTGGAAGGACGCCAGCCAGGGTGTCACGCTTCACCGCTGTCCCGCCTGTTTCCACGAACAGAACCTGGAGGAGTCCTTTCCGCAGTGCGTGCGCGTGGCGCTCACGGGCACGCCGCGCACCGATGATCCGCAGCTCACGCACACTGCGGAGTTCAAGCGCGAGGAAAACGGCCCGGCGCTCGCGACACATGATCCGCAGCATCTGTACTACACCGGCTGCGTGAAGTGCGGCACGGTGCTCGACCGCAGCATCGCCGGGTTCCGCTGGCATCATCGCAAGCCGGAGCAGCTCCGACTCAACAAGGTCTCGTTCAGGATCTCCCAGCTCGCCATCGCCGCGATCGATCTCTCCCAGATTGTCGCGCACTGGGCGCGCGCCGTGGTGGATCCGGAGGAGATGGTCGCGTTTCGCTGCGACCGTCTCGGGCTGCCCGAGAGCACCGAGCAGAAGATCAGCGCGGCCGTGCTCGATCGCGCGCGCCGCGTCGAGACCTATGATCTCCTGCCGAAGGCGCGCGCCGGCTCGCGCGTGTTCGCCGGCCTCGACACCGGGCGGCGCTGCTGGTTCTTCGCCCGCGAGGTCGAGCAGCCGCACATCAAGCGGGTGATGCACCTGGAGCAGATCGCGCTCGGCAACACGCTCGCGCGCGTCACGCAGCTGCATGCCTTGCTCGGGGTTTCGTGCCTCTTCATCGACCAGGGGCCGGAAACCGACCTCGCCAGGACACTCGCACTGCGGCTGAACGGGCTGGAGGAACTGGAGACCTGGCCGGCCGCGCCGAAGGACGCCGATGCGCACGTCACGTTTCCGTCCGGGCTCACGTGGAACGGTGCGCTCACGCGTTGGGAGAACCTCCGCTGTGCAGTCGTGGCGTTCAACCTGAAGAAGCGCGGCAGCGGGATCCGGCAGGGCTTCGACAGGTTCGAGAAGGCCGGGCGCGACGTCTTCGTGCCGCTTATCGAGTGCAACCGGTTCGAGACGATCGACGCGGCCGTGCGCGAATTCCTCACACCTCTGGAGAATGTCGCGGAGGTGGTCGAGATCGAGAAGGGAAGGCCCTTCATCCGCACCGAGCCGGCGATGCGGCTGCCGCGCAAGGGCGCCGGGGCGCCGCGCGTCCTGGACCAACTCGACGAGCATCTGCTCGTCGGTTCCGAGCGCGAAGAGGATACCGGCGACTACTTGGACCAGTGCGAGAATCACTTCCTCCTGGCCGATGCATACAGCCGGGCGGCCGAGACGGTCGGCGGCAACGCCAAGACGCGGCCCCTGGTGATCGAAACGATCGAGCGCCGCGGCGACGAGGCGAGCGCCTTCCGGGAATTTGCCGGCACGAAAGGAGCGCTGTTCTGATGCCGCGCGAAAAGAAGACCCTTCCGAAGAAGACAGTGCCGCGCGTCGATGCCGAGCGCGCCCGCACTGCGCTCATGGCGCGCAGCGTGACTGCCATCCGTGGACTCACGCCGGACCGGCTCTCGCGGACGCTGGAAGCATTCGACATGGGCTACCTCCGGGAGGCGACTCTCCTCTGGCAGAAGATCAAGGACCGTTGCGACACCACCAAATGCGTCGCGGCGAAGCGTGAAATGGATGCCGCACTCCTCAACTGGGAGGTGCTGACGGTCGACGATTCGCCCGAGGCCAAGCTGCACCAGGAGGCGCTGCAGGCCGCTTACAACGGCTTGGTGTCCACCGATGCGCTCGACCAGAACAAGCGCGGCGGTGTGGCCACCCTCATCCAGCAGATGATGCACGCGCAGGGGCACAAGTACGCCGTGCACGAGATCGTCTGGGATCCACGCGGCGCGGACCTGACCGCCGAATTTCGTTTCGTGCCGCTCCAGTTCTTCGAGAACACGGCCGGGCGGCTGCGTTTTCTTCCCACCGAGTTTGCGGCGTTGGGCGAGGATTTGGAGGATGCAGGCTGGATGGTGACCGTCGGCGCCGGCCTGATGGAGGCGACCTCGATCGCGTACCTCTTCAAGGTGACGCCGCTCCGGGCGTGGCTGGTCTTCTGTGACAAGGTCGGGATGCCGGGCCTTCACGGACAGACGGATGCAACCCAGGGCTCTCCTGAATGGATCCGGTTTCGCGATGCGCTCGCCTCCTTTGGCGAGGATTGGGCGCTTCTCACGAGCACCGCCGCGAAGATTACACCCATCGACCTGAAGGCCGGTGGCCAGCTACCGCACCCACTCCTGGTCGACCGGATGGATCGCGCAATCAGCCGCCTCTGGCGTGGCAATGATCTCGGCACCATGGCGAAGGACGGCCAGGCGGTGGGCGCCAACCCCCAGGAGAGCGAGACTGACATCCTTGGAGCGGCCGACGCCCTCCTCATCAGTGAGGCTCTCCAGCACTATTTTGACCGGCCGCTCATCCGCTATCGGTTCGGCACCGAGCCCAAGGCGTACTTCCAGCTCCAGCCGAAGACCAAGGTTAACCACGACGTGGAGCTGCGGATCGATGATTACCTGATCAAGTGGGGTGTGCAGCGCGGGAAGCGCGAACTGCTCCAGCGCTATGGCCGGCCCGAGATGGAGCCCCAGGACGAACCGGCCACGGCACCCAGCATGCCGGCCGCGCCGGTCGGCGGCGCCCAATTCCTCGGCAACGAGGCCGCCGTGCTCGGAGCGGACACCCTTTTCAAGGCCAACGCGGCCGCCCAGGAACTGGCCGCCAGGCGACCCGTATTCCGGCCGGTCGCGGAGCAACTCGCCCGGTTGCTGGCGATGGAACCGGCCGCCCGTGCCGTTGCGGCGGCGGAGATGCGGATCACTTCGGGTCAGCTCGCCCGCTCAGTTCTGGCGCAGGCCCCCGACCTTGCCCGGCCGGTCGCGGAAGCCATCGGGGCCGCCGTGGCCTCCGGAATGGCCGAAAACGCCGCCAAAACCGCCCAGAAACGATGAACCGCCGTTGCCCTTTCCTTTCGCATTTCCCGGAAAACAGCCCCGGTCATACGCAGGTCGGCCGAATTATTGCGCTGCGCGCCTTTGCAAGCCCAATGCAAGCCGGTTCTGCGTCCCGCCAGACCGGAAAATGGGTGCCATTGGCCAACGAAGCCCCGCCGGCCGGGATCCCGTTTGTCGGTCTGGGCAACGAGTCCGCCAGCCTGACAGAGGACGGCTGGGCGCGTGTTCCCTACGGTGAATGGACGCACGAGAAGGGTCTGCAGCGGTTTGGTCGGGCCGAGGCGGAGGAGATCGTCGGCTACTTCCGGAACACCTGGAATCGGATCAAGCGGGCAATCACCGGCCTTCCTATCTACCGGGGCCACCCGGATCTCGTCGACGAAGCCCTCAAGCAGCGGGATGCGCTCGCCAACGAGCAGGATCGCCGGGCGCTCGATCTCCAGATTGCCGAGTATCGCCGCCGGTGGCCGGACCGCCGCGAGTACGGCTCGATCGCCGACATGGAGGCTCGGGAGGATGCGCTCTATCTGCGCCCGGTGCTCACGCCGGCCGGCGCCGCCCTGGTGAACGAGCAGGGTCTGAAGTTCTTCTCGCCGCACTGGCTCGGGAAGCAGCTCGGCAGCGGCACCGACGGCAAGCCGATCTACGGGCCGGCGTTCCTGCTCAGCATTGGGCTCACCGACCGGCCGAACATCGCCGGCACCTCGCTTGTGAATTCCGCGCCCGGTTCGGGCGCACAGTCCAACCCGCAACAGAAAACCACCATGCCTCAATGGCTCATTGAACTGCTCGGCCTCGCCAACGAGGCGCCCGAGACCCAGGAAACCAAAGCGAAGGCGCTCGTCGCAGCGCTTCTGAAGCGTCCGGAGCCCACCGCTCTGGCCAACGAACAAACCGCCCGCACGACGGCCGAGTCCCAGCTCTCCGAAGTGAAGGGCAAGCTCGCCACCGCCGAAACGTCGCTGGCCAACGAGCGCACCGCCCACGCCGCGACGATCAAGGCGCGCAACGAGGCGCTGGTGGGGGCGGCAATCAGGGAAGGCCGGATCACCGAGGCCGCGAAGCCGGTCTGGCTCGGCCGGCTGGAGCGCGATTTCGCGAACGAGAGCGTGGCGCTCGCCAACGAGCAAAGCGGCATCAAGACGCAGCCCCGCACCGCCCAGCTCGGCGAGCGCAAGGTCAACGTGACCGCCCGCGACCAGTTCACCGCCCTGGTGAACGAGGCGATGCCGCGGCACGAGAACAACTGGGAGCGCGCGTGGCATGCGGTCAAAGCCACGACCCAGGGCAAGGCGCTCTACGATCAAATGCAGGACAGCGCGCCGGCTAAGTAAGCGCCGCCCGGTCCCATCACTCCACCCGATACGTTTCCACCCGCACTCATCACCTAAACTCAACTTCGATCATGCACGTGATTCTCTCACTCGCACTGCTCCTCGTCGCGGTTCTGCTCATTTCGAGCTGGATCGCCTCCCGCCCTCGCGGCCACCTGCTCGCCTCCCTCGCCAATGTTGCCGAAGGCTTCTATCCGGGTCGCAAGACCTACAAGACCGACGCGGCAGTCGGCACCCGCTATCTGCTTGGAAAGATAGGCAGTGACCTGTCGCACGTCGCCGTATGCGGCGCAGCCGACAAGCCGCTGGGCATCATTTCCGATGAAGCGGCCGCCGCCGAGGACCTCGTCAACGTCGATCTGCTGGGTACGACAACGGAGACCAAAATCGGCGTTGCCAGCGAGGCGATCGCCGTTGGGGCCGACGTCTACACCGCGGCCGACGGCAAGGTGCAGGACGAGCCTGCCGCCGCCGGCACCTATTGGCGGATCGGCAAGGCGCTTTCCGCGGCCGGCGCCGATGACGACCAAATCGAGTTCGATCCCCATGCGCCGGTCCGGGTGGTGGTCCTGGCGGAATTGACGGCCCCCGACACGGCCGACGGCTCCGACGCGGGCACCACGCAGACGCTCGCCAACGCCCTGAAGGCCGACCTTGCCGCCTTGGAGGCGGCTCTGGCGACGCCCGCCGAAATCAAGCTGCTGAACAGCTGACGCGCGGGTCATCCCGCTTTCCTGCACCGCACAGTCTCACCCTCAGTCTCACTCTTTTCTTCACACAGATATGAATGCTCTCCGCACCACCACCGGGATCGCGCTCGCCGCCGGCGGCTTCATCCCGCTTGTCTCACTCGGCAACGAGGCGAAGGTCATCCCCGACTCCGCCGACCTCACGCCGGGCATGATTGCCCTCGCCAACGAGGCCCGCTTCACCTCCGCGCACTACAGCGAGGCGCTCACGCAGTTCACCGTCGGCTTCCGTGACTCGGAAAACATCCAGGCGACACTCGATTACATCGCTCCGCCGGTGCCCGTAGGCCGCCGCTTCGAGTACAAGGTCGGTGAAAACTCCGACTTCTTCATCGCCCCGATCGATGACGAGCGCGCGATCGGCTCCGGCTTCAAGCGCATCGAGACCAAGGGCAGGACCGAAAACGGCAAGACCGCCAATCGTGGTCTCACCTACCGGCTCGATCGCGACGAGGAAGGCGCGATCGTCTCCGAAGAGCGCATCGTGTCGATGCTGCAGACGGCAATCCTGCGCAGCAAACTGCGCCGCGGTATCACGGTCCTGCTCGCGCTCGACAATGCCGGCACGGCCGCTGTGTTCTCATCGGCCACTCAGCCGGACGAATTGATCCGGGCGCAGGTCGCCGCCGCCCAGCTCGCCTCAGGGGTGTTCCCGAACCGGGCCCTCATTGGCCTCGTCGCCTGGAACTATCGCGCCGCCGCGCTGGCCCCGCAGGAGAACGCCGGCGCCGCGGCCGGCTATAACATGACGCCCGATCAGGTTGGCCAAATGCTGGGCCTCGATTCGATGAAGCTCTCACGCGAGCTGTATCAATCGAGCGTGGCCGGCAAGACCCGGATCATGACCTCGAACGTCGTCGTGTTCAACGGCAACGACGGGCTCATGAAAGACGATCCGTCGAACATCAAGCAGTTCTACACCCCGACCGAAGGCGGCGGCCGCTGGCGGGTGTACCGCCAGGAGGTCGGTGCGAAGTTTATCGATTTCACGGTCGAGCACTACGACCTGATTGTCGGCACCTCGACGGTCGGAGCGAAGAAGCTGAACGTCACGAACACCTGATTTCGGTGGTCTCTTCGAGCCCTGGGCGCCACCCGGCGCTGCAGGGCTCCATAGAGCCCATCCCGTCCACCCATGCGCCGCACCCACGTAATCCACCCAAAGGACAATCGTCGTCCACATTTCGGGCTTCGCCATCACGATGGCGATCAGCGCATGTTCCTGCGTTGGGAGCGCGGCACCAACCGGGATACCCTGGTGCTCTCGAATGACGATCCGTCGTCGCGGCTGGATATGGCCACCGTCAACGAAGTCGTGACTTCCGAGGGCATCGTATACGTGGCGCGGCTCACATTTGGCTCTCTCAAGGGCGTGGAGGTGCGCCGCGACACCTACGACGCCGCCCGCCTCTTCTGCGAGGCGCGGAGCGCCGGCAGCCGCGTAATCTGATTCTCCAACCCGTGCCCGCCTGGATCACAATCGCTGTCTCCGATCTCAACCACCTCATGTTGGCGGAGCAGCTCGATGCACTCCGGCAGGAGGCGCTCGCACCAGGGCAGGCGGATCCGTTCACGGCGATTGCCCCCGCGGTGATCGCGAAGGTGCGGGCCTTCATCGCGAGCAATCCCGAGAACCAGGTGGATTCCAACGAGGCGACAGTGCCACCCGAGCTGAAGCTCGATGTGTGCTACATCATCCTCGCTCCGATGATGATCCGGCTGAGCCAGCCGCTCAGTGTCGATCAACAGAAGCAGCTCGACATCGCCCACAGTACGCTGGTCGCGCTGCGAGAAAAGAAGCTCCTGGTCAGCACTCCCACCGACGCCGTCACGCCTGACGTCCAGGGCGCCGGCTCCGTCGAGCTGGCCAGCTCCACCACGCGACAGATCACCCGCGAAAAACTCGACGGCCTGTGATGTTCGACGAACCCACAGAATCGCAGCTGCCGCGCGCCCGGCCGGTATTCTCCCGGCCCGGCGGGAAGACCAGGATGCTGAAGCACATCCTGCCGCTCATCCCGGAGCATACGGCGTACTGCGAGCCGTTCTTCGGCGGCGGCGCCGTGTTTTTTGCGAAGCAGCCGAGCCGACACGAGGTCATCAACGACATTGACCGGAACCTGGTCGCGTTCATGCGCAACGCCCGGCTGCACACCGAGGCGCTTCTGGACGAAATGGATCTGGTCCTGAACGCTCGGGAGGAGTTCGAGGACTACATTGCCCGGCCCGGTCTCACCGAGATTCAGCGGGCCGCCCGCTGGTTCATCCGGAATCGGCTCTCCTTCGGCGGGATGGGGAGTACATTCGCCATCACGCGCACGCAGGCTCTCCCGTCCCGTGCCCAGCGCCAGATTGCAATCCAGTCCATGAGCCGCCGGCTCGATCGTACCACGATCGAGAATCGTTCCTGGGAGAAGATTCTCCAGAGCTACGATCACGCCGAGACATTCTTCTTCCTCGATCCGCCATATCTCGATGGTGCAGGCGATGCCTACGCGGGCTGGAGCGAGCACGAACTCCAGCGGTTCTGCGAACAGGTGAAGAACCTGCGCGGCGCATGGCTCTTCACTTTCCAGGAGTGCGAACAGGTGCGTGACTTGATGAGCGGATATCAGTTGGTCGCGATTGCCCGTGCCAACGGTATCGGCAATCGCGGCGGCAAGAAGGGGCGCACCTACCGTGAAGTGATCATCACCAGCGAGCGTGACGAGGTCACCGTCGCTCGGAAGGCAAAGGGCGCATGATCCTCCTCGCTCCCATGCCGTTCCTCGAGGCGCTCGACTCGAGAGAAGTCCGCAGCCTCCTGCCGACCAGCGGCCGAACGCGCGACTTCGCGGCCCTCGACACCGCGATCAAGCAACGCGCGATGTTCTCGGCCACAGTCACCAGCACGAAGCTCCTGCAGAAATATGACGACCTGATCAACGGCATCCTCACCGGGCAAATCGATCAGGCGTCGGCGCGCGTCACGATCATGGATCTCTTGGAGGAGATGGGCTACGTCGCCGATCCCAACAACGCAGGCGGTCTGCAGGATCTCGCCAGTCCGCGGCGGATCAATGTCACACTCGAAACCAATGTCGACATGGCTCGGGGGTACGGCTGGCGCGAACAAGGCATGGATCCCGACGTCCTCGACGAGTTTCCCGCCCAGGAACTGTTCCGCGCCTTCGGCCCAAGCGACCCCAGCCGGCAGCGCGACTGGGCCACACGGTGGGCGAAAGCAGGCGGCGAGTTCTTCGGGGAACGGATGATTGCGCTCAAAACCGATTCTGTCTGGCGAAAACTCGGCGACCCGGAGCTGTTCCCCGACGGCCTCGGCAATCCCTGGCCGCCATTCGCGTTCCACAGTGGCATGGACGTGCGCGACATCGGCCGCGACGAGGCTCAATCGCTTGGGATCATCCAGCCAAATACCGAACTGCTCCCGCAGCCGATCGACCTGAACGCAGAACTGGCCGCAAAGCCTGATGTGCGCGCCACCTGGCTCCGCGAGGCGCTCCTGGAGACCGGGCTCGGTGAGTTCGACCAACAGGGAATCTTTCACTTTCGGAGGACTGCGTAATGGCTGGCGTGACACTCATCCTCGACGAGGCGACGCCGCTCCTGGAGCGGGTGCGCAGTGCGGCGGCGGCCCGCGGGCTGGCGCTCGTCGGCGCGCGGGCCGGAGCTCAGCTTGTGCGCGACCACCTTTTTGGGCTCAATGCCCAGCGGCACCGTTTCGGCCGCAACTACTACGCACAGGCGGCGCGCAGCGTGCACTCCCGCGCGGTGCCGCAGGGCGCCGCCATCTCGATCACGCAGACCGGTTTCCGGCAGCGACTGCAGGGCGGCATTATCCGTGCGAAGCCCGGCAAGGCGCTGACGATCCCCGAAGCCGACGAGGCGCACGGCCGGCGCGCAGGCGAATTCTCCGACCTGCACCTTGCCAAGTACGTGAACCCTCGCACCGGCGAGTTGCAGGCGGCACTGGTGCGCAACCTCTCCACCCCGATTTCCATTCGTCGCCGGACACTCAAGGATGGCACAATCAAGACGACCATCTCGGCCGGCGCGCAGCGAGGTGGCGAGATCATGTACTGGCTCGTCAAGGAAGTGGATCAGAAGCCGGATCCGACCGTGCTGCCCCACGAGGAGCACCTCGCAGCGCGCGTCACCGATGCCATTCGCACCCGGATGCTCCGGCTCACCCACCGGTCCAGCGGCACCACGCCGCCTCCTGCTGAATAGCCATGGCCATCGTACCCGCCAGAACCCTGATTGATGCGCTCGAAGCCAAGCTGAAGGCGATCACGATCGCTGACGATAGCGACGAGCCGCTCTTCGAGGTGGTCGAGCGTTATGGCAACAAGTCCCTGGGGCAGGCGCTCGTGGATCTCACCATCACCAAGGGCCGTGTCTGCCTGATCGTACCCGAGGGCACGCACCGGTTGAATGACGACTTCGCCTCGCACCGCGTCCTGACCAAGCGTTTCCTGCGTGTCGATCTCTTGATTGCCGATCGCGCCTTCTACAAGGCTGCGCAGGTCGCAGTCTTTGGTGGCGAGAAGAATCTCGGCGTAATCGAGATGGGCGAACGGGTGGAGGTGAAGATGGAGGGCGTCGATTTGAGCGACTACGGCCCGGCCATCTTCGAGGATTCCTCCCAGCAGACCGTGGCGAATGCCGAGAAAGACGCTCCGGGCCGGGAGACGTTCATCCAGGCGCTGCTGATTCCCTCCGGCAACACCGAGGCCCTGTGCAGCTAGACTTTCCGATCCCGTAACATCCAACCCAATCGATCATGCCGCTATCATTCGACAAGACGTTCGACAAAACCAAAGCCATCAACGCGCGCTGGGCGCGTTTCGATATCACCCCGGCCGGTGCCGGTGCCGCGACCAAGGTCTCCTGCCGGATGATCGACATCGACGCCAAGGTCATGACCTCCGTCCTCAAGCAGCCGGGCACCGACGACCTGCTCCGGGCGGTCGACGAGGTCGCCACCGAGGCGGAGGAGACGTTCCTCCTGGTCGATGTGGAGGAGATCGAGCTCATCTGGACGCTCCTCGGCGGGGTCAACGGCTTCGTGAAGGGAACGGCGATCGGCTATGCCCAGGCGCCTGGCACCGCCTCGACCAAGGTGCGGCACACGTATCCCGAGTTTGCCTGCACGGTGAGGCGGCCGGACGGCGCCATCCGGATCGGCGGCGCAGACTGGAGCAAGACGTCGCTCCTCATCACGAATATCTCCGGTTCGCCGATCGTGCCGACGATCGACCAGGACGCGCCGGACGGCTCCGCCTGATAGCGCCATGGCCTGGACCCGCGAGTTTCCTCTGCAGATCCGCAAGCGAGCCGGAGATACGATCTGGTTCGAAATCGAGATGCTCACCGATCGCAGCGGCGAGGCTGTGTCCAGTCTGACTGGCTGGACGTTCCGCTTCACGCTGAAATCGGATCCCGACAGCGCGGACGACGAGAAACTCGCGGGTTCCAAGGACAGTACCGACGAAGGCATCCAGCTGGTGAGTCGCTTCGCCCGCTGGAAGCTCACCGGGAGCGAGACTGCTGCGCTTCCGCTCAGGACCGACATCTATTTCGACGTGCAGGCCACGGACCGTTTCGGCGAAAGCCGAACCCTTCGCGCCGGCCGCCTTTACCTGGATCGCCAGGTCACCCGCACCGCCCCGTAAAGTCACGTTTCATCCGACATGCTCGCCGCAAAATACAACGCCTTCCGCAAGGCCATTCTCGATCACATCCTCGGCGTGGCCGCCCTGGCCGCCCCGGCCACCGTCACCCTGCGCCTTTACACGGTGGCTCCGACCGCTGCCGGAGGCGGTACGCTCGTCAATGGCGGTGGCTATGCCAACAAGACCATCGCGTGGGACGGCTCCATTGTGCCGGCCGCTTCGGCCCTTGGCGTCGCGCCCACGGCCGAGGATATTTCCTTCGGTGCGGCCGAGGGCGCCGACTGGGGTGAAATCGTCGCCGTCGACATCATCCGCGGCGACGATGGCGCCTTGATGTATTTCGCGACCCTGGACGAACCCGTGACTGTCCTGGACGGGCAGGGGTTCGCCTTCAACGCCGGCGATCTCGAATTCTCGGAGACCTGATCCCGTGGCCGACTCCTGGGATCACGTCTTCACCGTCGACCGCGCACCCGTCGTCCGTGCGGGAGCTGCCTCGTTCCTGGGTCAGGCTGAGCTCGCCGCCCGCGGCCGGCTGCGGCACTTGGGCCATGCCGCGTTCGAGGGCGAGAGCGCCCTGGCGGCGGCCGGAGTCATCGCCATACCCGTTGATGAGATCCTGACACTCGAGGGCCTCACCCTCGATGAGCTTATTACGCCTTCGGCCTTCAATCTCGCTCGCGTGCATGGCGGCACGCCGGGGACATGGGTGATACCCGCCGGCACCGATAACGATCACACCTACGTCAGCGCCGACAATATCGTCCGGCGCACACCGCTGCTGGTGAACGGCGTCCCGCATCGGGGACTAGGGGGCACGCGTGGATTCCGATTCGTTCACTCGGATGCGCCTAACGAAACAGATATCGACGGGATGCGCTGGAGCCTCCCGTTGCCGTTCGATGGTGTGAACTTCACGCTCACCGCACTCGTTACATTCAATGCGACCAACGATCCGGCGTTGTCACAGAATGTAGCAATGGACCTGCTGACGATCTATGAAGGAGGAGGACGGTTCGCCGTTTTCCAGCAGAACATGCAGTTCAACGGCACCGGCAATGTCTTGCAGGCACACGGCGCCGACGAGACCGGCACCACCACACGTGGCCGCAAGGTGGCGATTGGGCCCGGAGTGGCGTATTCGGTCTCGCTTCGCTACAACGGCACTCTTGGCCGAGTGGAGGCCGTGGCGATCGACAACGCTACAGGCGCATTGGTTGGCGCGTCGTGGTGCCCATCGGACATCCAAGGCAAGACGCCGAGCTTTGTGCTCATCCACGACTATCTGCGTCGCTTCGGAGGACACACCCAAGTCGACATGCCTGCCTTTGACTTCACGCACGCCGCGCTGCCATTGGAACCGGTCGATGTGCCCGCCACGGCAGATCTGCTCGCCGTCCAGTCAAGCATCAGCGAGGTCACCCTCACGTGGACGTCGCCGGCGATGTATTTCAAGATCGAGCGTAGCGATGGCGGAGGGTGGACCACGATCGAGGAGGCCTACGGCGACTCTGGCGCCGATTTGGCCTTCTTTTCTTACACTGATCTCACAGTGGAAGATATCGTCACCTACACGTACCGCATGACGGCGATTGTAGGTGACTGGCGCTCCAGCAGCTTTGCGGCGGCACCGATCACGATCGATAACGACGCATTCGTCCCGCCAGCGCCGGAGCTATTGCATTGGCCGCTTAATGATGGCGACGGCACGGCGATCTCGGCGGCTGTTGGCCCGGCCGGCACAACCGATGGCACCTGGACTTCAGAGACGGCGTCCGCCGGAGGATTCTGCCTCGCACTGAACGGCAGCGGGCAGAAGGCCGCTACAAATGCCGCAGTGACGTTTGCGGCCAATAAACTTACGCTGTCGCTCTGGCTCTATGGCACGAGCTTTTCCACGGACGGAACCTATCAAGTCCTTATCGCTAGCCGCGATGCCACTTCCCCCAGCAGCGCCGCCACGTTCCTGGTCTATGTGCGTTTCAATGTGTTATCGGTGGCAGTGACCCAAGGTTTCGCGCAGCGGCTCACGAGTTATGCCCTGCCGACCCCCAATGCTTGGCACCACGTACTTATCGAGGTGGACAACTCGACCCTCACGGGTGCGGTCGCGGTTTACATCGACAACGCATTACGGACCCCCACGGCAAACATTTCGGACAAGAATGCTTCCGGAGACTTCGCTGCCGCGGTCGTGCGCTTGGGCGGCTTATCGGCTTCTGGCTCGTTCCCTGGCCGGATTGACGACGTGCGCATCTACAACCGCTCCCTCACCTCGCAGGAGCGGGCAGCGCTCGCCTTCGTGGCGGAGTGAGCCCTCGGGAAGATTTCACCCATGACACCCAACACCCTCCTCTTTGCCGGCGAAGTGTTCGACGGCCGTGACGAAACCCATCCGAAAACGAAGCTCCGCGACGGGAGCACGATCGAAGTGCGCGTGCGGCTCATCCCAGCGCGCCACCTCACCGAGGACCGCGTCGGCTATCTCGACTTGTACGAGGCAGGCAACGAGGCCGCCCGGCTGGAATTGTGTGTGCAGCGCAAGTCTAAGGAAGGTGCGTGGGTCCTGGTGGATGCCGCGTTCGTCGATTCACTCGACGACGCCAGCCATGTGTTCCTCCTCGAAGTGGCCGACCGGCTAAATTTCGATCGTGCGGTCTCGCAAGCAGAGCGGCAGATCGCCACCCGCAGAGCTCTGGTGCCCCTGAAGACGAAGCTCGCGGAGCAGATCACCGCCCCGATGAAGGCCGTGCTCGACTCGTGGACGTCGTCGCTGACTACGCAAATCTCCGCGGCATTGGCCGGGAAGAAGCCCTGAACGAACCGCTGCCCTGGATGCTCTTCTGCCTGCACCGCCGCGATGTCGAGCGTGCCCGCGACCTGCGGGACCAGGCGCTCTCCAGCAATCTCGCCTCGGCCTCGGCGTTCATCGGCGGCGAAGGCACCCGCGCCCTGCAGGACTTCCTGGCCGAACAGGAGCAGCTGGTCCGGCATGATCCGTTCGCACCGGTCGATCCAAGCCAGCCGACTCGGCAGGAAATCGAAACCTTCGACAAGATGCACGCCCGCGCGCGGGCGGCGGCGCTCCGTCACAACTCGCCGTCGTGATCCTGCCACGGGAACCGCGCACACGGCTTGCCCCACAGCCAGAGAACGACTGCGACCACCGCCAAGGCACTGAGTAAACCGATAAACACGCTTCCACCGTAACGCATAGCTCCGCACACGCAAGCCCATGTCCACCGCCGCAAGAGTCGACATCCTCATCGATATCAAGGCCCGCCTCGATGAACTTCTGAAATCGCAGGAAGCGTTTCGGCAGATGAAGGATCAGGCGACGAGCTTCGGCACGATGTTCAAGACTGGCCTCGGCATCGACTTCGCACGCCGGGCAGTGGACTTGTTCAAGGGCACGGTGGTCGATGCGGTGCGATCGTCATCAGCACTAGCCAGCGAGATCGAGCGGGCGGGTAACCGTCTCAACGTGTCGGCTGAAGGCTATCAAACCCTTGCGCACGAAGCACGCCGCGCTGGCACCGAGTTTACCGAGATGCTCAGCAGCCTTAATGCATACCGGGCTGGCCTTGGTGCAGCATTGCTCGATCCGCGTAAAGGTTCGGTGTTCTCGCAGCTCGGCTTGGATGCGGAGCGGCTCTCCGGGATGCCGCTGGAGCGTGCTACGGAGGCGACCGCTATCGCGCTCGGAAACGTCGCGGATGCCAACATCCGTGCAAGGCTCCAGCAGGAACTGTTCGGTCGCAGTGCATCTGCACTTACTCCCGTCCTGGAGCGTCTCCGAGTGCAGGGTTACGACAAGTTGAAGGACTCCGCTTCCGCTGCCGCGCTCATCCTCGACACGCGTATGGCGGCCGCGCTCAACGGCGCACAAACCAGTGTGCAGGAAGCGCAGAAGCGGCTAAGCGTCGCGCTGGCACCGATCAACCTCCGTCTACTGCAGGCCCGCGCTGGAGCTACGGATTTCCTGGCCCGCAATGCTGGATCCCTCGCGAGCGGCGTTGAGGCGGGTTTCGCCGCGGCCCTGGCTCACGCGCTCACGACCGGGTTGGAAAAAGCGGCGGCTACAGCGGAGAGGCAAGGCGGCTGGCGCAAGGCTGGCGAGAGACTCGGCACCCTCCTGGCTGGTCCCGCCGGCGTCGCTTTTGCCACGGCCATTGGCGGATACATCATCAAGGAATTGGAGCGTAAGAAACTCGCGTCCATCATGCGGGCAGATGCCTTCGATGCCAGCGCGATGGGCAACGTGAGCGGGATCCATAAAGCGCTCCCATTGGTCGAATCCGATGCCGATGTCATGGGCCTGCACAACCGTGCAGTGGCAGCACTAGAGAGCGCTCGTGCCCAGCGGAAGGCAATCATCCAGACGCCGGGTCAATCGATGACCGATGAAAAGCGCGATAACTTCGCTTCGCTCGAACGAGAGATCGCCGCGCTCGAAAGACTCATCCCACTTATCAAGATGCGTGGCAGTGAATTTGCCCGCGCAAACGCGGCGGCGAGGGTGGATTTTCTTGGGATCCATAAGGCGCAGCTCGCGATTGCAGGCGCGGAATTGGATCTGAACCACGTGATGGCTACGCGTAGGCCAGATGAGGAAAAGAGACAGGAGGAGATCAAGTTCCTCAAATTCAAGGCCGATAAACTGGCGGACATAATCGCACTGACCAAACGGCTGCCTGCGACGGCAATGACGACTGAAGAAAGGGAAAGGCAACTGTTGCAATTGCGGGGGGACATGGAAGCTGCGCAGGACCGTGCCGGCGGCTTGGCGTTGCCTGATTCGCAAGCAACGACCATCGGCAAGCAGTTCAAGGACTTCGCTGGCGGGAAAGATGCCGCCGGCGGGAATCTGCTTACTGGAGCAGGCGAGGGTTTGACCGCTGGTCTTCAGCAGTGGGCGATGCAGACCGGAACGATTGGGCAGCAAGTTGCCAGCACGTTCACCAACACGATTGGTGGCGCGGTAAGTAATCTCAGCGGAAACATCATGGGGCTCATTACAAAGACCAAGTCGCTCGGCGATGTCGGTCGAGAAATGGGCGCGATGTTCGTGCAAGCACTCATCCAGATGATCGTACAGGCAATGGCCTTTGCTGCCGTGATCGCGATCCTGAACGCAATCGCTCCCGGATCCGGCACCGCGGCCGCCGCCTTCTTCTCGCAGTCACAAGGCCGCGCGAGCGGCGGTCCCGTGGCAGTCGGCCAACCGTACATCGTGGGGGAACATCGGCCGGAAGTCTTCGTTCCTACGGTGCCGGGCTCGATTGTGCCGAGTGTCGATTCCTACCGGGTGATGTCGCGCCGGGCGGGCGGTGGCTCGGCCATGGGTGGCGCGGCCGCAGGTGTTGGGCCGGTGGCTGGCAAACCCCACCGCGAAATCTGGGTCGTGGGAGACATGTTCAGCGCCAAGGCACTCGCTCGCGATCAGAGCTGGGACAACGAGGTGATTGACACCTTCAGGCGCCACCGCGGAGACATGCTCGATGGAGCATCATAGGGCATGAAACCTCTGCGCTCCACCTTCCTTCCCGTGAGTGTCTGGCCGTGGTTCATGCGCTGGACACTAGGACTGATCCTTCTGGCTATCGTGATAATTCCAATCTGCACCATTTGCGCTGTATTTGAGGCTCTCCTGGGGGGCTTCTCTGCATTCGCAGAGTCTCGCGCCTGGCAAACCATCGGGGCCGGGATCGGGGCCATCGTATTCGGCGGGAAGGAAGCCAAGGCATGAAATTCCCCGCCGGCACAGTCGACGGCGTCAATGTGCGCGTGTTGCTCGTGCGACCGGACATGTCGCGCGGCCGCACCGTGCGCGTCGAGCACCGGCTCGACACGAAGATCGGGCTCGGGCGCACCGACATCGAGGAGCGCCAGCCAGGGCGGGCCAAGATGCTGCTCACGCAGACGTGCACGCTCACTGTCGCCAATAACGCCGCCGACGACTGGCGGAAGGGCCTTGCCGCACTTGGCTCGCTGCCGGTGGCCATCCCGCTCTGGATCGATGCGCTGCCGGTCGCGCGCTGGGGCGAGCGGATCTACGATCCCCTGCAGGTCATCAATTTCGATCCCGATACAGACGCCTTCGAGATCATGGCGGCCGCGGATCTGCCCGGTGACCTTGGCGAACTGGATCACCCGCTGCTCGCCCCGCTCTTGGTCGGCCGCTGGGAAAAGCGACCAAGCGCGGACGCGATCACTAAAAAGACCGGCGACAACATCGAGGTGCGGATCGAGGAAGCGAGCCCCTACAGCTGCCGGATTGGTGTCAACGCCCACGGTTCCTCCTGGGCAGCATTGCCGGACCGTACCTCCCCGCCCCGAGACACCAGCGAATTCCCGCTGGAGCTGATAAGGCTGTCCGCAGCACGCGAGCCCGGCCTCGACCGTGTGAACACCGCGGCCCGCTGGCTGCAGGAGGGGGATTTCCTTTTCCGTTCCCGACTAGAGATCCGCCAGCATCTCACCTTTTTCGATTCCCGGCGTGGCGCCTGGGAAAGCTGGTCTCCCGTGCCAGCGTGGTTCCAGCCGGGCGCGGACACCGAGGCCACCCCTGACGACTACACCGCGCGCTTCGCTTCGGACGTCCTCACACTCGAATATATTTCGGGCGCCGCCGCCCGCGCGCGGGTAGGCTTCCTCCAGGAAATCGACACGGGAGTGAGGAGCCAGGCACTGCCGGCCGAGAGCCACCTTTATTCCCTCTCGTACTGGCATGACCTGGAAAACCCCGATCTCTTTACCGCCTGGGATGCTCCGGTCGTTGGCTCCGAGGGCACATTCCTGCCAACGCAGATCGCGCACCAGGACATTATCCGATCGTTGCGGCCGCAGGATGTGAAGGCAGAGGTGAGCATCGCTTTCGAGGCAGGCTCGCTCCTCCACGATTTCGACCGCCAGCGACTGTTCGGGCCACTGGTCTTACGGATCTGGAAATGCGATCCCGACGACGTGGCAGCCACCCGCAAGCAGCTCTTCAGCGGTCAGGTGGTGAGTGTGCTCCCTGAGGGCAATCTCTACCGCGTGACCGCCAAACCCGGCATCCTGGACCGGAAGATCGCGACCTGGACATACGGTCCGCGCTGCAATGTCACCGTGTTCTCGCAACTCTGTGGACTGGCCGAGGACGATTTCGACAGCGCGGCCACGCTGCTGCCCACCAGTCTTTCGCCCGATGGCAAGACCGTGACCCTGGAGGATGCCGCCGGCTGGGGCGGTTCGACCTATGACGAAGGCTGGTTTGCCGGCGGGATGCTGAGGACGGGCAGCGGCCGGCCCGGCAGCGGTGTCGGCAAGCAGATCGTCACCATCATGACGAGCGAGATGGATGGCACGGATCTAGTGCTCACATTGCAGCGGCCGCTCTGGCCCGATATGATCGCCGGAGGCGGGCAGGCCGTGCAGCTCCTGCCGGGCTGCGATCGTCAGGCGAGCACCTGTCAGGACAAGTTCGACAATTTCGCACCAGCCACGGCCGGGCGCGGCTTCCGGGGCATGCCCTACATCCCGGATTATCTGGAGGAGGTCGCGACGAGCGCACCGAAGCCGAAGAAATGAAGCTCGACTATTTCTTCTTTCCTGAGCGGGTGCAGGCGCTCGCCAAAGCCTGCGAGAGCTGGCGCGGCACACCGTTTCGCGCGCGCTCGGTCGTGAAGGGTGCGGGCGTGGATTGCGCTGGGTTTGTAGGTGCGGTGTTTGCGGAGATCGGTGCAATCCCGGCCGTCGTCAGTGTGCCACCGTATCCGATCAACCATGCCGAGCACAGCAGTGAAAGCATGCTGCGGGCGTGGTTCGAACGCGCCGAGGTGCGCGCTCGCGTTCGGCGGGTTGACGAGGAGGAGCCATGGCTCGACGGTGACATCGTGTTCCCAATCGTGGGCCGGTGCGAGCATCACCTGGGCCTGCAGGTGGGAGATGGTGTCTGGCATGTCGTGCGACCGAGCGGTGTCTGCTGTATGACGCTCGCGCAGCTAGCTCTCGCGCGCCCGCGCTACCGTCTGATGGAGGCGGAATCGTGAGCTTCCTGGTCAAACAGCCGGCGCTGCCGCAGACAGACTCCGCGGAGCAGCAGCTCGGCTCCGGCTATCGGGAAGCTGACACCGTGGGTATGGGCTTCGGCCGCGATCCTTGGCCCTCCCATTGGATCTGCGATGCCTACAACCGGCATACGGCACCTCATGGGCAGCAGCCGGAATGGCAATACGCCTCGATTGCCGCGGTGTACCGGACCGGCGTTTTGAAACGCGTCGGCCGGGTCTACATGAACGGGAAGGAAATCGATAATCTCGACTACTCGTTCGGTGCCGAGGAGGATGAACACGAGTTCGTCCTGAACGAGAGACTCGCCAGCGGTCGGGCTTTCAAATTTATCCTGCGGCGCGGCAGCGAAACCCAGCAGGCATCGGCGGCGCTCAGCGCCGCAACCGGTCAGGACCATCCAGCCTACCGCGGGCTGATCTGGGCGGAGTGGCAAAATATCGATTTGGGGAAAAGCACCGCGATCCCGATGCTCGCATTGGAGCTGGAAGTGGAGACGCCAGACGTCGACGCGTACGGAGCCGGATCCAGCAACCCCTATGGCGTGAATCCGTTTGCCGCGATCTGGGCGTTCGCGACGGATCCGAAGGGCGGGCTGGGCGACGATGGCACGGTATTCGATCCGGTGCATTGGGGTGCGCAGGCGGCGGCGCTGGAGGCTACTGGCATCGGCCAGCGCCTCGCCGAACTGGTGCACTGCCATCCAATGATCACCGATCAGCAGGATGCGGCGACTTTCTTCAGTGCGATCCTGGCTTACGTCGACGGCTACATGTACGCCGATGGCGACCAGTGGAAAGTTGGCTGGTTTCCCCACAATTCCCCGGCCGGAGCGCTGCCGGAAATCACCGAGCACGATCTCGACGCGAAGCCGACCGGCAATGGCTTTGCCGATGCCAACAATGCCCCATCGGATGTCGTGGTCGTCTATCGCGAGCCGGAACGACGCTACATGGAAGCGCCGGCATCGTATTCGGCGCACGCGAACACCGAGACCGGCATCCTGCCGACTCCTGTGCGCAAGCAGCGGCCCTGGTGCCACGATGCAGGCCAGGGCGCCATCATCGCCGCAGAACTCTCGGCGGAGAGCCGCAGCTCGCCGAATGACGATGGGGCAACCCTCTCAGTGCTGCAGTCGCGGGCCTTGCGGCTGGACAGCGAGCCGCTGATGCCGGGCGACCTCTTCGACTGGGACTACGCTCCCCACTCGCGCGATCTCACGTGCCGCGTGGTGTCGCGGCGCATGCGCAGCGGAAAGGTGAGTGACGTGCTCACCGTGATTCGCGAACGCGGGCAGTTCCCGCGGCCGTATGTGGCAGCCGTGGATCCTCGCGTCCTGCCAGGCGCCGATGAGCCCGGAGAAATCACCGAGGCGGACGTGCGCATGTGGCTCCTGCCGACAGAACTGAGTGCCTCCCGGAAAGTGGCTGCATTGATCAACCGCGCCAAACGCTCCATCTACCGGGCGGATATTCACCTGAGCGTCGACGGCTCGGCACCGTGGGACGTGATCCAGGACAGTCGCTTCTTCGTTGCGAAAGTAACACTCAATGGTGCCATCGACGACGACGATGCCAGCGTGACGATCGATACCACCAGTGTCGATTGGGAGCGGATGCAGGAACAGACCACGGTCGCCCAAGCGGACGACGTCCTGCTGCTCTTGTGCGAGAATGAGCTGATGAGCGTGAGCACAATAGCGGCGGTCGATGCCGACACGTTCACACTCGGAATCGCACGCGGCCGCCGCGGCACAACGGCGGCAGCGCACGCCGATGATGCTGTCGGCTGGGTGTTCTACCGTTCGGAGGTGCAGAACTACGCCGTCGAGCACCAGGAGTGGTATCGCGTGCGAGACGGCAGCAATGTGTACGACGCCGGCATCGCCACAAAGTATTTCAAGCTCCAGCTCGCCACGATCAGTGCCGAAGGACTGGCCAAGCCGGACGATCCTGGGATCGATCTGCAGCTGCCTGATGTGACCGAGGAGGAGGTCGCGGCCGCCGGCTTCACGATTCTTCTTACATCGTATACCCATGCCGTGGCGGCCGCCGCGGATGGCACGGTCCTGGCGGGCCAGCTCGGGGCCAGCGGCACCGCGCGCACCACGGTACTGGTTTACGATGGCTCCACTGCTTTGACTGCCGTGGCGAGCAGCCCAGGCGCCGGGCAGTTCGCGATCTCGATCGGTACGCTCACGAACGCCACGGCGACCAAAGAGAGTGATGACACGGTGCGCTGCGACACGCTGACAGCCGACGCCGGGGCGATCGCTATCTCGGTCGACGTGGAGGGTGCGTTCACCATCACCAAGCGCTTCACGCTCGCCAAGGTGAGGGCAGGCACAAACGGGACCAATGGCACCAATGGTTCGAACGGTAGCAATGGCACCGATGGTGAGGATGGCCGGTACGTGGAGCGGCGGTATCGGCGGTCGACACTCGTGCCTGCGACGCCGAGCGGCACGAATCCGGCGAGCTGGACCACGGCCATTCCGAGTGGCACGGACGCCCTCTGGGTCTCCGAGGCACTGAAGGAAGCGGACGGGACACTGGTCGGCAGCTGGTCGACTCCGCAGCGGCTCAGTGGCAATATCATCTTTTATCAGGATTCCGCGCCAACCACGGGCACCCACACGCTGCTGGAAGGGGATCTGTGGTTCGACACCGACGGAGGCAACCGGCCCCACCGCTGGGAGAATCCGGGCAGCGGCTTTCAATGGGTTGCCAAGCCGTTTGGTGATGCGGCAATCGCCAACCTTGCCGCCGGCAAGATCACGGCGGGTACCATCACATCGGCGATCGAAATCGTTTCCCCGAAGATCTCGGGCGGTGGACTCTACATCGACTCCGCGATCGGCATGCGGTACATCGACGACGCCGGCGTCCTCACCATCACTGGTGGCGGATCCAATGGCGCGGCCCACGGGGCTCAGATCGACATGGTGGGGAATGACCATGCCACCACTAGCATCGCCGGAGTGCTGGTCTTGGCGGCCGGCGATGTGACTTCGGGGAACATCCGTTTCCGTACCGATGATACCGAACGAGGTACCGTGCATCGGGATGGCCGGCTGATGTGGAACGAGGAAATCTGGCCTGATGACGACGTCGTCTTCGACGGGACGCAAAAAGTCCGTTTCGACTCGGCTGGCACCCTGGTCTCGTACATCGACGAGTCGTATGGCCTGCAGCTCCATGGCGACGCCACGCATCCGGTTCACATTCGCAGCTGTGCCCTGGTGTTTGGCGCGACGGCTGGCGGTAGTTTCACGGCGGGTCGGATCTACGATGCCAACGGCGACCAGATCCTCCGGGAGCAGTACAGCACCGCAGCCCCTGCCGATGCCACTGACGAGGCGAGCGCCATCTCCCTTGCCAACTGGCTGAAGGCTTTGGCCCTTCACCACGGACTAGGCACCTCATGAGCACAATCAGCGCAAAGATCCACGCCACGCCGGAAGGCCCAATTGCGGATTTTCGGTTGAAGACCGACGATGGGCAACGGTCGGTGATTCGCCGTCCAGACCACCTCGGGACTGCGGAGTGGGATCGGCCGGTGGTCGTGAAGAGCTACCGCGAGCTCTTTGACCTGGTGCTTGCGGCCGGCGACGTGTTCGCCGAGCAGGATGTGGCAGAGGATGCCCGCCGGGCGGCGGACCATGAAGGTCGACGGCGTCGGCGGGAGGAAGTTGAAGCCGAGCGGCTGGCCACGATCGCGGCTGCCCGGAAGACTGGAGGCTCTCGGCCGTGAGCACCCTCCGGGATAGCCTGCTGCAAAAGCAGGCCAACTATCGCCAGACCGCGACCCAGCTCGGGATCCGCGAAATGCAGCTGAAAAAGCAGCTCCGGGAGACGCGGGAGGCCCGTGCCGGGGCCCTGCAGGCCAGCCAAGTCATCGACGAGACCCTGGCCGACCTCGCTGCGGCACATGCTCGCGCGGTCGCCTCCACCCCCCCGGCAGCGCCCCCCCAAGGCTGATTCCAGGCACTTGCCAACGGGGCCGGAAACCATCCGAATTACAAAAGGTGCCGGACTTCTTACAAAAAGCGGTCGGACGGTACAGTGCGTGCGCGATCGGACCGAGAACGCATTCCTTGGAGGGACGACCTCCGCGTCGTCCGCCGGTGCAACATGCTTGTCGTTCAGAACTCGCGGCCGTGGCGGAGCACGTCCCTCCAGGTAGCGGTAGCGAGTAGTTTCGTCGGGTGGCGGCGTTGATTTCGCAGGCACGGGCCTAGCCTGACTTTCGCACGAAATCGCGATTTTTCGTGTTTTTCGATGTGCGCTGCCTCTGAGCGGAGTGCTGAAAGGCGTGTGGGCCGACCTGACCCGTAGACGGGCTGGCGCGTTTGATGCGATAA
>WYBX01000058.1 GCA_011525695.1 Verrucomicrobiia bacterium
CAAGATCACGCCCCCCCCGGATTTGGAATCAAGACAAAGCAGATGCTGACGGCTCTCCAATTCTTGAGTGGATCACGCCCCCCCCGGATTTGGAATCAAGACAAAGCAGCCGCCGCAGCCTGCGCCTTGTGATTGCCTCGATTTCGTGGACAGAGAGTCGAGTTGTTCATCAAGCTGCCCGGAGTTCCCGGCCTGCCTTTACCCGTAAGGGTGGCCGGGAACGGGAGGGAGCTTTGTGAACAACTCGACTGGGATGAGAGCTGCGCAACGAAATCATGAACGCGCCAAAAAAAGAGAAGGGTGTCCGAACGGAAATAAGCTGAATCCACCGTGCCGTTATCCGATCTGCTGCCGCTGCTCGCCGCCGTTTCGTATGCCGGCGGGGTCGTCGTGATCAAGCGGGCCTCGGATCTGGGTGCCGGGGTGTGGCGCACGGCCTTCGTCTCCAACCTGCTGGCGGTGGCCGCCTTTCAGCCCTTGCTCCTGCTCGGCGGCCAGGTCCATTGGGCCCTCTGGTGGCAGCCGGCCATCGTGGCAGTCTGCTTTGTCCTGGGGCAGTGGCTGACGTTCATCGCGCTCGATCGCGGCGATGTCTCGGTCGCCACCCCCGTGATGGGACTCAAGATCCTGTTCGTGGCCTTGCTGTCCGCAGCCATCAGTGGCGCGACGCTGCGATGGCAGTTGTGGACCGCTGCCGTGCTGGCGACCGCGGCGGTCGCGTTGTTGAATAGCGGCGGGCGGCAGGTCGCCCATCGCAATGTCGGTTGGACCGTGATCGCCGCCGGGTCGGTGGCCGTCGTCTTCGCGCTGTTCGATGTGCTGGTGCAGATGTGGTCGCCGGTGTGGGGGCTGGGCCGGTTCCTGCCGGTCATGATGATTTTCTCCGGTGTCCTGTCGTTCGGATACGCGCCGATGTTTCGCGCACCGCTCTCGGCGCTTCCCCCTGGCGCCTGGCCCTGGCTGCTGGGCGGCGGCGGGTTGCTCGCTCTCCAGTCAATCCTGTTTGTATCCGCCATCGCGCACTGGGGCCACGCGGCAACCGCCAATGTCCTCTACAGTTCACGCGGACTCTGGACGGTTGTGATGATTTGGTCGGTCGGCCACTGGGTGCACAGCCGCGAGCAGCAGCTTGGTGGCCGGATTCTTGGCGGCAGGCTGGCCGGAGCCCTGTTGATGATGGCGGCGATCGCACTCGTGCTGGTCGGGTGATGCGGCGGGTTCACCGCTCGATCCGGGCGACCGGGAGGCCGTGACACTGGCCGGTTTCCAACTACCGCCGCGACTGGGGGGCGCCGAGCGAGCGACTGGCCAGATCGCAAATGATATCGGACAGGCTTTCATGCAGGACACCGCTGGAGGTGCAGAAATCCACCTCCCGGACGGTCACCTCTGGATCGGTGTCCGGCATGCCGACCAGGCCGACCACCGCGGTCCGGAGCTCGGGCGCGGCGCGGATCTCCATCACCAGTCGCGCAGCGCTGGCGTCGGCCGCCTGCATGTCGATGACGACCACGTCGGGCGGAATTCCGTCCTCCACGCATTGCCAGGACTCGGCCAGCGCGGTGTAGCCGTCATCGGCCTCGACGACGGTGTGGAAGACGCCGGTCTCGGTGGCGGCGGAACGGAGCAGGGTGCGCGAAAACCAGTCCGCGCTGACGACCAGCGCGGTGAGGCGCTCGTTGGTCCTGGCCTTGTCCGTATTCCCGTTCACGTGACGGATAGACCGCGATTCGGGGATGGAGTGCGCACCGGTGCGCGCGGGCGATCGGCCGATGGCGTGATTTCCGTGCGGAACATTCGGACCGGCACGCAAAGCGGGCGGGGCGAGCGGCTCACGATGGGCGCGCTTTTCCCGACGGGGGGACCTCGGTGCGTGGGTCGGGGGAATCTCCGGAACCGCAGCGCGGGAAAATCCGCGCCGGTTCGCGCCCGGTAGGCCTTCGACCCATGAGCCGGCACTGGCCGACGGACCGCCTTCGAACCACGCATGCGGCCGGGTGCGGATGCAGCGAGCTCGCTGCCGGCGGTCGCCGCCCCGATGAGTGGCCCGCGGGGTTACAGCGGACTGCGACCGGGGGGGCGATCCCGGGCCCCCTGGGCGTAGATCACGGCGGCTTCGGCCCGGCGGGAGACGTGGAGTTTCTCGAACACCGTGCTGAGATAATTCTTCACCGTCTTCTCCGTCAGCCCGAGCTTCGCGCCGACCTCCTTGTTGGTGCAGCCTTCCGCAATCAGCGCGAGCACCCGCCGTTCCTGGGCCGAGAGCGCGTCCAGCGGATCCCGGCCACTTACGCCGAGCTTCACCATCTGCATCACGCGCGCGGTGACGGCAGGATCGAGGATCGACTTGCCCGCGGCGACCTCCCGGATCGCGTGCACCAATCCCTTGCCGTCGACCTCCTTCAGCAGGTAGCCATGCGCGCCGGCGCGAATCGCCTCGTCGACCAGCGGTTCGTCTGCCATCGACGTGAGAATCAGGATACGTGTTTCCGGATGCTGCCGCAGGATCTGGCGGCAGGCGTCGAAACCGGTGCCATCGGGCAGCCGGATATCGAGCAGGATGACGTTTGGCTGGTGCTGCGCCGCGGCGGCGACCCCGCTGGCAACGCTGGCGGCCTCGCCCACCACCGCGATGTCGCCGGTGGTCCCGAGCAGGGTCCGCAGCCCGGTGCGGACAACCTCACTGTCCTCGATCAGGACGACGCGGATGACTGGTCTTGCCGCGGGGTTCATGCGGCGGGTGAGCGGTGCACGGGCAGGGTGGCGACGACCCGGGTGCCCTGGCTGGGTGCGCTGGTGACGCGCAAGGTCGCGCCCACGCGGCGGGCGCGGGCTTCCATGTTGCCCAGCCCATGTCCGCCGGCGCGCTGTCGGCCGGCAGCAAACCCGATGCCGTTGTCCTGCACGAGCAGGCAGACTTCGCGATCACCCTGGTGCACGCGGAGTGTGATCAGCGAGGCACCGCCATGGCGCAAGGCATTGCTCACCGCTTCGCGGACAATCTGCAGCGCCTCGATCGCCTGCTCCGGATTCAGCAGGGCGGCCGCCGCATCGTCAATCTGGAGATCGAGCCGGACGTCGCGGCCGCTGCAGAGCTCGGTCAGAACGGTATCCACCGCATGGCCGAACCCGGCCAGCTGCAGTTGCTCGGGGGAGAGACCGGAAATGTAGGCGCGGACATCCCGAATGGTCGCATTGATCCGGGAACGGACCTCCTCGAGCCGGCGATCGGCCTCCGCCGGGTCGTTGGGCGCGATGGTGCGGACGGATTCCAGCATGAGGCCGGCGGCATAGAGGGACTGGATGATCCCGTCATGCAGGTCGCGGCCGAGCCGGACCTTTTCCTCGAGCGAACGGGTCAGCAGTTGCTGGTTGAGTTCGGCGTCCTCCTGGGCCCGCCGGCGGCTGTCGCGCTCGCGGGATAGCTCCTCACCCTGGGCCACGGAGCTTTCGGCGAGCCGGGCCAGCGTGCCGACCTCCCCGCGGGTTTGGGAATACGGCGGCCGCGATTCGCCGCTGCGGGCGGGCGGCCGGAAGGAGAGGCTGAGCAGCAGCGTGAGCGTGAGGGCGAGCGCGGCGGTGGCGAGGGCCAGCGCGAAACGCTGGGAGATGTGCCAAGCGTGGCTGGGAGAAGCGGTGGGGCGGGCGGGCGCCGGGGCCGGCGCAGTGGCGGTGATTGTTGCGCCGCCCGGGGGAGCCGTGCGGCTGCCGCGCCACGTCGACAACAGCAGCAGCGCCGTCAATGCCGCGAGGATGACGAACAGCGCCATGATGAGAAAACGCGGCAGGGGACTCATGGGTAGGCATGAGTATCAGCCGAACGCCGCAAGTGCGTCAAAGCATTGGCCATCGCAGCGCGGCTCCGGCGACGGATCGCTTCAGCTCGCGCCATTTTGTCCGCGGATCGCCCGCGTGAGCAGCGGTGAATTCAGCCCGGGCAGCCGTTCGGAAAACTCCTCCTGTTCGCCCGCCTGGCGAAGGGCACGCTGGACCATCCCCATCTTGGCATCGAGGTTGTCGATCATCGAAACGAAGACTGCCTCGGGCGTGGCTGCCCAGACGGCGGCGCCCCAGGCCGGGTCGCCCTGGTGGGAGAGGATGATGTGTTCGAGCCGTTCGAGTCTTTCCGAATCCAGCCGCGATTTCATCCCATGCTTGCGGGCGAGCTGGTAGCCAAGGACGACGTGCCCCTGCAGGATGCCGCGGCGGCTGCGGCGCGTGGAGAGCGTCCCCTCGTACTCGATCGCCTTGCCCGTGTCGTGCAGCAGGATCCCGGCAAGCGCGAGATCACCGTCGACCTGCGGATAGAGCGGCCGCAAGGCCTGGCAGGCGCGCGCCATGTGGATGGTGTGCTCGAGGAGCCCATGGCGGTAGGCATGGTGCATCGCCACCGCGGCCGGGGCCCAGCGAAAGGCATCGCCGATTTCATCGAAGACCGCGCGGACGGTCTGGCGGAGGGTTTCGTGCTGGATCGCGGCGATGAGTTCCTGGAGCTCGTTCCAGAGCGCCTGCGAATCCTCCGGTGCAATCTCCACGAGATTCTCCAGCAGCCCGGGGGCGCCGAGTTCGGACTCGGCGAGCGCGATGGCCTTGCCGATCCGTGGCGAGAGCCGGCCCTGATAAAACTCGACCTTGCCCTCGATGCGGATCACCGCGCCCTCGCCGGCGGCCTTCAACGTCTCGAAGACGGGGCTGTCATTGAAGACCGTGCAGGTGAACGAACCGGTGCGGTCGCCGAGCTCGAGGCTGAAGAACGGGTTCCCGTTCGAGGCGGTCTTGGCCGCGAGTTTCCGGACCACGAGCAGGCTGCTGAAAACCCGGCCATGCGCGACGGCGTCGAGCGCCTTGAGTTCACGAACGATCAGCTGGGAAATTTCGTCGGCCATGAGACACCCCGTCGAACCTTGCGCGACGCGCGCGCAGCGTACAAGTCCAGGATGAGTGGTGGAATCCAGGAATGGGAATTGGAGTCATGGAGGGCCGGGCTCCGCCCCGGCCGTAAAGATCGAGCAACTGCCCAGAATGGGGTTCCCATTCGGTTTGTGGACTCCTCAGATTCGAATACGGAATCCTCATCGATTCGAAGATCGGTGCAGATGGGGCGGGGCTTTCAGCCCTCCATGACGTCCAACGAAATTCCTGGGCCGCTGGCCCAGGCTGGGATCAGGTCGCGCCGTTGGCGCTTCGGCGGGGCTCGATCGCCGCTATTCAGCGCCGCGATTGAATCCTTCAGCAATCCTGGTGCGACTTCACCAGCTGGGTGTACTCCCGGAAGAACGGATGATTCACGTCACGCAGCAGGGCATAAAACACCGTTTCGGACGGGAGGACATGGGCGCCGGCGCGGGCGAGTTCCACCAGCACCGCGCGGGCATCATCCGGCCGGCGCGCGCCCACCGCATCGCTCAGGATGGTGACCTGCAAGCCGTCCGCCAGGGCGCCGATCGCACTTTGATAAATGCAGACGGGGGTTTCGATGCCACAGAAAATCAGATGCTGGAGATCGCGGTGACGAAGCAGATTGTCGCGGATGCCGTCGTCCGCCAGCGCCGAGAATGCGTCCTTGCTCCAGTAGGGCGCATCGGGTGCGAGCGCCATCAATTCGGGCGCGGTCCGGCCCAGTTTGTGGGGGACCTGTTCCGTGAACGCGACGGGCAGCCCGATTCCGCGCGCGGCGGCGACGGCGAACTCGCAGCGGCGGCGGACCGCCTCGCCGTCGGGAATGGCGGCGAGGAACTTGGGTTGCATGTCGACGCACAGCAGGAGGGTGTCGTCCGGGATGGAGGCGGGCGGGAGCGGCATGGGAAGTTTTCAGGGCCAGTAACGTTGGCGGGCCTTCACCTGGGTGAAGCGCTTCTCGGTCAGTTCATAGGCGGTGAGATGGCCGCCGAGCACGCACCCGGTGTCGATCCCCACGGACCATTTGAGCTTGTAGATTTCAGGCCGTGGCGTGTGGCCATACACGACGAAGGGCGGACCGCTCCACAAATCCGCCCAGGGCGGGGCGGTGGCGGCATCGGCGCGCTTTGCCGGCTTTCCGTCCGCGTCGATTACCTGGATCCGGGTCACGATCTCGGCCGGCTGCTTTTGCCAGGGCTGATCGGGGAGAAAGCCGCCGTGGACAAAGACGGTGTTGAGCGTCGGCTCCTCAAAGGTCAGCAGCATGCCCTCGAGATAGGCCCAATCGGCCGATTGGAACTTCGCGAGGGTCGCTTCGTCGCCCTCCTTGAGCCATTTGCGGTCACCGGTGCGGTGGAATTTGAGCAGCCGCAGTTCGTGGTTGCCCAGCAGCGAGATCAGTCGGTTTTCGCGCGCGATTTCGATCACGCGCAGGCTGTCCGGTCCGCGGTTGATCAGGTCGCCGAGCAGGATGATCCGGTCGTCGCGGCCGGGACTGAGCCGCGCGAGCAGTTCGGCGAATTCATGGTGACAGCCGTGGATGTCACCGATGGCGATGAGTCTCCCGTTCATGGGGTGGGCAGGTGCTGGCCCGAAAATTTCATGAATGGAGCAGGACACACGAGAAATTTCCACCGGCCATTTCGGCTGCGTGGGTCGTTTTGAGAGAACGAATCTCCGAGGGAGATGCCCCTTGGCTGCGGCCGACCTGCCGCGTTTTGAAATGTTCGGGCTAGCGTCGGGCAGGGTGGGCAGTAAACAGGAAACATGGAAATGCACCTGCAACCACTCGCGACCACCTGTTTCGTCTCGGGCGAACCCTTTGTCGCCGGTGCGCGCGTGGCCAGTTTCCTGGTGCGGGACGGCGCGACGCTGGGGATCGTCCGGTACGATGTCGCGGCGGAGCATGCGGCGACCTTTGCTCCGGAGGGGTTCGTCGCCTGCAAATGGGTGCAGGTGTTCAAGCCCCGGCAGGCGGGTGAGAATCCAGAACGGGCCCTGAAGCTCACGGCCGAGAACCTGTTCGTGGCGCTGGCGGACCCGACCACCGAGCCGACCGAGGAAAACACGCGATTGGTCCAATTCCTGGCCTTGATGCTGGAGCGGAAGCGGATCCTGCGGCCGCGCGGCCGCTCGTCGGACGGGCTGCGGCTCCGGTACGAGCATGCGAAGACCCGTCAGATCTTCGAGGTGCCTGGCGGTGAGCTGACGCCCGAGTTCTTCGTGGCGGTGCAGGAACAGCTCAGCGTGCTGGTGGGTGGTTCGAATCCGAAGCCGGAGCACCAGGGGCCGGGGACCAGGGACTAGGGACCGGGGACTAGGGACCAGGGACCGGGGACTAGGGACCAGGGACCGGCAGCCTGTCGGTCTTACGGCTGCTCTTTCTCGTTCCTCGTAATCGTTCTCGTTCTCTTTTGCGGCAAAGCGGTCGAGAACGAATCCATGTACGAGGAACGGGGCCGTGAAGCAGCTGCGGGCAGGAAATCTGCGGCTTAAGGCAAAAAAATCCGCGGTGTCCCGCGAACCCGGCATCAATGCTGCTCATGAGCGGGCCGACCGACCATGAATCCCATGCGCCTAAAACCCCTTCGTGTCCTGCTCTTCCCGGTGGCCGTCCTCATCGGCTGCGCAACCGCCCACGCCCAGCCGGCGACGGAGCCGGCGCCGTTGCCCGCACCCAACCTCGAGCAGCGGGTCGCGGATCTCGAGGCGTACATCAACAACTCGGCCCGGACGGCCGACGTGGCCTCCCACGTGGCGGCGGCCGGTCCCGGCCACAACGGGTGGATGATGACATCGAGCGCGCTGGTGCTGTTCATGACGCTCCCCGGGCTGGCGCTGTTTTATGGCGGTCTCGTGCGGAAAAAGAACGTGCTGTCGGTGCTGGCGCAATGCCTCGGCATCACCGGGCTGGTCACGATCCTTTGGTGGGCCGTGGGCTTCAGCCTGACCTTTGCGCCGGGCAACGCCTTCATCGGCGGGCTGGATCATGTCTTTTTCCGCGGCGTCGATAGTGCGCCGGCAACGCTGCCATGGGTTTCCCAGAACGTCTTTGCCATCTTCCAGCTGACGTTCGCGATCATCACGCCGGCCCTGATTGTCGGCGCCATTGCCGAGCGGATGAAATTTTCCGCCGTGCTGCTGTTCGTGGGCTTGTGGATGTTTGCGGTCTATTTCCCGCTGGCCCACATGGTCTGGGGCGGCGGGCTGATGGCGGGCGCGGCCGGCGCGATCAAGGCGATCGACTTTGCCGGCGGGACGGTGGTTCACATGAGTTCCGGGTGGTCGGCCCTGGTCCTCTGCCTGATCCTCGGGCCGCGGCTGGGCTTCGGCAAGACGCCGATGCCGCCGCACAGCCTGGTCCTCTGCATGATTGGGACCGGGATGCTCTGGGTCGGCTGGTATGGCTTCAATGCCGGCAGCGCGGGGGCGGCGGACGGCATCGCCGCGAGCGCTTTCACCACCACCACCCTCGCCGCCGCCGTGGCCTCGTTCACGTGGGGGCTGCTTGAATACCTGACGAAGCGCCACGCCTCCGTGCTGGGTTTCTGTTCCGGGGTGGTGGCCGGGCTCGTGGTGATCACGCCGGCGGCGGGGTTTGTGACCCCCGGCGCGGCAGTGGTCATGGGCATCCTGGCCGGGCTGGTGCCGTTCATCTTCTGCGTGAAGCTGAAGTCGGTCTTTGGGTATGACGACGCGCTCGACACGTTCGGCATCCACGCCGTCGGTGGCACCCTGGGTGCGTTGCTGACCGGCATCTATGCGTCCGAGGCGGTCAACCCGGCGGTCGCGGGCGTGAAGGCCGGACTTCTCCTCGAACAGCTCAAGGCGATCGGATTCACGATCGTGCTTTCAGTGGTGGCGACGGCGATCATTGCCGGCGCGCTGAAGGCGACCATCGGGCTGCGTCCGACAATCGAGTCGGAGCAGGAGGGCCTGGATCTGAGCGATCACGGTGAGGAAGGCTACATTTTCGAGGCCAAGGCCTGAAGAGCCCCACAGCCGCAACGCCCCCCATTTGCCATGAAACTCATTCGTGCCATCATCAAGCCGTTCAAGCTCGAGGAGGTGAAGTCGGCCCTTGCCGATACCGGGATCGACGGGATGACGATCACCGAGGTCAAGGGGTTTGGCCGGCAGAAGGGCCACACCGAGATTTATCGGGGCAGTGAATACACGGTCGATTTCCTGCCCAAGGTGAAGATCGAGGTGATCGTGACCGACGAGAAGGTGGGGCCGGTGATCGACGCCGTCGTGGCCGCAGCCCGGACCGGCAAGATCGGTGACGGCAAGATTTTTGTCCTGCCGCTCGACGAAGTCATCCGGATCCGGACCGACGAGCGGGGCGAGACGGCGCTTTAGCCTGCATCAGAAAATCATTCTGCGAAGCTAACAGCCTGTCGGTCTTACCGCGGCTCGATTTGAAGGCAGCGAACGTGAGGGCGAATCATCCGACATGCTGCTAAACGAAAATGCTCCGGGGCATTTTCGCTCAGGAGGCTGTCGCCCGCCCAACTCTCGGTGCGCCCCTTTGAGAACGATCCGCCCAAGTCCGACAGACTCCTAATCCTTCGGAGCCGATTCGATCGTGACGACACAGACATCGTCCTCGAACGAAGTCCGGCCGCTGTGCCGTTCCATCTCCCGCAGCAACCGGTCGCAAATCGCGGCGCCATCCATCCCGCGCGAATTGGTGAGGAGAGTGCGCATCCGATCCTCGCCAAACAGGTGGCCTGAGGCATCGCTGGCCTCGAGCACGCCGTCGGTGTAGCCGAGCACGACATCCCCCGGGGCAAAGCCAGCGTGGTGTCGCGTGTACCGGAACCCGGCGAGCAGCCCCGTGGCCGGTTCGGGATCGGGCGGGGCCAGCCGCTCGATTTCCCCGGTGGCTGCATGCAGCACGAGCGGCGGGGGATGTCCCGCGTTGCCATAGGTGAGCGAGCGGGCGGCGACATCAATCACGCCGAAGAACGCCGTGGCGAACACGGGCTGTCCCGTTTGCTCGACAATTGGCATCAGCGCCCGGTTGATCTCGCCGAGCACGTGGACCGGATCACCCGCGCGGGGGCCCATCTCCTCGACCACGCCCCGCACCAGGGCGGTGAGCAACCCGGCGCGAACCCCATGGCCCATGACGTCGCATACCAGCACGCCGCATTTCGTTTCGGAAAGCTGGATGAAGTCGAAGAAGTCGCCGCCAAGCGAGGTGGCGGGCAGGTAGCGGTGGGCAAACCGTAGCGCACTCTCCCCGGGCTTGCCGTTGGGAAAGACCGGATAGGCCCGGTTGAGGAAGGCCTCCTGCAGCTGGCGGGTCATGCGCAGGTCGGCCTCCATCTCGGCCGTCCGCTCCTGCAGACGCTCCTCGGCGAGCTTGCGGCGCGTGATGTCGTGACTGATGCCGACGAGCCCGATCAGCCGGCCCTGCAGATCGTGGAGCGGCACCTTGGTGACCAGCGACCAGCGAACCTCGCCGTTGGAGCCAAAGTCGGATTTCTCCTGATTCAGGATCCGGGCGCCCTGTGTGAGCACCAGGCTGTCGTCCGCCAGTGCCTGCTGGCCGCGTTCCCCGGGGAAGTAATCCAGCGTGGTCCGTCCCAACGCCTCCGATTGGGACGAGACCCCCAGCAGCTGCAGGTGGGCGAGGTTGTTGAGGACGTACCGGAAGTCCGTATCCTTGACGTAGAGCCGGCTCGGCAGGTGGTCGATGATCGTGCGGAGCAGGTTGCGCTCCTCCTCGAGCCGATCGGTCGCATCCTTGGTGGCGGTGATGTCCCGCGTCAGCCCGAACGTACCGATGATTTCCCCGTTGCTGCCGCGCCACGGCATCTTCGTGCTCGAAGCCCAGCCCTGCTTTCCATCCAGCATCGTGATCCGCTCGATCTTGGAAATAATGGGCTGACCGGTGCGAATGATCTCCTGCTCGTCGGCCCGCGCCCGCTCGGCATGCTCGCTCGAGAAGAAGTCGAAGTCCGTCTTGCCGATGCATTCCTCCGGCGATGCGGCCCCGAGCGACCGGGCATGGGCGACGTTGTTGCGGACAAACCGGCTGGCCCGATCCTTGAAGTAGATTCGGTCGGGAATGGTATCCATCAGCAGCCGCAGGATGGCCGAATCCAGCGCCGCCGGGTCGGCGGGCGGCGAATGGGAGGAATCGCTGGGAGCACTCATGCGGGCGGGAGTTCGACGGGCAGGAATCCAGCCGAACAAACTGCGACGCCGAAGGCGAATCAGATGTTCCGGGAACCTGGCAGCGTGTCTGACTCAGCTTCGGACTGTGTCGATCAGGATGAAGGACGGAAAGAACACGCTGCTAGACATTGAACCGGAACAGCGCCACGTCGCCATCGGCAAAGACGTATTCCTTCCCCTCCAGCCGGTATTTCCCTGCTTCGCGAGCCGCTGCAATGCTTCCGAGCGCGGCGAGATCGCGATAGGAGACAACTTCGGCCTTGATGAAGCCCTTCTCGAAATCGGTATGGATGACGCCTGCAACCTGAGGCGCTTTCCAGCCGCGGTGGAAAGTCCATGCCCGAACCTCCTTTTCGCCTGCGGTGAAGAAGGTCTGGAGTTCCAGCAGTTCGTAAGTGCTGCGAATGAGGGCGGACACCCCGGAGTCGTCGACTCCGAGATCCTTCAGGAAGACGGCGGCGTCTTCCGGCGAAAGATCCACAAGTTCGGCCTCGATCTTGGCGCTGATCGGCACGTAGGCCGCGTCGTGGTGGGTGCGCACATAGCCGGCAACCTGCTGCACGAAGGGGTTTTGCCCGGCCGTGGCGAGATCCCCTTCCGCCACATTGCAGGCAAAGAGCACCGGCTTGGCGGTGAGAAGCTGGAAGAGTTTCATCATCGCCGTCTCCTCCGGTGTGGCGGGAAGGATGTTGGCCGTCTTTCCCGCGTTGAGGTGCGGCTCCAGCTTGTGGAGCAAAGCCATCTCGGCCACGGCCTCCTTGTCGCCGGACTTGGCCTTCTTCTGCGTCTTTTCGATCCGCTTGATCACCGCCTCGAGATCAGCGAGCACGAGCTCGGTGGTGACGACCTCGATGTCCCGCACCGGATCGAGGCCTCCCATGGTGTGGACGATGTCGGAATCCTCGAAGCAGCGGACGACCTGCAGGATGGCGTCGACCTCGCGAATGTTGGCCAGGAACTGGTTGCCGAGGCCTTCGCCCTTGCTGGCTCCCGCCACGAGCCCGGCGATATCCACGAACTCGACGGCGGCGGGGATGATGACGCCGGTTTTGGCGATCTTTTGCAGGACCGGGAGCCGTTCGTCCGGCACGGTGACGACGCCGACGTTCGGGTCGATAGTACAGAATGGGTAATTGGCCGCCTCCGCCTTCCGGGATCGGGTGAGCGCGTTGAAAAGGGTGGATTTGCCGACATTGGGCAAACCGACGATGCCGGCTTTGAGCATAAGCAGCGGAACGTCTCGACCGGGGCTGCGACGGTCAATGGAAATCCCGGGCTTCCGGCTTGCAGTGAAATTCCGGCGTGCAAAGGCTGAGGAAAATGCTCCGAAGCTGCCCGTATTCCCTGTGGCATGGCGTCGCCCGGGCGGGTCTTGGACGGGCCTGGCGTTGGCTGGGACCAGCCTTGGGTTGCCTGTGCGTGCTCATGGCGCACGGCGCACCGCCCGCCTTCAAGACCGTGCCGGCCGCCCGGCAGGTCGTAAGCCTGGCGGAGAGCCTCGTTCTTGCCGTGGAAGCGCAGGACGAGACCGGCGTGAGCTACCAATGGAAGCGCAATGGCCGGATCATTCCCGACGCGGATTCTGCCAGCTACGCCATCACGGCGGCTCGGCCGCAGGATGCCGGCTGGTACCAGGTTGCGGCAACCAATGGATCAGGGACGGCGCTGAGTGCGCCGATCTTCGTGAATGTGGCCGTCGCCCTGCCGGAAATCCGCGACCTGCCGCTTTCGGAGTCACTCCAGCTGCCCACCATGGCACCGGCGGCGCTGGAAGGCGTCACGGGCGTGGCCGCTGGCGCGCGGCATGCTCTTGCGTTGAAGAGCGACGGCACGGTCGTGGCATGGGGGAGCAATGATCGGGGCGAATCGAGCGTGCCCGCGGGGCTCAGCGAGGTGGTCGCCATTGCGGCAAGCGGCCGGCAGAGCATGGCGTTACGGGCGGACGGCACCGTGGTTGCGTGGGGCGATGATGAAGACGGACAGGCCGGCATCCTGGGGGGATTGGGGAACGTGGTGGCGATCGCCGCAGGGGGAAGATATGGCCTGGCATTGCATGCGGATGGGGGCGTGACCGCGTGGGGCTTGGGCGGAATGGCCGGCGTCCCGGGTGTGCTCACGGATGTAGTGTCGGTGGCAACGGGGGGCGGGGCATGGAGCGTGGCGCTCAGGGCCGATGGAACGGCGACCTGGTGGAGCGTGCCGTTTCCTGCGGCTTTCGTGACCGGATTGAGTCGCGTGGCAGGCATCGCGGCGGGATCCACCTTCGGCCTGGCACTGGACGCCGGCGGCACCGTTTCGGACTGGCCGCTGGGTCCCGCCGATTCGTATGGGAAAGTTGGCGACGTTCCAGCCGGCTTGGCGGATGTGGTGGCGATCGCAGCCGAAGGAGACGCGAGCCTCGCCATCCGAGCCGATGGCACGGTGGCTGCCTGGGAAATGTACTATGTCAGTTACGGGGGGCCGATAGTCGTTCCTCCCGGCGGTGGTGGTGCATGGAGTGAGATTCGTCGAACCGGCGAGGTGGTCATGGGCGCGATCGGAACAGGGCACGTGGTGCTCGTGCGGGATGCATCCCGGGATGCCCCTCCTGTCATCTTGGCCGGGCCGGTGAACCAGGAGGTGTTTGCCGGTGGCAAGGCGATGTTGAGTGTGACGGCGTCGGGTACGCCGGCCCCGACGTATCAATGGAGTCGCAATGGCACCCCTATCCCGTCCGCAACCGGCAGCACGCTCACGTTGCAGGACCTTGGGGCCGATTCCGCGGGCACCTACACGGTCACGGTGACCAACGGGCGCGGACAGGCAAGTGCAGCGGCGACGCTGAACGTGTTTGTTCCTCCGGTGATCACGCAGCATCCGGCCGCACGGCAGGTGGTGAACCTTGGCGAATCCCTGTCGCTCGCGGTCGAGGCCAGAAGCAGCGATAGGCCCGCCTACCAGTGGAGGCGCAATGGGCTGCCGATCCCCGGCGCAACCGGCCCCATTTATTCCGTGGCGCAGGCAACCATGCAGGACGGAGGCTGGTATCAGGTTGCCGTGACCAACAGCGTCGGCACGACGACGAGCACGGTGTCCTTCGTGAACGTCGCGGCACATCCCGCCCGTCTGGTCATCTGGGGTGACGGCGATCCGCGGGCGGCAGTGACCGGCGTGACCGACGCCGTGGCCGTGGCCGCCGGTTATCTGGAAAGCTATGTCCTGCGGGCGGATGGCAGCGTGACCGCGTCGCCGGGCGGGACCGTGCCGGAGGGTTTGAGGGATGTCGTCGCGATAGCGACCGGTTCCCGGCATACCGTTGCGCTCAAGAGTGACGGTACCGTGGTGGCATGGGGGCTGCCGGCGCCGCAGGTGCCGGCCGGATTGAAGGATGTCGTGCGGATTGAGGTCTTTGGCTCGCTGGCGTTGGCTGTGCGCGCCGATGGATCGGTGGTCACTTGGGGCGACAACTCGATCGGCATTCTTCCCGCCAACCTGCGCCACGTGGTGAGCATCGCCGCGGGCAGTTCGCACTACCTGGCGTTGACGGCCGATGGATCGATGCTTGCCCGCCAGTGGACCTCTCCTCCAGGCACGGATGTGGGAACCGTGCCCGGCGCCTTGATGGAGGTGGCGGAGATTGCGGCCGGAAGCGGGCACAACGTGGTGCTGACCCGGCGGGGCACGGTCGACGCGTGGGGCGAAAACAGCCGGGGAGAATGCGCGGTTCCGCCCGGACTGGCCGAGGTCGTAGCCGTTGATGCCGCGGCCAGGTACAGCCTGGCGGTCCGGCGGGACGGCACCGTGGCATCGTGGGGAGAGGGTGCCTGGGGGCAGACTGAACTCCCCGGCGATCTCCGGCGCGTCGTCGGTGTATCGGCGGGGGTTTTTCATTGTATTGCAATCATTGATGCGACCGAAGGCGCGGCGCCTGCCATCCTCGGGCAACCGGCGGCGCAGACCGTTGCCCCGGGAGGTGTGGCCACGTTTTCCGTGGTCACGGCCGGGACGGGGACGGGTCAGTCCTATCAATGGTTTCGCGCGGGCAACCCGGTGCCGGGGGCCAACGCGGCCACCCTGACCGTGACCGATGCGGGAGCCGCCGTGGCAGGGGAATACTCGGTGCGGGTATCGAACCCCAGCGGAGCGGCGGAGAGCCAGCCGGCTGCCCTGGTGGTGGATGCGGCGGCCAACCCATCGCGCCTCGTGAATCTTTCGGTGCGATCTCCGGCGGGAGTGGATGCGGAGACGCTGATTGTCGGCTTTGTGGTGGAGGGAACCGGCACGACCGTACGCAGCCCAGTGCTCATTCGCGGGGTCGGACCATCGCTCGCGGAACATGGGGTCGCCAGTTTCGTTCCGGATCCGACGCTACGGCTCTTCCGCGGGTCGGAGGCGATGTCCGCCAACGACAACTGGAACGGGGACGGCCAGGTCAACCGTATCGGAGCGGAGGTTGGGGCTTTCCCGCTCAACGCAACGGTCTCGCTCGATGCTGCGCTGCTGACCCAGCTGAAACCGGGTGGGTACACGGCGCATATCACCGCGCATGACGGAGGCACGGGAGCGGTGCTCGGCGAGCTTTACGATGCGACGACGAGCGGCACGGAATCCTCCGTGATTCCCCGGCTGGCGAACGTGTCCGCCCGGGCTCATGTCGATGCCCAGGCGCCATTGATCGCGGGCTTCGTGATTGCGGGGGCTACGCCGCAGCCGGTGCTGTTGCGAGCGGTCGGTCCGACTCTGAACCAGTTTGGCGTGGAGAATCCGCTCGCGAATCCGGCATTGCATCTGTTTTCCGGGGCAGTGCAGATCGACGGCAATGACGACTGGCAGCCGTCGGAGAACGTCCTGGCTGCGACAAGCCGGACCGGGGCATTTCCGCTCGTCGCGAACTCCCAAGACGCGCTGCTGCTCGCAACATTGCCGCCCGGTGCCTACACGGTGCATGTGGTCGCCGCCGGAGACGCGGGAGGCGTTGCGCTGGTGGAGGTTTATGACGCCCGGTGAGCCCGGGATCCGTCCGGGTTCGGCGTGCTTCGACTGCGGTCGAACCGGTGCTTGACAAGCCGATTGTGGAACGGTCTTGTGCTCGGCTTTTCAGGCAAGCATCGCTCCGCAACATCCGACATGGCTCTCAAAATTCGTCTCACCAAGGTTGGTTCCACGCACCAGCCGCTCTATCGCGTGGTCGTCGCCGAAGCGCGTTCGCGCCGCGACGGCGCGGCGGTCGAAAACCTGGGCACCTACCACCCCGGGGTCAGGGGCAACCCCGTCAAGATCAACATGGAGCGGGTAGATTACTGGCTGAGCAAGGGTGCGCTGCCGACCGACACGATGCGCGCGATGATCAAGAAGGCGCGGCGGGCAGCCGCCAACGCCAAGCCGGAGGAAGCTCCGGCGGAGGCTCCGGCCACCGCCTGAGCCGGCTCCCATTCGCGACGGGAAACACGGGTTCCCGGCTGAAACCTCGGAATCCCGGTTCCGGGGTTTTGTTTTGCCCGGTTTTCTCCGTGCTCCGCGACCTGTGGCCCGCTAATGAGTCCTCCATGCCGCTCGCGATCGACATCCTGACGCTTTTCCCGCGGATGCTCGAAGGCTTCATGGCCGAGAGCATTCTGGGCAAGGGAATCCAGGCGGGATTGCTCGCCGTCCGTGTGCATGATCTCCGCAGCTGGACGACCGACAAGCATCGCACGGCAGACGACCGCCCGTTCGGCGGCGGGGCGGGGATGGTGATGAAGCCCGAGCCTGTGTTTGCCGCTGTCGAGCAGCTGCAGACTTCCGGCTGCCGCCGCATTTACCTGACCCCCGACGGCGTGCCACTGTCGCCGTCGCTGGCTCGAGAACTGTCGGAGCAGTCACATCTCATCCTGTTGAGCGGCCATTACGAAGGCGTGGACCAGCGGATTCGCGATCGGGTTATCGATCAGGAGATCTCGATCGGCGATTATGTGCTGACCAACGGGACCCTGGCGGCGGCCGTCCTGGTCGATGCGCTGGCGCGATTTATTCCCGGTGTTCTCGGGGAGGAAAAGTCATTGACGCACGAATCCTTCACCAGCAAGTTGCTCGACTTTCCTCAATACACGCGTCCCGCCGAATTTCGGGGCATGTCAGTTCCCGAGGTTCTTCTCTCGGGCAACCATGCCGAAATCGAAAAGTGGCGCCAGGCACGTGCGCTGGAAAAGACCCGTCAGGTGCGACCCGATTTACTTAACTAATTCACAGCCATGAACCCGATTATCCAGGAAATCACCGCCGCCCAGGTGAAGAATGACACCACGCCGTTCAAGGTCGGCGATGGCGTGCGCGTGCACACGAAGGTCCGCGAGGGCGAAAAGGAGCGGGTGCAGGTTTATGCCGGCATCGTGATTGCCCGGAAGGGTCACGGGATCCACGAGACGTTCACGGTCCGCCGCCTGAGTTACGGCGAGGGCGTGGAGCGGGTGTTCCCGGTCAATTCGCCGAACATCGAGAAAATCGAGGTCGAGCGCGAGTCGGAGGCCATGCGGGCGCGGCTTTATTATCTCCGCCGCCGCACCGGCAAGGCCGCGGTGGCGATCAAGGAGAAGGATCGCGCGGCCGCCATCCATGCCGAAAAGGTTGCCAGCCAGGGGAAGTCGGGCGCAGCGGAAACCAGCGGTTCGGAAGCTTCCGCCGCAGGCGCGACGGCCGAGCCCGCGAACAAGAGCTGACGTCCAGCCTTCGCCCCGAACTCAGGAAGCGAGCCGCCCGGCTCGCTTTTTTTGCGTATTTGCGCCGGTGGCATCTGGTGCCGGCAGGCTGAAATTCGGGCTTCCCCGCGGCGGATCGGGAGTCTACGCCTTGGCGGAATTTTCTCATGATGTTGCAAACTCACCTCCTCAGCAAAGCAGCCAACCAGGCCCGGGGCCTCGCCATCGATGCGGTTCACGCATGTTCCTCCGGTCATCTCGGACTGCCCCTGGGCGCCGCTGAAATCGGCGCCGTCCTCTTCGGCCACGCGCTGGTGTACAACCCCGATCGGCCGCGCTGGATCAATCGCGACCGCTTCGTGCTCTCCGCCGGCCATGGGTCGATGTTCCTTTACGGCTGGCTGCATCTTGCCGGCTATGATGTGCCGCTCGAGCAGTTGAAGCAGTTTCGCCAGCTGCACAGCAGGACGCCAGGGCATCCGGAATTCCGCGAGACGCCCGGAGTCGAGGCGACCACCGGTCCGCTGGGCCAGGGCGTGGGCAATGCCGTCGGTATGGCAATGGCCGGGCAGATGGCCGCCGCCCGGTTCAACACCGCCGAGCATGCCATCTTCGATTATCACGTGGTCTGCCTCGCCGGCGACGGCTGCATGCAGGAGGGCGTGGCCATGGAGGCATGTGCTTTTGCGGGCCACCAGAAGCTCGACAACCTGATCCTCATCTACGACTCGAACGACGTCACGCTCGACGCGATGGCGGAAAAGACGCAGAGCGAGAATACCGCGGCGCGTTTCAAGGCGATCGGCTGGGAGGTCCAGACGATCGACGGACACGACCTCGCCGCCGTGCTCAAGGCTTTCAACAAGGCGAAGAAAGCGAAGAGCGGTAAGCCGCAGCTCATCATCGCGAAGACCACCATCGGCAAGGGGATCCCGGAAGTGGCCGGCACCGCCAAGGGGCACGGCGAGGGTGGGGCGAAATTCGCCGACGGTGCCCGCGCCGGGCTCGGGCTCCCGGCGGACCAGCACTTCTTCGTGAGCGACGACGTCCGGGCATATTTCGCGCAGCACAAGGCGCGACTGGTCCGGGCCTCCAATCGCTGGCAGAAGACCTACAAGGCTTGGCGCGAGGCGAATCCCGATCGGGCCGCGCTCCTGGATTCCGCACAACCCGAGAACCAGCCCAAGGCGGCCGCGTTGCTGGAAAAGATCCCGGCATTCCCCGCCGATGCCAAGCTCGCCACCCGCGCCGCCGGACGCGATGTACTGCAGCCGCTCGCCGCGGCGCTTCCGCTCCTGATCGGCGGCAGCGCCGACCTTTACGGTTCGACGCTCAATTATATTGCCGCGGACAAGGACTTCGATCCCTCGAACCGGGCCGGCCGCAATCTGCGTTATGGCATCCGCGAGCACGGGATGGCCGCGATTGCGAATGGCGTCGCCTACGACGGGCTGTTCCGCCCGACGATCGCCACTTTCCTGGTGTTCGCCGACTATTCCCGGCCCTCCATGCGGCTGGCGGCGCTTTCCCGACTCCCCGTGGTGTACATCTACACGCACGATTCCGTCGGCGTCGGCGAGGATGGCCCGACCCACCAGCCGGTGGAAACGGTCTCCGGGCTGCGGGTGATTCCAAATCTGGACGTCATCCGGCCGGCAGATCCGGAGGAGACCGCCGGTGCCTATGCGGCTGCGCTGGAGCGAACCGACGGACCGACGCTGGTTGCGCTGACGCGCCAGGCGCTGCCGACGTTGAACGACATCCCCATCCAGGCGCGCCGCGAAGGGGCCATCCAGGGCGGCTATGTGGCGGTCCGCGAGACCGGTGAGCTCACTCACATCCTGATCGCGACCGGGAGCGAACTTCAGGTGGCCCTGGCCGCCGCCAGGCAGCTCGGGGCCGGCGTCCGCGTTGTATCCATGCCCAGCACACAGCGGTTCGACCGCCAGCCGGCCGAGTATCGCGAAAGCGTCCTGCCGGCCTCCTGCCGGAAGCGCATCGCGATCGAGGCGGGGGTGACGATGCCCTGGTACAAGTATGTCGGGCTCGATGGCCGGGTCGTGGGGATCGATCGTTTCGGGCTCAGTGCCCCCTCCGGCGCGGTCTTCAAGGAACTCGGGATCACGGCCGAGCACCTGGTGGCGGTCGCGCAGGCGCTGTGACCGGCGTTTTTGGGGCGTGGAAGCGGCGCAGTGTCGATTGCTATTCGCCGGTCAGAGACGCGGCGCTACGAGCGGCCGGCCCCACAGAGGGTTCGGCGATTCTTGGTGCGTGCGGCTGCCGGGGGTAACGCCGGTTTTAACCGGCGAAATGGGTTCTAATTCGCAATTCGCGGCTTGCATCCATGATTAGTCCCCTAACTATCTGGCGCCTTATTTCCCGATGCTGATGTTCAAGGAACTCCCCCGCTACGAATGCCTTTTGGCCGCTTCCCGGGAGTTTCCCGATCTCGACCCGTCGGCGGCTGAGGCGGTGCTTTACCTGCTCCGGGCGAGGGATGAGGCGTTCCGAATCATCGAAGCGCACCTGGCGCAGCATGACATCACCCAGGGCCGGTTTGGCGTCCTGGTCGCGCTCTGGAGCAATTGCGCCGCCGACGGCCGGGCCGCCCCGTTGACCCCTGCGGAAATCGCTGACCGCACCGGTGTCACCCGCGCCACGATCACCGGGTTGATCGACACCCTCGAACGGGCCGGATACGTCACCCGCACGCCGCACCCGGAGGATCGCCGGATGAGTTGCGTGGAACTGACGCCGCTGGGCGACGCCCTGCTGACCCGCGTCATGCCAGAGCATTTCCGGCAGATCGCATGGCTCATGGAGCCCCTGAGCGAAGCCGAGCGGAAGTCGTTCGTTCGGCTCCTCCGGAAGGTCATCTTGCGGGCGGGTGAGGAACCCGTTTGCGAATCGTCGCGACCGGCCGACGCTGCCCCCGCCTGAATCCGGCTCCAAGCCCGACCAAAATTTCCCGCTGACAACCCACATCTCCCATGATCCGCAAAATCGCCCTCTTTCTCGCCGGCCTGATTGGCTGTGCGCTCGCCATCGCCGGGCCGTTGTTTCTCGTCAAGATCAGCCAGTTCAAGGCGATGGGAGCCGTCCCAATGACCATGCCGCCAACCACGGTCACGGCGACCGAGGCCGCCGAGCAGGGCTGGGAGAGGATCTTGTCGGCCTCGGGTTCGCTGATGGCGGTCCAGGGCGTCACTGTCGCAGCCGAGGTCCCCGGCAAGATAGTGACCCTTGCGTTCGAACCGGGCGCGGCGGTCAAGGCGGGTGAACTGCTGGTGCAGCTCGACACGTCCACCGAGGAGGCGCAACTCCGCGCCGCCGAGGCGACGGCAGCGCTGGCGCATGCCAACCTGGAACGCGCGAAGGAACTGCGGGAGAGCAAGACCAACTCACCCGCGGAACTCGATGCCGCCGAGGCCCAGGCCAAGCAGGCGACGGCGCAGGCGGACAGCCTGCGCGCGATCATCGCGAAGAAAACGATCCGCGCGCCGTTCGCCGGTCGTCTCGGGCTCCGGCAGGTCAATCTGGGCCAGATTTTGCGGGAGGGCGACGAGATCGCCACGCTCCAGACGCTCGACCCAATCTACGTCAATTTTTCGCTGCCGCAGCAGCAGCTCAGCAATCTCGTTCCCGGCACGGCCGTCCGGGTGACCACCGACGCCGCGCCGGGTGAGGTTTTCGAGGGCAAGATCAACGCCGTCGACCCGCTGATTGATCCTGCGACCCGCAACGTGCGGGTCCAGGCCACGCTCGAAAACCGCGGAGAGGCGCTGCGCTCCGGAATGTTTGCCCGCGTCGAGGTGATCCTGCCCGGCAAGAACCAGGTGCTCGCCATCCCGGTCACGTCGGTCCTCTACGCCCCGTATGGCGATTCGGTGTTCGTCATCGACGAGAAGAAGGATGAGTCCACCGGCCAGACCTCGCGGATCCTCCGGCAGCAATTCGTCCGGCTGGGGCAGAGCCGCGGCGATTTCGTCTCGGTGGTGGAAGGCCTCAGCGCCGGCCAGACCGTGGTGACCTCCGGCGTCTTCAAACTCCGCGCCGGCATGCCGGTGGTGGTGGACAACAAACTGGCTCCCAATGCGCAACTTGCGCCGAAGCCCAAGAACGCGTGATGCCGGGCGGCTTCGCGCGCCGGTGCGCGGGCCGAATCCCACCCCTGCCCACCCATGAAATCCTCTTCCTTCACCGACCTTTTCATCCGCCGCCCGGTCCTCGCGCTGGTGGTCAGCTTTGTCATTGTGATTGCCGGCGCCCAGGCCTGGCGCTCGCTCTCGGTCCGACAGTATCCACGAAGCGAGAACGCCTCCGTCACGATCAACACCGTCTACGTCGGCGCCAATGCCGAGCTGGTCCGCGGCTTCGTCACGACGCCGCTCGAACGCGCCATCGCCTCGGCGGACGGGATCGACTATGTCGAGTCCAAGAGCCTCCAGAGCTATTCGAGCATCACCGCCCGGCTGAAGCTGAACTACGATCCGACCAAGGCGCTGGCGGACATCACCTCCAAGGTGAACCAGGTGCGCAACGACTTGCCGCCCGAGGCGGAGGTGCCGTCGATCAGCGTCGAGTCGGCCGATTCCCAGGTGGCCGCCGCCTACCTGAGCTTCTCCTCGGACATCCTCGCCCAGAGCGAAATCACGGATTACCTGGTGCGGGTCGTGCAGCCGCGGCTCGCGGCGGTGACGGGCGTCCAGCGGGCGGAGATTTTTGGCGCCCGCACGTTTGCCATGCGGGTCTGGCTCAAGCCCGACAAGCTGGCGGCGCTCAACCTCAGCCCCGCCCAGGTCCGCCAGGCCCTGGCGGCGAACAACTACCTTGCGGCCGTCGGCTCGACCAAGGGCGCGCTGGTGCAGGTGAACCTGACCGCCAACACCGATCTCCACACGGTCGAGGACTTCAAGCGGCTGGTGATCCGGCAGGAGAACGACACCGTCGTGCGGCTCGAGGATGTCGCCGATGTCGTCCTCGGCGCGGAGGATTACGACACCGAGGTGCGGTACTCCGGGCAGACCGCCGTCTTCATGGCCATCTTTCCGCTCCCGAATGCCAACACCATCGACGTGATCAAGCGGGTGCGCACCGAGCTCGACACGATCAAGCGCGATTTGCCTTCCGGGCTCGAGGCGAGCATCGGCTACGACGCCGCCGAATACATCAGCGATGCGATCACCGAGGTCACGCACACCCTCATTGACACGCTCCTGATCGTCATCGTCGTCATTTTCCTTTTCCTCGGATCGTTCCGTTCGGTGCTGGTGCCGGTCATGGCGATACCGGTCTCGCTCATCGGCGGCGTGTTCCTGATGCAGGTGTTCGGCTTCACCCTCAACCTGCTCACGCTGCTCGCAATTGTCCTCTCGGTCGGGCTGGTGGTCGACGACGCGATCGTCATGGTCGAAAACGTCGAACGGCACCTGCGCGAGGGCCGCACGCCGCGGGAGGCGGCGCTGCTGGGCGCCCGCGAACTCGCCGGCCCGGTGATCGCGATGACGATCACGCTGGCGGCCGTCTACGCGCCGATCGGGCTGCAGGGCGGGCTGACCGGCGCGCTCTTCCGCGAGTTTGCGCTCACGCTGGCCGGGGCGGTGACCATTTCCGGCATCGTCGCCCTGACGCTCTCGCCGATGATGTCGGCCGCACTGTTGCGCAGCGCCGATGAGGAGGAGCGTGGATTCACGGGGTGGGTGAATCATCGCTTTGACAAGCTGCGCCGGGCCTACGGCCGCGCGCTCGGGAGCACGCTGCGGTTCCGGCCGCTGGTCTACGCGGTCTGGATCGTGGTCGGGCTTTGCACGATCCCGATGTTCCAGTTTTCGCCCAAGGAACTGGCTCCATCGGAGGATCAGGGGGTCATCTTTGCGGGTATCAGCGCTCCGGCGAATGCGACCGCGGAACAGAAGAGCCATTACGCCAAGGCGGTCGATCAGGCCTTCCTGGATACGCCGGAAGCCGAATTCACCTTCCAGATCCTGCTCCCGCCCTCGTTCGCGGCGATGTTCGGTTTCGACGGGTTCGGCGGGCTGGTCGTGAAGCCATGGGCGCAGCGCGAACGGCCGGTCTTTGCGATGGTCCCCGAAATCCAGGGCCGGCTTTCCCAAATCCCGGGGCTCCAGGTCTACGCGATGACGCCGCCGGCGCTGCCGGGCGGCAGCAATTTTCCGGTCGAATTCGTGATCGCCTCCACCGCGGATGCGGAGGAACTGCTGGAATTCGCCAACCGGATTTCGCAGAAAGCCATGGAAAGCGGGATGTTTTACTTCCCCCCGCTGATCGACCTGAAGTTCGACCAGCCCCAGGCCGAGGTCGTCATCGATCGCGAGAAGGTCGCCACGCTGGGCCTGAACCTCGCGCAAGTCGGCGCGGATCTGGCCGCGGCGCTCGGGGGCAATTTCGTCAACCGTTTCAACATCGACGGCCGCAGCTACAAGGTGATCGCGCAGATCGAGCGTTCCGAAAGGCTCAACCCGGATCAGCTCAAGGACATCTACATCACCGGGCCGGCCGGCGAACTCGTGCCGCTGAGTTCGGTGGCGCACATCGAGCACCAGACTGTGCCGCGCTCGCTCAACCGGTTCCAGCAGCTCAATGCCGTGAAGCTTTCCGGCCAGAGCGGCCGTCCGCTGGAGGAGGCGCTGACCTTCCTCGAGACAACCGCGGCGGAAATCCTGCCGCCCGGTTACACGATCGATTACACCGGGGAATCCCGCCAGTTCCGGCAGGAAGGGAACAAGTTCCTGCCTGCCTTCCTCCTCGCGTTCGTCCTCATCTTCCTCGCCCTGGCCGTCCAGTTCAACTCGTTCCGCGACCCGGTCGTGATTCTTTTCGGCTCGGCGCCGCTCGCCATGTTCGGCGCGCTCGTCTTCACCTTCCTGAAGATGCCCGATCCGAACATGCCGCACTGGACCAGCGGCTGGACGACCACGATGAACATCTATGCCCAGGTCGGGCTGGTCACGCTGGTCGGACTGATTGCCAAGAACGCGATCCTCGTGGTGGAATTTGCCAACAAGCTCCAGGAGCAGGGCCGCTCGAAGCTCGACGCCGTCCACGAGGCGGCGATGACGCGGCTGCGGCCCGTGCTGATGACCAGCGCGGCCACGATCGCGGGGCATTTCCCGCTCACGCTGGTCACTGGTGCCGGCGCCGCGGCGCGAAATTCCATTGGCTTGGTGCTGGTTGGTGGCATGACGATTGGGACCATCTTCACCCTCTTCGTGCTGCCCTCCATCTATGTGCTGCTGGCCAAGGATCACTCCCGGGACCGGGTGAAGGAGGCTGCCGGTGCACCGGTGGCCGCCCCGGAACCGGTCGCAGCCAAGTAATTCCATGAAGTTCGCCCGACATCACTTCAGTCCGATCCGCCCGCTGGCGCTGCTCGCGCTCGCCGTGTCGCCGCTCGCCGGCGCCCCGTCCGATCCGGCGCCCCTCGATGTCCGGATGGCGCCCGCCGTCCCCGACAGCCTGGATTTGCCGGCTGCGATCGGGTTTGCGCTGGAAAACAACTTCGCCATCCGCCAGGCGCGCGAACGGATCAAGCAGCAGGAAGGCCTGGTGATTGAGGTGAAGGCGAGGAGCATCCCGAACGCCGCCGTCACTTCGGAATACGGCCAGATCGACCGCGGGCTGGTGGCGGTGCCGCTGCCGCAGATTCCAGTCAACACCAAGTCATGGACGGTCGCGCTCAATGTCACCCAGACCCTCTACGCCGGCGGCGGCGTGCGCTCCGCAATCAAGGGCGCCGAGCTCGCCCGCGAGGCGGCGATGCTCGACCTGCAGGGCGTCATCAACGAGGCGTTGCTGCAGGTGCGCACCGCCTTCTACACCGTCCTGCTCGCGGGCGAGAAGATCAAGGTGAACGAGTCCAACCTGCAGCTTCTGCAGGAGCAGCTCAAGACCGCGACGGATCGGTTCGAGGCCGGCACGGTATCGAGCTTCGAGAAGCTCCGCGCCGAGGTTGCCGTGGCCAACGCCAAGGTGCCGCTCATCACCGCCCGCAACGACTACCGGCTCGCGATCGAGGCGCTGCGGCAGGCGCTGGGCTTCACGACCAACACGCCGGAGTCGATGCACAAGGTCCCCACGCTGGTGGGCACGCTCGATTTCACGCCGGTCAGTTTCGAATTGCCCGCGGCCTTCGAAGCGGCGCATGCGCACCGGCCCGATCTGCAGCGGCTCGCCAAGCTGGTCGCGGCCGGCGAGCAGCAGCTGCGCACCGAGCGCTCCAGCTATTTCCCCAGCATCGGCGCCAGGGCCGGCTACCAGGTGCAGAATCATCCCTACCGCGGCAACCAGTTCAACGAGGCGCTCGATGGCTGGACACTGGGCCTGCAGTCGAGCTGGGCCATCTTCGATGGACGCGCGACCGCGGGCCGGGTGGCGCAGGCCAGGTCGCAGCTCGCGCAAACCAAGCTGACGGTGGCGGAGGCGCAGCTGGCCGTGGACGTCGAAGTGCGGCGGGCCTTTTCGGAATGGCAGCAGGCCACCGAGCTGGCGGAGGCCTCCCAGCGCGTCGTGGAGCAGGCCACCGAGGCGGTGCGGCTCGCGAACGCGCGTTACAACGCCGGCACCGGCACGCAGCTGGATGTCCTCCAGGCGCAGGTCGAGCTCACGACGGCGCGGACCAACCAGATCCAGGCCTTTTACGCGTACAACGTTGCCGTGGCCAGCATGCGGAAGGCGACGGGAAACACCGACGAATTGCTGAACCGGTAAACCGGCGCCGCGCTCGCGCCACCGCGTATTCCGTGCACCTTTCCGCACTCCGGGATCGCCAGCCATGAAGTTTCTCCGTCGATCACTGCTCGTTGCACTCGCGCTCCTCGTGGTGCTTGGAGGAGTGGTGGCGGTGGCTTTCAGTCCGTGGTTCCAGACCTGGGCGGCGCGGCGGGCGATCGCGAAGCAGCCCGGCATCGCCGTCACCCTGGGTCGTGTTGCCGCCGGGCTGGGCGGAATCGAGCTGCGTGACGTGCAGATTGAGCGCGACGGAGCGGTGCTGACGCTGCCGTCGGCCCGGGCGGATTTTCCCATCATTCCCGCCGTCCTCAGCGAAAAGATCGCGCTGTCGCGGTTGGTGGCGCAGGGATGGACGCTCGATTTGACGCACTGGCGGCCGGCCGACCCGGCCCGCAAGTTGAGCCAGACGGAACGGGAAGACCGCGGCCGGTCGGCGACATTCCCCGGCTTGATCTCGACCGCTCGCGCGGCCGTTGCGGCTTCACCAGCGCCGCCCCCGGCGGGCGCGCCGGGCTTCCATGGCGTTTTCAGCCAGCTCCAGCTGCCGATCGATTTCTCGCTCGATGGACTCGACCTCGCCGGCAACGTGATTTTCCCGGATTCCCGCGGCCGCGTACGGCTCGCGCTCAAAGGTGGCGGGCTGGGCTCCGGTCGGGAAGGCCGGTTTGAACTGTCGGGCGATGCCGCGCTGGCGGAACAGCCGGTGGATGCGATTGCGGTCAGCGGCCACGCGACAGTGGCGATGGATTCGCCGCGGACGTTTTCGCGGCTGACCGCGACGCTGAAGACGAGCGCGAGTGGCGACCGGTTTCCGGAGGGCGTCACGCTCACGGCGGACCTGGCCGCGCGACACGAGCCCGGCGGTGAGGAGTACACCGTGGGAGTGCGCGGGCCGGAACGGCCGTTGCTGACGCTGGACGCGACCTTCCCGCGCGCGGCGCAACGACTGACTGGCGCCTGGAAAGTGGATGTACGTGTGGCGGACCTGGAACCCTTCGCGCTGGGCATGACACTGCCGGTCTTTTCCGCGGAGGGCGGCGGGCAGTTCGAAACCGACGCCAGCTTCCGGGAGATCCACACCAGTGGGCGGATCGACACGATCGTGGCCGATCTGGAGGTGATCGAGCCGACGCTCGCCGCCCTTGGGACGGTGCAACTGGTCACGGATTTCGACGTGGTGCGCCAGGGCGGCAGGTTTGCAGTCAAGCGGCTGACGGCGGATGTCTCCGGTGAACGACCGGTCACGAAGCTGCGGACGCTGCAGGCATTCGAATTCAATCCGGCGACGGGCGATCTCACACCGGAGAATCCCGACGGTGAAGTGCTGGACATCGTGCTGCTGGGGCTCCCCTTGCCGTGGCTGAATCCTTATCTTCACGGTGTCGTGCTGGCGGGAGAAGATCTGCGCGGCGAATTTGTCGCGCTGCCCCGTGCGGGGGGAATCGGGGTCCAGTCCCGGACGCCGCTCACCGGAGCGCACCTCGATGTTGCGCAGGACGGGAAGCCGTTGCTGGCCGGTATCGATTTCACGCTCGCCGCCTCGGCGGACTACACGCCGCACGGATGGCAGGCGGAGCTGGCGGACCTGAACGTCGCCCAGGAGGGAAGAACGCTGCTCCGGCTGCAGGCTCGGGCGGGTCAGTTGGCTGGCGCGGCCCAACCGGTGAAGGCCACGGGCCGGCTCGATGCCAGCCTGCCCGGCCTGCTTGCCCAACCGATCGGCGCCGATGCGCTGGGGCTGACGGCGGGAGATGCCTCGCTCGAGTTCATCGCGAATCTGGGCGCCAGGCAGGAATTCCAGGGAACCATCGCCTTTTCCAAACTCGCCGCGGATCCCTCGCTGGGGGCGGGCGAACTGCCGGCCATATCCGCCGATCTCCGGGCCGACGTAGCACCCGAAGGGCAGATCACGCTGCACGCGCCGCTGCTGATCGAGCGGGGCGGTCGAAAGTCCGATCTGACGATTGCAGGAACGGTGACAGCCGGAGCGACCGTCCGAACCATCGTGGGAACGCTCACGAGTGCCCATCTCGTGCTCGACGATGCGAAGGTGCTGGCGGCGGTCCTGCCGGGCGAGCCCGCGACTCCCGAGCCGGAAGGCAAGCCCGGCGCCCCGGTGTGGTCCGGTTATGCCGGTTCGCTGGCGCTGGATTTGAAGCGCGTGATCTATTCGGAGACCTTTCAGCTCAACGACGTCTCCGGCACGCTGCAGCTGGAGGAGGGCGCGCTGAAAGTGGTCGGATTGCGGGCCGGCGTGGGCGAGGGAGGCCGGGCGCGGGTGGATGGCACCGTGTCATTCGTGCCGGGAACGATCGAGCCCTACGGCCTGGTGGGCGAAATGGCCGTGACGGATTTCAATCCGGGGCCATTGCTCCAGGCGCTGATGCCGGGACAGCCTCCCACCGTCGAAGGCCAGTTCAACCTCAGCAGCCAGTTGACCGGGAGGGGAACATCGATCGCGTCGCTGGCCATTGGAACTGGTGGCAGGATCGCTGTAAACAGTCGCGGTGGCATTTTTCGCGGACTGCCGGTCAACGTCGGCAACATGGTGGAGACCACGAGCCGGCTGGCCGGCTGGCTGGCTTCGCCGCTGGCGGCGCTCGGCGCCCTCACGGGCCGGAAGGATTACACCGAGATTGCCAGCAAGACCCAGGCGGTTGCCGAATTCGCGCGGGGCCTCAATCCCATTCCCTATGATCAGCTGAACCTGGAATTGACCCGCGATGCGCAGCTCACCGCGCGGCTCGAGAACTTCAGCCTCATCTCGCCGGAATTGCGGCTGACGGGTGCGGGGCAGGTGAGGCGCTCGTCGAGTGCGAGCCTCCTCGAAGACCCGCTGGCGATGGAGTTCACGCTCAAGGCCCGGGGCCGCCAGGGGGAATTGCTCCGGTTCCTGGGCGCCATCGAGACTGAGACCGATGACCTGGGTTATGCCGCGTGCACCGTGCCGGTGACGATCAGCGGAACACTGGGCTCGCCGGACGCGAGCGAGTTCAGCAACCGGGTGGCGGCGCTGGCGCTGGAGCGGAGCGGGCTGGGCGACAAGGCTTCGGAACTGCTCAACCGGATCCGCGGCGGGAAGTGAACCGTCGACAATCCGCCGGCCGCGGCCCACGTTGGCAGCGTGATCGCGACCATCGCGTTTCGAAGATTCAAGGCGCTGCGGAGCACGCAGATTGCGCTGCGACCGTTCAATCTCGTGATCGGGCCAAATGGCAGCGGGAAGACGAGCCTGATCGAAGCCATCCTGCAGTTGCGGGCGCTGGCCCGGCTTGGTCCCCCCGATCCGGCGGCGGTGCAGGCGACCGAGGGCCCGCAGATCGAATTTCGGTTTTCGCCCCCGCACGAAGGCATCATCGCCCGGCTGGGCTGCGTATCCGAGGCCGTGTGCAGCCTGCTGCAGGTGGAGCCGCCGGGGGCGGCCGGCTGGGCCGCAATTCGCGGCGAAATCGCCGACGCCCGCGGCTTCGCCCTCGAGCACGCGGCGATGGCGGCGCCGTCGGCCCGTCGCAGCGGCGACCAGCTCGCGCGTGACGGCGGCAACATTGCGGCCGTGCTGGCCCGAATGCGGGAGCACGCTCCTGACGCCTATTCCGCGCTCACGGCCGAGTTGCTGCGGATGATGCCGGAATTCCAATCACTCGAACTGACGGCCCACGCCGACGACCGGGTGGAGATGGGCCTGCGGCTGGCCGAGGGCGGTTTCGTTCCCGCGAGTGAGCTGTCGCAGGGGATGACCTATCTGATCGCAATCCTGGCACTCGCGTTCACCCCCGCGCCCCCGCGGATCGTGTGCATCGAGGAGGTCGATCGCGGTATCCATCCGCGCACCCTGCGCGAAATCCGGGACGCCTTGTACCGGTTGAGCTGCCCGGAGTCGTTCGGGCTCGCGCGGCAACCCGTCCAGGTGGTCGCCACCACCCACTCGCCCTATCTCATCGACTTGTTCCGCGATCATCCGGAGGAGATCGTCATCTCCCAAAAACGCGGCCGGGCCGCCCACTTCGAGCGGCTGTCGGATCGCCCGGATTTGCCCGAGCTGCTGAAGGAGGGTTCCCTCGGTGACATGTGGTTCAGCGGGATTCTCGGCGGCGTGCCGGAGGAGGAATGAAGGTCGCGTTGCTGAGCGAATCCCCCGCCGACGAGGCCGCGCTCCGGATCCTGGTGGGAGCGGTGCTCGGCGGACCGCCCCAGCTTGTGGCCCCGGGATTTCGCGCGCGCGGCTGGCCCAACGTCGGCCAGCTCCTCCCCGCCGTGATCCGTCACCTGCATTTCAATACCGATGCCGACGCGCTGGTCGTCGTGGTGGATTCGGACGATTCGGTCGTGCACACCGCGGATCATGATCGGCCGGGCTATTTTCATCCGCATTGCCGGATGTGCCAGCTGCGGGCGGTATTCCACCGGACGAACCGGAAGCTGCCGCCGGCCCGCGGCCGATCCTCGGTTCTGCGCGCCATTGGGATCGCAGTCCCGGCGGTGGAGGGCTGGTACCTGTGCGGCCGCGATCCGGCGGTCTCGGAGGCGGCGTGGACGGCGGGACAGGAACGGGGCCGGCTGCCCTACACGCGGGCGGACCTGAAGGTGCGGGTGTATGGCACGGATCGCCCGAGCCTGGCGCACGAGATCCGCTGCGCCCTGCGCGAAGTGGCGCGTCACCGGCGGGACGTGCGCCGGCTCGAGCATGACTTTCCCGGCTTCGGCGCGCTGGCGAACGATCTGCGGGCCGCGCGTGACACTCGCGGAGATCCGGCAACGAAGGCATTGCCGGCGAACGGTACGGTCTAGTCCCGCCGCCGGTACGGCACGTCTCTGACCTGTACCAGCCAGATCGACGTCGTGATCACGACGTCGATCTGGCTCATCGCAAACTGCTCCATCTCGATGCGATTGCGGCCCTGGAGGCGTCTGCTGAAGGATGCCGCGAGCGCACGCGGCCAACGGCAGGATTCGAGAGCAAGCTGGCCAGGAATCGGCCGTTCCCTGCCCCAAAAAAGCGCATTGAACCCCCGCCCCGTTCCCGCGCATAACCTCCCTGCTTTTCAACCCCGCGACTTCGCGGATCCGTCCCAGCTCATGCGCCTTCCCCGACTTTTCCCGCCCCTGATTCTCCTGCTCGCGCTGGTTGGAGGCGGCTGCGGGAAATCCGGCAAATCCGCCGGCGGAGGAGGGGACGGCAAGGTCAATATTCGCTTCGCGCACGCCCATGCGCCCGACACGAATGCGGAGCTGCACTTCGGTGCGGTCAGCTTCGCGGAGGCGGCGGCCGCACTCGACCCGCGGCTGGCGGTCAGCGTGTACCCGCAGGGGACGCTCGGCTCGGAGCGGGAGGTTTATGAGGGCATGCAACTCGGCTCCGGCGCGGCGTGCACCATCAGCGGCACGGCGATCCTCAACAATTTCGACCAGCGGATTGGAGTCCTCGATCTGCCGTACCTGTGGAAAGACTACGATCATGTGCACCGCGTGATGGACGGCGAGGTGGGCCGGGAAATGGCGGCCGGGCTCGAGCGCCAGGGACTCATCATCCTGGCCTGGCTCGACGGATGGGGCTGGCGCAACCTCATCACCACCCAGAAGCCCGTGCTGAAGCCGGAGGATCTGCGGGGAATGAAGATTCGCACGATTCCAACGCCCATCTACCTGGCGGCGCTGGGGATGATGGGCGCCAACCCCACGCCGATGGCCTACGGCGAAATCTATACCGGCTTGCAGACCGGCGTGATCGACGGTTTCGAGCAGGCGGCCGCCATCGTCCAGGCCGAACGCTTCTATGAGGTGACGAAACACGTGACGCTTTCGCACCACCTCTATGGCGTGCTCGTGATTTGCTACTCCCAAGCCCAATGGAACCAGCTGAGTCCGGCGGACCAGGCGACATTGCGGCGGGCGGCCGAGACTGCGCGCGACCAGGGTCGGGCACGCGCGCAAGTGCGGGTGGACGAGGCCATGCAATTCCTGCGGGAGAAGGGCATGCAGTTCCACGAGATTGATACCAGCGGCTGGGAGCAGGCGGCGGTCGCCCTGCAGGACAAACTCGCGGCGGAGCTGGGCGCGATGGACATCCTGCAGAAGATACGGCAGGCGGCCCAGCCGTGACGATGGCCGCAGCAGAGCCAAGGCGGGCGATGGCATGGCTGTCCCGGGCGCTGGGCGCCATCCTCCGCGGCTGCGATCGGGCTGGTGAGGCCCTGATCATTCTGCTGTTCGCTGGAATCGTGCTCGTCGGAGGGATGCAGGTGGCGTTCCGTTACCTGCTCAACGCCTCGCTCTCGTGGAGCGAGGAATTCCAGCGTTACGGTTTGATCTGGATCGTGTTCCTGGCGCTGGTGGTCGGCTACCGTCGCGGCGCCCACATCGGGATGGACATCGTCCTGGTCAAGCTCCCCCGGCTGGTTCGGACGATCGTGGCATGGACGACGGATCTCCTGTGGCTCGGGCTCGGGCTGGCGATGGTGGTCTTTTCGGCGCTGTACGAATCGGCCGCGGGCATGACCTTCATTCAGAGTGTGGGACGACAGCGCAGTGCCGGCATGGGGCTGCGGATGGATATCATCTACGCCTGCGTCGTGGTGGCGGGGGTCTATCTCACCCTTGCCGCGCTGCACGCGCTGCTGCAGCGGGCCGCTGGCGAATCGTCTGAAACCAGGCGGGAGGAGACCGCCTGATGCTCGGTGGCCTTTTCATCGCCCTGCTGCTGCTGATTCTGATCGGCGTGCCGGTCGTGACGGCGATTGGGGCGGTCGCCCTCGGCGGAATCCTGCTGATGGGGGAGCTGAATCCGGTCGAATTTCCCCGCAAGATGTTCGCGGCGGTTGATTCGTTCAGCCTGCTTGCGCTGCCGTACTTCATCCTGGCGGGCGAGTTGATGGTCCGCGGCGGAATCAGTCGCAAGCTGGTCGAGTTCGCCGAAACCCTGGTGGGCCAGTTCCGCGGCGGGCTCGGCCACGCAACCATCCTGGCCAACGTGATCTTTGCCAATGTCACCGGATCGTCGGCGGCCGCGACCTCGGCGATTGGCTCGTTGATGGCCCCCGACATGCGGGCCCGCGGCTACAAGCCCGGCTTCATCGCCTCGCTGGCAGCCACGTCGGGGGTGATTGGAGCCATCATCCCGCCGAGCATGGTGATGGTGGTGTATGGGGCGATGGCGGGCGTCTCGATTGCCGGACTCTTTCTCGGCGGCATCCTGCCGGGGCTCCTGATTTCGGTACTGCTGATGGGCACGATCCACCTGCACAGCTTCCATTCCAGTTTTCCCGAACTGCGGGTGGTCAGCGGCCGGTTCTCGGCCCGCGCGGTGCTGGAGGCGATGCCCCGCGTCTGGGTCGCGGTGCTCGCGCCAGTCCTGATCCTTGGCGGAATCATGATTGGGGCATTCACCGCCACGGAGGCGGGCGTCGTGGCCTGCTTCTACTCACTGGTGGTCTCAATGTTCGTCTACCGGCAGGTGCAGCTGCGGGATTTGCCGCGGATCCTGCTGAATGCGGCTGTCACGACCACGGTGGTGCTTGCGATCATCGCCGTCGCGGGCGCGCTGGGCTGGCTGCTGACCTATCTCAATTTCACCGCGACCGTCGGTGACTGGATGCTCGGGATATCCGACCGGGGTTGGGTCGTCCTGCTCACGCTGCTGGGCACGATGCTGGTGCTCACCATGTTCATCGAATCGCTGGCGGTCCTGATCATCCTGACGCCGCTGATCGTCAAGATCGGTGCCAGCTTCGGCTACGATCCCATTTATCTGGGGATCCTGATGGTGATGGTGACGCAAATCGGCGGCACGACTCCGCCGGTAGCCGTGGTCCTGTTTGTGGCCACCAGCATCTCCGGCGGTACCTACACGGAGACCATCCGTCATTGCTGGCCATTCGTGCTGGCGCTGATTCTCGGGCTCGCGATCGTCATCCTGTTCCCATGGCTCGCCACCTACATTCCGGGCGCATTCCTGTCATGATCGATGGGAAACCCTGGCCTGCGGCGAATCCGATTGAATCTCGCGCCGCTTCGGCGACATAAATCCCGCGCCCATGCCGAACCCCTTTTACCGTCGGCGTTCGTACCTGCCCTTCCTGATAGAGCTCCTGGCGAGCCTCATGGCGCACCTCCTGTACCGGGTGCGCAGCCGCGGCGCGGAGCATTTTCCCTCGACGGGCGGGCTGCTCCTCATCGCGAACCACATCTCTTACGTCGACGTGGTCGTGTTGCAGCTGGCCTGTCCGCGGCCGATTCGATTCGTCGGTTACAAGGGTCTGCGCCGGAATCCATTCTTCAACTGGTGTTTCGAGCTCAGCGGCTGCATCGGCGTGTCGGACGAACTCCCGATGGAAGGCATGCGGGCGGCGATGCGGGCGCTGAACCGCGGTGAAGTCGTGCTGGTGTTCCCGGAGGGGCACATCTCGCGGACCGGCCAGCTGATGGAAATCAAGAAGGGGTTCGAACTGCTCGCTCGCCAGACCGGCTCCCCGGTGATGGCGGCGGCGGTGGACGGGTTGTGGGGATCCATTTTCTCGTTTGCCGGGAACAAGTACCTCTGGAAATCGCCGCGGCTGATGCCGACCCACGTCTTCGTCTGCTTCGGCAAGCCGGTGCCCGCCGCGCAGGCCACCGTGGCCTGGGCCCGGCGGGAATTGCTGGATCTCGGCGCCACGTCCTTCAACGAAAGGCCGGTTCTCCGCCGCCATCTCGGCCGCGAGTGCGTGCGCACGCTCACCAAGCATCCCGGCCGGCTGCTCGTCGTCGATCGCACCGCGGAACGGCGACCCCTGAAATGCGCCCAGATTTACGCCGTCGCGGCGGCGCTATCCCGGCGGATTCGCGCAACGTTGCCGGAGCAGCGGATCGGGATCGTCCTCCCCCCCGGCGCGGGCGCGTTCATCGCCAATCTCGCCGTCCTGGCTGCGGGCAGGATTCCAGTGAACCTGAACTTCACCGCCGGCCGGCAGGCGACCGAGACCAGTTATCGGATTGGCGGGATTCGGACGGTGATCTCGGCCGATGCGATGCGCGCGAAGCTGCCCAATTTCCCCTGGCCGGAGCGCACGCTCGATCTGAAATCCGAGATCGAGGCGGCCGGCGGCAAGCGCGCAATCCTGCCCTGGCTGCTCGCGGCCTGGCTGCTCCCCAACCAGTGGTGCGCCGGACTGCTCGGGCTGCCGCATCGGGGGGATGACGCGGAGGCCGGCCTCCTCTTCACGAGCGGCAGCAGCGGCGAGCCGAAGGGCGTCCCATTGTCGCACCGCAACATTCTGGCCAACTGCGCGCAGATCTCATCGCTCTCGATCCTGCCCGAGTCCGCCTCGCTCCTCGGCTGCCTCCCCGTCTTTCACAGCTTCGGCTTCACGGTGACACTCTGGTACCCGATGCTCCGCGGCTGTCGCGTCGTGACGGTGCCCAGCCCGCTGGAGACGCGGAAGATCATCGAGGCCATTCGGGACGAACACGCCACGGTCATGCTCGGAGCGCCGACGTTCATCCGGCCGATCCTGAAGAAGGCCCAGCCGGCCGAGTTGCGTTCGCTGGAACTCGTGGTCACGGGCGCGGAGAAACTGCCCGATGATCTCTATCGCGCCTTCCTGGAGACGTTCCACATCGAGATTCTGCAGGGGTATGGACTCACGGAGACCACCCCGGCCTCGAACATCAACCAGCCGCACCCACCGGTGCTGCTGTCCACCAACCAGCCCCAGATCGGGAAGCGCACCGGCAGCGTCGGCCGGATGATGCCGGGCATGTCCGCCCGTATCATGGATCCGGAGACCCGCGCGTTCCTGCCGCTGACGGAGTCCGGCGTCGTGCTGTTCCGGGGGGCCAACGTTTTTGCGGGCTACCTGGACGACCCGGCGAAGACCCGGGCGGCCTTCGAGGACGGATGGTTCGTGACGGGGGATCTCGGCCGGTTCGATGACGACGGCTTTCTCTTCATCGAGGGCCGGCTTTCGCGGTTTTCGAAGATCGGCGGCGAGATGGTTCCGCACGGCACGATTGAACAGAAGATCCTCGAGGCCTTCGCCTGGGATCAGCTGGAGAACCCGACCCTGTTTGTCGCCGGCGTGCCCGATGCCACGCGTGGCGAGGCGCTGGTCCTGCTCACGGTGCACGAGGTTTCGGCCGACAGCCTGCGGACCCGGCTGATGGATCTGGGGCTGCCCAATCTTTGGGTGCCGAAGCTCATCCGGCGAGTGGAACGGATTCCGATGCTGGGGACGGGCAAGATCGACCTGAAACGCTGCCACGAACTCGCAGTCGAGGCGGCCCGCTGAGCGCGCCCGTGACCGAATCCGGCCCTGCGATTCGACATAAAGCTGCGACATCGAATCGCACAGTGGAAACTTTCCGGGGAAGCTGCCTGGGCCATCACGGCTGCACCAGCGGCCAGTAGCGGGGCACCAGGACCATCACGATGGCGAACAGGACCAGCACCAGCGGCCCGCCGACGCGGACAAAGTCCATGAACCGGTACCGGCCGGGACCATACACCATGATGCAGGCGGGCTCCAGCGGCGTCAGGTAGGAACAGCTCGCCGCCACGGCAATCCCGATGGCGAAGGCGCGGGGATTCAGCCCGAGCTGGAGGGCCGTCTGGACCGCGATCGGGAGAATCACCGCGGCGGCCGCCTGGTTCGACATGGGCTGGGTGAGCGCCACCGTGAGAAAAAAGAAACCCGCCAGGAGCCAGACCGGCGGGTACTCGCTTGCCAGGATGGCGACATGCCCGGCGAGGAACTCCGCCGCGCCGGTTTGCACCATCGCCTGGCCCAGCGCCAGCATGCAGGCGATGAGGATGATGATCCGCCAGTCGATGTCGCGGTAGGCGTCGACCGGGACGATGACGCGGGTCACAAAGACCAGAAACGCGCCCAGCAGGACCGCCACGGGCAGCGGCAGGATGTTCAAGGCCGCGAGGCCCAATGATCCCGCAAAGATGGCGACCGCCCGCCAGGCCCGCGGTCGGTGTGCCCGTTCGTCGTTCACCGCATTGAGCACGCTGACCGTGCCGTAATCGGCCAGCCGGGTGATCGCCCCCGGCCGGCCCTGCACCAGCAGCACGTCGCCCACGCGCAGGATCGCGCGGCTGAGCTTGTCGAGCAGGTTCCGTCCGTGGCGGTTCAGCCCCAGCACCTGGAGATTGTAGCGTTCGCGAAACCCGATCCCCCGCAGGGTGCGCCCGACCAGCGACGAGCCAGGCACAATCAGCGCCTCGACCAGCGTCGCCTCCTCCGTGCGGAGATCGGGGTCGGACAAAGTCACCTCGGGGCGGATCTCGATTCCCGCCGTATCCTTGACCTTCAGGACGTCCTTGCGCGCGCCCTCGACCAGCAGCACGTCGCCGGCCCGCAGCACCATGTCGCGACGCGGCCACAGGTAGGTATCGGGTTCCCGCAGGACGCGCACCACGGACAAGTCGAGATCCCGACCGAGGTTGGCCTCGGCCAGGGTTTTCCCAACGAGGGGAGATTCCGGCAGCACGAGCACCTCCGTGATGTAGGAGCGAACGCCAAACTGCTCCAGCAGGCTGGCGGCAGGGGCGCGTTCCGGGATGAGCCGGATCCCGATGAAGTACATGTAGGCCAGCCCGGTGATCGCAATCGGCAGCCCGACCGGCGTCAGTTCAAACATGCTCATCCGTTCGAGCCCGGAATTCACCATCAGCCCGCTGATCACGAGATTTGTGGACGTGCTGATCAGCGTGACCGAACTTGCCAGGATCGAGGCGAAGGCCACCGGCATCAGCAGCCGCGAGGGTGAGACCTTCGTCTTTGCCGCCACGGCGATTGCGACAGGGATGAAGAAGGCCGCGGCGGCCGTATTGCTGATGAACGCACTGAGCGCCGCCACGCCGAGCATGATTGCCAGCAACAGCGTGCTCATCCGGTTGCCCGCATGCCGGAGAATCGCGCGGCCGACGACTTCCACGACACCCGTCTTCACCAGGGCCGAAGTCATGATCAGCAGCCCCAGGATCATCAGGACAGTTTCACTCCCGAATCCGGCAAATGCGGCCTTCACCGGCAGCAGCCCGGTGAGCATCAGGGCCAGCAGCAGCCCGAGCGCCACCACATCACTGGACACCCAGTCGAAGGAAAACAGGATCAGCGCCACCACGATCAACGACAGCAGCAGTGCGATCTCGAGGGTCACCTCCCTTCGTGCCATGGCCGCAGGCGAGGTTCCATGGGTCGGGGGCGGGCGGATCCCGCTTTCGGCCGGCCCGTTAAGCTCCTTTCATCAGCCGCGCCGGCCCGCACGTAGTCCGCGGGCCACCGGGGCTCCGGCGACCGTCACCCCGGGGGAGACCCCATGGCCCTCCTCGCGCCGTTTGGGAACCCCGGGGCCTTCGCGGATGACTGTGGGAGCGATGGAAGAGGAAAATGACATGACATCCTGGATCCTCTCCGCATTGGCGGGCCTTCCAATTCATGAGCAATCCGAGGCGATTAGCGCGCTGATTGGCAGCATGATCAAGGCGATGCCACGCGACCGGATTCTCGAGATTCGTGCGGAAATCGCGTCGCAGCTCGACGAGGAGATTCCCGTTGTCCGCTCGACGCTCGACTTGATCGATGGGCAGCTTGCCCTGCGGGAGATCGCAGGCTCATCGATCTGGCGCTAAGGAACATTTTTGGCGGGAGGAGGGGGCGTGCGGTATCGCGCGCCCCCGACTGCGTTTCCCCCTTTCCACCTAAATCTGCATCCATCCTACCGCGGCGAAAGCCGCAACCGAAGGTTATTTATTTATTGGGACACAGAGTGCACAGCCAAGGATTGGGTGTTCAAATCGTCTCAAGCGTGAACGATCCGTCGGAGAGTCAGACACCCAGAGGTATCAGCGCCAGTCATGGAGTCCGGCGATTTCGCGGAGGATCAACTGCCCGTCGATCATGAGCAGGGTGGCGGTGACTTCGGGGTGGCCGGACTCCAGTTCGCGCTGAATTCGCTGGCGGAGTTCCAGGATTCTGTAGAGCGACAAACGTTTTATTGCCCGGTTGACCGCCTCGCGCGTCGCTTCCGCATGCTCCGGCGCCGTGACCACGGTCAAGGCCGCGAGGATCCGGTCCATGGTGTCATCCGGGGTATTCATTGAAGCCTGGGGTGAAAACGTCGGCTATCCCCGGCGCCGGCGGAAGAGGACTCGGTAGAGCAGGAGGAGGACAATGGCACCGACCACGGAGGCGATGAAGCCAACAGGCTCGCCTTCGGCATACCAGCCCGCGGCCCGGCCGATGTACCCCGCCACGAAAGAACCGGCGATGCCGATGAGAATCGTGACGATGATGCCGCCGGGATCGTCCCCGGGCAGCAGGAATTTGGCGATGATGCCGACCAGCAAACCGATCACGAGCATGGTGATGATGTCCATGGATGTTTCCTCCTTGAGATGTGGCGATGTGAGACTCTGCGGCAGACCGATGCCGGCAGAGTGCGTTCCTCCGGGCGTGGCGGGCGAATCCCGCAGCGTCACTGGGTCGCGCACCCCAGGATTTCTGTCAGGGCGCAGCCTCGCCTGCGCCCGCCGGCACGCGTCGAACTGTTCGTCCCTGTAGGGCGCAGCCTCGCCTGCGCCCACGGGACAATTCAGATGTGCAGGCGAGTGCAGACCGGGCTCAAAAAATTTGCCACCTGGGGCGCAGCCAGGGCTACATCTCCAACGGCGGTTCAGCCGTCTCCCCAGTTTCCTTTTCGATCCCCCGTGGCGCGCGTGATCTCAACCAGATGAAAGGTGTCATCCTCGTCATCGAGGTTTACGAGCATGACGTCGGCGCCCCGCGGGCCGCGGTTTTCGAAGGCGGCATCGCGCAGCGTCACCCGTGCCTCCTTCCACTCGTTCGATCCGGTCTTGGTGATCTCGAGCGCGACCTGCTCCGGGTTGCCGGTCGCATCATAGCGCAGCGCCCAACGGCCGCGGCCGGCGTCCAGGTACACGATCCGGACGTCGATCGGATAGCCCCCGCGTAGCGGCTCGCCGAAGAAGCCGTCCGCGATCCGGAAATACATCGCGTCACGGCCCGACGCATGATCGAACCGGCGGGCGAACCGGCCATAGGGCTGCTCCTGCGGACCCACGCGCCACAGCCCCTGGCTGGTTGCCTGAGCGTCCACCTGGTGCAGATACAGTTCGAAGTTGCCGGCAAAAATCTCGACGCCGATGTCGTCCATCCCCTTCCAGTTCGTGCGGCGGGCGAAGCCCTGCGGTGACTGGGCGGCGCCGAAGCGCGCCATGGCCGCGAGAATCGCGTCGTAACGGTCGCGGTTGTCGCCGCCGCCGACTGCGCCGAATTGCGACTCGGGAAAGCGCACCGTGTCGGCATAATCGAGCCCGTCCCGCAGCGCGCACCAGGCCCCATGACTGTCACGCGGATCCTTGTAGCCGGCATAGGCGGAATAGAACGCGAAGGCCGGATAATACTTCTCCTGCCTCAGATCGGACTCCATCTGGTTGTGCATGTCCTGGCCGTTGTGCAGGCCCCAGAGCTGGGTCCAGTACATGTTCCACATCGGCGCCTCCTTGAACCAGCCGTGCGTGGTCATATCCATCTCCGAGCGCGCGCGGATCGCACGGCCGTTGCGGAAGGACCGGATCACGGCGGGCAGCGTCACCTGGTACCCGTCGGGCCGAGCCTCGCCCGCATTCTGGTAGCGGTCGCCGATCCGGTTGGTCTTCACCCACAGTCCGGGGAACTCCTCCAGCGCCCAGGCGTGGAGTTCCGGATCGAAGATGGTGTTGAAGAGGCAGTGGATCGCTGGCGAGGCGCGCGCGAACGCGCGGTAGTAGTGTTGAAACATTTCCTGCTGATAGGCGAACCAGGGTTCCGGCTCGATCCGCGTCGCGCCCGATCCGAACGAGCCCTCCAGACCGCCGCCGCGTTCGGCGGCCGCCACCTTGTAAGGATGGGGATCGCCGGAGGCGCCCACGGGACATTGCACCGCGATGAGCTTGCTGCGGGACGCGGCGGGCAGCCCGCGATCCAGGTGATCCGCCAGCCGGTCGATCATTCGCTTGAAATAGTGCCGGAATTCCGGCGCCAGGTAGTACGGATAGCGCGAACCGGCGCGGTAATCCGTATCCACCGCCGGCACGCCACGATCGTAAATCCAGTCGGGCGATTTCAGCCCGGTGTAGACCATCGCCATCACATACAGGTCACGGTTCGCCACGTCGGCGATGGCCGTGTCCAGCGCCGTCCAGTCGAATGCGCCGTCGCGCGGTTCGATCTCACGCCAGTCGACGGTGACGACATGGCCCTTGTACCAGGGACGGCCCTCGCGGCTGAGCGGCTGCCCCCAGATGCTCCAGATGCCCGGATAGTCGGGCTTGTCGGCCCATCCCAGCAGGGGAACCAGGGCGGCGATGACGACTCCGATCCGTTGTCGCGCGTTCATGAGGAGCAGTTGCAGGACTTGTCCCCAGAGGCTAGGAGCCGTGTTTGACCGCCGCCAGTTCATTCCCGACTGGGCAGTTTTCAACCTAACCCGGATGCATCCACAGTTTTTTATCCTTGGGTCACAGAGCGCACAGAGGCCGGACAGGAGGGCACAGAGTTGTTCCGTTGCAAAACCAGCCTGCCGTTCTCTGTGACCTCCGTGTTTCCTCTGTGCACTCTGTGTCCAACAAATAACCTTTGGTGGCGGCTGCCGCGGTGGGATGGATGCAGGCTAATCCCAGGCCAGGCACCAGACCATGCGGACGACCCGGAAGCTCTTCCCTCCGGACAAGCGGATCAGGGATTGCTTCCCCCGGTCGACCGGTGCATTCGCCAAGGCAGCATGGATCGCCGACTGATTTGGTTCCTGGCCCTGTTGCTGCCGGTATTCGTCTGGTCCTTTATTAGTCCACACGATCGCCTAACCTGGTGGCTGGAAGTGGCGCCGGTGCTGGTTGGGGTGCCGCTGATCGTGTGGGTGCTGGGACACGCAGAGCGACATGGCCTGGGCCCTCGGTGGGGCGATCCTCGCGCTGCTGGCGCTCTCCCATGTACATGACCGGAGCATGGCGCGGGTGAAGCGCTGAAGGGGACTGCGGTCGGACGGTTCCAGTAAATTGGCGGATCTGCTCGGGCGGGTGGCGCCGCATCTCCGACCGGCGAATCGCATTGGAGTTTGCCGGCTGCGCCCGAGATCGTGATTAGCCGCAAAAATGCGCAAGAGTCGCAAAGGGATCCAAGCCGTGATCGGAGCGGCTCGCAGCGAGGCGTCTCCCTATTCCGGAGCCCCATTGTTCGTGACTCCCTCGGCCCCTCACAACCCGTACAGATTCAGCCCGCCGGACTCCTCGATAGGATCCCGGTTGATGAACCGGCCCTCGCGGGGGGTGTAATATCTTTAGCCAGATACTACCGTGTTCAGCCGGGGATCAGCGGATTCGGACGGTCGAGGAAAACGCCGCGATCCGTGTGCGCGCGCTCGATGGCAGATGCGAATCCTGGATAACGCGCATAGTGCGCCGCGGCCTGCGCGTACTCCTCATCGGCCTCCCGGTGGAAGGTGTGTGGTTTCACCGACCGACAATTTTTCGAATGCGGCCAGAGACGACTTCGCCGGGGATGCCCTTTTCCTTGCCACTGCGAATTTCCTCCACACGGCGATCCACTGTCGCCCGCCAGGCTGGACTCAGCGCTGGATTGTTCACCCCATGCCGGGCCAGCATGAGACGGTCCACCAGGTCGGCCACCACGTCGTCAGGCCATTGCTGTGCTTCTTCAACAATCTGGTCCACGGTGAGGCTCATGGATTGACCCTAGGCAGCGGATGGCAGTTTTCAACTCCGGCGTTTTGCAGAGGTGGCTCCCGACGTACGCCGAAGGTGCGACGGCGATCTTGGTCGGTTTCCGCCGTCACTTCGCTATGGCGTGACGAGACGACCAGAGCGCGGCAATCCGGCCGCAAAACACGACGCCAGCCCGTCAATCATCCCAAAATCCCTGCGTCGCCAAATCGGCAACTCTTACGACCAGATAAAAATCGGTAACAGTTAGTTGTCATCTCGGTGGTCAGGTTGCGGCCTCAGCGCCCACCTGACCACCCCATGTCAACTTTTCACTCCCCCTGAATGTCGGAAAGCAAGGACCGCGGTGGCAGGAGGCAGGCAAGCCATCGGGGTGTTCAGTCAGATGTAGGCGAGATCTTATCGGCTGCAGGTGCGTTCTTGGCCAGTGTCGCTTACAAGCGCAATCAAGTGATTGGCCCGCGAACCATATCCGTCACAATCCAACCTTTGTCGGTTCTCGCTAACTTGTACATGCGCTGCGAGATTGCCATAGTCCCGCTCATCCACACCTCAAATGCCTCAGCTAGTTTAGCCGATGACATCCGTACCTCAATGCTCAATGCCGAACATCGTTGACCGGTGTCTCTATCTATCACTCGACCTCCCACGACATCATAATTCCTGCCTGGCTTCAGTGTGAGCATTGGAATGCGAATACGCGCAAGCTCGATTAGGCGTACTGAGCTCGCTCCAGCAATTTCCACATACGTCACGCTGGGCACTTTCACTGAAGCGCCTTCACAGATGGTGCGCAGTACCTCTACTCCAACGGCCATAATCTCGTCATCAGGGTTGCCATGCGACACGCTGCCATTCGTGCTGGACGAGCACGCGGCAAGGATGGCTCCGACGGCAACCAGCAAGGGTATGAGAAATAGATTCATAACTAATCCCTTGGACCAGAATCGATCTCTATATCAACATTCCTTATTGCATCTTTATATGCAAAGTCGATTTGCCGACTCTTTCCACCTAGATCATACATAACATGCTCCTCATCGATACTATGTTCTTTGCGCAAATCATCCCCAACATAGCCACCGACATGACCAATCTCATGGGCAAGCGTGTTTGGATAGGCTGGCAGCCAGAGGCTATTAAGGAAAATCACGTTACCCGCGGAGCCAGGTGAAGTCACCCCTGGAATCACCTTGTTGAGTGCGGTTCCTGGAACGCTCAGCTTCTTCTCAGTTACAATAACGGTCACTGTTCCTGGCCTAGGCAGCCCGTTGGTATCCGCAACGGTCTGTTTGACTGAATTCACCTCTGCAGTCCTTTCGGTATTTTTCAGATCAAAAACGTAGCTTGTTTGCGGTGCCTCTATGTCTGCCGTCGACCGCTCGATGTCTTCTATTAAGACGTGCCCCATACCTTGCTGGTCGAGGATGTCTTGGAGGGTTCGCCAAAGGAGGAGTATTGCCTTGCCCTGCCACCGCTGGAGCGGTGCCGGCAGGGCTGCGCCCTTCGGGCCAACCTTGCGGTTGGGCCATCTCCGCGCTGCCGCGCTCCGTCGTACGCCGCCACCAGTTCGCCGGTATCGGCGTTCACGAGCGCCGCGATGTTCCCATTGCCGTCATAGCTGGGAAGATAGGTCTTCCCGTTTGGGTGATCGGCGATTTGCAGCAGCGCGCCCACGCCGCCAGCAGAGGTCACGCTGTTCACGATGTCGAGACCCCAGGTGAATCCGGTTCATCCTGTCTGGAGCATGACCACGGTGATGCCGGAGCACCCGGTGAAGCGTCCAACCGCCAACACTTCAGCCGCGCCGGGGCTCAAACGAGCTGGTTCTGGATCGCGTAGTGGGTGAGCTCGGCGTTGTTCGTCATGCTCATCTTCTCGAGGATCCGCATCCGGTACGTGCTGATCGTCTTCACGCTGAGCCCCAGTTCCTTCGCAATCACGGTCGGCGTCTTGCCGGACGCGATCTGGCGCAGCACCAGGAACTCGCGATCCGAGAGCCGCTCGTGCGGCGGGGTCTGCACATCGATCGAGAGATACGAGGCCATCTTTTCGGCCAGGGCCGCACTGACGTAGCGGCCGCCGGAAATCACCTTCTTGACGGCGCCGACGAGTTCGTTCGGTGCACTCTCCTTGGTCATGTAGCCGGAGGCCCCGATTTTCAGCAACCGCACGGCGAACTGATCCTCCGGGTGCATGCTCAGCATCAGCACCGGCAGCTTCGGCCGCGATTTCTTGATCTCCTTCAGCACCTCGAGCCCGCTGCGGCCGGGCATCGTGATGTCGAGCACCACGACGTCCCAGTTCTCCTTCCACACCCGCTCGATCGCCTCCTGCGCGGTCGCTGCCTCGCCGAATTCCGCCGACGTGAACTCCTCCGCCAGGATCTGCTTCAATCCCTGGCGGACCACCGCATGATCATCGGTGATCAGGATCCTCATGACGCGCCCGGGGCTGGCAGCGGGACCCGCAGTGTCACCGTCGTTCCCTGGCCGCGGGTGCCGGCCAGCGTGACCTCACCGCGGATCAGCTTGGCCCGCTCTCGCATGCCGAGGAGTCCCAGCGAGCGGGCGCCGGCGATCTCCGCCTCGGTGATCCCGCGGCCATTGTCCTTCACGGTCAGCACCAGATGCCCCGCCTGCTCGCCCAGCCGCACCTCCACGCGGGTGGCCTGGGCATGGCGGATGATGTTCGTCAGCGTCTCCTGGAAGATCCGGAAGAACACGGTGGTGAAATCGTGCGACCATCGGCCATCGCGGACGGTGATTCGGACCTGGCACGGGATGCCGGTCCGGTTCTGGAATTCGTTGGCCTGCCACTCAATCGCCGCGAGCAGCCCGAGGCTGTCGAGGATTCCGGGCCGGAGTTCGGTGGCGATGCGGCGGACGGTCTGGATGGTCGCGTCGATGTGGGCGGTCATCGTTCGCGCCTTATCGGCGAGGGCGGGCGCGGCCGCCTGCGTGAGCCGCGAACTCAGCCAGGACATGTCGAGCTTCAGGCCGGTGAGGGCCTGGCCGAGCTCGTCGTGCACCTCGCGGGCGATCCGGGTGCGTTCCTCCTCGCGGACATACTGCAGGTAGGTGGTCAGCGCGCGCAGCTGTTCGAGCGAGCGACGGAGTTTGTCCTCGGCATGCTGGCGCTCCCGGCGCTCGGCCGACTCCCGCAGCGCCCGGTGGACGGCGGGGCCCAGCCGGGCCAGCCGGGTCTTGAGCACATAGTCGGTGGCACCGTTCTTGAGGGTCTCGATGGCCACCTCCTCGCCCATGGTGCCGGTGACGAAGATGAACGGGGTGTGGGGCGCGTACTCCTTCGCCAGGGTGAGCGCGGTCGAACCGTCGAACGCCGGCAGCGCGTAGTCGGAGAGAATCATGTCCGGGGCGAACTGCTCGAGCTGCTCGACGAAGCCCTCGCGGGTCTCGACGCGTACCAGCCGGAACTTCAGCCCGCTCTCGCGCAGGTAATGCTCGACGAGTTCGGCGTGCGGTGCGTTGTCCTCGAGCAGCAGGATCCGCAGTCCCTCGGCAGGGTGCGGCTCGGGCCCGGTGGAGGGGTCCGGTGGCGGCTGAGAGGGTTGCCGGGCCGTGTTCATCGAGGGCCGCCCAGCGCAGGCTCATTCACCGCCGGCCGCCAGCGGGAGCGAACGGGTTTCCGGCGGCGGATGATTGATGTGCATCCAGAACGCCTCGAGGTGCTCCAGCACCATCGCAAACCGGCGGAACTCCACCGGCTTCACGACGTAGGCGTTCACCCCGAGCCGGTAACTCTCGCTCACGTCGCGCTCGTCGTGCGACGAGGTCAGCATGACGATCGGAATGGTCCGGAGCCGCTCGTCGCCCTTCACCTGCCGCAGGACCTCGATGCCGTCGAGCCGCGGCATTTTCACATCCAGCAGCACGACGGCGGGATTGGAGGCGGGCCGGCGCGAGAAGGAGCCGCGGCCATGCAGGAAGTCGAGGGTCTCGACGCCATCCTTCACGTGGATGATTTTGGGCGCGGTGGGATGCTTGCTGAGGGCGTGCATGACAAGCTCGGCGACAAAGCTGTCATCCTCCGCGAGGAGAATGTATTTCTCGATCGAGTTCATCGCTTGTCCTCAGGGAATGCGGGAAGCGAGAAAAAGAAAGTGGCGCCGGCATCCGGGGCGCCCTCCGCCCAGGTGCGGCCCCCGTGGCGGTGGAGGATTCGGCGCACGTTGGCGAGCCCGATCCCCGTGCCCTCGAACTGGTTGGCGGGATGCAGCCGCTGGAACACCCCAAAGAGCTTGGCCGCATACCTCAGATCGAAGCCCACCCCGTTGTCGCGCACGAAAACGATCGTCTCGCGATCCGTGACCTCGGCGCCGACCTCAATCCGGGCCTCCTCGCGTGTCCGCGTGAATTTCACGGCATTGGCCAGCAGGTTGAAGATCGCCTGGCGCAACAGGAACGGATCCCCGAACACTTCGGGCAGGGGAGGGACAATCCAGGTCACCTTGCGGTTCTGAAGCTGCGGCTGCAGCTCGCGCTGAACGTCGCGGATCGTATCCGTGAGGCTGACGCGCACTTTGTGCATTTCGGCCCGGCCGATCCGGGAGAACGCCAGCAAATCCGCGATCATCCGGCCCATGTGCTCGCTGGAATCGCAGATGGTCTGGAGGTGCCGCCGGCTCTTTTCATCCAGGTTGGGTTCGAGATCCGAGCGCAGCATTTCCACGAAGCCGGCGATATGGATCAGGGGCGCGCGCAGGTCGTGTGAGATCGAGTAGGAAAAGGTTTCCATCTCCTGGTACGCGGCCTGCAACTCGGCCGTGCGCTCCTGCACCTGGGTCTCCAGCGCGGCATTGAGCCGGTGGATCTCGTCTTCGGCCTGCTTTCGCTTCGTGATGTCACGGGCGATGGTGGAAAAGCCGGTGAGCTTGCCGTGCTCGTCGCGGAGGGCGGTGATCACGAAGCTGGCCCAGATCTTTTCGCCATCCTTCCGGACCAGCCAGCGTTCGTCATGGTAGCGGCCCTCGGAGGTGGCGACCGCGAGCGCCTGGTCGGGTTTTTTCCGTTCGACGTCCTCGGGCGTGTAGAACCGATGGAACCGGCGGCCGATGATTTCCTGCGTGCGGTAGCCCTCGATCCGCTCGGCGCCGGCATTCCAGGTCGTGATCCGCCCGTGGGTGTCGAGCATGAAAATCGCGTAATCTTCCACGCCCTCGACGAGGAGCCGGAACCGCTCTTCGCTCTTGCGCAGCGCCTCCTCGGTGCGCCGCCGCTCGGTGATGTCGCGGATGAAGCTCGTGAACACCACCGGGCCATCACCGGGAATCTTCGTGATGGTGATCTCGACCGGGAACTCCCCGCCGTTTGCGCGCAGCGCCATCATCTCGGAGCGCTGGCCGAGCATCCGGCCGCGGCCGGTCTGCATGAACCGCGCCATGCCTTTCCGATGGAGATCATGATTGGTCTTCGGAATGATCAACTCCGCCATGTCGCGGCCGAGGGCCAGTTCACGGCTGTAGCCGAAGATTCGCTCGGCGGCGGGGTTCCACTCGACCACCTTGCCGCGATCATCGATGGACACGATCGCATCCAGGGCCGTGTCGAGCACGGCGGCCTTGCGTGCCTCGCTCCGGCGGAGCGCCTCCTCGCTTTCCCGGCGATCGGTGATGTCCCGGATGAAGGCGGTGAAGAACGGCGGTTTGCTGGCCGGAATCTGCGTCAGCGCCAGCTCGATTGGGAACTGCTCGCCGCCCCGGCGGCACGCCATCACCTCGACCGGACGGCCGATCAGGCTGCCCACGCCAGTCATCAGGTAGTCGGCGAGCCCCGGCAGGTATTTTTCGGTGACGTTGGGCGGCACGACCAGCTGCTCGAGCGGCTGGCCGAGCGCCTCATCGCGCCGATAGCCGAAGATGCGCTCGGCGGCCGAATTCCATTCCCGCACCACGCCCCTGTGATCGATGCTGACAATCGCGTCGAGCGACGTCTCGAGCATCGCGGCCTTGCGCGCCTCGCTCTCCCGCAACGCTGCCGCGGCCGCCCGGGTCGCGGTGACATCGTGCAGGAGAACCTGCACGGCCGGCTCGTCGCCGTACCCAATCCGGATCGCGGCCATTTCCACGATGATTTGGGAATGGTCGAGCCGGTTGAGCACCTCCTCGGTGAATCCCGCCGCGGGCAGGCTCCGCTTTTCGATCGCGGTGCTGTCCCACGGTCCGGAGGTGCCATCCTGGGCGGGGCGCAACCGCTGCCCAATGCTTTCGCGGTGCTCCTCCGGCACCAGGTCGAGGAACGGCCGGCCGAGGAGCTGCTCGGAGTCGGCCGCGCCCAGCAGTCGCAGCCCGGCGGTATTGACGAAGGCGATCTGGCCGTCGTTCAGGACGAGGATCGCATCGGGGCAAAGCTCCACGAGCCGGCGATACCGGTCCTCACTCTTGCGCAGCGATTCCTGATGGCGCCGGCGCTCCGTGACGTCGCGGGTGACCTGCGTGAAGCCGCGCAGGTTGCCGGCTTCATCCCGCAGCGCCCGGATGTCGACGTGGGCCCAGAACGGCGTGTCGTCCTTGCGCAGCCGCCAGCCCTCGTCCTCGAACCGGCCTTTGGCGCGGGCGATTTCGAGCGCCTGGGTGGGTTTCCCCTCGGCCCGTTCCTCGGGCCGGTAGAAGCATTCGAAATGCTTGCCCATCGCTTCGTGGGCGCGATGGCCGAGCACCACTTCCGCACCGGTGTTCCAGCTCGAGATCCGGCCCTCGGGATCGAGCATGAAGATCGCATAATCCTTGACGCCGCTGACGAGGAGTCGGAACCGCTCCTCGCTGTCGCGCAATTCCTTCTCGGCGATTTTGCGCTTGGTGCGTTCCTCGGCCAGCCGGAGGGCGCGCTGGACCGCTGGCACCAGGTTCGCCATCCGCGATTTCAGGACATAGTCGATGGCCCCGCTGCGCAGCGAATCGATCGCGAGTTCCTCGCCCATCGAACCAGTGACAAAAATGAAAGGGGTGTCCGGGCAGCGTTCGCGGGCGAGGGTGAGGGCGCTGAACCCGTCGAAGGCGGGCAGCCCGTGGTCCGAAAGGATCACGTCGGGCGGATGCTGCTCGAGTTCACGGATGAACTCCTCGCGGGTTTCGACCCGCTGGGCATGGAAGGGGAGCCCGCCGTTGCGCAACTCGCGGCTGATGAGCATCACGTCGGCCGCGACGTCCTCGAGGACCAGGATGCGAAGTTCCTTGTTCACGGGGATCGGGTGCAAGAGGTAGCGGGTTCCAGGTTGGCGATCGGCCCAATGTAGGATCCCGCGTGGGGGCGCGACAGTGGGTGCGCACCCAAAAGGGGGTTGGGCGCGGACCGCAAGGGTCCGCCGGACAATGCGGATTCCGGCGCTCGTGGTATCGTCGAGCGCAGGGCGCGCGGGCCGGGGAAAACGGGCGAGGGATGAGCTTGAAAGCGGGTTGAGGATTGCATCCGGGATGGGTGGCGGGGGTGCGATCGGGCGTTAAGCCGGGGTGGCGGTGCGAGAACGCTTGGCCCGCAGACTAATGGGCGAGCTTGGCGGCAGTTGTCATGAGAGGCGTGCACTGCCGGCGCGCGGCGCGGGCATAGACCTCGAGCATCCGCTCGGCGGTCCGGCTCCAGTCGAACTCCCGGGCATGAACCAGCCCCGCGGCTCGCAGCCGGTCCCGCAGGTGCTCATCCGCGGCCAGCCGGGTGAGCTGTCGCTGGAGCGAGGCGACGTCGCGCGGATCCGCCTTGAGCGCGGCTCCACCACAGACCTCGCCAACGGCGCCGTCGGTGGAGACAAGCACTGGGCAGCCGCACGCCATGGCTTCGAGCGGCGGCAGGCCGAACCCTTCGAAAAGCGACGGATACACGAACGCGCTCGCGGCCCGATACCAGTCGGGCAGCGCGGAATCGGGGACGAAGCCGAGGCAGTGGATGTCGGCGGCAAACGGCGAGCGCCGGACGAGTTCGTGAATGACGGATGCGCCATGCCAGTCGCTGCCGAGCAGCACGAGTTGCCAGGGCGAGGGCGTATGGGTCTTGAATTCGTTGAAGGCGGCGATCAACCGGGCGTGGTTCTTTCCCGGATGCTCGAGTCGCGCGACGTAAAGGAAGAATGGCGGCCGGATGCCATGGGGCCGGGCCACCTCCGCCGTCGGCCGGCCCGGCTCAGCCGGCTTGAACCGCGCGTGATCGAGCCCATTGGGCACGACAGTGACGCGGGCTGCCGGGATGTGGAAGTAGGTCGTGATATCGGCTGCGGTGGCGCGGCTGACGGCGACGATTTCGTCCTGGCGGTGGGCCAGCTGACGGGCGATCACGCGGCCGTAGAACATCCGCTTCCAGTCGTATTTGCCCGGCAGCCGGAATGGTGCGAGGTCATGGATGGTGGCGACGCGTGCGCAGGGCCGCCGCCACAGCATTCGCCGGTAGCTCGGCACGTGGAGGACATCGAGCCCATGCTGGCGGGCGAGCCGCGGCAGTTCGGCCTGGTGCCAGAGGATGTCGCGCGCGGGCGGCCGGTGGCGTTCCGGCACCGGAATGATCCGGCAGGCACCGCGGGCAAATTCGAAACGGGGAACATCGTCCTCGAGGGCGAAGAGCGTGAGCTCGTGCCGGGAGGTGGCAGGGAGCAGCGCCCGCACCAGCGCCAGCACGTACTGGCCGACGCCGGACTTCCCGCGCTGCATGACGGAGGTGGTCAGGCCAATTCTCATGGGGTGGCGTTTTCCGGTTTCACGCTTTCGGATGCGACAGTGGTCCCGAGGCGCCAGTCTCCGACCGGCGGGCACCCGTTGAAGAGCGGCATCATCGCGAACCTCGCCGCCAATGGATTGCCCGGATTCATTGGGCTCCCTCCAGCAGCAGCTGATCGAGTCGCGACAGGCGGAGCACATTGCGGACATTTGCCTGGGCATCGGTGAACAGCACCTGCATCGGCAGCTGCTGCGCCCACCGCTTCAGCCGCAGCATCAGGGCGGCGCCGGAACTGTCGATGAATCGGAGCCGCGACAGATCCACCAGGACGAGGGTGACTCCGCCGCCGCGAAAGGCCTGCAGGTGATCGGTCGTCATCCGCCAGACGTCATCGGCATTCGCCGCGATGATCTCACCGCACCAGGCGAGCGAGCGGGTGGTTCCGTCGCTCAGGACGGTCGAGGTCGTGGAGATGCTTTCGGCGAGTTCGGCGGCGCTGGCGACATCGCGGGCGATGGCGAAGTGGCCGGTGAGCCTGAGCGCCTCGAAAATCCGGCGCAGCCGGCGGCTGGGCGCAAGCAGGACAAGCTGGCGGCCGCGCTCGTGGAGCTGCTTCCGCCAGCGGATGAGGAAGGCGATGCCGGTGCCGTCGATCGCGCGCACCTTCGCGAGGTCGACCAGGCAATGCTCGACCCGGGCCGGCAGACTTTGCCAGAAGCCGGGGCTGGCTTCGAAGGCGGTGCGCGTGAGGCTGGCGCCCGCATCCACGCCGCACCACCCGGGCGGCGCGAAGGCGATCAGCCGGGGCGCGGCGCCGCCGGACCGGCGGCGGGCGAGCCGGCACCATTGGGCGGCGAAGGTCGGCAGGAAGCAGACGAGGTCGCTGGCGTAGCGGCGGAAAAGCCGGCGGGGTTCGAGCGCCAGCCGGTAAATCCACTCCGTGCCGCTCTCGCGCATCCAGGCGGGGGCACGCTTCACCCGGCCCGCGAGGAAATCGAGCGTGGCGCCGACGCCGATGGCCACGGGGACGCCGAGCGAACGGTAGTGCATCGCAATCCATTTTTCCTGCTTGGGACATCCGAACGAGACCAGCAGCAGATCGGGTCGCGCCTCCCGAATCCGCTCCACAATTCGCGCGTGGTCCATCTCGAGCAGGCCGGCGAACGGCGGGGCGTAGTGACCAACCATGTTCAACGACGGAAATTGGGACTGGAGTCGGGCGGCGGCGGCGGCGGCGACGCCGGGCGCGGCACCAAGGAAGAACACGCGGTGACCGCGTTCGGCGGCTGAGCGGATCAAGTCCGGGGCGAGGTCGGAACCGGCCACCCGCTCCGGCAGCCGGTTGCCCATCCAGCGCGAGGCCCACACCACTGGCGTGCCGTCACAGAGGACGAGGTCGGCCTCGAGCAGGATCCGTCGCAACTCGACGTCGCGGTGCGCCTGCACGAGGAAATCGACATTGGCAGTGACGACGTAGTGGGGTTGGCGTGACGCGATCATCGCATCGATGCGATTGATCGCGCCGGCGAGGTTCACCGGATCGAAGGGGACTCCCAGGATGGCCACGGGCCAGGCGGGAGGCGGAGAAGCGGGTGGGAGACCGGTGGTTGCCCGGACCTCCCGCGAATCCCGGGTGGGTCCCACAAGGGGGGCCGAGAGGGAGTGCATGGAGCCATTGAACGCGTTTTGGAACGGGGCGACCATGGGGAGTCACCCTTCCGAAACGCATGCTGGCGGTGAAACCCGCATCGGTTCTGGGGCGGAGACCCACTTCTGAGGGAAACGCAACTGTCCTAGACTGGGCCCCGAAATGGTCCCAGACATGCGAGTTCACCCCGACAGGGGCGTGGATAGCTATCCGCTTTCCCCGATGCAGCAGGGCATGCTGTTTCACCGCTTGAACGCGGTGTCGCCCGGGGTCGACCTGGAGCAGGTCGTCGGCGAGTTGCGCGAAGCCATCGAGCCGGCGGAATTCGAGCGGGCCTGGCGTGAGGTGATCGCGCGGCATGCGATCCTCCGGACGAGCTTCCATCTGGAGCAGGGGGGGGATCCGCGGCAGGTGGTTCATCCGGCCAGTGCGGTGCGGCTCGATTTCCAATATCTGGAATTTGGCAGCGAGTCGGAGGCCCGGCGCGGGCTGGAGGAATATCTGGCCGACGATCGGCGCGAGGGATTTGGCGATCTGGCCGGGCCGCTCCTGCGGGTGGCGCTGCTGCGCGGCGGGCCCGAGCACCATTGGTTTGTGAGCACTTTTCATCACCTGCTGCTGGATGGCCGCGGGATGGGGGTGATGTTTCGCGAGGTGCTGGACCTGCATGACGGGCTGGTTCGGGGCGCGCCGCTGGAGCTGCCGCCGCCACGTCCGTACCGCGACTACATCGACTGGCTGCAGACACTCGACCTGGATCGGGCGGAAAACTTCTGGCGTGGGTACCTGCGCGGACTGGCCGCACCGACGGAGCTGCCCCTCGCACGGCCCGCGGGCGATGCGCTGGGGGACGTGGCGCCTCGGGGCGAGCTTGGTTTCCGGCTGACCGATGCGATGAACGAGGCGCTGCATGCCGCGGCGCGCCGGCACGAGGTGACGATGAACACCCTGATGCAGGCGGCGTGGGGGCTCGTGTTGAGCCGTTACACCGGCGAGGAGGAGGTCGTGTTCGGGGCGGTCCGTGCCTGCCGGCACATCCCGGTCGAGGGTGCCGGCACGATGGTGGGGCTGCTGATCAACACCGTTCCGGTCCGGCTGCGGGTGGATCCCGATGCGGCAATCGGCCCCTGGCTGAAGGCGCTGCGGGAGCACTGGGTTGCCTTCCGCGAGTATGAGCACACGCCGCTGATGAAGATCCAGCAGTGGAGCGAGGTGCCGCCAGGCCGGCCGCTGTTCGAGGCGCTGTTCAATTATCAGGAGCCATCGTGGGAGTCCGCGCTCAGCCAGCTGGGTGGCAAATGGGCCCGGCGGAGCTTCGAGACCCGCAGCGAGCCGAATTATCCGCTGGCGATCGATGCGTACGGCGGGGCGTCCACGATCGTCAAACTGCTCTACGATCGCCGTCGCTTCACCGGTGCGGCCATGGCCCGGCTGCTGGGGAACTTTCGCGTGGCGCTGGAGGCGTTTGCCGGCGCCGGCGCCGACCTGCCCGTGCGGGCGCTGCCGGTACTTTCCCCGCGGGAGCGCCAGCAGTTGCTGGCACGCGGACGCGGCCGGATGACGGACTTTCCGCGCACCGCCTGCGTGCACACGCTGGTTGAATCCTGCGCCTCCCGGATGCCGGATCGGGTGGCGATCTCCGATCCGACGCTGACCCTCACGTATGCGGAGCTGAACCGCGCGGCGGACGCGCTGGCCCGGCGACTCAGGGACTCCTCGGTCGGAGCCGAGACGCTGGTTGCCGTGTGCATGGAGCGCTCGGTCGAAATGGTGGTCGCGTGGCTGGCAGTCTGGAAGGCCGGGGGCGCATTCGTGCCACTGGATCCGCATTATCCGCCAGAGCGGCTCGCCTTCCAACTTGGCGACTCGGCGGCGCCGGTCGTGCTGACCCAGCGACGGTTGCTTCCGCGGCTTCCGGCCAGCACCGCCATGACAATTGCGTTTGATGCCGCGGATTGCCGGGCAGCGGCGCAGGAGGTGCCCGCCACTGACCAGCCCCGCCGCCGTTCCGGCCGGCCGCCAGCGCCGGAGAACCTCGCTTACATCATCTACACCTCCGGTTCCACCGGGCAGCCGAAGGGCGTGCAGATCGAGCATCGCTCGGTGATGAACCTGATCGGCTGGCACCAGCGGGAATTCGGCGTCACCGCCGGTGATCGCGCCACGCACCTGGCGAGCCCCGCCTTTGACGCCTCCATCTGGGAAATCTGGCCCTACCTCGCCTGCGGGGCGAGCGTGCACCTCCCCGACGAGGAGACCCGGATTGCGCCGGCGCAGCTGTGGCGCTGGCTGGCGCGGCAGCAGATCACGATCGCGTTCCTGCCGACGCCGGTGCTCGAGGCCGCGATGAACGAGCCCTGGCCCGACGCCATGGCATTGCGGGCGCTGCTCACCGGTGGCGATCAGCTGAAGCGGCGCCCACCCGCGAATTTCCCGTGCCGGTTGATCAACAACTACGGCCCGACCGAGAACACGGTCGTGTCGACCGCCGGTCTCGTCGAGAGCCGGGACGATGCCCAGGCACCCTCGATCGGACGCCCGATCGACAACACGTACGTTCACATCCTCGATCGCGAGCTCCGGCTGGTGCCTGAGGGTGTTCCGGGTGAACTTCACGTCGGTGGCGAGAACCTGGCGCGCGGCTACCTCAACCGTCCCGCACTCGACGCGGAGAAATTCGTGCCGGATCCCCTTGCCGGGAGCGGCGCCCCGGCTGCGGGCCGGGTGCCACGGCTTTATCGGACGGGCGATCTCGTGCGTTGGACCGAGCGCGGCGAAATCGAGTACCTCGGCCGGATTGACGGCCAGGTGAAGATCCGCGGCTGCCGGATTGAACTGGGCGAAATCGAGGCGGCGCTTCACGCCCATCCCGCGGTGCGCGAGGCGCTCGTGCTGGCGTGCCCGGATGGACGCGGTGAACCGCAACTGGTCGGCTATGTGATCCCGGCCGCGTCGGATTCGGAATCGGCGGACGAGCCGGTGGAAAATCGACTGCCGGGCGGGAACGCCGGCGCGCTTGCGGCGGCATTGGGCGAATGGCTGCGCGCGAAGCTGCCCGGCTACATGGTGCCGGCCGCAGTCGTCCCGCTGCCGGGCTGGCCGCTGACGCCGAATGGAAAGATCGATCGCCGGGTGCTGCCCCGGCCGGAATCGGGTGCCGGAGCCGGGCGGAAAATGCATGCCCCGCCGGTCGGCGCCACCGAGGAGACGATTGCACGGATCTTCAGCGAAATCCTTGGGCGCTCCCCGATCGGGCGGGATGATAATTTCTTCGAACTCGGCGGGCATTCGCTCCAGGCGGCCCAGGCGGTGACGCGGCTCAATCGCGCGCTCCAGGCGACCCTGTCGGTCCGCACGCTCTTCGATCAACCCACCACGGCCATGCTGGCCGATGAACTCGGGCGCCGGGGCGCCGGGAGCACTGGCGCCCGGTCCCTCCCGCGGATGAAACGCCGCCTCGCCGCGCCCGAAACCAAGATTCTGCAACCCAATTAATCCGTCCATGGAAGCGACTCCCACTTTCACCCCTGCGCCCGCCGATCTGCTGCCGGACACCCCACCCACCGCCGCCGCCCCCCAGATGATCCGGGCGTCCTCCGGCCAGCGCCGGCTCTGGTTCCTCGAACAGATGGAGCCGGGTTCGCCGCTGTACAACATCCCTTACCTGGTGCGGCTCTCCGGGACGCTGGACGAACGTGCACTCGACCGCGCGCTGGCCACCGTGGTGGAACGCCACGAGGCGCTGCGCACCACATTCGTCGCTGTTGGCTCCGAACCGATGCAGGTGATCCAGCCATCCTGTGCGCTCACCCTGCCGGTGACGGACCTCACGGCGGTTCCCGCGGTACAGCGCGAGACGGAACTCGCCCGGCTCACGAAGGAGGAGGCGTCGAAGCCCTTCAATCTCCAGCGCGACCTGCTGCTGCGGGTGCGGCTGTACCGGCTCGCACCCAGCGAGCACGCGTTGATGCTCGTGATGCACCACATCGCCTCCGACGGCTGGTCGATGGCGATCCTCTACCGGGAGATCGGCGCCTGCTACGAGGCGTACGCCGACGGCCATGAACCGCAGCTTTCCGAACTACCGATCCAGTATGCCGATTTCGCGGAATGGCAGCATGAGTACCTGCAGGGCGACACCCTGCAGCGGCTCGTCGATTATTGGAAAAAGCGGATGGCGGGCTCGCCCGCGCTGCTGGAGCTGCCGACCGACCTTCCGCGCCCGCCGGTGCAATCGCATCGCGGGGAGACGGTGGTGCAGACGCTGCCCCCCGCACTGGTGAACGAGCTGAAGCAGCTCAGCACCCGGCACCGGGTCACCTTCTTCATGACGCTGATGGCGGGATTCTACGCCACGCTGCAGCGCTACTCCGGCCAGAGCGATCTGGTCGTGGGATCGCCGCTTGCCGGCCGCGATTCGGCCGAGACGGAGGAGATCGTCGGCTTCTTCATCAACACCGTGCTGATGCGGGCCGATCTGTCGGGCGATCCGACGGTCAAGGAACTGCTGGCGCGGATCCGGGATGTCTCGCTGGAGGCCTTCGAGCACCGGGAGATGCCCTACGAGAAGCTGGTGGAGGAACTGCAACCGCAGCGGAACCTCAGCTTCGATCCGATCTGCCAGGTCTATTTTGCGCTCCAGAACATGCCGACGGCACCGCTGAAGCTTCGCGGGATCCGGCTGAGCATCGAGCCGGTTTATACGGGAACGGCGAAGTCTGACCTCACGGTCTGGGCGATCGAGGGCGAGGATGGCTCGCTGCAGGTGACCGCGGAGTATGCGACTGACCTGTTCAAGGGCGCGACCATCCAGCGCTTCCTGGGCCATTTCCAGACGCTGCTCGAGGGGATGGTGGCGCAGCCGGAGCAGAAGGTTTCGCAATTGCCGATGCTCACGGCGGCGGAGCGCCAGCAGCTGTTCGGGGAGTGGAATGCCACGGCGGCGGATTATCCCCGCGAGCGCTGCCTGCCCCGGCTGTTCGAGGAGCAGGTGGCCCGAACCCCGCAGGCGACGGCGCTGGTGTTCGACGACCGCGAGCTCACCTACGAGCAGTTGAACGCCCGGGCGGATCGCCTGGCCGCCCAGCTGCGCGAATATGGCGTGGGGCCGGACGTCCTCGTGGGCGTGTGCCTCGAACGGTCGCTGGACATGATGGTGGGGCTGCTGGCGATCCACAAGGCGGGCGGTGCCTACGTGCCCCTCGATCCGGGTTATCCCAAGGAGCGGATCGGATTCATGCTGCAGGACTCGCAGGCGCCGGTGCTGATCACCCAGCTCGATCTGTTGCCGAAGCTCCCGCCGCACCAGGCGGCGGTGATTTGCCTGGACGAACCCAAGGTCAGGGACGTGCTGGCGCAGTCGGACGGCGCCCCGGCCCTCGCACCGGCGGCTCTCGATCCCGGCCATCTGGCCTACGTCCTCTATACTTCGGGTTCCACCGGCAATCCGAAGGGCGTGATGGTCACACACCGGAACGTGGTGAACTTCTTCGCGGGGATGGATCGGGCGCTCGGCACCGAACCGGGCGTCTGGCTCGCGCTGACGAGCATCTCGTTCGACATCTCGGTGCTCGAACTCTTCTGGACGCTGACCCGGGGGTTCAAGGTGGTCGTCCTTTCCGACGCCGCCCGGATGCCGGGCCTCGCCGCGGCGAAGCGTGCAACTCCCGCGAAGCAGCCGCTCGATTTCAGCCTCTTCTACTTTGCCAGCGAGGACGAGTCCGCCAATGGCGACCGGTATCGGCTGCTGCTGGAAGGCGCGAAGTTCGCGGACCGCCACGGCTTCAAGGCCGTGTGGACGCCGGAGCGGCATTTCCACTCGTTCGGCGGGCTGTATCCAAATCCCTCTGTCGTCGGGGCGGCCATCGCCGCTGTCACCAGCAAGGTCCAGATTCGGGCCGGCAGCATCGTGACGCCGCTCCACCATCCGCTCCGGATCGCGGAGGAATGGTCGGTGGTGGACAACCTCTCCCACGGGCGGGTCGGCATCTCCGTGGCCAACGGCTGGCACGATCGCGACTTCACGCTCCGGCCGGAGAATTTCGCCACCCGGCGCGACGTCATGCGGCAGAGCATGGAGACCGTTCGCAAGCTCTGGCGGGGCGAGCCGATGCAGTTTCCGGGCGGCCGGGGCAATCCGGTCGAGGTGAAGATTTATCCACGACCGATCCAGCCGGAGCTACCGATGTGGGTCACGGCGGCCGGAAATCCCGAGACCTTTCGGCTGGCGGGGGAGATGGGCGCGGGCGTGCTCACCCACCTCCTCGGCCAGGAGCTCGATGACCTGGCGAAGAAGATCAAGCTCTACCGCCAGGCCCGCCGCGACGCGGGCCACGACGACGGCTGCGTGACGATCGCGCTGCACACGTTCGTCGGGGAGGACCTCGCGGCGGTGAAGGCGAAGGTGCATGATCCGCTGTGCCGCTACCTCGCGGACTCGGTCGATTTGCTCCAGGGCCTGACGCAGGCGCTTTATCCCGGGGCCGAGATGAAGGGGCTGAGCGCGGAGGAGAAAACGGCGCTGATCGAGTATTCGTTCAACCGATATTTCGAGGTTTGCGGGCTGCTCGGGACGCCCGAGACCTGCCGGAAGGTGCTCGCCAAGCTCTCCGCGATCGGCGTGGACGAAATTGCGTGCCTGATCGATTTCGGGGTCGAGACGGATGCGGCGCTGGCGAGCCTGGAACTGCTGGATCGGGTGCGGGCGGAGTGGCAGCAGGCTGGGGCGGAGGAGCCGGCGAGTCCGGTCCGCACGGTTTCGCTGGTCGAGCAGATGGCGCGGCACCGCGTGACGCATCTGCAATGTACGCCCTCATTCGCCCGGCTGCTGGCCGGCAGTCCCGAAACCGCCGCGACGCTGCGCGGATTGAAGCAGTTGATGGTCGGCGGCGAGGCCCTCGGCGTCGGGCTAGCCGGCGAACTGCTGCCGCTGCTCTCGGGCGAGTTGATCAACATGTACGGGCCGACGGAGACAACGATCTGGTCAACCACGCACCGGGTGATTGACGAGCCGAGTTCAACCGGTGCGGTGGCGATTGGCCGGCCGCTGGCCAACCAGCAGGTTTACATCCTCGACCCGAACCGGCAGCCATTGCCGGTCGGTGTGCCCGGTGAGCTTTGGATCGGCGGCGACGGCGTGGCCCGCGGCTACTGGCGCCGGCCCGACCTGACGAAGGAACGGTTTGTGCCCGATCCATTCGCGGCGTCCGCGCAACCTGGAACGGACGCGGCGGCGCCGCGGATGTACCGCACGGGCGACCTGGTTCGGTTCCGCGGGGACGGGGTGATCGAGTTCCTCGGCCGGGTGGATCACCAGGTGAAGATTCGCGGCCACCGGATCGAACTGGGCGAGATCGAGGCCGCGCTGATGCAGCGCTCGGACATTCGCCAGGCGATCGTGGTGGTGCGCACCGACAATCCCGACGATCCGCAACTGGCCGCGTATGTGGTGCCCTCGGGCGATGAGGCTCCCGCGGCGGCCGTGCTGCGCGATTTCCTCAAGCAGAAGCTTCCCGAGCACATGGTGCCGGCACTTTACGTGGTGCTGGACAAGCTGCCGCTCACGCCCAACGGCAAGGTTGATCGGAAGGCGCTGCCATCACCCGCCGGAGCGGGAGCCGCGTCCAACCGGGAGTTCGTGGCGCCCAAGGGCGGCATCGAGCAGGCGGTCGCGGCCATCTGGAAGGACATCCTGCACGTCGAGGAGATCGGCGTGGAGGACAACTTCTTCGATTTCGGCGGCCACTCGCTGCAGGTGGTCCAGGTGCAGAACCGGCTGCGCGAAACGCTGAAGATCGACGTGCCGGTGCTGAAGCTCTTCCAGTTTCCGACCATCCGGACGCTGGCGCGGTTCATCGCCGATCAGCAGCCGTCATCCGGACGCGACGATTCCTTCCGCCAGAAGATCGAGGAGCGAAACCGGATGCGCCAGGGGGCGATGAACCGCCGCCGGGCGATGGCCGCAAGCTCAGCCTGATAGATTCCCGCTGACCGGCCGTTACCCGGTCAGCTCAACCTCTTCCCCGACCAGCGCCGGCGGATCGCCGGCCAGTACCAACCGCATTTTCGCCTCATGAATCAACCAGAACCCCAGGAGAGCATTGCCATCATCGGGATGTCCGGTCGCTTTCCCAAGGCTCGGGATCTCGCGGAATTCTGGCACAACCTGCGCCACGGCGTGGAGGCGGTGTCGTTCTTCGCGGATGCGGAGGCGCAGTGGCTGCCAATCGAGCATGCGCCGAACCTGAAGGATCCCCGCTACGTCAAGGCCCGCGCGGTGCTGGAGCGGCCGGAGTGGTTCGACGCGGCGTTCTTCGGCATGAATCCGCAGGAGGCGAGGGTGATGGATCCCCAGCACCGGGTTTTCCTCGAGTGCGCGTGGGAGGCCTTGGAAGCCGCCGGCTGCAATCCCGAGACCTATCCCGGGCTCATCGGGGTCTTCGCCGGGGCCAGCATGAACACCTACCTGTTCACGAACCTGTTCACGAACCCCAACCTCGTGGCCGACGTGGGCCTGTTTCCGACGATGATCGCGAACGACGGCGACTTCGTGCCGACGCGAGTCTCCTACAAGTTCAACCTGCGGGGACCGAGCATCAACCTCCAGACGGCCTGCTCGACCTCGCTGGTCGCCGTGTGCACCGCGGTGCAGAACCTGCTGGGTTACCGGTGCGATGTGGCGCTGGCGGGCGGTGTGTCGATCACGTTTCCGCCGAACCGCGGCCAGCACCACCTCGAGGGTGGGATTCTTTCACCGGATGGCCACTGCCGCGCCTTCGATGCCCAGGCGGCCGGCACGGTATTGGGCGACGGCGCCGGAGTCGTCGTCTTGAAACGGCTGAGCGACGCGCTCGCGGACGGCGACACGATCTGCGCGGTGATCAAGGGCACTGCGATCAACAACGATGGCGCTGTGAAGATCGGCTATACGGCGCCGAGCATCGACGGGCAGGCGGAGGTGATCGCCATGGCGCAGGCGGAGGCCGGTTTTGCACCCGAAACGGTTTCCTACATCGAGGCCCACGGCACCGGCACTCCCCTGGGCGATCCGATCGAGATTGCCGGACTGACCAAGGCCTTCGGGCTCGGTGGCGAGCGTGGGCAGTTCTGCGCCATCGGCTCGGTGAAGAGCAACATCGGCCACCTCGATATCGGCGCCGGAGTCGCCGGCTTGATCAAGACCGTGCTGGCGCTGCAGCACGGGGAAATTCCGCCCAGCCTGCATTTCGAGCAGCCGAACCCGAAGATCGATTTTGCCGGCAGCCCGTTTTTCGTGAACGCCACGCTGCGTCCCTGGCCGAAGAGCGGGACGCCGCGACGGGCGGGGGTGAGCTCGTTCGGGATTGGCGGCACCAACTCGCATGTGGCGATCGAGGAGGCGCCCGACCTGCCGACGACGAGTCCCGCGCGCCCCGGTGCACTGCTGGTCCTTTCCGCCCGGACCGCGACCGCCCTGGAGACGGCGACCGACAACCTGGCCGCCCACCTCGAGCAAAATCCGTCGCTGGATCTCGCGGATGTCGCATTCACGCTCCAAGCCGGCCGCAAGGTCTTCGCCCATCGACGAGCGGTCGTGTGCGACAGCGCGGCCGATGCCGTGCGTGCACTCACCCTGCGCGATCCGAAGCGGGTGGTGCAGGGGGCGGACGATCGGGAGGCGCCGCCGGTTGCGTTCCTGTTTCCCGGCCAGGGATCACAGGCCATCGGCATGGCCCGCGAACTCTACGACACCGAGCCGGAACTGCGCCGGCAGATCGATCACAGTTGCGATCTCCTGCGGCCGCGGCTCGGGCTCGATCTGCGCGAGATCATCTTTCCCAGTCCCGAAAAGTCCGAGATTGCGGCGAAGCTGCTGGGTGAAACCAGGCTCACCCAGCCCGCGCTGTTCGTGGTCGAACACGCGCTCGCCCAACTCTGGCAGCAGTGGGGCGTGAAGCCCTCGGCCCTGCTCGGCCACAGCCTGGGCGAATACGTTGCCGCCTGTGTGGCGGGCGTGTTCCCGCTCGAGGATGCGCTGGCGCTGGTGGCTGAGCGCGCCCGGCTGATGCAGGCGCAGCCCCCCGGCGCAATGGTTGCCGTCCGCGCCGCGGAGGCGAGGATCGGGGGGTTCCTGGGTAACAATTTGGCGCTCGCGGCGGTCAACGCTCCGGGTCTGTGCGTCGTTTCCGGACCATTCGATGCGATAGACGCGTTGGAGCAGAGGCTGTCCGCGAGCGCCATTGCCTTCAAACGGATCGCGACCTCGCACGCGTTCCACTCGGCCATGATGGAGCCGGTGCTCCAGCCGCTGGCCGGGCTGCTGCGCAAGATCAAGCTCAGCGCGCCAAGGATCCCGCTGGTCTCGAATGTGACCGGCCGGTGGATCACGGATGCCGAGGCGACAAGCGCCGACTACTGGGCCACGCACCTCCGCCAGCCGGTGCGATTTGCCGACGGCGTGGCAACCTTGATGGCAGGCGAAAGCCGCGTGCTGCTCGAGGTGGGCCCCGGCCAGACACTGGCAGGGCTCGCCCGGCAGCATCCCGCCACCGCGAACGGCGCCGCCAAGGTGCTGGCGACCCTCGGTCGCGTTCGCGACGGCGGCTCGGAGCGGTCGGCGATGCTCCACACGCTGGGCGAACTCTGGGTGGCCGGCGTGCGGATCGCCTGGCGCGACGGCTTTTATCGCGACGAGCGCCGCCGGAGCGTTCCGCTGCCCACGTATCCGTTCGAGCGGAAACGGCACTGGGTCGAGCCGGGTCCCGGGGCATTTCTCGGATTCGGCCAGCCGACAAACGCGGCCGCGCACACGCCTGTGCCGGCGGCCGGCAATCGTGCAGCCAATGGCGTAGCCGCGAACGGAAGCCATTCCGAAGCGGCCAATGGAAATCGGCCGGCGGAACCCGCATTGGCCCGGAATCGCCCCACGCCAGCTGCCGCGGCTCGCGGGACGTCCGCGGAACTAAGGGCGCTCTTCCAGGAGCTCTCCGGGATCGAGCTGGCGGACGCGGGTGAGGCGGAGACGTTCTATCAGCTCGGTTTCGATTCGCTCTTCCTCACCCAGGCCAGCCTGGCGGTCTCTAAACGGTTCGGCATCGACGTGACCTTCCGGCAGCTGCGCGAGGAGCTGATGACTTTTGGGAAACTCGCCGCGCACCTCGATGCCCGGTCCGGAGCGCCGGCGCCCGATGACAGTGCGATGCCTGCGCGCGACCCGCAACGGTCCGCAGCGGCCGCCGCTGAACCTGCTGCCAACAGCATGAACGGTTCCGTCGGATCGAACGGCAGCCAGCCGAACGGCCGGGCGCAGGACGGGACGCACGGCTCAGAAGCGCCGCTCACGGAACCGGAGCTCAAGGTTTCCCTCACGGAAGCGCAGCGCGAGGTCTGGTATGCCTGCCAGTTCAGCGCCGAGTCTTCGGCGGCCTATAACGAGGGCGCCACCCTGCAGTTCACCGGACCGCTGGAAGTGGACGCGCTGCAGGCTGGGCTCCAGCAACTCGTGGCGCGTCATGAGGCGCTGCGCACGACGTTCAGCGCCAACGGCGAATGGCAGAGAATCGCGAGCGCCGGATCGATTGAGATGCCACTGGTGGATCTCTCGGGAGAGGAACCGCAGGCCCGCGTGGATTCGGCGGAGCGCCAAATCGAGACCCTGGTGCATAAACCCTTCGATCTCGTGAGGGGTCCTCTGCTTCGCGCGGCATTGATCCGGTTCGAGGAGCGGCGGCACTGGCTGGTCCTGGCAGCCCATCATCTCGTCTGCGATGGCTGGTCGCTGGCCGGACTCCAGCGCGAACTGGCCGAGTTCTATTCGGCGCTCGTCGAGGGACGGACGCCGGTCCTGCCACCCGCGCCTTCCTACGCCGTTCATGCACGGCAGCTGGCGGCGGCGGAACCGTCTCCGGCGTTCACGGCCGCTGGCCGTTACTGGCGGGAACAGTTTGCCGATGGCGTGCCGGTCCTGGACTTGCCGGCGGATCGGCCGCGGCAGTCCACGCGGAGCTTTGCGGGCGGGTTTTTCACCCGCACGCTTTCGGCCGAGGCGGGCGCGGTGGTCGAACGGCTCGGCGCCGAACGCGACTGCACCGCGTTCACCGTCCTTTTCTCCGCCTTCAATGTCCTGCTGCATCGGCTGAGCCGCCAGGATGATCTCGTCGTCGGCGTGCCCTCGGCGGGGCAGGTGCTGGGCGGACTGAACGGGATGGTCGGCCATTTTGCGAACCTGCTGCCCGTGCGCAGCCGGCTCAATCGGGCGCAGAGCTTCACGGGCTTCCTCGCGGCGACGCGCGATGCCATGGGTTCCGCACTCGAGCACTGGCAGTTTCCGTTCGGCCGGCTGGTGAAGGAACTCAACCTGCCCCGCGATGCCAGCCGCGTGCCGCTCGCTCCCGTCGTCTTCAACACGGTGCGGCACCGCGGAGCGCTGGCGTTCTCCGGGCTGGCCGCCGAGCCGATCACGACCCCGAAGCGTCGGGTGAATTTCGATTTGACCTGCAATTTCGCGATCACCCGCGATGGCATTCTCGTCGGCTGCTCGTACAGCGAGGAACTCTTCGACGCGGCGACGATCGGCCGCTGGTTCGGGCATCTGGAAACGCTGCTGTGCAGCATCGGCCGGAACCCGGACCTGCCGGTCGGCGCGCTCCCCCTCCTGGCCGAAACGGAACGCCAGGCATTGCTCGAAGAGTGGAACGACACGGTGGCGGAGTACCGGCGCGACGTTTCCATCCCCGGGTTGTTTGCGGAGCAGGTGCGGCGCCAGCCGGAGGCGGTGGCGATCGTCGGCGAGCGCGAGCGACTGACCTATCGGATGCTCGATGAACGGGCCGGCCGGATTGCGCGGTGGCTGCAGGCGGCGGGCATCCGTTCCGAGGAACTCGTGGGCGTGCTGCTCGAGCGCACGCCGGACCTGGTTGCCTCGATCCTCGGCGTGCTCAAGGCGGGCGGCGCCTATGTCCCGCTGGATCCGCTGGCGCCGGCGGAACGGCTGGGGTTCATCGGCCGCGATACCGGGATGAAGGTGATTCTCACCCAGCGCAGCCTGGCGGCGCGGCTTCCGGCGGGCAGTTGGCAGGTCGTCCTGATCGACGATCCGCTGCCAGTCGCGGAACCGGCCGCGACGGCGGCCACCGGCGAGCGGATCCAACCGGAGCACCTGGCCTACGTGATCTACACCTCCGGGTCCACCGGCCAGCCGAAGGGCGTTTGCGTGACGCATCGCGCCGTGGCCGCGCTGGTGGGCTGGGCGAGGGGCTGGTACGAGCCGGCCGAGCTGGACGGCGTCTTTTATGCCACCTCGGCATGCTTCGACGTCTCGGTATTCGAGAGCCTGGTACCGCTCTGCCTGGGTGGAAAGATTATCGTGGCCACCAACATCCTGCAGCTCGGCTCCCATCCGGCAGCCAGCGAGGCGTCGTTGATCAGCGGCGTGCCATCCGCGGTGGCGGAGCTGGTCCGCTCGGGCCGGATTCCCCCGGGCGTCCACACGGTCAATGTGGCGGGCGAACCGTGCCCGCAATCGCTGGTCGAGGCGCTTTATGCGCTCCCCCAGATCCAGCGGGTCTATGACCTTTACGGCCCGACGGAGACGACCGTGTACTCCACCGGCAGCCTCCGGAAGCGTGGCGGGCGGGCGACGATTGGGCGGCCACTGCCGAACGAACAGGCCTATGTGCTCGACGAGCATCTCCAGCCGGTGCCGATCGGCACGCGCGGCGAACTCTACCTTGGGGGCGAGAAGCTGGCCCGCGGCTACCTCAACCGGCCCGAACTCACGCGCGAGCGGTTCATCGAGGCGCCGTTCCTCGCGGGTCGGCGGATTTATCGCACGGGCGACGCCGCACGTTTCCTGGCGGACGGCAGCCTCGAATACCTCGGGCGGCTGGATCACCAGGTGAAGATTCGCGGTTATCGGATCGAACTCGGCGAGATCGAGGCGGCGCTGGCATCCCATCCGGAGGTGGCGGAGGCCGTCGCGGTGGCACGGCCGGATCCGGCGGGTGCCCTGCGGCTGCTGGCCTATGTCACCGCCCGGGCCGCCAGCACCCCCGGCGGCGGGCTTTCCATCCGCGCGCTCCAGGACCATCTGGCCAGCCGGCTGCCCGACTACATGATGCCGGCGGCCATCACCGTGCTGGGACAGTTGCCGCGGACCACCAGCGGCAAGGTCGATCGCCGGAGCCTGCCCGAGCCGGACTTCCAACCATTGGACGAGGCGCCGGTGGCGCCACGGACGACCACCGAGGAGCTGCTGGCGGAAATCTGGAGCGAGGTGCTGGGCGTCAACCCGATTGGCGTTCACGCGAGCTTCTTCGAACTGGGCGGACACTCGCTGCTGGCGGCTCGCGTCATCGCCCGCGTGCAGGCGGTGCTCGGCGTGGAGCTGACGCTGCAGCAATTCTTTTCCGTGCCCACCATCGCCGGCCACGCGCCGCTGATTGATGAGGCGCTGATCGAGCAAATCACCGTCGCGCCGGATGCGGAAACAGGCGCGGAAATGGGCGCAGGCGCCCTGACGGCAAAGGACACGCCATGACGGTACGAGATGAAGTGATTCCCACCCGCGTGGAGCTTTCGGGCACCCAACGCGCGCGCCTCGAGGAAAGATTGCAGCGGGCAAAGCTCGCCACGGCCCGGTCGGCCGAGCCGCGAAGCGTGATTCCACGCCGGCCCGCCCAGGGCGAGATCCCGCTGTCTTACGCCCAGGAGCGGCTCTGGTTCCTCGATCAGCTGGAACCGGGCAGCGCCGTCTACAATGTCTGCCAGGCGCTGCGGCTGCAGGGCGTGCTCGACCTTGCCGTGCTGGAGCGGGCGTTGAACGAGATTGTCCGGCGGCACGAGGTGCTGCGCACGAATGTCATCACGGTGGAGGGACGCGCGGTCCAGGTCGTCGCACCGAGCCGGAACCTGCCGGTGTCATTCGTGGATCTCACGGCGGAATCGCCCGATGATCGGGAGGCGGAATTGCAGCGGCGGCTGCAGGCGGAGTCGCGCCGGCCGTTCGACTTTTCCCGGGATCTCCTGCTCCGCGTCATGGTCGTCCGCAGCGCGGACCGGGAGCACACGCTGCTCCTCACGATGCATCACATCATCTCGGACGGCTGGTCGCTCGGCATTCTGTTTCGGGAGATGGCGGCACTCTACACCGCTTACCGCACGAACCAGCCGGCGGCCCTGCCCGAGTTGCCGCTGCAGTTCGCCGATTATGCACTTTGGGAGCGCGAGCACCTGAAGGGACCCGCGCTGGAGGGGCCGCTCGCCTATTGGAAGAAGCAGCTGGCGGATCCGCTGCCGGTCCTGGAACTGCCGGTCGATCGTCCCCGGGGCGCGGGCGTCTCCACCGCCGGGGGCGTGCATACCGTGCAGCTTTCCCCGGAACTGACCCAGGCCCTGAAGGGCCTCGCCCAGCAGGAGGGCGCGACGCTATTCATGGCGCTCCTCGCGGCGTTCCAGGTGCTGCTCCACCGCTGGACGGGCCAGGAGGATATCGTTGTCGGTTCCGTCGTGGCCGGCCGCCGCCGGGTCGAACTCGAGCGGCTGATCGGGTTTTTCGTCAACACCGTCGTCATCCGCGCCGATCTGGGCGGTGAACCGGGGTTCCGGCAGCTGCTCGCCCGCGTGCGGGAGACGGCGCTCGGCGCCATGGCCCACCAGGATGCGCCGTTTGAGTGCCTCGTTCGCGAACTGCGCCCGGATCGCAACGCCGGCCGCAATCCGCTCTTCCAGGTCATGTTCGTCCTCCAGAACGCGCCAATGGCGCCGGCGGACCTGCCGGAACTCCGGATCGAGCCGGTCGACCTCGACACGGGCACGGCGAAATTCGACCTGACGCTCACGATGATGGAAGGGCCGCAGGGCCTGCGCGCGTCGTTCGAATACAGTGCGGACCTGTTCGAGTCCGCGACGATGGCGCGGCTGATGCGCTGTTTCCAGACGCTGCTGGAAGGGATCGTCGCCCAGCCCGAATTGCCGGTATCCCAGCTGCCGCTGCTGACTGCCGCCGAGCGCGAGCAGATCGTGGTGCACTGGAACCAGACCGCCCGGCCGTTTCCGCGTGATTGCACGCTCCCGGAATTGTTTGCCGTCCAGGTGGTCCGCGCGGGCCAGGCGGTTGCCGTGATCCAGGGGGATCGCCAGCTCACGTATGCCGAACTCGACGCGCGCGCCAACCAGGTCGCGCACCGGCTGCGGCGGGCGGGGGTCCGCCCGGAAACCCTCGTCGCCCTGTGTCTCGAGCGATCAATGGAGCTGATCGTCGCCGTCCTGGGCATCCTGAAGGCGGGCGGCACCTATGTTTCGCTGGATCCCGCCTATCCGCCGGAGCGGCTGGCCTTCATGCTGGGCGACACAGGCGCCCCCGTGGTGCTGACCCAGGCGAAGCTGCGTGCCACCGTCGAGGAATTCTGCACCGTGGCGTTCCGCAACGCGGGCTCGAACGCGTCGCGAAGCGCGCCGGAGATCATACAGCTCGACGCCGACTGGGACGCGATCGGGCGCGAAAGCCCGCTGGCGCCGGAGTGCGGGGCGACGCCGGAGAACCTGGCCTACGTGAGCTACACGTCGGGTTCGACCGGCCGGCCGAAGGGGGTCTGCATTCCGCATCGCGCGGTGAGCCGGCTGTTGTTTAATCCCGGATACATCACGCTCGGGCCGGACGATGGGGTGCTCCAGATCGCCAATTGCGCGTTCGACGCCTCGACTTTCGAGATCTGGGGTGCGCTCCTGCACGGGGGCCGGCTGGTGGTTGTGCCGCCGGAGGTCGTGCTGGCACCCCAGGATCTGGCGCGGGAGATTGCGGACCGGGGGATCACGGCGATGTTCGTGACCACGGCGCTGTTCAATCAGCTCTCGCAGCACGCTCCCGGCATTTTCCGCGGCGTGCGCCACGTGCTCTTCGGCGGTGAGGCTGCCAACCCGAACTGCGTGCGCGACGTGTTGCAGCAGGGCCCGCCCGCCCGGCTGCTCAACGCCTACGGGCCCACCGAGACGACGACCTTCGCGACGTGGTTCGAGGTGCGGGAGGTGCCGCCCGGCGCGCAGAACGTCCCGATCGGCCGGCCCATCTCGAACACCACGGTCTACGTGCTGGATCCGCGGGGCCAGCCGGTACCGGTCGGCGTGCCCGGCGAGCTTTACATCGGCGGCGAGGGGCTCGCGCGCGGCTACTGGAACCGCCCCGAACTCACCGCCGAGCGCTTCGTGCCGGATCCCTTTGGCGGCTCGCCGGACGGCCGGCTGTACCGTACCGGGGATCGCGTCCGCTGGCTGCCCGATGGCACGATCGAATTCCTTGGTCGGATCGATCGGCAGGTGAAGATCCGCGGATTTCGCGTCGAGCCGGCCGAGGTGGAGGCGGTGCTGGCCGCCCATCCGCTCGTGAAGGAGTGCGCCGTCGTCGTGCGCGACGACCCGAGCGGTGCGAAATGCCTGGTCGCCTATGTCGTTTCCACCGAGGCGGTGGCCCCCGGCGCGGGAACCTGGCGGACGTACCTCGAGCAGAACCTGCCCGCCCATCTCGTGCCGTCAGCCTTCGTGCCGCTGGAGGCGCTGCCACTCAATGCCAACGGCAAGGTCGATACCCGTGCACTCCCGGATTTCGACGGCCGCCGGCCGGATTTGGACGCCGGTCACGTCGCGCCCCGCAACGAGATCGAGCGCGAACTGGTGGCCATCTGGCAGCAGGTCCTTGGCGTGCCCCGGGTCGGGGTGCAGGATCGGTTCTTCGATCTGGGCGGCCATTCGCTGCTCGCCGTGCGACTGGTGGCACAGCTCGAGAAGAAGTTCGGCCGCAAGCTGCCGGTCGCCGCGATCTTCCAGCATCGCACGGTCGAGCAGCTGGCGCGATTGCTGCGCGCGGAGGAACCACGGTATGCCTCCGGCAGCTCGATCGTGGACATCCAGGGGCAGGGGACCCGGCCGCCGCTCTACCTTGTGCACGGCGTCGGTGGCGGGATGTTCTGGGGATATTCGAACCTGGCGCGGCACCTCGGCTCGGACCAGCCCATCCTCGCCTTCAAGTCGCGCGGGCTCGACGGCGAGCCGGAATGGCCGAGCATCGAGGAACTCGCGGCGAGTTATGTGGCGGATCTCCGCCGGCACCAGCCGCACGGCCCGTACCAGCTCGGCGGGTACTGCTTTGGCGGCGTGGTCGCCTACGAGATGGCGCGGCAGCTCCACGCCGCCGGCGAGGAGGTCGGCCTGCTCGCGCTGATGAACTGCTCGCCGCCCAACACGGGCTACGATCAGACCGGGGATCGCCGGTCGCTCCGCTGGCAGCTCAAGTTCCTCGCCAACCTGGCCTACTGGTTTGGCTGCTTCCTCTTCAGCTGGAGCTGGCGGGAGCGGACCGAGTTCGTCCGCTGGAAATTCCGGATCCTCCGGCGCAAGGCCGGGCTGGGCCAGATTGAGCGGGAGATCGCGACCACCGATGTCGACGAACTCGTCAACCTGGCGGCCTATTCCGATCGCCAGCGTGCGCTCTGGCAGACCCATGTCCGGGCGCTGATGAATTATCGTCCGCCGGCGTATGCCGGCCAGGTCACGCTCTTCCGTACCCGCGGCCACACGCTTTTCTGCTCGTTCGATCCCCAGTATGGCTGGGGCCGGCTGGCCGAAGGTGGCGTCGACGTGCGGATCATGCCGGGTGGCCATGGCAACATCCTCGATGAGCCGCATGTGCGGATGGTGGCCCAGACGCTGCGCGCGATCCTGCCCGGCTCGCGCCCAAAACCCGGGGCAAGCACATGATGGCTTCAATGGCAGCATCCGTTGGCGGTCCGCGCGCCGGCCCCCCGGGCCGTCGCGGTGCCCGCCCGCCCATGGTCGGGGTCACCCCCCGCCGGGCCTCCTCCATTCCCAGCCTCGCATTCCCATGAATCTAATCCGTTTTTTCTTTCGCGGCTCACGAGCCATGATGATTGCCACGTTTATTGCGGCGCTGCTGAGCGGCGCCTGCAACGCGGGGCTCATTGCCATGGTCAACACCGCCCTCACGCATGAGGGCGCACCCGCCACCTGGATCGTGTGGGCGTTTGTCGCCCTCGCCGGCGGCAGGCTGCTCACGAATTTTGCCGCCCAAATCACCCAGGCGCATTTCGCCCAGCGCAACAGCGCCCGGCTCCGCCGCGAACTGGTCGAGAAGATCCTCGCCGTGCCGCTGCGGCAGCTCGAGAACATCGGGGCCCCCCGGCTGATGGTCGCGCTCACCGAGGACGTGCTGATGCTCACCGAGGCGATGCTCGCGATCCCGAATTTCGCGGTGAACATCGCCATCCTGCTCGGTGGCGCAGTCTACCTCGCGTACCTTTCGCCGGTGGTCCTGGGCGTCATGGGCGTCTTCATCGTCTGCGGCGCCGTCGCCTACCGGGTCCTGATCCGCCGCGGCTTCGCGCGCTTGTTCGCCGCCCGCGACGAGCAGGATCGGCTGTTCCGGCATTTCCGCGAGCTCACCGAGGGCATGAAGGAGCTGAAACTCCACCGGGAGCGCCGCGGCGTGTTCTTCTCCGAGAACATCCACGGCTGCACCGAGCGCTACAAGGGCCACGCCATCGCGGCCGAGATGCGGTTCATCCTCGCGCACAACTGGAGCCATCTCCTGTTCTTCACGACCATCGGCTTGATCCTTTTCGCCCTGCCCAGCCTCACCGCCGTGACCCCGCAGGCGATGACCGGCTACGTCATCGCGACGCTCTACCTCATGGGGCCGCTTTCCGGGGTCCTCGGCTCGATGTCGATGCTCGGCCGGGCCAGCGCCGCGCTCAAGAAGGTGGAGCAGCTCGGGCTGGTCCTGGCGGAGCAGGCCGGCGACGAGTGTCCCGTGTCCCGCCCGGTTGCCGTGCCTTCGCTGGAGCGGCTCGAACTGGTCGACATCGCCCACACGTACCGGCGGGAGCGCGAGGATGATCATTTCACCCTCGGCCCGATCCGGCTCACGTTCCATCCGGGCGAGATCGTGTACCTTGTCGGCGGCAACGGCAGCGGCAAGTCGTCGCTCGCCAAGGTCATCACCGGATTGTACCCGCCGATGGAGGGCGAAATCCGGCTGAATGGCCGGGTGATCGACGACCGGAACCGGGACGATTACCGGCAGCTGTTCTCGGCGGTGTTCGCGGACTTTTATCTCTTCGACAACCTGCTCGGCTCACCCGGCCGGGATCTCGATGCCCAGGCGCGGGAGTACCTCAACCTGCTGCACCTCGATCACAAGGTGAAGGTCAAGGACGGGATGCTCTCGAACACGCAGCTTTCGCAGGGGCAGCGGAAGCGGCTCGCGCTGCTCAGCGCCTATCTCGAGGATCGGCCGTTTTATCTCTTTGACGAATGGGCCTCGGATCAGGATCCGCTGTTCAAGGAGGTCTTCTATACGCAGCTGCTGCCCGAGCTGAAGTCCCGGAACAAGACGGTGCTCGTGATCACGCATGACGATCACTACTTCCACCTCGCGGATCGGATCATCAAGCTCGACTACGGCCGGATCGATCTGGCGCCCGGTGCGCCGCCGGCGCCGAACGGGTTTGCCCGGTTGAACGGCTCGGCCACGACGGAGGAATCGGCGGCATCGATTGCGGCGGAGATTGACGGCGCCGAGTCGCCGCCGAACGGTCGGTCCAAGCCCGGCGCGAAGGGACGGAGGGCCGGGCCGATCGCGGTCGCCCCGAGGCTCTGAGCGCGAATGGCGCTGCGGCTCGGGGCATTCAACCGCGAATCCACGCCAATGGACGCGAATTCGGAGGATGAGGTGGGGAAAAAGAAATCTCCGGACCAATCCTGAGGCCAATCTATACTCGACGCCACAAGTCCTGACCGGATCCTCGTAGATGCCATGAGGCGGACAAGCGGGGAAAAATCCCCCAACTTGTCCGCCCGATGAACAATAAAACTAACGTAACGAATCTGCTTAAGCGTCTGCTCGAAACCAAGGCCGAAGTTTTCAAGTTC
>WYBX01000059.1 GCA_011525695.1 Verrucomicrobiia bacterium
GCCGGCGCCGAATTCCGGCTGGGAGACTGGCGAGGCTGCCGCGGCGCGGCGGCTGCGGGCGTTTTCCACCCACAGCATCGAGCGGTACGCCGAGGAACGCGATCTGCCTGCTGCGGATGCGACCTCGCGGCTTTCGGCCCACCTGCATTTCGGCGAAATCGGGCCGCGACAAATCTGGGCGGCGGTGCGTGCACTGGGCCGCGCCGAAGGGGTTTTCCCGCCGCACCGCGGAGCGGCCGTCTTCCTGGCCGAGTTGGGATGGCGCGAGTTCGCCCACCACCTCCTGCATCACTTCCCGGATACGCCGGAGCGGCCCTTGCGCGCCGGATTTGCCGATTTCCCCTGGGAGGCGGACTCGGGAGGCCGCCGGCTGCGCGCCTGGCAACAGGGTGCGACGGGTTACCCGATCGTTGATGCCGGGATGCGGCAGTTGGCCCGCACCGGCTGGATGCACAACCGGGTGCGGATGATTGTCGCCTCGTTCCTGGTAAAGCACCTGCGGTTGCCCTGGTCCGAGGGGGCGGCGTGGTTTTGGGCAAGGCTGGTGGACGCCGACCTCGCCAACAACACGCTGGGCTGGCAATGGAGCGCGGGCTGCGGGGCTGATGCCACTCCCTACTTCCGAATCTTCGCGCCCGTGCTCCAGGGCCGGAAATTCGATCCGGACGGCGCTTATGTGCGCCGCTGGGTGCCGGAACTGGCCGAGTTGCCGGCCGCATTCGTCCATTCACCCTGGGAAGCGGAGCCGGCCGTGCTTGCGGCTGCCGGCGTCAGGTTGGACAAGGATTATCCGCGGCCGATCGTCGATCATGCCGTGGCTCGGGCTGAGGCGCTAGCTGCGTATCGCCGGTTCATTTCGAAAGGGAAATGAAGTGGCCACGGCGTTCCGCCATGGGGATGCGTTTTGAAATGCTTTGCACCGCGGGGATGTGAAATGCGTTCCAGCGGCGGGACCCCGTTGCCACGCGCGCTGCCGGCGATTCGAAAAGGGGATTGGATCCGGCGGCGGCGCATCCCCAACAAAGGGTGATTCATGGATTCAGGCAGGCCGGAGGGCCAAGGGCCCGTTTCATCCCAGCCTGGGCCAACGGCCCAGGATTCCGTGCCGTAAAGATCTCAGGGCTGAAGGCCCGGCTCATCGATTCGAGCGTCAAGATGGATCGGGCTTTCAGCCCTCGATTAAGTTCGACAATATTCCTGGGCCGGTGGCCCAGGCTGGGATGTTGTCGCGCCGTTGGCGCTTCAGAATGAACGCGGCAGGGCGGCGCATCAGCAAGAATGAAGATTCAAGGGTGAGGCCTTCCCGGGCGTTCTTCATTGAAGCACCCGGCGAATGATCCCAATCAAGAGCAGCATGAAGGTATTGCTCGCCGGTGGTTCGGGACTCATCGGCACGGCCCTGGGCCGGGCGCTGGCCGGTGCGGGTCATCCGACGCGGCGGCTGGTCCGCCGGCCTCCATCGGCGGCGGGTGAATTCCAATGGGATCCGGCCGGCCGGCGGATGGATCCGGCTGCCCTCGTGGGAATCGACGCAGTCGTGAATCTATCCGGGGAGAACATCGGAGCGGGCCGCTGGACCGCCGCGCGGTGTGATCGGATTTTCCGCAGCCGCGTCGACGCCACCCGGACGCTGGTGGATGCCATCCAGCAGGCGAAGGCGAGACCCTCGGTATTCGTCTGCGCCTCGGCAACGGGATACTATGGTGATCGCGGAGATGAGATTCTCACCGAAAAGAGTGCGCTCGGGCAGGGGTTCCTGCCCGGCGTGTGCCTGGCGTGGGAAACCCATGCCGGCGGTGCGGCGGCGGCCGGCGTGCGGACGGCGCTACTGCGATTCGGCGTGGTCGTGGCACGGGAAGGCGGTGCACTCGCGCGGATGATTCCCGTTTTCCGGCTTGGACTGGGGGGCCGGCTCGGCAGCGGCTGCCAGTGGATGCCGTGGATCGGCAGCGACGATGTCGTCCGGGCGATTATGCATGTGCTGGCCGGCCCGCGATGCGAAGGACCCTACAACGTGACCTCCCCGCGGCCGGTGACCAATGCGGAGTTCACCCGGGCGCTCGCCAGTGCGCTGGGCCGGCGGGCCCGGCTGCCGGTGCCGGTCTGGGCGCTGCGGCTGGCGCTGGGCCGGATGGCGGACGAGGCGCTGCTCGCGAGCACCCGGGCGACCCCCGATCGGCTCAGTCGCGAGGGATTCGTTTTCAAGCATCCGGCGATCGAAAATGCCATCAGCCACGCGCTGCAGCGGCGTGCGGTCTAGCAGCCCGTCCGGCTTGCAGTCGAGCGCAGCAAGCATTCATGCCATCTTTCCGGCAACCTGGCGGGCCTTGCGGACGGGCTGCTAGTTTCCGCGCGTGCGCGCGGTTTTGGGGAAGATGGTTCGGATGGTTTGAGTGGGCCGCGAGGCGCCCCCGGCATTTTCCACCCAATGGGCGCGAATTTTCCGACCAGCAGCGCCAGCAGCATCGGGGGCGGATACTGCGCGTCGCCGGTCCCCCGGCTGTTCACCCTGAAGTGATGCAGGTCATCGCCACGTTTCGTTCGAACACCGCGGCGAGGGCGCCACGGCTCCAACAATACCGTCCGATTGCGATGGAACTTATGGATGCGAGCTGTCCGCGGTGGTCCGAACACCCAGCCCTGGGCCGTGGCCGGTTTCGCCTTTCCAAACGGCATTCGCAGGCTACGGTGGGCCGTTCATATGCAGAAAACGTTCATCATCTTCAAACCCGACTGCATGGAAAAGCGGCTGGTCGGCACCGTCCTGAGCCGTTTCGAGGCGGCCGGCTTCGACGTCATCGGCTGCAAAATGGCGCGGCTGACGCCCGAGGTCCTGCGCGTGCACTACGCTCATGTCGCCATGAAGCCCTTTTATCCGGAGATCGAGAACTTCATGAGCTCGAAGCCCGTGATCATGATGGCGCTGCAGGGAGACAACATCGTGCAGCGCGTGCGGGACCTCCTCGGGCCCACGGATTCGCGGAAGGCTGCGAAAGGCACGATTCGCGGGGATTTTGGCACGGAGATGATGCGGAATGTCGTCCACGCCTCGGACAGCGAGGAAAACGCGAGCGCCGAGCTCGCGCGGTTTTTCAAGCCCGGCGAGCTGTTTGGCTGATTGATCCAAGAAACCGGGCCCGAAGGGTTCGTTTCCTTCGCCTCGAGTCGCCTCTGACGGCCCGAATCGGGATTTCTCCCACCGGGTTCCCGGGAGTCTGAGTAGGCGGGCCCGACCCCATGGCGATGGCGCCTGGAGGCGGGTAAGCTGGCGCCGGCATGAACCGGCTGGCCCCCTACCGCGGCTCTTTCCTTCGGCTCGCCCTCGTCAGCGCGGCGGTCATGGCGGTGGTCGCCGCCATCTTCCATATCGTTGAGCGGGTCGGCTCGCACCGTGCCGCGGCGCGGGCCGCAACGGAGCGCCGCGCGCAAGATCCTCAGCCATTTGCGCCTGGGCTGCTGGGTGATGCGGATCGTGCGCGGGTCTTGCAGGCGGCGGAAATCACGGAGCAGACGCTGCGGCTGGCCGAGGCCGGAATCCAGCGGGCAATCGAACCGGACATCCGGCGCTATGCAGCTGGGCTGGTGGATCGCCAGACGACCGCGCGGAACGAAATCGAGACCCTGGCGGCGCAACACGGAATGGTCCTGCCGACCGGCCGGGGGCCCCTGCAACCGGTGGACGCGAGTGCGGCCGTAGAGGGTCGGCGGTTCGATTCGGGATTCATGGCTTCGGCGGTGGACCTGCAATGGCGGGCCTTGCAGTTTTTTGACGCGATGGCGCGGGAGGCCACCGATCCCTCCCTGCGAAACTTCGCCCGTGCAGTGTTGCCCCGGCTGCACGAGGAACTCACGCGGGCGCAACGTCTGATGGACCGGAACGGAAAGTAGCATCCTGGATTCAGATTTGGGTGAACGAGGGGTTCTGCGCGCGGCACTTGCTTCGCAACCCGCCGGGCATTTGCATCGCCGCCTCCATGCTGCCCTCGCACTTTGCGTCCTCCGCTGGCGTGCCGATTCCACCCTGGCTGATCCTCCCCTTTGCCCTGCTGCTGCTGCTGATTGCCGTGATGCCGCTCGCTGCGCCGCGGCTGCGGCACCTGTGGGAGCACTACTATCCGCAGGTCGCGATTGGCCTGGGGCTGCTGGTGGCGGGCTATTACGTGCTGCGGATTCCAGCCGGCACCACGGTGCTGCTCCATACCGCGCACGAATACTTTTCCTTCATCGTGCTGATCGGATCGCTGTTCGTGATTGCCGGTGGAATCCACATCAACGTCAGGGGCGAGAGCACGCCGCTGGAAAACGTGGTATTTCTTGCGGTTGGCGCCGTGGTGGCGAACTTCATCGGGACCACGGGCGCCTCGATGGTGATGATCCGGCCATGGATTCGGATGAACAAGATCCGGATCAGCTCGTTCCACATCGTTTTCTTCATCTTCGTCGTGTCGAACGTCGGCGGGGCGCTCACCCCCATCGGCGATCCGCCCCTCTTTCTCGGTTACCTCCGGGGCGTGCCGTTCTTCTGGCTGATGGAACACGTCCTGTTCCAATGGCTGGTGACGCTCGTGCTGCTGCTGGCCGCCTTCTACCTGCTCGACCGCCGGAGCTTCAGGCACATGCCGGCGCCGCTGCAGCATGAGGTTGCCGCGGAGCCGGAGACCTGGCGGTTCGACGGCTTCGTCAACGTGCTCTTTCTCCTGGCCGTGATTGCCGCGGTATTCCTGCCGGAGCGGTTCTTCCTGCGGGAGTCGGTGATGATCGGAGCGGCGGTGGCCAGCTATTTCCTGACGCCGCGGGGCGTGCACCAGCAGAATGCGTTCACCTTCGGGCCGATCAAGGAGGTCGCGTTCCTTTTCCTGGGCATCTTCGCGACGATGATGCCCGCGCTGGGCTATCTCGAGCAGCACGGCGCCGAATTCGGCTTTGACCGGCCGCTGCAATATTACTTCGCGGCGGGATCGCTCTCCGCGGTCCTCGACAACGCGCCGACGTATGTGAACTTCCTCCAGCTGGCGCTGGCCACCGCGGCGGCCGAAAACCCGCTGCCATTCGCCGGCCTGTCCGGCCCCGCAGCCGTCAGGGTCCTGCTGGACCACCAACCGGGATTTGTCGTGGCGGTGAGTCTCGGTGCCGTGTTTTTCGGCGCGATGACCTATATCGGCAACGGTCCGAACTTCATGGTGAAGTCGATTGCCCACGAAGCCCGGGTGCACTGCCCGTCCTTCTTCGGCTACGTGTTGCGCTACAGCCTGCCGATCCTGCTGCCGATCATCGCATTCACCGGCTGGCTTTTCCTGTAGCCGAGGAAACGGGCGCCCGCAGTTCGGAACTTGTCTCGGACGGGCGACGGGCGTAGTGCGGCGGGCACAGGGATTCCCCTGTTTCCACCCACCTCGTCCCCCGCGCACCATGATCGCCACGCAAGTTCGCCAGAAAGACGCCCTCTTCTACTTCGCCTCGTATCCCTCGGAAAAGCTGCTCCAGCAGGTCCGGTTCATCAGCCGGTATTACGATGAGGAGGGCGGCGGCATCCGGCCCGAGGACATTCCGGAAGGGGACGACGTCGCGCAGTTCATCGCGAAGATCGAGCGCAGCGACAAGGCCTTCCAGCGCGAGCTATCCCGGGCCAAGGTCGCGGCCATCCGCAACTTTTACGAGACTGCGATTTCGCAGCCACCGATCCCCGGTGTCGTGCTGCTGTTCACCCCGCAGAAGCTCGCCTTCCGGCCCTGGGATGATGGCAGCGGGGTGGGCCAGCTGCAGGATCCGGACGACAAGTTCCTGATCATCGACGGCCAGCACCGGCTGGCCGCGCTGGAATTTTTCGAGCGGACGCATCCCGACGAGGCTCGGAACATCCAGGTTCCGTGTGTGATTTTCGACGGCCGCACCGAGGATTTTGCCACGGAGATGTTCGTCATCATCAACTCGACGCCGACGCGGATCAACAAGAGCCACCTGGTCGATCTCTACGAGCGGGTTTCCTGGGCGGAGCCGGACCGGCGGTTCGCGGCCAACGTCGCGGAGATGCTATACAGCGAGCCGGACAGCCCGTTGCGCTACCGGATCAACCGGCTGGGCGGCCGCAGCAAACAGGAGAAGTGGATCCTGCAGGCCGAGCTGTTCAACGAGGTCCACCGCTGGGTGAAGTCGGATTGGAAATCGATCGAGGCGGCCGGAACCGACCGGCGGTCGGCGCGCCGCTATTACGAGATGGCGCGCGACTTCCTGAAGGCCGCGTCTCAGGCATGGGGGGAAACCTGGGGGAGCAATGCGGGGATGGTGACGAAGCCGGTCACCCTGAAGGCAATGCTTCGGGTCTCCGCGGATCTGGCGGCGCAGGACGCCGAGCCGGCGGAAGGGCGGGTGGAACGCTGGCGCGGGCGGCTCGCGCCCTGGACCGAGCTGGGGCGGGAGTTCCGAAACGAGGGCTTCTACGAACGCTTCCCGGCGAAAGGCCAGGTCGAGCGCGTGGCACGAATCCACCGCGAACTGGGCAAGGCTGCCGGGATTGCCGGCCGCGGCCGGGCCTGAACCCGCGTTAGCCGCCCAGCTTTTGCCGGACCTCGGCCGGCACCTCGAATTTCGTCGTGCCGACTCCATTGACCACGGTGGTCATCGACTGCCGGACTTCGAGCAACTCGTGCTCGACGGACAGCACGCCTTCCATTTCCACGTGGTATTTGGTCACCATGCCGTCGTGGATCCAAAGCTGGAAGCTGCCGGTCGCGGCGACCGGCTCCACGTCGGCCTGTCCCTCGCGCACCAGGAGCAGTTGCGCTCCCAGGTCGGTGAGCCGGCCAGTCACGAGGTTGCCGTTGACCCGCAGGTCGGCGTAACTGCTGACGATGATGGCCAGTTCCTCGTGCGGATGGCTGACTGCCAGACGCAGGCTCGAGTAGCCTGGGGAGTCCTCATTAAGGCCTCCGCGGGTGCCGGCGCGAAGCTTCGAGCGTCCGCCGGGCGTGTGGCCAAACCCGCTCATCCCGCGCCGGATTCCCATGCCCAGCGCGATCTGGGGGATCGCAAAGGTGCCAAGCTCGGCGATCTCGTGGTCGGTCAGGGCAGGAAGCTCATCGGCGGTCTTCCAGCCTTCCTCGGTGGCGATCGCACAGCGTACGTTGCCGCGAAAAATCATCGTCAGCTCGTGTTCGCGCAGCCGCCGGCCGAACTGCCGGCGCAGGTCGCCGGCGAGCGGCATCGTCACGCGGGTGAATTCGCCGACCCGCGTCTGACCGTGGAGATCATAGGTCTGGAGGTCGTCCGAGATCGTCGCTCGCCAGCTGTAGTTGGGCTTTTCCGCCAGATTCATGGCGGCGAGGATGGCATCGTCGACGGGGCCGGCCACGGCGGCGGAAGTGAGGAGTAACGCGGCAAGCCAGGGGTAAGGCAGGGGCGGCATGGGATTGGGCGCGTGGGAGCGCAAGGGATCTGCCAACCCGCGATGCGTGGCCGCGGATCCGCAGAAGTTGGGATGTGGGTGGAAGAACGGCGGCGGACCTATTGCGGTCGGGGGGGAGCAAACCGGCCGGCCCGGACACCTGTGGGGTAACTGACGCGCGGAAGTTGGCGCGTTGCGCGCAAATCGTCAACCGTGCCAAGCGCTATTCCGCAATTTCCCGACCGGCGGACAGCGCGCGGGTCAGCGATGCGCCGCCAAGGATCAAGTGCGACGCGTCCGCCGCGCCGCACCGGGCGTCACGGAAAAAGTCCGCGGCTCTGCTTGGCCTCCGCGACGCGCTGGATGCCGAGGGTGAGGGCGGCGAGCCGGCGACTGAACTTGAACTTGCGCTTCTGGGCCTCCACCGAGTCCTTGGCCTTGTCCAGGATCGCGAAGAGCTTTTCGAGCACCTCGCTGCGATCCCAGTAGAAGTTGGAGAGGTTCTGGAGCCACTCGAAATAGGACACGATGACCCCGCCGGCATTGCACAGCACGTCGGGGATCACCTCGATGTCGCCGCGCTCTTCCAGGATCCGGTCGGCCGCGTTGGTCGTGGGCCCGTTGGCGGCTTCGGCGAGCAGCCGGCACTTCAGCTGGGCGGCATTCTTCTCGGTGATCACGCGCTCCAGCGCGGCGGGCACAAGCACGGTGCATTTTAGCTCGAGCAGTTCTTCGTTCGTGATCGGCTCGCCCCCGTCAAAGTCGCGGAGCACCCGCTGGTACTGCACATAGGACAGCGCCTTCTTGAGCGGAATGCCCTTGGGATTGTAGTACGCGCCGGTGTAATCGGAAATCGCGATGATCTTTGCGCCATAGCTGGCGAGCGCCAGGGCCGCCTCGCTGCCGACGTTGCCAAAACCCTGGATTGCGACCGTGGTCTTCGAGAGCGGAATTTTCATGTCCTCGAGGTACTTCCGCGTCAGGTAGGCGACCCCCGCGCCGGTGGCCTCGCGCCGGCCCTGCGAGCCGCCGATGGCGATCGGCTTGCCCGTCACGACCGCGGGCGAGAGGTGGCCGACGTGGTTGGAGTAGGTGTCCATCATCCAACCCATGATCTTCTCGTTGGTGCCGACATCGGGGGCGGGGACATCGACGTGGGGGCCGACGAAGTTGACCATTTCCTGCATGTAGCGGCGGGCAAGGTGTTCCAGCTCCGATTGGGAGAGCTGGTTCGGATCGCAGATCACGCCGCCCTTTGCCCCGCCGTAGGGCAGCCCGACGAGCGAGCATTTCCAGCTCATCCACATCGCCAGTGCGGCCACCTCGCCGATGGTGACGCTCTGGTGGAAGCGGATGCCGCCCTTCGAGGGGCCGGTTGAGAGATTGTGCTGCACCCGGTAGCCTTCGAAGACGGTGATGCTGCCATCCTCCCGTTTGATCGGGAGTGCGACTGCGAGGCAGCGGCGGGGATACTTTGTCCGGTCGCGAATCGTCTCCGGCAGGTTGATCGCGTCAGCGGCCTTGTCGAACTGGCGGCAGGCCATCCGGAATACATCGGAATTATAGAGGGAGGAGACGATGACTTTGGACATGGGTCGCGGACCGGGCAGTCGTTGGAAGATTGGGTGGATTTCGGATTCCGCCGTTATGCCTCACCTGGCTTGCAGCGATGAGCGCGAGCGGGAGGATGGGCGGTTGGCGGCGGAATCCGGTGCTTTTGATGGCGGCAGCGTGGTTCAGTGCCCGCGGTTTAGCAATTGGCTTCGGGGCACGGCCCGGCCTGAATGATCGCCGCTAATTCCGGTGCCAACGAAGGTGATACATGCCAACGCTTGCTAAACTTGCCCGCTGGCTGGCCGGCAAGCTGTTCGGTGCGGCGCTGATTGTGGCGCTGGCGCTCGCCCTGATCGGCTTGTGGCTCTTCCTCCAGGAAACGGCGACCTTCGATCAACAGCGGGTGAAGCAGTTGCAGCGGTTGTCGGCGGATCGGGCCCAGCTAGAGCAGGCAAAGGCCGCGCTGGAGCATAAGATCGCGGAATTTTCCGCGCAGCTGAAGGTGCAGCAGGAGCGGGCGGCGCAGGCGGAAAGGATCATCGCCGCGCTCCGGGCGCTGGAAAGCTGGTGGGACCGGTTCTTCGGGAATCCCGAACAGCAGCGGGCCAATGCCGCGCAGCAGGAGCGGATGGCCCGGCTGAATGCGGAGGCGCTGGCCAAGGTGGCGGCATTGCGCCAACAGCTCGCGCAGGCGGGCTGGGAAATGGAGGGGATCGAGGTGGCGCGGAGCCGGCTGGCCGGGGAAATCAACCGGGTCGAGGCCAGCCGATCCGAAACCTGGCACTACCTGAACCGCGCCTGGTCCCAGGCGAAATGGTATCTCGGAGGCGCCCTGGCGGCCTACTTTCTGGGCCCGACGGTGTGGGCCCTGATCATGTATTACGGGTTCGGCGCCCTGGCCGGCCGGGGCCGGCCGATCCGGCTGGTGGCGGTGGAACTCGCCCCGCCTGCGGTGGGCGAGAGCCGGGTTTCCCTGCCGCTCCGGTTGGGTCCGGGGGAGGTCTTGCGCGTCCGGGAAAAATTCCTGCAGGCCTCCGACGAGGCGGTCAAGCGCAGCACCCGCTTCGTATTGGATTGGCGGATTCCGCTGACCAGCCTGGCCTGCGGACTCGTCGAGTTGGTGGAACTCCGCGGGGATGGCGGTGGCGAGCATGCGGTCACGCTTTCGAATGCGGATGATCCCCACGTGGAGCTCGCGCTCATCGAGGTGCCCGCTGGGGGATCGCTGATCCTGCGGCCCAGTTTTCTGGCCGGTGTCATCCAACGCGGGGGGGAACCGCTGCAGATTGCCCGGCACTGGCAGTTGTTCCGCTGGCAGGCGTGGATCTCGGGCCAGTTCCGGTTTTTCGAGTTCGTCGGTCCCTGCCGGCTGGTCGTGGCGGGCAGCCGCGGCGTCCGGGCCGAGGTGCTGGCGGCGGCCGGGGCCGCGCCGGGTCCCGCCCGGCGGACGAATCAGGACGCCACCATCGGGTTCACTCCCGGCCTCTCGTACCGGCCGGTTCGGGCCGAGACCTTCTGGAGCTATTACCGCGGGATGAACCCGCTGTTCGACGACCTCTTTGCCGGCAAGGGAATGTTCCTGCTTCAGGAAACCTCCACGCCCGGGTCTGCCGCCGCGGCCGGCAGGTTCTGGGCGGGGGTCTGGAATGCCGTGCTGAAGGTGTTCGGGCTCTGAGTTCGCCCGTGTCCGATCGGGGCGATGTGCCTGCCTGGGCGGGTGAGCCACTTGCCTGTCGTGATCACGACATGGCTCTGGCTGGCCACTTGGGGAAGTTGCGGATCGGTCTCCACTGGTGTTCGGTAGCCGGATGCAGTTTCGGCTCAATTCCGACTACCAGCCAACCGGCGATCAGCCGCAGGCCATCGAGCAGCTCGTGGCTTCGCTGCGGGCGCAGAACCGCTACCAGACGCTCCTCGGCGTCACCGGATCGGGCAAGACATTCACCATGGCCAACGTGATCGCGCAGCTCCAGCGGCCCACCCTGATCATCTCCCATAACAAGACGCTCGCCGCCCAGCTGTATTCCGAATTCAGGAATTTCTTTCCCGAAAATGCGGTGGAATACTTCGTCAGCTACTACGACTACTACCAGCCCGAGGCCTACATTCCCTCGAGCGATACGTTCATCGAGAAGGATTCTTCGATCAACGAGGAGATCGAGCGGCTGCGAATCTCGACCACCAGTTCGCTGGTTTCACGCGCCGATGTCATCGTGGTCGCCAGCGTATCCTGCATCTACGGACTGGGTTCGCCGCAGGAATTCACCGCGATGCGGATTCCGCTGCGCAAGGGCGGCCAGTTCGGCCGGCAGCAGCTGCTCGAGAAGCTGGTCGACAACATCTACGAGCGGAACGATTACGAGCTGAAGCCCGGCCGTTTCCGGGTCCGGGGCGATGTGGTGGACGTGATGCCGGCCTATCTCGAGCATGGGTTGCGGGTCGAGTTCTTTGGCGACGAGATCGAGGCGCTGAGCGAGTTCGATCCGCTGACCGGCGAGGTGCGCCGCTCCCTGGATCAGTTCGACCTTTATCCGGCGAACCAGTATGTGACGAGCCGCGGCAAGCTCGAGCCAGCGATTGCGGCCATCCGCCAGGAACTGGACGAGCGGGTGGCCTATTTCGAGGGGCGGGGGCAGTACCTCGAGGCACAGCGGATCCGGATGCGCACGAACTATGATCTCGAGATGCTGCAGGAGATGGGATTCTGCAACGGCATCGAGAATTACTCGCGGCACCTGACCGGGCGGCAGCCGGGCGAGCGCCCCTTCTGCCTGCTCGATTTTTTCCCGAAGGACTTTCTCCTGATCATCGACGAGAGCCATGCGACCGTCCCGCAGATTGGCGGCATGTTCAATGGGGATCGGGCCCGCAAGCAGACGCTGGTCAATTTCGGTTTCCGGCTCCCCTCGGCGCTGGACAACCGGCCGCAGAGCTTCGAGGAATTCGAGGCGGTCACCGGGCAGACCGTGTACGTGTCGGCCACCCCGACCCGGTTCGAATTGGAGCGATCCGCGGTGGTCGCGGAACAATTGATCCGGCCGACAGGCCTGCTGGATCCGGAGATTGCGATCCGCCCGACGCAGGGCCAGGTGGAGAACCTGATTGGGGAGGTGAAGGCGGCGGCCAGCCGGGGCGAACGCGTGCTGGTGACCACGCTCACCAAGCGGCTGTCCGAGGACCTGACGGCCTACCTGCGCGAGGCGAAGGTACGGGTGGAGTACCTCCACTCGGACATCGACGCGATTGAACGGGTGGAAATCCTGCGCAACCTACGGCTGGGAAACTTCGATGTGCTGGTGGGCATCAATCTCCTCCGCGAGGGGCTGGATCTGCCGGAGGTGGCCCTGGTGGCGATCCTCGACGCGGACAAGGAGGGGTTCCTGCGGAGCGAGACCTCGCTGATCCAAACGGCCGGTCGTGCGGCGCGACACGAGCACGGCCGGGTCATCTTTTATGCCGATCAAATCACGGAATCGATCCGGCGGACGCAGGAGGCGGTGAACTATCGCCGGCAGAAGCAGCTCGCGTACAACCTGGAGCATGGGATTACGCCCCGGAGCGTGACGCGCTCGGCGCAGGCCAGCCTGCATGTCTACGATGGATCGGGAGAGCGGGAGACGGAGAGTGTCGTGGCCGAGGAGGCGGACGACGTCGCTGCGGTGATTGCGGAACTGGAGGAGGAGATGCAGGAGGCGGCTGGCCGGCTCGAGTTCGAGCGTGCTGCGGTCTTGCGCGATCAAGTGAATGCGCTGCGCAGTGGTGATTACAAGAAGTCGGCGCGGGCGCCGGCGAGAGATTATGGCCGCGGCCGGCGAACTGCGGCGGCGGTGCGGGGCAAAGGGAGGCGCTAGCAGCCCGTCGGACTTGCAGTCGGGGGCTTGGGGTTGGCTGCAAACAATTTCGTCAGCAGCTTGCGTGCCTGCCCGGAGGGGCTGCTAAAGCCGCACTGCTGCGCGGCCCATGCTGGCTTTGGGGGATAATTTTGCCCGCCTCAGGCGGGGTCCGTACCCCCGGGAGGGTTGTTTCAGGCTGCCGCGACGGCGTTTTGCGCGAGATTGAGGGTGTGCAGCCGGCGGAGGCTCTGCTCGACTCGTTGCACCGCTTCTTCGCTATAAAAAGCCGCTGTCGACGAGTGCCGTCGCTACCGGGCCGGCTTCGGCTGCGACCGCGGCAACGGTCGCGGGCAATTCCGGCTTGTCATTGGGCATCGCCGGTACCACGCACGTTCACCTTGAAAGCTCCCTCGTCGACCGTCTCCAGCGCATCGAGAATGAAGTGCGCCAGATGGTTCGCCGGCACCCATTCACGCAAATCAACCGGCAGAAATGGGGGCGTGTCACGATCAATACTGACGAAGCGTAGCGCCGTGCCTGTTCGCAGCAGCTTTCCCGCCAATCACGCATCGTCTGCCCGAAAATGCCGCAGGCATTTTCGTTTAGCAGCGTGTCGCCGATTCTTCTTCGTTCCGATTCTGCTCAATCGGCATTTCCTAAGTCCGACACGCTGCTAGGCAGGATTCGGGAGCAGCAGCGATTTCAGGTCAGTCAGCGACAGCCGTGCGGCGGCGGCATCGCTGGCCTCGAATACGTCGGCCAGCAGCGCGCGTTTCTCCGCCTGGAGCGCGAGCACCTTTTCCTCGACGGTGCCGGATGCAATGAGCTTGTAGCTCGTCACCACGCGGGTCTGGCCGATCCGGTGGGCGCGATCCGTCGCCTGCGCCTCGACCGCGGGATTCCACCAGGGATCGAAGTGCACGACGGTATCGGCGGCCGTCAGGTTCAACCCGGTTCCGCCGGCCTTGAGTGAAAGCAGGAAAACCGGGATGTCGGCCGAAGCCTGGTAGCGATCAACCGCGGCCTGCCGGGCCGGCGCCGGCATCGAGCCGTCGAGGTAGCAATGGGCGATTGATTGGGTTTCCAGTTCCGTCCGCAGGAGCGCGAGGAGCGAGGTGAACTGCGAGAACACCAGCACGCGATGGCCATCGTCGATGGCCTCGGCCAGAAGTTCGTTGAAGCTGTCGAGTTTCGCGGACATGTCCGCCGTCGCCTCCCGATCGACCAGTCGCGGATCGCAGCAGATCTGGCGGAGCCGCAGGAGCTGGGTGAGGGCGGCGAGCCGAAGGCTGGCCTCACTGGCGCCACCGGCTTCGAGATCGAACAATTCGCGCTCCGAACGTTCCTGGGTGGCCCGGTAGAGGGCGGCCTGCGGCGGAGCGAGTTCGCACCAGACAATCTGCTCGAGTTTTGCTGGCAGCTCGGGTGCGACCTTCCGCTTGGTCCGGCGCAGGATATAGGGGGCGGTCTGGCCGCGCAGCCGATCGTCGTACCACGCCCGTTCCTCCGCGCGGAGCCCGGAGGGAAGCCGGATCAGGAAGCCGGGGAGGAGAAACTCGAAGAGCGAGCGAAGATCATCGAGTGAATTCTCGAGAGGGGTGCCCGTGAGCAGGAAACGGCTGCGCGCGCGCACGGCCCGGAGAGCCGCCGCATTCTGGGAGCGGCGGTTTTTGATATGCTGCGCCTCGTCGGCGATGATTGTCGCGAATTCCACGGCACCGAAGAGCGCCTGGTCGCGCGTCAGCGTGCCGTAGCTCGTAATCACGAGATCAAAGGCCGCGAATTCCCCCGGGGCGACCAGCCGGCGATCCGCATGATGGACAAACAACCGGAGGCCCGCCGCAAAGCGGATCGTTTCGCGCCGCCAGTTCTCGAGCAGCGAAGCGGGGCAGACAACGAGACTCGGCCCGGGATTCCGGCCACTGGCGGGGTGCGAGCCGACGGGCGTTGCCGCCGTGAGCGCAGTCAGGAGTCCGAGCGCCTGGAGCGTCTTGCCCAGTCCCATTTCGTCCGCGAGGATCCCGCCGAGTTCGTGGCGATCAAGGAACCAGAGCCAGGCGACGCCAAGCCGCTGGTAGGGACGCAGCTGCTGGGCGAGTTCGGGTGGCATCGGCGCTGGTGCCAGGTTGGACAGGTTGCGCAGTGCGGTACTGCGCGCGCGCCAGGATTCCGGGGCCTGGACATTCGGCGAGAGCGCCTCGATGATGGCCTGCGCCTCCGCGATCCGGGTGGTCGGGATGCGCTGGGTGCGCAGCGGTGCGACCGCCGCAGTGGGTTCCCCGGCGAGCGCCCGCTGCGCGCCGGCCAGTTGTTCAAGGAGCGCTGGTTCGAGCAGGAAGATGCGATCGGTCACTTCCAGATAGCCGCGGTTCGAGGCAATCGCGCTCCGCAATGAGGCATCGTCGGCACAACCGGCGCGGAGCGTGAGCGTGACGGTGAATTCGCCGGCGGTTTCGTCGACGCGTGCGTTTACCTGGGCCGGTTTGATCCGGGTGGTGTTGCGCTCGAAGTTGGGCGTGAACTGCGCTCCGAAGTGGTCACGCAATTGTGCGCCGTGGGCGGCAAGAAACTGCAGCGTCTTGGGCCGATCCCGCAGCCACCACTTCCGGTTGGACGGTTCGAGGATGAAGCCATTTTGTTTCAGAAGCGCCAGCGCATCGGTGTAGCGGGGGTGTTCCCGGGACGGCAGCGAGACGGCCAGATAATGTTCCGAACCGTCGACGATCATCGGCGTGGCATTCGCGGGGACAGTGCTGCGCGCTGACCGGCGGGCGGACGCTTCGGGAGCAGCGTGAATCGGGACGGATTCGTGCTCGGCGACGAGGTCGGCATGACGCCACGTTGTCGTCTGGCCGTCCTCGACGAAGACGGGTTGAGTGCCCACGGCGAGGGCGAACTCCCGGAGTTGCGCCCGAGTCAGCTGAATGAACTTTGGAGGAGTGGACGTTCCACACCAGCGTTGCAGCAGCGCGAGAGCCGGCAGGATCTCCGGTGGGGGTGGCGTTTCGAGATCGAGTTCCACCCGGGCCGGGATGGCATCGCGCGCCGCGGCAGCGACCAGGTTAGGGGGAAGATGGAGACGCAGCATGATGGCGTGAGGGGGCAGCCAAGCCAGAAGCTGGCCGTCGGCAATGCCAAGTAATCCGGCAGGTGACGGTGGCCAGGGATGGAATCTGCGGACTGTCTCCCAATTTGATGCGGAAAATTCCCGAGGGTAAAATCCTGTGCTGCAGCAGCTAATAACGAGGTTCCTGATTAAAGTCCCCGAAAATTTCGTGGGAAAATGCACCTTTCCCGGTTCCGCCGGTCGAGGGGGCGTGAAAATTGGGTCCGTTTCAACAATCGTCAGGGCTTTGGGGCTGAGCAGGATGCTCGTGTTCGCGTGCGTGGTGGGTCTGACCGGCCTGCGTGCCGCCGACCGATGGGCGACACTGGAAGCCATCCACCAGCTGGAGAATCCGCGTAACGTATCGCGTCCGGGTCCGCACGGGGAGCTTGGGGCCTATCAATTTCGCAGTGCGACCTGGCGGATGCACACGTCGCTGCCGTTTCATCACGCGCTGGATCGGCAGGTGGCGGACGCGATTGCGGTGAAGCACTACGAATGGCTCAAGCGGGGGATTGAAGCGGCTGGGATGGCGGCGACCCCCTATATGATTGCTTTGGCTTGGAACGGAGGGCTGTCGGGTGCGGTGAGTGGGCGGGCGCCGGCGGCGGCGCACGATTATGCGGCGCGGGCGGCCAATCTGGCCGGTGCGCTCAATGCGAATGTGGTGGCGCAGGCGCAGTGAGGTGCGCCGGCAGGGTTTCTCGAGCCCTCAGCCCACGTTCCCCGCCAATTCCGATCAAAGCAGGGAAAATCTATTTCGAACGCGCTGAGATGCGGCCCGGTGCTCGCGTGCCGCTGCCGACCCGCTGGGTGAGTGAATCGCCCAGTTCGTTACGGGCTACCTCCGCCAGTGCGAGAAGTCGCGCCAGGACGTCGGGATGGTTCGCGGCGACATCGCTGGCCTCGCCCGGGTCGGCCTCGAGATTGTAAAGCTGAGGCCGCCCAACCTGGTGCTGGACGTAGTTGGCCGGAATTCCGCCCCGGCCTCCCGGTTTGCCCGCGAGCGTGCGATAGCGATGGGGCAGCACGAGCTTCCAATGCCCGTCGGCCGTGATGAGGGCCTGAAGCTCGTTGTTCGCATACCAGAAGAAATAGGCGTCGTGCGGGTTCCTGGCGCCGGATTGCCCGCTCAGCAATGGCCAGACGTCGCGGCCGTCGATTGGCAGCCTGGGCAGCGGCGCGCCAATCCGGCCAGCGAGCGTGGGCAGCAGATCGATCGTCATGAGCATCGCATCGGTCTCGGTGCCGGCTGCAAGCTGACCGGGCCAGCGCATGATGCAGGGCACGCGCGTGCCGCCCTCCCAACTGGTGCCCTTGCCCTCGCGGAACTGCCCGGCTGAACCTGCGTGATCGCCATAACTGAGCCACGGCCCATTATCGCTGGTGAAGATCACCAGCGTCCGATCAGCCAGCCCATGCCGTTCGAGTGCCGCCATGACCTGGCCGACTGACCAGTCGATTTCTTGGATGACATCACCGTAAAGCCCGGCGCCGGATTTGCCCTTGAACTTGTCGCTGACGAACAAGGGGACGTGGGGCATCGAATGGGCGAGGTAGAAGAAGAAAGGCCGATCGCGGTGGCGATCGATGAAGCTGACGGTCCGCTCGGTATAGCGCGTGGTGAGCTGCGCCTGCAGATCCGGAGTCACTTCCGGCTCAATCACCCGGTCATTCTCGAGCAGCGGCAGCGGCGGATAGGTGCCGGGCTTCGCCTGCGGATGGTGCGGCCACATGTCATTTGAATAGGGCAGTCCCAGGTATTCATCGAAACCATGCCGGAGGGGCAGGAACTCGCGGTGATGTCCCAGGTGCCATTTCCCGGCCATGCCGGTGGCATAGCCACGCTGCTTGAACATCCGTGCGAGCGTCACTTCCTCGGGCGAGAGCCCGTGCTGCGCGCGGGGGCTGAGGGCACCGTGGATTCCGACGCGATTGCTGTAGGATCCGGTCAGGAGGGAGGCTCGCGATGCCGAACAGACCGGCTGGGACACATGAAAATGGGTGAACGTACGCCCTTCGCGTGCGAGCCGATCGAGATGGGGTGTCGCGTAGCGGGAGCCAAACGGGCCGATGTCAGCATAGCCGAGATCATCGGCAAAGATGACGATCACATTCGGCAGTGGCGAAATTCCGCCGGCACCGAACGCGCTTGCGGCCAAGAGGAGGAGAGCAAGAGCGAGGGTCGGAAGACAGGTTCTCATGGGAATACTCGCCGGCGCGGAACACCGGAATAATATGAGCCCAACCAGCGCGCGTGCCCGGCGCAAGTCTCACATCTTCGGAAAGCCGCCCCGGCCCTGCATCATCTCCATCTGGCGCATCAGTTTCTTGCCGCCGCCGCCCTTCATCATCTTCATCATTTTCTGCATCTGCTGGAATTGCTTCAGGAGCTGGTTGACCTCCACCAGCTTCACCCCCGCGCCCTGGGCGATTCGCTGGCGCCGGCTGCCATTGAGGATCTCGGGCTTCCGCCGCTCCTGCCGGGTCATCGACTTGATGATCGCCTCGGTGCGGGCCATTTGCTGATCCGCACTGTCCGGAACCTGGACCCCGCTCATGCCCGGCATCATGCCGAGGATGCTTTGCATCGAACCGAGCTTCTTCACCTGCTGCATCTGGGCGAGGAAATCCTCCAGGTTGAATTCGGCCTTGCGGAGTTTCTCCGCCATCTTCTCGGCCTCCTTCTCGTCAATCGTTTCCTGGGCGCGTTCGACCAGTGAAACGACATCGCCCATGCCGAGAATCCGCTGCGCCAGCCGATCCGGATGAAACGTCTCGAAGTCGGCGGTCTTTTCTCCCACGCCGATGAACTTGATCGGTACGCCGGTGACCGACTTGATCGAAAGCGCGGCGCCGCCGCGGGTGTCGCCATCCAGCTTGGTCAGGATGAGACCGGTGAGCCCCAGTGCCTCGTGAAACGCGCGGGCCACATTGACCGCCTCCTGACCGAGGGCACCGTCGGCGACCAGCAGGACTTCATCCGGCTCCACCCGCGTCCGGAGGTTCTTCACCTCCGCGATGAGCTCGGCGTCGATTTGCAGCCGGCCGGCAGTGTCAAAGATGATGCAATCGGCCGTGGCGGAGCGGGCTGCCGCGAGCCCGGCGGCCCCGATGGCGGCGACGTCCTTGGAAGTGCGGTCGGCATGGAAGCCCAGTTCCTCCTGACGGGCGAGGATCTCGAGCTGATCGATGGCGGCGGGACGCTGGACATCGCCGGCGACGACGAGCGGCCGGTAACCGCGCTTCTTAAGCAGCCGGCCGAGCTTGGCGGTGGAAGTGGTTTTGCCAGAGCCATGGAGGCCGACCATCAGGATCTTGAGCGGCCGGGCGGTGGAAAGGGCGGTGGAGCCCTCGCCGAGGAGCTTTACCAGCTCGTCATGAATGATTTTCACGATCTGCTGGCCGGGGGCGATGCCCTTGAGCACCTCCTGGCCGATCACCTGGGTCCGGACACGATCGACAAATTCGCGGGCGACCTTGAAGTGGACATCAGCGGCGAGCAGGGCGGTGCGCACTTCCTGGAGTGCTTCCGCCATGTTTTCCTCCGACAGCCGGCCGATTCCGCGCAGGTTGCGCAGGGCATGTCCCAGTTTTTCGGTGAGGTTTTCGAACATGGAAATTCACCAGTTGGCTCAATTGTGTGCGGGAAGCAACTACGACGGCGGCCCGACCCGGGACGGCGCAAAGCGGCTGCCATTTCGATGTCACACGTGGGACATCGAAATGGCAGCGGGCCGAGGGGGGCGGGATCTGCCGTCCCCTGCCTGAAGGTTGAGGGTTGGCCGTCCCCGGCAGGCCAGGAGCAGAGCAACGCCGAAATCTTGGGCCCGGAAATTTTCGTCCTCGTCAATCCCAGCCGTTTTCCGGATAACCGCCGCCCCTATGAACTCTGTTCTCAAGCTCTTGATCGACGGCGGCAGCCTCACGACCGGCCAGATGGCGCAGGTGGCGGGGCTGACCGAAGCGGAGGTTCAGCAGCAGCTGGAACAGTTGAAGAAGGACAAAATCTTTCTCGGCTGGCGTCCGGTGCTCGATTTTTCCCGCGAGGCCGCCGCCGCTGCCGCCGTGCGCGCAGTGATCGAGGTCAAGATCACGCCGGAACGGGGAGGCGGATTCAACCGGTTCGCGGATCGCATCGCGCGCTTCGACGAGGTGGAGTCGTGCTACCTGATGTCAGGTGGCTACGATCTGCTGGTCTTCGTCAAGGGGCCCTCGTTGCAGAAGGTGGCCGGGTTCGTGTCGGAAAAGCTCTCGACGATCGAGGGGGTGCTTTCAACCTCCACGCATTTCATCCTGCGCTGTTACAAGGACCAGGGTTTCCTGCTGAGTGGCGACGACGCGCCGGCGACGCGGCTGAACGTGGCGCCGTAGACCATCCTCCCGGGCCAGCCCGCGCGACCATCGGGACGAGCGGCCGATTGGGCCCAAACAACCACGCATCATGAATCTTTCCAACACTGTCGCGCGCCATGTCGCGACCCTGCCGCGCAGCGGCATCCGGGACTTTTTCGAGCTGGTGGCGAAGCTGAAAGGGCAGGACGTGATTTCGCTCGGGGTGGGCGAACCTGACTTTGTCACGCCCTGGCACGTCCGTGAGGCCGCGATTTTCGCGCTCGAACACGGCAAGACGTACTACACCTCCAACCTCGGGCTGCTCGAGCTGCGCCAGGCCATCTCGCGTTACGTCGAGGAGCACTTCGGGGTCACGTACCGGCCGGACGATCAGGTGATCGTGACGGTCGGGGTGAGCGAGGCGCTCGATCTCGCGTTCCGGGCCTTCTGCAACCCGGGCGACAAGGTGATGTTTCACCAGCCCTGCTACGTGAGCTATCATCCCAGCATCACCCTGGTGCATGCCGAGGGGATCGCGGTGCCGACCTTCGCGCGGGACAATTTCGCGCTCACGGCGGGGGCCCTGCGGGCGGCCTGGCAGCCGGGCGCGAAGATCCTCATGCTCAACCTCCCGTGCAACCCCACGGGCGGCACCTGCACGCGCGCGCAACTCGAGGAGATTGCGGCCTTCTGCCGGGAGAAGGACCTGCTCGTGCTCAGTGACGAGATCTACTCCGAGCTGACCTTCGAAGGCACCCACACCAGCATTGCGAGCCTGCCGGGAATGGCGGAGCGGACGATCTTTCTCCATGGGTTTTCCAAGGCATTCGCGATGACGGGATGGCGGATTGGATACGCGTGCGGCCCGGCAGAGCTGATCGATGCGATGATGAAGGTGCATCAATACGCGATGATGTGCGCCTCGATCATTGCCCAGGAAGGCGCGCTGGAGGCGCTGAAGCATGGCTGGGACGATGTCCTCCGGATGCGCGAGCAATATCATCGCCGGCGCGATTTGATCGTGCGCCGCTTCAACGAAATCGGGCTGAAGTGCCACCTGCCGCGCGGGTCCTTCTACGCCTTCCCCGACGTCACGGCGTCCGGACTGGATGAAAAGGCATTCGCGGTGGGATTGCTCGAGCAGCAGAAGGTGGCGGTGGTGCCGGGTGCGGCCTTCGGGGAGAATGGCCGAGGGCATGTCCGCGCCTGCTTCGCCACGGCCTACGAGCAGATCATCGAGGCCTGCGATCGGACGGAGCGGTTCGTGCAGGGCGCGAAACGCGCCAGAAATAGCGGTAGCGAATAGCATCGGGAGACGGACCGGTTTCGTTTTCCTACTCGCTACCCGCTACTCGCTACCCGCTACCTCTTCCATGTCCCGCATCGTCGCCATCGTCGGCCGTCCCAACGTCGGGAAGAGCCGGCTCTTCAACCGGCTGGCGCGGAAGCGCATCTCGATCGTCCATGATCAACCGGGCGTGACACGCGACGTGATTTCGGCCGAGATCGCCGACGGGGGGTACACGCTGCTCGACACCGGGGGGATTGGCTACAGCGGGGTGGATACGCCGGCGGCGCTGACCCGGGCCTCGGAGCAGCAGGTGGAGTTCGCAATCGCGGCCGCCGCGCTGATCCTCTTCGTGATTGACGGCCTCGGGGGAGCCTCCGCCCTGGACGAACGGATCGCGCGGATGCTGCGGAAGAGCGGAAAACCGGTGCGGCTGGTGGTGAACAAGGCGGATTTCGGCGACGAAAAGATTGCCCTGGAGGACGCGTACCGGCTGGGACTGGGCGAGCCGATTCCCGTGTCGGCGGAGCACGGCCGCGGCGAGACCGAGCTTCGGGCGGCGATTGCCGCGGCGCTCGGGCCGGAAGCGGAGGCGCCGGAGGAACCGGCAGCGACGAAGACGGCGAGCGATCCGCTGTGCATCTGTTTCATCGGGCGGCCGAACGTCGGCAAGTCCTCGCTGAGCAACCGGCTGCTGGCGAGCGACCGGCTGATCGTGAGCGACGTGCCGGGGACGACCCGCGACGCGATCGAGCTGCCCTTCCGATTCCGCGGCCGCGACGGCCGGATGCATCCGTTCCGGCTGATCGACACGGCGGGGATCAAGGCGGCGACCAAGCTGGCCTCGCCGGTGGAGTATTTCTCCCGGCTGCGCTCGCTCGATGCGATCAAGAACACGGACGTCGTGTTCCTGGTGCTCGATGCGCTCGACGGGGTGACGCAGCAGGACAAGGCGATCGCTGGCGAGGCGATCAAGGAGGGAAAACCCATCGTGATCGTGGTCAACAAGTGGGACCTGGTGCAGCGGGCGTTCCGCGAGCGCGGAGGTTTCGAACCGTACAAGAGCGAGCGGGACTATCGTGAGAAGTACGAAGCGGCGCTTTTTTCCCGGCTCTATTTCACGCCGGGTTCGCCGGTCATCTTCGTGTCGGCGGCGAGCGGATACGAGGTCGACCGGATGTTGAATGCGGCGGTGAAGCTGAACCGCACGCTCGATCAAAAGCTGCCGACGGCGAAGCTGAACCAGGTGCTTGGCCACCTGGCCGAACGGAATCCGCCGCCGGCGATCGGCGGCCGGCGGTTCCGGATCTATTATGCGACGCAGACCGGCAACCGGCCCTTCCGGCTCCGGCTATTCTGCAACCGCGAGGAAAAACTCACGGAGCAGTACCGCCGGTACCTGGAGGCGGGGGTGGTCGAGTCCTTCGGGCTGCACGGCTGCCCGATCCACTTCACGCTCGTTGGGAAGGTGAAGGACGAGACGCGCGGCTCGCGCGGCGGCGGGCATGCCTCGGCCGAACACCGGGCCAAGCGGCAGGCCGCGGAATCGGGTGAGGCCGGCCGGGCGGAGGATTGAAGCGGCTGCCGGGAGTCCAGGGCGGGCCTACCACGTCAACCGGCGGGTGCGCCCCTGGCCGGCGGCATCGTACAGCGTGACCTCGAGGGACGTTGCGTTCGACACCCGGGCGAGCGGCATCTCGAGCACGAAGGTTTCCTCGCGTCCGTCCCGCACGCCGTCGCGCGGATGCTCCACCGTCTCGCGGACGCCGTTGTTGAACACAACCTCGATCTCTTCGAGCAGCGAAATCTGGTCCTGGCCGGAAACAGTCACCACGACGGTATCGCCGGTCCGGCGGGCGTCGGCGGCGAGGATTTCCGGAGGCGTATGATCGATGACGAGATCGTCGGTTTCAAACGTCTGCGACAGCCGGTCGCCGGCCGGGCGGGGCGCCACCTCGGAGGCCACCAGGCGGGTGAAGTAGACGCCGTCGGTCAGGTGGGCGGTGTCGAACTGCGCGTAGCTGCCGGGGGTTGACGCGACCACGTCCATCCAGTCCGGGTCGCCGTCGCGGCGGATGGAGAAGGTGGATACGATTTGATCGTTGTCGGGATCGGTGACGGTCCAGACCACAACCTGGGTCCCGGGGCTGGGCACGACCTGGCTGTTGAGGAAGTTGCCCGACCGGCGGTCATCGTCCTTGGGCGGCTCCATCAGCCGGCCCAGGGAAACGGTCGGGGAAGGCGGCGGTTCGGCGGCGGGGATCACCCGGAAGCCGGGGGTGAGCACGCGGAAATCCTGGAGCTGGGGTCGTCGGTTCTGGGGAAGCAGGTATAACACGGCGCGGTCGAGTTCGAGCACCGGGCCGGCGGCCCGGGGTGGAGGCGCTGTCGTGGTCACCTCGGCGGGAACCGCGTTTTGGGCTCGAGGCGGTGTGCGGCTGCCGGTCGGCCGGGCGGGTTTGGAGGCTGGCGACCCGCCGGCCGGGGTTACGGCCGGGATGGGCGCGGCTTCCGCCAGCGTGAACCGGAGCTTCACATTCCGGCCGCGCAATCCATCGGCCCGCCAGCCATCGTCCGCCGAAACCGCCAGCGGGGTCCACGGGGTCCAGCCCTCGATTTCGTCGCTGCCGTTGCTCGTGCGGATATCAACGCGGAGTTGGGAAGGCTCCACGTGCCGGAGCCGGTTGAATCGCAGCGCGCCGAGTTGCGCGGGACTGCCGAGGTCAATCCGCCGGGTCTCCGCTTCCCGAGGGGCGGTGGAGGAGAAATCCAGGAGCGCGAGGCCGGGCGCATTGTTGCGCAGGACGAGGAACCGGCCGGGCATGCCGTCGAGCGGGGCGATGGCATTGAGCTGGGCGGAAATGCTGCCGGGAAAGGTCAAGGAGAGCCGGGCACGGCGATCGTAACCCATCAATTCGCCCTGCTCGCCGGAGGACATAATCAGGAGGTCGCCGTGCTGCGCGAGCCGGTAGAACGCCGTGCTGGCGCGAGCCGCGAGGGTTTCGGGATACCCGTCGGCGGGGAACCAGACCAGCGCACTGCGGCCGGCGAACCGTTCGACCTGGGCGGGCGGCGGGGTGTTGTCACGGGGGGCTTCGGGCTTGGCCCCGGGCGGTGGCGTGATGCGCGATTCGCCCGAGCTGGCGGCATACACGATCGTGGCGTAGAAATCACCCTCGGGGCCGGGGAGGATGTCCGTGACCTCGGCGTCGCGATTTTCCTGGACGATGACGGGGGCGCCGCCGCTGCTCGGAAAGGTGTAGATGTTGCCCCGCGGGGCCGAGCCGGCCGCCACGCGGCCTTCGGAGAGGACGGCGATGCGCCGCACGTTGCGATCGCGGACTTCCCCAAAAAGGGAGATGCCGCGCTCGGCGAGGATGTTCGTATCAGTGATCTTGTCGGCTATCAGCCCGATGGTGGCGAATTTTTCGAGGTCGATCCGGTAGATCCGGGCCGGGTTCCCCGTGGCCGCCAGCGCGGTCTTCCCGTCGAGAAGCACGAGATCGAAGATCGAGTCGACCGGCAGCAGCGCGCGGGCCACGAGCTTTTCGTCGCGCACCAGGCAGAGGGCGCCATTCGGCGAGGTTCCGGCGAGGACGGAGCCATCGGCCAGCCGCTTGACGGCAAAGACCTGGGGATCGTCGAACTTCGCGACATCGCGCGCGGTATAGCTCGCGTTCCCAAAGTCCAGCGTCAACTCGACGATGCGGCCGTTGGGGCCCGTGCCCACGAGCCATTTCGCAGGATCTGGAGTCGGCTCCAGGGTCCAGAGCAGATCGGCCGGGGGTGGGGCGGTCCAATCGACGAGGGTCGGGCCACCGACGAGCCGGCCATCGGAGCGGGTGGCGAGGCCCTTCAGGTTTCGGCTGGGAACGTCGCGGAAGAAATCAACCGTGATTTTCCTGGAGAGCGGTTCCGCCAGGCTCGTGGTGAGCAACCCGAGGGAGCACGCGAGAGGGAGCAGTTGCCGGCAAAGCACGGGACAACACGGAAGCGAACAAGCCGGAAACGCAAGGCGGGCGCGCAGGGATCCAGGACCAGGGGCCAGGGACCAGGGACCGAGGACCAGGGTATGCGGCGCAGCGGTTAACCATGCCGCCGTAGGGGCGCAGGCCCTCGTCTGCGCCCTCAGGACGGGTGAATCGCCGGGGTGGGCGCAGGCAAGGCTGCGCCCCTACGTATTCAATTACAATGCTGGGCAGCGGCGGGGGCGCCGCATCCCAACCATGGGTGACTCAATCGACGACCACGAGCGGTCGCCGGATGATGGCGTTCAGCAGCTTGCCATCGAGGTGGTGCTGCTCCCAGAGCGGAAGCAGTGCATCGCGATTGCGGAACCGGGCGCGATCGGCGCCGCGAGCGATCCGTTCGATCGATCCCGGTGCCTCGGGGGTGGCGACCGCCTGGTCACTGAACAGGTTCGTCTTTTCCACGACCGCGATGCACACGCCATCGGTCGGCCGATCGTCGCGGATCGCTGCCAGGTAGGCATCGAAGCTGCGCAATTCGGAAGCGGAAATCACGCGGGGGCGGCCGGTGAGCTCGTCCAGGGCGCGGCCGGGAGCGAGGACGACTTCCAGCTGCTTTCCCGCCCAGTCGGCCGCAATCGGAAGATCGATGAGCTCGCGATGCGAGTCCCCCTGCCAGTCGCGCCACGAGAGGGTGAGCTGGACGGTTTCCCCGGCGCGGGCTGTATTCCGCGAAAGTTGAAACATGTCGAGGGTGACCGCCGGATTTTCCTGCAACGGCTCGATGGTGAAGGCGACATCATCGGGGAAGGTCCTGGCGTACGGGTTCTGAAGGTTCGCGGACAGATCCTGGACAAATTCGTTGAGGCCCTGGGCGAAACCCTGGGGTCCGGAGTAGAGTGTACGTGCGGCAAGCTGGGGAGACGCGGGAAACTGGACATTGCTGGTCAGCCGGAAGCCCTTGGCGAGCCCACCATCGTTGGAGCCCAGGATTGCCTGGCTGACTCCTGCGGCGACGAGCAACGGTGTGAGCTGCTGTTGCCGTGCGACGGAAAACCGCAGGGTTCGATCGGGACCGCGGCCAGTCTTTACCGTGACATTCACCCGAGTCATTTCGGGCCCCGGGCCCAGGAGGCCCGAAACGGCGGAGAGCCGGTCCTGCGTGATGGTGCCGATCACCGCCCCGGTGTTGGCGATTTTGATCGAATTCAGCTGTGACGGGAGAATGGTGACGATCTCAGCGGCACACATCGGGAGGGCGACGTCGCCGAGCGAAAGCATCGGGTGGCCGAAGGCGGTGACAGCATCGCCATCGATCCGCGAGACCGTGCCCGTGCCCGCAAGGGTGATGTCGCCGGTGGCGAGCGCGACGGCAACCGCGCCGCCCGGCTTGAGCCGGGATGTCGGCGTGGCGCTTGGGTTGTCAGACTGGAGCTCGGCAGTGGCGGGCTGGGCCTCGCTGGTTGCACCCTGGGTGCTGCCGCCGAGCGCCATGGTGCCGAGCCCAAGGGCAGAAAACTGTGGCGCGAACAGGTTTGCCACAGCGGGGCTCAGTCCGCCGAGGTTGAACACCGGCTGGAGGCTCTGGAGCCCGGCGGTGGATTCGGACGGCGAATTGACGAGCAGAGGAGGGGGCACTCCAGTGGTACGATCCCGGACCTCGGACAGATCCGCAGCGGGGGTGAAGCCGGCGAAGCGCACGGTCTCAAACCGCTGGATCTGGTAACTCAGCGCGCCCGCGAGTTTTCCTTCGATATAAAGCGGACTCCCGCTCATGCCGGCGACCGCTCCCATGTGCTGCACGCGCGGGTCGGTCAGCTGGCAAACGATGAGCGACTTGCCGGGCCCGAGCGCATTACGCAGGACGCCGGTGACTTCGACGGAAAACGGCTCCGGTTCGGTGCCTTGGAAAACGGTCCAGACCTCGCCGATCTGCCCGGGCTTCACCTCGTCGAGCGGAAGGGTGGCGGTGTCCGTGGGGGCGGAGGCAAATCCCCGCGCGAGTGCGGTGAGGATGAGGGGGAAAAAGAGGAGGCGACGCATCATGCTTTAATCTGGGCGGAGCATCGGAAATCCGGGGGGATTGGCGAGCCCACAAAGTTGCCGAAATTGCGCTGCGCGAACACGGGGCGGGAAAGGATCGTGAAATGCAGCCCGGCGTGCACATTTTCGGCAAGATGTGTGAAACGTCTGGCGGGACGCCGCTTCCATGCTGACGGCTTTCCTACAGGATACGAATCGACTCGGTAAATACCTCGCAGGCGCGGTCGATGGCCGGACCGTCGTGGGCGGTGCTGATGAAGCCGGCTTCGTAGGCGCTGGGGGCGAGGTACACCCCACGCGCGAGGCACGCGTGGAAGAACCGGCCGAACAGGGCGGCATCGCCACGGAGGGCGGTGGCATAATCGCGGACGGGCGTATCGGTGAAGAAGATGCTGAACATCGAGCCGCACTGCGGCACCTGGACCGCGATCCCCTTGGCGCGGCAGGCGGAGAGGACGGCATCGCGCAACTTCCGGCCAAGCACGTCGAGCCGCTCGTAGGGATTGAGTTCCTCGAGCAGTCTGAGCCCGGCGATGCCGGCGGCCATGGCGAGCGGATTGCCGCTCAGAGTGCCGGCCTGATAGACGGGACCGGTCGGCGCAATCAGGTCCATGATTGCGGCCCGCCCGCCGAAGGCGCCGACGGGCAGCCCGCCGCCGATGATTTTCCCGAGGCAGGTGAGATCGGGGGTGATGCCTTCGCGCTCCTGCACACCGCCCCGGGCGATTCGAAAGCCGGTCATGACCTCGTCAAAGATCAGGACGGTCCCATGGCGCGTGGTGATTTCGCGCAGGAACTGGAGGTAGCCCGGATCGGGCATGATGAATCCGACATTGCCGCAGTAGGCTTCGATGATGACGCCGGCGATCTGGCCGGGGTTGGCGGCGAAGGCGGCCTCCAGGGCCCCGCGATCGTTGAATGGCAGGACGATGGTTTCGCGGGCGAACGAGGCCGGGACGCCGGCGCTGTCGGGGTTGCCGTGTGTCAGGGCGCCCGAGCCGGCCTTGATCAGGAGCGAATCGGAATGGCCATGGTAACAGCCGGCGAACTTGATGATCTTGTCGCGCTTCGTGAAACCGCGGGCGAGCCGGATGGCCGACATCGTCGCCTCGGTGCCGCTGTTGCACATCCGGACCTTCTCGATTGAGGGCACGAATTTCACGATCAACTCGGCCATCTCGACCTCGGCGGGATTCGGAGTCCCGAAGGAGGTGCCATGTTCCAAAGCGGCGGCGATGGCGGCCCGGATCCGGGGGTGATTATGACCGTGGATCGCGGGACCCCAGGTGCAGACGAAATCGATCAGTTCGCGATCATCGGCGGTGATGAGATGCGCGCCGCGGGCCGCCTTGACGAAGAACGGGCTGCCGCCAACGGACCGGAAGGCACGGACGGGCGAGTTGACGCCGCCCGGGATCAGCTGGCGGGCGCGGGCAAGGAGTTGTTCGGAGGTGGACATGGGAAATAGCGGTCTTCGGCTGCGTCAGTCGGAATGAGGTAGCTGATGGAGTAGCGAGTAGCCAGTAGCGGGTAGCGAGTAGGAAACGCCCTCATGCTCGTCAGGTGCCACTTGCCTCCGGCAAGAACCATACGGAAATTGTTGTCGCGACCAACGTGCCCCGATCGGGATCGTCGGGCTTACCCGACATACTTCTGGACGATTGGAATCCTCCGGCCGACGCCGAAGGCAAGCGGCGTGATCTTCAGTCCGGGGGCGGCTTGCTTCCGCTTGTACTCATTCAGGTCGACCTTGCGGACAACGTCATTCACGACGGCTTCGTCGAAGCCCTGGGCGACGAGATCGCGGCGCGAGAGGCCGTCCTCGACATAGCCTTTGAGAATGGCATCGAGGATCTCGTAGGGCGGCAGGCTGTCCTGATCGGTCTGGTCCGGCCGCAGTTCGGCACTCGGTGGCTTGTCGATGGTCGACTGGGGGATGATTTCCTTCTGGCGGTTGATCCAGCGGGCGAGGGCGTACACCTGCATCTTGAACACGTCGCTGATCACCGCGAGGCCGCCGCACATGTCGCCATAGAGGGTGCAATATCCGACGGCCATCTCGCTCTTGTTGCCGGTGGCCAGCAGGAGGCTGCCGAACTTGTTCGAGAGCGCCATCATCAGGAGACCGCGGGTCCGGGCCTGGATGTTCTCCTCGGCGACATCGCGCGGCCGGCCGATGAAGAGCGGCGCCAGTGCGGCTTCGGAGGCTGCGACCGCCGCGGCGATGCCAATCACCTCGAAGCGGATGCCCAGGTTCCGGGCCAGCGTGCGGGCATCGTCGCGCGAATGGGCGGAGGAGATCGCCGAGGGCAGCGACACCCCCATGACATTTTCCGGGCCGAAGGCGGCGGCAGCGATCACCGCCACGACGGCCGAATCGATGCCGCCGGAAAGGGCGACCAGGGCGCGTTTGAACCCGCTCTTGTGGGCATAATCGCGCAGCCCGAGGACGAGCGCCTCGAACATGTCGTGGTGATCGTCCTGGGCGAAGCTGGGGTGCAGGGAGGGGGTCTCGAAAGGCGGCTGGGTGCCGAGGTGCTTCAGGGCGACCACCCGCTGGTCCTCGGCGAACGCCGCCAGCCCGGCGAGCACGCGGCCGCGGGCGTCGCACACGAGGCTGCGGCCGTCGAAGATCAGCTCGTCGTTCCCGCCGACGCAATTGACGTAGACCACCGGGCAGCCGAGGGCGCGGGCCGAATCGGCCACGACGACTGTCTGCCGGAGGTCGTCCTTGGTGCTGTGCCAGGGGCTGGCGGAAAGGTTGACGAGCAGGTCGCATTTCTGGTCGGCGAGCTGTTCGAGCGGCATCCGGCCATTGTAGAGCCGCCGGGTGCTGATGGCGGGGTGGGTCCAGATGTCCTCGCAGATGGTAATCCCGATTCGATGCCCGGCGTGCTCGACGACGGTGGGCGTGGTTCCGGGTTCGAAGTAGCGATCCTCGTCGAAGACGTCGTACGTGGGCAGGAGGCATTTCCGGGCCACCGTGGCCACCTTGCCGCGGTAGCAGAAGGCCGCGGAATTGTGGAAGGGTCGGCCACGGCCGGTTGGGTTGGGCTCGACGGTGCCGATGATCGCGGGCACGGCGCCGACGGCGGTGGCGATTTCGGCCAGTGTCCCGGCAACATCGGGGACGAAGCGGCGTTTGAAAAGCAGATCGCGCGGCGGGTAGCCGCAGACCGCCAGTTCGGGAAAGACCACGAGTTCGGCCCCCTGGGCGACGAGCGCCGCGTAGGTTTCGAGGATTTTCCGCCGGTTGCCGGCGAGGTCGCCGACCGTCGGATTGATCTGGGCAAGGCCGATGCGCATGGGAAGGACCGGGCAAGGTGAACGGCTTTGGGAAGGCTGACAACTCGCAACCCGGGCTTGCGCTGTGCGTCAGGCGCACGATTTCCTCATCCTTTCATTTTATGGGCCAACCTCACCGATTCTGGAGTCTCCTGTTGGCGCTGGCGGGATGTGCCCTCCACGCCGCCTCGACCGAACCGACGCTGACCCTGGAACAAGCGCTTCAATCCGTCGATCGCGTCAATCTCAGCGTGCTGCTGGGCCGGGAGACCGCGGCGCAGGCCTTCGAAGCGGTGACCCAGCAGCGATCCGCGCTTCTTCCGCTGATCAACGCCAGCGTCCAGCAGCGGCGTTCGCAGGGCGTGAGCATCGCGACCGTGGTGGTGTCCTCGGGGCGTCCGGCAAGCCGTTTCGATGCCTTGATCAGCGGCAGCTTTGCCGCCTTTGATCCGGAACTGCTCTCGGCCGTGAAGTCGGCGAGGCTGGGCGCGCAGGTGGCGCAGGCGAACTACCAATTCATTGTCCAGGATGTCCTCGCCGACGTGGCCGCGACCTATTTTGCCCACCTGCGAAACCTGCGCCGGCTCGATGTGCTTGATGCCAACATCGCGCGGGCGCGTTCGCTGTTCGAGCTGGCGCGCAACCAGCTGAACGCGGGTGTCGCGACGCAGATCGACGTGACGCGTGCGGAGGCGCAGTTGGCGCAGGCCGAGCAGGCGCGGCTCCAGCAGGTCACTGCGCTGTATGAGAGCGAGCTGTTCCTGAAACGGCTGCTCGACCTCGAGCCCGGAGGGGCGCTGCGGCTGGAGAATTTCGAGGTGCGGCGCGCGAATCCGAGCCTGTTTGCGTTTTCCGAGCAGCAGACCGCCTTCGAGCAACGGGCGGATTATCTCGCCGCGCAGAAGAGCCTCGAGCAGGCCAAGGTCAATGTGCGCACGGCGGTCTACGAGCGGCTGCCGGCGTTGAACCTGAGTGGCAACTACGGCCTGGCCTCGGCGAAATTCGACGACGACAACAAGCAGGAGCAGTGGGCGGCCGGGGTTAACCTCAGCGTGCCCATCTTCGACGGCCGTCGCGCCGGCGCCAACCGGCGGATCGCATTGTCACGCCAGCGCGCACAGGAGCTGCGTGTCCACCATCTCGAGTTGCAGATCTCTTCTGAGCTGCGGCTGGCGGTGCAGGACACCACGTCGCGCAACGCCCAGATTACGGTGGCGGAGAAGAACCTGGGGCTGGCGGAGGAGGAACTGCGGCTGGCCCAGCAGCGCTACCGCCAGGGGGTGGCCGACAATCGCGAGGTCGTCGAGGCCCAGAACCGGCTCGCCATCGCCGACGACAATCTCGTGGAGGCGGTTTTCCAATACAACCTGAGCCGCGTCGAACTGGCCCGGGCGCGCGGCGATGTCCGCACCGTGCTGTCGGAGAAGGTGCCATGACCGGTTCCCGTGTCGCCCACGCCCCCGCCCGGCCATCGCCATGGCGCGGCTGATCCTGGCCTCGGCGTCGCCACGCCGGCGTGAGTTGCTGGCGGAACTGGGCGTACCCTTCGAAATTGTGATTGCGGACGTGGCCGAGCACGAGGATCCCGCCACGGATCCACGGCGGATGGTGGCCCACAATGCGGCGCTCAAGGCGGACTGGGTGGCCGACCGCCATCCCGACGCGATCGTGCTAGGCGCGGACACGACCGTCTTTCTCGACGGGCATGCCCTGAACAAGCCGAGGGATCCGGCCGAGGCCCGGGCGATGCTCCGCCGGTTGAGCGGTCGCACGCACACCGTCTTCACGGGGCTCGCCCTGCGTTCGCGGCAAAGCGACCTGCGGATCGACGAGGGCGTGGCGAGCGAAGTCGACTTCAAGTCGCTGGACGATGCGACGATCGAGGCTTACCTTGCCCGGGTGCATACGCTAGACAAGGCCGGCGGCTACGCGATCCAGGAGGAGGGAGACCTCATCGTGGCTGGCTATCGCGGTTCGTTCTCGAACATCATCGGGCTGCCGCTGGAAACGACGAAACTTATTTTGACGCGCTGCGGTCTGCTCGCATGACTTTTCCGCCGCCCTCCCACTGAAATGAGCCAGACCCTTGCCACGCCGCCGCCTGCCGGTTCGCTGCGCGCCTTCGTGCTTCGGGCTTGGGAGGATCCGGACACACGCTCCTCCAGCATCGGGATCGCGGGGGTGGTGCTCATCCACCTGTTACTGTGGCTGATTGCGCCACACCTGCTGCGGATTGACCCGTCAGCCGCGATTGGCCGGCTGGCGCCCGACCAGCAGTTCAACATCGAGATCGCGCCGGATGTGTTCGAGACCCCGGCCGAGGCACCGCCGCCGTCGCGGTTTGTCGAGACGAACCCGGACGCGCCGGTCAACGAGCCGGATCGCACCCATAATTTTGGCGCGCAAAGCCAGCAGGTGGCCCAGGAAATTCCGACGCCGGACGGCCGGAGCGATCGGCCGGCGACCGAAGGAGAGAAGGACATCGAGACCAACCAGATCGTCAGTGGGCGGCTGACGGATCCGCTGGAACAAATGGAGGCGAGTGCGGCGCAGTTCACGCCGCCGTCCGAGGCCGTGGCCAGCGCGCCGCCGGCGGAGCAAAATCCACTGCCGGGCTTTGAAAAGACCGAGGGAGACAACGCGCAGACCTATGGCAGCAATGTCGCGAAGATTCCCCGGGTCACGAATCCGGCCGCCGAGCATGTGGAGGGAGCGAAGGATCAGCCGGCCATGCCGCTGGCGGGAGCGATGCAACCGATGATTGATCCGCTGCGACCGCGCCCGCGCCCGCAAATCACCCGGCAGAAGCAGGTCCGGCCGGCTATTCTGGCCGACAACAAGTTCGGGACCTCGAACATCGGCGTGAACGCATGGGACGCGCGCTGGAGCAACTACGGCTCGTACCTGCAGCGGATGATCGACACGATCCAGATCCAGTGGGAACGGATCCTGACGGAGAGCCGCACGTACCCGCCGCCGGGGAGCATGGTCACGGTGAAGTTTGTCCTGAATTCCGAAGGCCGGATCGCGCGGATCGTGGAGGTGGACAGCCAGGCGTCCGATTCCGCCGCGCAGGCCTGTGTCAGCGGCATCACGGATCGGGCCCCGTATGGAGCGTGGACGGACGACATGATCGCGCTCCTGGGCGAGGAGCAGGAGATGACGTTCACGTTCCACTACCGGTGAAGACACGCGCGGTTGTCGCAGGGTTGACGCTGGCTGGGTTTTTCCTGGCCGGGTGCACGAGCGAACCGGCGGCGGAGCGGGTTCGGGGGGCGGAAACGGCGGGAGCGCCGCCGGAGGTTCCGTCTGCCGGCGAAGCGTCGGAGCCGGAGCTGGCGATTCCCAACACGCCGCGCCGAGAGGGACCGATCAACGGACGCTACCTGGCCTGGGCACCGCAATGGGGCGAGCACAACGTCTACCTGCGCCGGATGGTGCATGTGGTGCAGTTTCAGTGGGAGCGAGTCCTGGCGGGTTCGGCGATTGCGCCGCCGCCTGGCACGAGCGTGACCGTCAGGTTCGTCCTGAACTCGGAGGGCCGGATCGCGCGGATTCTCGACGTGACGGGAAATGCCTCGGACGAGGCGGCCGAGGCCTGTGTGCGCGGGCTGGTCAACCGGGCGCCGTACCATGCCTGGACCCCGGCGATGAAGGCGGACTTGGGCAACGAGGCGGAAGTCGCACTCACATTCCAATACCAGTGAGTACGGTGACAGAGGATTTCTGGACCACGCTGCCGCTGGGGCGGGGGGTGGAATTGCTCCAGCACGACACCAATGGAGTGGCGGCCCTCAACAAGCCGGCCGGTGTCCTTTCCCACCCGAACTCCCGGGGCGAAGAGCCGCGCGCGCTGCTGCAGTCACGCTACTTCATCGAGGGCGAATACTTCGAATGGACCGACGGGGCGGCGGCCGGCACGACGCGGCGACTGTGGCTGCTCAACCGGCTCGATTCCGCCACGTCAGGGGTCATCTTGGTTGCGGCGCACGAGCGACTGGCGGAGGAGATCCGCCGCCGGTTCAAACGGAAGCAGGTCAGGAAAACCTACCATGCGCTGGTGTTCGGGGTGCCGAGGCTGTCGTCGGAGCGCTGGCAGGATCGGCTCGCGATCGAGAAGCGCGGCGGCCGAATCCGGACGACGAGCGGCGACGGGAATGTGCCGGCGGACTGCCGGATGACGCTGGTGCGGGTCCGGCGCGAGCCGCCGCGGCTGGCACTGCTGCGACTCGAGCCGACGACCGGCCGGAGCCATCAGTTGCGGGTGCAATGCGCGCGGCGCGGGCTGCCGATCGTGGGCGATCAAACCTACGGGGATTTTGCGGCGAACCGCGAGTTCGCGAAGCAGGCGAAGACCCGCCGGCTGTGCCTGCATTCCACGGCGACGGAATTTTCGTATGCGTGGCAAGACCGGGAACACGCCTTTGCCGCGGAGGCGCCGCTGCCGCCGGAATTCGAGCGGATCCTGCAGCCCTGACGCTGGGCTTCCCCAGAGCGCGATGCATGCCAGTGCCGCGACAATAGACTGACACTGGCGACAGGCGACGGCGGGGGCATCACCATCCCAGGTTGGAAAAAGGCCCCATCAACCAACGCCGAGGCGTCGGTCTAATGTTCACGAGGCGGGGGGAATCGGCACAGGCAGTGTCCTTTGCCGAGGGCATCTCCGGCAGCCCAGATCCCCGGCTCAATTGTAAACCATCAACCCAACGACATCATGAGAGATTCGATTCAAACTTCGGTCCGACGCGCGGTCCTCGCGGGGATCCTGCTCGGCTTTTGCGCCACGGCTCCAGCGCAGGTCAACGAGGACGAGTGGTATGATCCCACCGACTGGTTCGACGGCAACAATTTGGAATACGACGACACCTATGACGGTATCTACGACTACGACTATGATTACGACTACGATGCCGCCTGGGATGGATACGGCACGTGGGGGACGGACGTCTGGGATGACGATTATTATGACGAGGATTACTGGGACAATTACGACTGGGATCTCACGTCGAGTTCCGTAGCCGCGTCCAGCACGCCCAATTCCTCGACTTCGGGTTCCTCTGCCAGCAGCTCCAGTGATTCACAATCAAGCTCCAATGCCGGCAGCAATTCCAGCAGCGGGGAATCGGAAGCTGCTTCCGCCAACCAGGATGCGGTGCTCTATAGTTACGTGCTTTATGTCGAGCCGGAGCAGGGAAAACAGGGCAAGTCCTCCGAGCAGCAGGCGGGAAAGGCAGGCAAGTCCAAGACTGACAGCCAGCAGCTCGCACGGCTGAGCGGTACGATCGAGGGTCTGCGAACCATGGATCTGCAGCGGCGCAGCGGTGCCACCGGCAAACACACCATCGCCAAGATCAAGCTGGAGAACGGCAAGTCGACGATTGTGAGCCTCGGCCGGAATTCCCAGCTGGACGACCTGCAGCTGAAGGAAGGAGACAAGATCGAAGCGATCGGAGGGCAGGGAAGGATTGACGGAGAGACCGTCTTCGTGGCCCACCGGCTCAAGGCTCACGGACAAACGATTGCAGCGAATCCGGCAATTCGTCTGAACCAGGAACAACTGGCCGGGACGAGCGGGCAGCGCGGTCAGGAGGAGCAGAGCGGCGCGGGCGCGATGACCGGAGCGAGCGGTGCTCAGAATCAAACGACGCTCCAGGGAGAGGTCGCCAGCGTGAACCGCGCAAGCGCGGGGCAGGCGGAAAATCAGCATACGCTGATCGATCTCAAACTGGAGAATGGAAGGAGTTCCACGGTGGATCTCGGTCCGGCCGCATCACTCGAGAAGATTGGGCTCGAGCAGGGGGACCAAATCACCGTGCGCGGTCACAGCAGCGAGGTGGACGGTCGCCCGGTGCTGGTCGCCGATCTGCTGAAGATCGATGGTGAAAAAGTCTCCTCGGTCTCGCGCTGAGAGAATCCGTTCTGTCTCCAATCAGGGTTAAATTAAACCCCGGCCGGATTCCGGCCGGGGTTTTTCACGTTTGCCGGGTGGTGGCAGCATAACCTCCGGCCGATCCTGTTTCCGGCAAATCACTTCCCCCGTCCCCGAGAATCTGCTGTGCAATCGGCGGACGAGTTCATAACGTCCTCGGCTTTTCGTCATGATTCTGCCCAAGGAAGCACGTCTTTCACCCGACAAAGTCGCCGAGATCACCCGGATCGTCGAGGAATTCGGCTGCAAGGTTCAGCCGATTATCGGCGCGGTGCGGACCATCTATGCCATCGTCGGGGACGAGCGGGACGAGTTGATGATCAACCGGCTGGAAGGACTGCCGTACATCGATCGCATCGATCGGATCCAGTCGCCGTTCAAGCTGATGGATCGGCGTTCGGATCTGGCGAGCCACCGGATTGCGATTGGCGGCGTCACGCTGGGCGAGGAGCTCTTTGTGATCGCCGGGCCCTGCACGATCGACCCGAAGAATCCCAATTACTTTTACGAGACGGCGGCGGCGGTGAAGGAGGCGGGCGCCCACATGATCCGGGGCGGGGTCTGGAAGCCGCGCACGAATCCGTACTCCTTCCAGGGAGACGCGAAGTCGCTCGACATCCTGATGGAGGGTTCGCGTCGCACCGGATTGCCGGTCGACACGGAGGTGATGGAGGTGAGCCAGATCAAGCTGGCACTGGATGCCGGGGTGACCTGCCTGCAGGTCGGGGCGAGGAACGCCCTGAACTACTCGCTGCTGCGGGCCATCGGCCGCGCCATCGCGGATCGCGACACGGTCGTCCTGCTGAAGCGCGGGCTGCACATGGGGCCGATCAGCGAATTCATCTCGGCGGCCGAGTACATCGTGGCCTTCGGCAACCCAAACGTCATCCTCTGTCCGCGCGGCACCGCGCCCACGTTGGACGGCTATCGCAGTCATCCTGACGAGAGCATCACGCCGCTGCTGAAGGAAAAGACCTGGGCGCCGGTTGTCATCGATCCCTCGCATTCCGTCGGGAAGGCCGCCTTTGTGCCCGCCTGTGCCCTGGCGGCGGTCGCGTATGGCGCCGATGGACTGTGCATCGAGAGTCATGTCAGCCCGAACAGCGGCATCGGCGACGATCCGAAGCAGTCGCTGACGCCGGAGGTATTGGCGGACACCATCGCCCAGGCGAAGCAGGTTTGGGCGCTGCGCCGGCAGGTGAAGGTGGGTTGAGAGCCGAGGAAGGGTTTAGATTGAAAACGAGTCCGTAGTGGCCAATTGTGGCCACATGACGAAGAAGAGGTCGGAAGCAGATATCCCGAAGAGTCTTACGTCCTGGATGTTGCAGGAATCTCAAGCAGCGTATGCGGAGCCGCTGGAGGTGAGTGTGCGGGTCGCAAAGGACCAGCTTTCGGCTTTGTTGGAGCGGGCGGCCCAGGGCCGGAACATTATCATCACCAGCGACGGAAAGCCGAAGGCCATGCTGGTCCGTTACCGGCCCGTGATTCGGGGGCTCCCGGCCAGGTCGCTGCGCGAACTGCGCCGCACCATGCCGCTCACGCCGGACTCGACGGCCCTGGTTCGCGAGGAGCGCGACGCCGGGTGACGAATCTCCGATGTACCTCGACACCTCGGTCCTGGTTAAGCGTTATGTTGCCGAGCCGGATTCAGATGCGGTCGATGATGTCGTCGAGGGCTTCACGTTGGTGAGTTCGGAGCTTGCGGTGACGGAATTGTGGTCGGCGCTGCTCGCGAAGGAGCGGAATCACGGATTAATGACGGCGGCACGCGAACTCGCGTGGAATGCGTTCCTGACGGAGATCGACGAGGGTGTACTTCGACTCATTCCGCTCGATGGCGTGATGCTCCGCGAAGCCAACGGAATGATGCTGCGCGTGCACCCGCAGGTGCCGCTGCGCACCCTCGATGCGCTTCATCTGGCAACGTACGCATCGGTTATCACGGGACCCCTGTTTACCAAGGATGCGCGGCTGCTGGCCGCCGCGAAGTTGCTGGGCTTCGCGGTCGTGGAATAGCGCCATCGGCCGCAACCGAAGAAGAGGGGATTTTTTACCCGGAGGACACCGAGGAAACGGAGGGCACGGAGGACCAGCGGCTGCTGGCCGCCGCGAGAGATGGCTGGGTCTCCCGGTGGTCGATTAGGGTCGTGCGATCCAAGTTAACGCGCCGCATCCGAAGGGGCGGCTCCGCCGTTCTTGCGCCGATCGCGGCGGAAACTGAACGTTATTCCCGTCCCTGGCGGGACTGCGTCGCGAACGCTGACTCCTTCAAGAACATCAACCTTCCTTCCGCGCACAGGGATCTGCGAACCATCTTTGTCGAATAGCGCGATTGAAAAGCCCTGTAGCTCCCCGCCTGAGTCGAACGAAAGTGGCACGTCGGTGCCGTTGCTGAGCCGGCAGGTTATCTCAAAATCCTCCCATGTTGGCACACTTCGGTCAAAAACGACCTCAACCCTAATACGATCGTGTGCAGCGACAGCGAGTGTCTCTCCAGGTCGCGAAATGCCCGGAAATGGGAGGGGCGCGAAAACCGATGAGTACGGACCGAGTCCGACGGAGTTCGCGGGCACGGTTCCGCACCTTACATGCCCGGCGAAGAAACCGACCGGTGGGACGCAATCCGCCGCGAACCCGCGCGAGGGCTTGAGCGAGCCGCTCCGTCGCGCCTCAATCGCCGGCACGGCCACGGCATCATTTCCGGTGCCAGCCCTTCCCACCATGGCCAAGAAGCTCCTCATCCTCCACGGCTACTCCGACGGCGCGACCAGTTTCACCGGGCTGCGCGACTTCTTTCAGGCAAACGGTTACACGCGCGAGAATGTCTTCCTGCTGAACTACGCGAGCATGGACGACCAGGCGCAGTTCTCGGATTTCGCGGACAAGCTGGACGAGGACTACGACAAGCAATTCCGGGATGAGCGCGTCGATGTCGCCTGCCACAGCACCGGGGCGCTGGTGGTCCGGCTCTGGCTCGATCTCCACTACCGGCGCCAGCGGGCCGACGGAAAGACCAAGCCGCGCTCGCCGGTCGAGCACCTGCTGATGTTCGCGCCGGCGAACTTCGGCTCGGACCTGGCGGAAATGGGCCAGTCGTTCCTCGGCAAGTTCCGCTCCACCTTCTTCAATGCCAACCGCAAGCCCGGCGATTTTCTCGAGTCGGGCAAGTATGTGTTGCAGGGGCTGGAGCCGGCCAGCCCGCTCCAGTGGTCGCTTTCCAGCCGCGATCTCCACGGTGAAGGCTTTTTCAATCCGGAACTTGGCGACGCGAACGTCTGCTACCCCTTTGTCTTCGCCGCGGGCCGCGCCTACGGCGGACTGCAGGCGAGGATCATCAAGGATCGAAAAAAACCGGGCACCGACGGAACCGTCCGGATTTGCGGCACCTCGCTGAACACCCGGAAATGCGTGGTGGATTTCTGCCACCGCGAGGTGAATCCGCGCTGGGTGGAGGAGCGAAAGTTCGGCAACATGGCCTTGGCGATCTTCGGCGAGTTCAACCACGGCAGCATCATCGATCATTCAGACGCCTTCGCCCGCGGCCCGGGCAAGTGGGCCCTCGAGGCGCTCGCGATCAACTCGATCAAGGGGTACGACAAATTCGCCGAACGCTGCGATGGCTTCACGCGCCGGACCTACCGCGGCGATCCCTACCAGCAGTTCTTCTTCTGCGTGCGCGACGACGTCGGACTGCCCGTGCGCGACTTCTACATCGATTTCCATGCCCAGCTGCCCGACGGGAGCGTCCACCAGCAGCTCACGCTCGAGTTCGATCGCTCGTTCGAGACGGAGTTCTACCGGCATTCCGCGGAGCCCTCGTGTCGCGCGCTGCTGCTGAATCTGCACCGCCTGCGCGATTATTTCCGCCGGCTGAAGGCCGCCGGCGCGCGCCTGGTCTTCGACGTTTTCGCCACCTCGCCGGTCAAGGAGATCCGCTACCTCCCCGCCTACGCGGTGGTGTTCGACGAAACGAGCGCGAAGGACGAGCCGGATTTCCTCTTCGAGAATACGACTACGCTCGTCGAGGTCGTCCTGAACCGTGTCGCGACGGATCAGGTGCTGCACCTGGTGAATTTCGATCTGCAACGGATCACGCTTCCGCCGACCGAAGCCTCGACCTCCACTACCGGCCGTGCACGCCTGATCGGCCCGAAACCGGGCGCGAGTCGCAAGCCGTGAACAATCCAAAAAGGCAACGCGGATGGTCCGGAGATTGGCGTGTCGGCGGCTCTTTCTGGGCCTCTTGAGGCTTCATTCGCGGGCAACCTCGGCGATCCGGGCCAGGCCGCCAATCCATCAACCGCGGCTTTCGGCCGCCGCATCCCCTTGATTTATCCAGGCGAGCGAATTGCTACGGCGCATCTAGGCCCATGCCTGCGCATTCAACGCCGGCACCCGTCGAAACTCCTGGAGGTTCGATGTGAGGAGGGTGGCTCCAGCACTCCGCGCGTGCGCGGCGATCATGAGATCCATCGGTCCGATCGGCGTGCCCGCCTTTTCGAGCTGCGCCCGAATTTCCCCGTAAGCTTCGCTCGCGGACGCATCAAACGGTACAATTGGAAACAGCCCCAAAAACGCCTCGAGCTTCGTCCGCGCCGCCACGGGATCAGCCGATTTGCCGACTCCGGTCCACAACTCCGCCGCGACGACCGCCGAAAGTTGGCACTGGTTGAAGGGCGGCAATTTGCCGCTCTTGCTCTTCCCGCGCAACAGATCGATGCAGACGTTGGTGTCGAGGTGCCAGGCCACGGGTCAGAACTTCAAATCGCGGTCCTGCGCCCCGGGCTGCTCGCGACCCGGGAAACTCCCGTCAAACGTGGTCATGAAGCGCGCCACGTCGCCCAACGTGCGCAGCTTCCGCCGCGGCACCGGCCGCAGGACGACTTCCTCGCCGCGTTTTTCCACGACGACCTCGCTCCCCGGAAAACGGAACGCCTTCGGCAACCGCACCGCCTGGCTGCCGCCGTGTTTGAAGAGTTTGGCCGTCGTCATAGCTACAAACCGGTATCTACTCACTGGGCCATGTCAACCCGGCCCCGACGCTCGGGCGCGGTCGGCGGGCAGGCAGAAGGAGTCACAAGCTCCGGGTATGTATGGGAGGACCGCTCCTAACAGCACTTGGCGTTCAATCCCGACGGCCAAGAGCCCATTGAGCACAGCCTCGTGTTCAACATCGTGCCAATGGGCAGCGTGTGGACGTTCGGCCGAGGTTTTGGAAAAGAAATCAACAGGCCAATCTGCGAACCAATCAGGGGCAGGTGCTTGATTGGTTCGCAGATGGCTCGGAAGATTACTTTTCACCACGACTGGGTTTTCCTGGATTTGCGGGAATTCGCGTTCATTCGCGGGCGACCTCGGCGATCGGGCCGGGCCGCCAATCCATTAAGCGCAGATTTCGCGGACCGCGGGCGCCGCATCCCCACGATTTATCCAGGCGAGCGAATTGCTACGGCGCGTCTAGCCCGAGTTTCGCACGGTAGGAGGACCGATCTCAGTCTGTCAGGTACTTGTGCAGCCAGGAGCCCTCAGGTCGGCCACACAAAACCGTTGCTCACCCTGCCTCGGACGCCTGCGCTGGATAGAC
>WYBX01000060.1 GCA_011525695.1 Verrucomicrobiia bacterium
CTACTTTCGTTTTGCTCGTTTTTGGGCTCTAACCACCCCCCCCCCCCCCCCCCCCCCCGGAGTTTTTACAGAAGCAAACGGAGAAAACAGAGGACGCTTCGTTTGAACTCCGTTGCCTCCGTTACCTTCTGTTAAATGGTTTGGTTGCGGCTCCAGGCCGCGGTAGGAAGTGTCCGGGTTGAACGGGCTGCCCACGAACGCCAGTGTCCTCCTCGTGGGTCACGACGGGGGAACCAGCAACGCGGAAAAATGGCGCAGCTTCTATCTTGATGGCACACCCGCCGGCTGGTTCCGATTTGCCATTTGCCAAGCCCCCCGCTGCTCCTAACGTTCGACCCTCCACATGCTCTCGTTCCTGCTCAAACGCTTTTCCGGCCGGCACTACAGGAAGTTTCTCGAGAAGGTCCGTCCCACGGTCGCCCGCATCAATGAACTCGAGGTGCAGTATCAGGCGCTGACCGACGAGCAATTAAGGGCGAAGACCGACGAGTTCCGGCAGCGGGTGGCCGGAGCGACCGACAAGCGTGCGGCGTTGGATGCCGTTTTACCCGAAGCATTTGCCGCAGTGAAGAATGCCGCCCGGAGGCTCTTTGGCCGCCCCATCATCGTCTGCGAGCACGAGCTGACGTGGGACATGATCCATTTTGACGTGCAGTTGATTGGTGGCATCGCGCTGCACGAGGGCCGGATTGCCGAGATGGCAACCGGTGAGGGCAAGACCCTCGTCGCCACGCTTCCGCTTTATCTCAACTCGCTCACCGGCCAGAACACCCAGTTGGTCACGGTCAACGACTACCTGGCCCGCCGCGACTCCGAATGGATGGGGCACCTCTACAGCTTTCTCGGCGTCAGCGTCGGTTGCATCCAGCAGCAGATGCCGCCGGATCTGCGCCGCGAGATGTACAGTCGCGACATCACCTATGGCACGGCCAGCGAATACGGCTTCGATTACCTGCGCGACAACGGCATGGCCACGCGCAAGGAGGATCAGGTGCAGCGCGATTACTGGTACTGCATCGTGGACGAGGTGGATTCGATCCTGGTCGACGAGGCGCGGACGCCCTTGATCATTTCGGGCCCGGCACCGATCGAGCGGGAGCAGCCGTTCACGCGGCTGAAGCCTCCGGTCGAGCAGCTGGTCAACGACCAGACGCGGCTGTGCAACAAGATCATCACCGAGGCCAAGGCCTTGCTGGAGAAGCCGGACCTGTCGCCCGAGGGTCGCCAGGAGGCCGCCCGCAAGATGCTCCAGGTGAAAATCGGCAACCCCAAGAACAAGCAGCTCCTCCGGCTGCTGGAAAATGGCGACTGGCGGAAGCTGCTCGACAAGACCGAGACGGAACTGTCGTCCGATCTGAACAAGGAGGAGCACTACCGGCTGAAGGAGGACCTGTTCTACGTCATCGACGAGCGCCAACACCAGGCCGACCTGACCGAGATTGGGCGGACCAAGCTCCGGCCGGACAATCCGGATGCGTTCGTCCTGCCCGATCTGGCCACCGAGTTCAGCGATCTCGAGAAGGAGGGGGGCCTGCCGCCGGAGGAACGCGAGGCGCGCAAGCTCGCCGCCCAGCAGCGATTCGCGGGGATTTCCGAGGAAATTCACGCCATTTCGCAATTGCTCCGCGCCTATTCCCTCTACGAGCGCGATGTCGAGTACGTCGTCACGCCGGACGGCAAGGTGATGATCGTCGATGAGAACACCGGGCGCGTGATGCCCGGCCGCCGCTGGTCGGACGGGCTGCACCAGGCGATCGAGGCGAAGGAGAACGTCAGCATCGAGCGGGAGACGCGCACCTACGCGACGATCACGATCCAGAATTATTTCCGGATGTACGAGAAGCTCGCCGGCATGACGGGCACGGCGGAGACGGAGGCGACCGAATTCAACGACATTTACCGGCTGGCGGTGCAGGTCGTCCCGACCAACAAGCCCTGCATCCGGATCGATCGCAACGACTCGATCTTCAAGACCCGGCGCGACAAGTACAACGCGGTGGTGAAGGAGATCGAGGACGCGACGAAGCGTGGGCAGCCGGTGCTGGTGGGCACGGTCAGCGTCGAGTCGTCCGAGGTGCTCTCACGGATGCTGAAGCGCGCGGGGATCATCCATACCGTGCTGAACGCGAAGTTCCACGAGCAGGAGGCGGACATCGTCGCCCGCGCCGGCCAGCGCAGTGCGGTGACCATCGCGACGAACATGGCGGGCCGCGGCACCGACATCAAACTCGGGGAAGGCGTGCGCGACCTTGGCGGCCTGTATGTCATCGGCACGGAACGGCACGAATCGCGCCGGATTGACCGGCAACTCCGCGGCCGTTGCTCGCGCCAGGGCGATCCGGGTCTCACCAAGTTCTATCTTTCGCTCGAGGACGACCTGATGCGGCTGTTCCTCCAGGGCAACATCGCCTCCAAGCTGATGGAAGGCTCGATGCAGGAAGGCGAGGAACTCGAGCATCCCTGGCTCAACCGCTCGATCGAGAGCGCGCAGAAGAAGGTCGAGCAGCAGAATTACTCGATCCGCAAACGGCTGCTGCAGTACGACGACGTGCTGAATCAGCAGCGGGAGGTGATTTATGGGATCCGCAATGCCGCGATCCATGCGGACCGGCCCAAGGACATCATCTTCGAGCAGATCGAGGAGGAACTGGCCTCCCGGCTCGAGGTCGCCGGGTTTGGCGAACGCAGCGGCGCACTTCAGTCGACGGTCGAAAGCCTGGTTGGCTGGCTGAACTCGCACTTTCCGATCAGCGTCCGGGCGGAGGAACTGAAGGGCACGCCGGCCGAGCTGGTGCCGATGCTCCTGGGCCGGATCAAGCAGGCCTACGCGGTCAAGGAATCCGTCGAAATCCCGGAGGCCCTGGGGTCGCTCGAGCGCTATGTCGTGATCAACGCGATCGATCATCACTGGCAGGAGCACCTCACGGAAATGGAGGAGCTGCGGCGCTCGATCGGGCTGCGCAGCTACGGCCAGAAGGATCCCCTGGTCGAGTACAAGGGCGAAGCCTACAAGTATTTCGAGGAGCTCATGAACAATGTCCGGTTGCAGATTTGCACCGGGCTTTTCCGCAGCGCCTCCAACCTCCAGAGCTTCGAGAACATGCTTGCGCTGCTCAGCCGGACCGCGCGGGCGGTGGGACCGACCGACCTGCCCGCCCCGGCGGCGGCTGGGGCGCCCCAGGTCGCCAGCGCCGGGCCCGGCGGTGGCCCTGCGGGACGCCGGCCCGATGGCGGCGGCGAGCCGGAAATCCAGCTTCCGAAGGTGACGATCCGCCGCGAGACCCCCAAGGTCGGCCGGAACGATCCCTGCCCCTGCGGCAGCGGCAAGAAGTTCAAGCACTGTCACGGGGCTTAGGAGCGCGTGCGCGACTTGCCCTCCGATTGTGTGGGTTGGGAGGAAACAGTGAAGCACCGCGCTGCTAGATTCCTTGAATGGCCAAACTCATTTTAACCAAGTCAAGTTTTCAGAAAGTCCCTTGGTCCCTGGCCCCTCGTCCCTGGTCCTTGGTCCGAGACTCCGCCGCGCAGTTGAAATATTGTGACCCAGCCCCCACCCATTGATCCCTACGAACCCCGCCCATCGTACTGGCAGCAGCATGCCGATGCGATTGCCGCGCTCGTGGTGTTCGTGCTGACGGCGGGTCTGACGGTCCTGGCGTTCCCGCCGTCGACGACTCCGGAGTTTGCCTACGCGATGTTGGTGCCCGGCGTGTTCTGGGCCTACCGGCGTCCGCGATTCAAGCTGTATGCCGCGACCCTGCTGGCCGCCCAGGCGGTGGCGTGGACGATCCTGCTCGGATGGTTGCACCATGTCACCTGGCTCGGGCTGTTCCTGCTGGGCCCGTTCGTCGGCGTCTGGGTGGGCACGTGGTTTCTGGCGGTGTGGTGGGCGATGCCCCGGATGCTCGGCCAGCCGACGCTGACCCGGCTGGTCGTCATGATCGGGGTGGCGGCAACCTGGGTGGTGGTGGAGTGGACACGGACCTGGTTCCTGGGCGGGTTCCCGTGGCTGCCGTTGGCGGCGAGCCAGTGGACCATGGTGAGCATGCTGCAGGTGGCCGCTTACACGGGAGCGGGCGGCATCTCGTTTGCCGTCGTGATGGTAAACCTGGGCTTTGCCGCCTATGCCCACCGGCTCTTCCGCGAAGGCGCGACCGGGCTGAACAAGCGCAGCCAGGAATTCTTCCTCGCCCTCTTCGTGGTGCTGGCATGTTTCAGCCTCCATGTGCAGCAGACGTTCAATCGCGTGCACTACGCGGCGCCGCTCGGCCGGGTCGCGTTCGTGCAGCCCTTCATCCCGCAGGAAATCAAATGGGATCCCGCCCGCGGGCCGGCGATTCTCGAGGTGCTCGAGCAGACAACGCTCACTGCCGCCGCCACGCGCCCGGATTTGATCCTCTGGCCGGAGGCCGGCACCCCGTGGGCCGTGCGGGGCGATGCCACGATGAGGACCTTCATCGAATCGCTCGCCCGGCGCGCCAAGGTGCCGCTGCTGCTCGGCTCAATTGCGCGGGAGGATGCCGGCCAGCCTGGCGAGCAATGGCTCAACGGGGCGTTCGTCGTGGATCCGGCGGAGGGGCTGCAACCGGATTATTATGCGAAGCGGCATCTGGTGCCATTCGGCGAATATGTGCCGCTGCGCCCGCTGCTCGGCTGGTTGGAGAAGTTTGTGCCCATTGGTGGCGATTTCACGCCCGGAACGGCGGAGATGCCGCTGCTCGTGCGGACGGCCAGCCGCGTGATCAGCTTCGGTCCGTTGATTTGCTACGAAGACATCTATCCGGCGCTCGCCCGGCGAAGCACGCTGGCGGGGGCGGAGGTGCTGGTGGTCCAGACCAACAACGGCTGGTTTGGCGAGGGTGGGGCGGCGCACCAACATGCGGCGCATTCGGTCCTGCGGGCGGTGGAGAACCGCCGACCGGTGTTGCGCTGCGGCAATGGCGGCTGGAGCGGATGGATCGACGAGTTCGGCTCGATTCGCGCCAACCTGACCGGTCCGGACGGCCGGATCTATTTCCGCGGCACCGAGACGATTTCGGTCACCCGCGACCGCCGCTGGATCGATCAGACCTCGTTTTACAGCGAATACGGAGAGTGGTTCGTGCTGCTCTGCACCGGGCTCGCCGGCTTTGCCGTGCTCGTTTTGAAGGCCGGCGAGGTGCCGGCGGGCAGACTGCCGCGTACGCCATAGCCGCGAGGTGGAACTGAATGTAGGACGACCGCCTTTCGACGGGCTGAAAGTTGCCTTGGGACAAACTTGCCGCACTCCCATTCCGCGCCCCGCCGTCGCACAATTCAATCGCTCCGACTACCCATTTGGGCATGCGAAGCTCGAGACGACGCAGATTTACGCCCAAGTCTCGATTCGGATGCTGAAGGAAGTCCATGCCCGGACGCATCCTGCGCGCCTGACGGCCACGCCCGAGTCCGCGCAGGACAATGCCGAACTCGTTGCCGAGCTGGCCGAGGAGGAAGCCGAGCTTGCCGACGAGGAAACCGGCGTTAACGTAGGGCCATCATGACCGCTACCGACGTGATCCATCAGCTCCAAATCTTGCCACCGCAGGAAGTGGCGAAGGTGCGGGATTGGCTGATCGAGCACGACGAGGAGTCGCCGGAACTGTTGGCCGCTATCGATCAAGGCGTGCGTTCGCTGGAGGAAAAAGGCGCGCGCGTCGTCACCCGCGACGAACTCGAAAACAAGGTGCGGCAATGGGCTGGCAAGTCGCGCTGACCGACGAGGCCGACGCGGACCTGAGGAACGTGGTCGCGTTCCTCGCGCAGAAAAGCCCGGCCGCGGCCGAGCGCATCGGCCTGGAGCTGGTGGACCTGATCTTCTCGCTCGATCATCTGCCGCATCGCGGCACGCCGGTTAAAGAACGGCCTGCCCTGCGCAAGATCGCGCTCCGGCATTATCTCGTGATTTACCGCGTCAACGAAGCGGCGTCGCTCGTCGAAATCGTCCGCATCTGGGACAACCGGCAAGACCCGGCCAGATTGCGGCTGCCGTAGCGTTCCTTTGGCCGCAAGCGTGGCCGAAGTCGCCGAGGAGTAGGCGAGCCACGGCTCGCGTCCCGCGTCGCGTTAAACGTGGCGAAAACACGCTCCAGTTTCCCGCGGAAAACCCGGCCGCCGCACGGGAATCGCGGGCCGGACGCTGTGCTCGACGTCCTCGGGCGAGAGATCGTTCATCGGGGTGGCGACCTCGCCAGGTGCGACCGCATTGACGGTGATGTTCAGCGGCGTCAGGTCCAGGGCGATGGCGGTCGCCCGGCCGATCCCGGTACTTCCACCGGTGACAAGTGCCTTGCGACGCTTCATGGGAATTCCCGCGTCATCGGCCGCCAATCCGCAATTGGTCGACGACCTCGAGGTTGTTGGTGACCATGCTCACCCCGCGGACGCTGGCGGCGGTCTCCGTGGCCATTCTCTTCTTTGGCAGGGTGTCGACCATCCCGATGAGCTCAATGCTTCCGTCCCGGATCCAATGATGTCGCCAATTTTCCCACGGCGGGAGAGGCTCGTGGCGCGCTCGCGCAGGAGCCCAGGGGAGAGAGGGCTGCGGCGCGGACCGAAGGCGAAACCCGCCGCCGGGAATCTTCCGGCGACGGGATCGCATGAAGCAACTCCTGTCGCGAAAACACTTACCGCTGTGCCACGGTGACGCGAAGGACCGCGTCGCCAAATTCGCCGTCCTCGAGCATGCGTACTCCCTCCGTTTCGCTGACGGGTTCGGCGTCGTTCAGTTCGTCGGATGTGACATTGAGGGTATAGCCGTAGTATTCGCGTTTCTGCGCCAGCTTGTTTGTCGGTACGGCATACCGGCGATCATAGTTGGTGCGAAACGGCGTGAAGGTCGGCGTGATCTCGACATAGGGGATCCGGCCGCCGTCCAGGCTGATCCATGCATCCGCAAAATAGCCCAGCCGCTCGTCCTCCCGGCCGTAAGCATTGGCATTGCGGAGTGAGTTGAACGAAACCAGCTGCGGCGTCCCCCGTTGGCTGCTCGCACGGCCGGTCATTGCGCCTGCGCGATTGGGATCGTCGGTGTTGGTGTCGCCGGCTTCACCTGCGGCGCTTCCGGATGTTGACGCCTGCCTGTCCGCCGGGTTCGCCCCGGACGATTCCGTGGAGTCGCTGCTCGCCGTCCGGTTGGAGCGACTGAAAAGCTGGGAGATCCGCTGGCGGTGCTGCGGGTCCGACAGGAATCGCTGCCGGTTTTCGGGGAGGACCGGCACGTCCCAGAATTCCGTGCTGCTGATGTTGATTCGGCAGTTGTCGCCCTGGGCCGAGATCGCCGAGGCGGGTACCGCCCGGGTATCGCCGCCCATGTCCAGGAATCCTCCGGTCATGATGGCAATGTAGGCAAGGTGCGGCGCCGAGTTCAGGTCGAGATAGTAATCGACCACGTCGCCGACCTTCCTGCCATCCGTCGCAATCACGTCGGCGCCCAGGTAATTCGAGGCCCGGGTGACGCGGACCTTTTCCACCTGCGTGCCCGAGGAGTCGGCGCGTGCCATGCTCGCGGACGAGTAACGGTTCGAGCTGGCGTTTCCGCCCGACCCGCTTTGGGCGAGGGCGACGCCGGACATGGCGAAGGCAAGGGCGCCGCACGCCAGGGCGGAACCGATGAGAGGATAGTGTTGGATTTTCATAGCGCGGCACCGTCACGACGGGGCACCCACACGCAAAAGCTTTTCGCTCGGGTTTATTCCTGTCGTGAGGTGGTGATGATATTTCACCACCCTCCGGGCTTTCCCCACGGAATCCGGTTCGAACGAAGGACGAAGATCTTCCGTGCCTACATCCGGTCCCACACGGCAGGCACGGTCTCGGCCTCCGCTCCGAAGGTCTGCGAAACGATGAGCCCGCTCGCCTGGGAGACATAGAAGATCCGGCCATTGGACACCACGGCGCCGAGGCATTCCCGGGAATCCACCGCCGGACCGGTCGATACCAGCCGGCCATTCTCCGACAGATCGATCATGTCCATGTTGGCACCGAGCACATAGGGCTCGGAAAGCGTGAACCGGCAGCACGCGTAGTTGTGGCCGATGGTCGCGACAATCCTCCCGCTCTCCCGATCGAAGATGTTGCCCTTGCCACGGAGCGCGTTGGAGAAAACAAACTCCCGCCCCACCGAGACGACGTTCAAGGCCGACGTGACCGGATCGGATTCCCAGACAAGCGATCCGTCCCGGGCATAGAGGCACCAGACATGCCGGTCCCGGGTGCCTTCGTGGGCCTGGTTCTGGCCACCAAGATATATCCGGCCGTCCCGCGCGCTCAGCGTGCACTTGGCGGTGACATAATGCTTCGTCGTCAGCCATTCAACCGCGCCGGTCTCCGGATCCAGCCGCGCAGTCAACCCATTGTTTTCCGGCGGCAGCCCGCGACGGGCCCGGGCGCTGGCGGAGTAGCCAAAGAAGGTGGAGTAGTAGAGCTTCCCGTCCAGGAGGCAGATGCCGCAGTCATTGCCGCCGCGGCCGTATTCCGAAAAGTCCTTTTCCCAGACCAGCCGGCCGGTCTCGAGATCCCACGCCCAGATCCGGGGCCGGTGATCGCGGGGATAGTACGGGTTGTCGTTGGAATAGATCCAGCTCATCACCTCGCGCCCGCCGGCCTCGACCGGCTCGCCATTGAAAATGAAGGGCTTTTCCGTGCCCTGCGCAGCGTATTCGCCTGAGCCTGACGCATAAATCACGAGATTGCCGTGCACCAGCGGGGGGAACTGCCGGCTCCAGCTGGGCGAGCCGGTGAATGGCGCTTCCCAGAGCAGCGCTCCCGTGGCCGCGTCAAGGCAGCGCACGAGCGAACGCTTCATGCCCGCCTGCGGCACGAGCAGTTTGCCGTCGACATAGACGGGCGAGGTGAAGGAGAGATGCACGTCCGGCCAGTACCGCCGCCACAACAGCCGCCCGGTGTCCTGCTCGAGTGCGATGATCTGGCCCTCGGCTGTATGCGTGTAGATCCGGCCGCCGCCGCAAACCGGCAGGTGCTTGATCGTGCCTTCGAAACGCCGGGCCCAGCGCATCCGCAGCGGCGGCTGCAATCCCTGGTCGTTGGAATTCGTGCCCTGGAAATCCCCGTAATTGCTGTACCAGTCGAAGGCCGATCCCGCTTTCTGGCCGCCGAGTGGATTCCGGATGCCCGTCACCGGCAGGGCCGTCTTCGGTAGCGCGGCGGTGCCGTCCGGCCCGAGCACGTACAGATATCCGTCCTCGCAACCTGCATACACGCGTCCGTCGCTCACGGCGAGCGGGGCGGTGAACGGCGCGCCGAACGGCGCGGCGAAAGCCCAGGCGTCGCCGCCGCGCAGGGGGATGACGTGGACCCGGCCATCCAGGCCCCCATAGACCGCATGATCGCGGGTCAGGACCGGTGGGGAAATCGAGCCGGCGGCGTGCAGCACCTCGGGTTCCTCCCGGCCCGGAACATGGCGGCACAGGCCGAGACCGTTTTCCGGGCGGACACGATAGACCTCGCCGTCGCGAACGCTCACGGAGGCAAAGCTGAGCAACCCCGGCAGTTGGATAAGTGTCTCGGTGCCCCGCACGTGATCGAATGCCAGCTGATCGCCCGCCAGCTTCATCACCTCCACGCGGCCGGAATTGTCGCGGCGATGCCACTGCACGTAGACATTGCCGGCCGCATCGGCGCTCTGGCCGAACGTGGCGGGGTATTCCTTGCCGGCGTACTCCGGGATCTCGCCCACGGTCCGCAGCCGCGGCCGGCTGCCTTCATCATCTAGAAACACCGTGCGGCCGCCCGCAGGAATCACGACCGTCCGGCCCACCAGGGTGATGTCGCGGGAGCAGACAAAGTGGTCGCGCCAGGTCACGCGATCCCCGCGGCTCGCCAGCCAGTCGGCGCCGCTCCATCGGTTGCCGGAGAACTTCACAACCTCCTTCACAAAATCCCACTCCCAGATCACCCGGCCGTCCGGCTCGAATGCGTACACCTGGGCGCCGAGGGTGGCACAGTACACCCGATCCCGCCCGGCAGCGGGCGCGGAAAAGATCGGATCGCCGCAGTCGATCTCCTTCACGAGGGCCCCCGTGGCGGTATCGAGCACATAGTAATATCCCGCCATGGTCCCCACGTGCAGGAATTTCCCGATGACGGCGGGGGTGGCGACGTTGTTGCAATTGCCCGGCCCGCCACGGGTCGCAAACCGCCAGCGCTCCCGCAGGGTGGCTTTGTCAAAGGCGAACACGACACCGGATCCATCCATCACGAACACCGTGTCACCACTGACCACAGGTGAGGCGAAAATCGCGTCGGTGAGCGGAACCGCCGCCACGAGGCCAAGCGGTGTCTGCAGCGAACTCGCTGGGGCATCACCAGAGCGGAGCGCGTCACCCTGCAGTTGCGGCCAGTCCGCCGACGCTGTCGTGCCGGTGACGAACGTCGCCAGGCCAATGAGAACGAAACGCCCCCATTGGCGAGGCAACGGGAACGGGTGCCGCATTCGCTGGCGATGATCCGAGCGAATCCGCCGGCGGGCCGCATGAACCCAGGCATTCAGCCATGGAGTATTCATGGCCGCCATCGTCCATTTCGGGCCGCACGGGGCAAAGCCTATCGCGTCGTCCGACGATCCGCCCGGCAGCTATCAGAACAACTCACGCCGTCAGAAGAGCCGCGGATCCCTGCAGCCGGGCCCCGGGTGCGGCGGTGGTGATTACCGGCGCGCCATCAGTTCAGTGGAAGACGCCATAAAACGCGAAGGGACGCCAATTGCGGGGCTGCCGAGAGGGACCCTTGATCCCCTTCGGAGCTTTTCCCAGCCCCGGACCTGCAAGATGCCCATGCCGACTTCGGGGGCAGAATCAGCGCCGGTCCGTTGAACGACCGGGCAGCCGGCCTGACAGTCCGGCCGCGGCATGCATGCAGCCGTCCGTACCCCAACGGACAATCCGCCCCATCCACCGGGCTCCACCGAGCTTCATGCCCTCGCGCGGCTCGAACCCACCCAGGGCAACAACGTGCGGGGGACGGTCCGCTTCAGCTCCGAAGGCGGTTCCGTACGCGTTGTTGCGGAGGTCTCGGGGCTAACTCCGGGCGAGCACGGGATTCATGTGCATGAGAACGGCGACTGCTCCGCGCCCGATGCGAGCTCCGCGGGCGGACACTTCAATCCGACCAATCAGCCGCACGGGGCGCGCGACGCCGAGGCGCGGCACATCGGCGATTTGGGCAACCTGGTTGCCGATGGCGACGGGCGGGCGCAACTCAGCTATCTGGACCCGAAACTCACGCTGAGCGGGCCGAACTCGATCGTCGGCCGGGCGGTGATTATTCATGCCGGCCGGGATGACTTGAAATCGCAACCCTCCGGAGACGCCGGCGCCCGCGTGGCCTGCGGCAAAATCGAGCAGGAGCGGGCGAACATGTGATGAGGAGGCGGTCCCGCCGACGGGTGCAGACTGGGTCTGTCTGGAGGCCGGCATCGGTTGCCTCGGTAGTCGCAGCCTCGGCCGTCGGGGAGCTCGCGTATCCAGGCAGGCCCTGCATCGTCGACTGCGACACACCGAGCCACCCGCTCAACTTTGCCGGCGGGCGGTTGAACCGCCTCGCCGTCCAAAATGGGCGTTCAGGCGATCCGTATAATCCGACGGCACGGGCCGTGCCTCGTTGAATTCCGGTCCGTTCTTGATGGCCTCGCGCGTCAGATCGACCCGCACCTTGGATTCGAGCCAGTCGATGTCGCTGACGGCGCTCACCGGGACCGCAACCGTCTTGCCCGGCAGCCAGTTCCTCGTGTCGACGATCATATAACGCAGCGTCCACGCGCCGTCCTCGAACAGGAAATCCTCCACGTGGCCCACCGATCCGTCAGTGGCGGCGAGGTGCGAACCCTTGACGGCATGCAGGCTGCGCAGGTGCGGGTCGCCTTCGCTGCGCATCGGTTCCCCCGCGGTGGCCCGCGGATCCCCGGGCAGCGCGCGTGGCGCAGCGGACAGTGGGGTCACCATTGGAACTGTCGGTTCCGCAATGCCGGCGGCGGCCGCGGGAGCGGCCCAGTAATACGGCCAACCGTAATACTCGTGCAGACTCGCCTCATACTGGCGGGACACCGGCCGCTGGGTGTCGACGTCAGGGCTGTTCCGAACCTGCTCCTTGGTGAGGTTGACGCCCAGCGAACTCTGATGCCAATCCCGCGAGGTAATCACATGGGGCGGGATCAAGACAGTCCGGCCGGCAAGCCAGGTTCCCGTATCCACCACCAGGTACCGTACCTGCCAGTGTTGATCGTCGAAGTAGAGGTCGCGCACCTTGCCGACGCTGCCGTCGCGGGCACGGATTTCGCAATGCTCGGTGGTTTTTCCATTGATGATCATAAAGCGCGGTACGTTCCCGGGGGCGACGCCAAGACAGTACCACATCGGCGGCTCAATCGCGTCACCGGCCAAACCCGATTCTGGCGTGGGACGGACCGCCGGTCGGTCATGGGAGATTGGACGATCCTTACCAGATCTGCCCGTTCCCCCGCGGGGTGCTTCCTCCGTCTTCGATTCAGTGAATCCCGTAGGGTACGTTCGCGCCCCGGCGTGTCTATCGACGGAAGGCAGAAGGCTTCGTCGCGGAGGTGCGGCGGGCACTGATGACCGGCAAACTCATGCCCATGAAAACGAATTGTCCCACATTCCTTCCGATCCTTTCAATCGCACTGGCCGTCTCGCTGGCCCCGGTCATCGCCGCGGCGCCGGCACCGGCGGCTTCGCGCAGCGACGTCAAACCAGCGCCCAGCGCGCAGGACCGGCCGCAGCTCCAGCTCAAGATCGATCCCAAGTCCATCGATCGGAATGCCGCCGACCGGGTCAGTTATGCGCCCATCGTGGAAAAGACCGCGGGCAGCGTGGTGTTTGTATATTCGACCAAGGAGGTCCGGCCGCAGGAGATGGCGCCCTACCTCGACGACCCGATGCTGCGGCGCTTCTTCGGGATTCCGGGTGGTCCAGGCGGAGCGATGCCGCGGCAGCCCCAGCGCGGGCTTGGCTCCGGTGTGATCGTGAGCCCGGACGGATATATCCTGACCAACAACCATGTCGTCGAGGGAGCGGATGAAGTGAAGGTGTCGATCGGCGAGTCGCTCAAGCGGTATGAGGCCAATGTCGTCGGCACGGATGCGCTGGCCGATCTCGCGGTGCTCAAGATTGACGCCGAGGGACTCACGCCCGCGACCTTCGGTGACAGCGAGCAGCTCAAGGTCGGAGATGTGGTCCTCGCGATCGGGAACCCGTTCGGGGTCGGACTCTCCGTCAGCCGGGGCATCGTCAGCGCGCTCAGCCGCGGCGGTCTCGGCATCGAGCAGATTGAGGATTTCATCCAGACCGATGCCGCCATCAACATGGGAAATTCGGGTGGCGCGCTCATCGATAGCGCCGGCCGCGTGATTGGCATCAACACGGCGATCCTCAGTCGCACGGGCGGGTTCGCCGGGGTTGGTTTTGCCATTCCGGTCAACCTGGCGCGAACGGTGGCCGAACAAATCGTCAACACCGGCGAGGTGCGGCGCGGGTTCCTTGGCGTCGCTCCGCAGGAACTCACGCCCGAGTTGTCAGCCCAGTTTGGCACTCCGCACGGAGCGCTGGTTGCCGAGGTGACTGCAGGCGGGCCCGCGGAGCGCGCAGGGCTCCGCGCCGGGGATGTCATCACCAAGGTCAATGATACAGAAGTCGTGGATCCGCGGCAGCTGCTCCTTACCGTCAGCCAGCTCGCTCCTGGTTCGCAGGTGAAGATCGAATATAATCGTGATGGTGACACGCGAACGGCCAGCGCCGAACTCGCCCGGCGGCCCGGCGAGGAGGTCGCCGGAATGGGCGAGAGCCAGCGGGGCGGCGGGGGCAATGATGACGGCGTGCTGGACGGCGTGGCCGTGACTGACCTGACTCCGCAGATTCGCGGGCAGCTGCAGATTCCCCAGCGCGTGGAAGGAGCGATCATTGCCGAGGTCGATCCTTCGAGCCCGTCAGCCCGCCAGGGGCTGCGGCAAGGCGATGTCATTCTCGAGCTCGATCGCAAGCCGGTGAAGAGTGCCGAGGATGCGGTGAAATTGAGCGAGGAGATCGAGGGTCCGAAGGTGGTGGTGAGGGTGTGGCGCGAGGGTCAAAGCCGGTACCTCGTGGTCGACGAATCAGCCGGCCTCGAACCCACCGGGAGGTGAATGGGCCGAACCGCTGATGGTTCAACGTCCGGAGCAGCGTTGCCAGTAGGTCAGGTTCTCCGACCTGAACCCGGAAGAATGGTGATGCATCCAGGTCAGATGCCCTCGCGGCTGCGACGTCCTAGCTCATGGTTGTCGCAGGGTCGCGCGGCCTGATAGCCTGGCAGCGGCTGGATGTGCTCGTGCACCGCATCCAGGATGTCCGACGGGTAGGGAAAGAACGCATCCTCGACCTCGTCCGCCGGTGTAATCCAATTCCGCGCACCGACGACGACCGGGGGCGCATCGAGTTCATCAAACGCGAACTGCGTGATCTTGGTCGCAAAGGTTTGCAGCGCGCTGCCGCGTTCACAGGCATCCGAAGCCAGCAGGATCTTCCGGGTCTTCTTCACCGATTCGATCACCTTGTCGTAATTGAACGGCACGATCGAACGAGCATCGATCACCTCGCAGGATATGCCGTGTTTTTCCTCGAGGATTTTGGCGGCCTCGAGCGCGCGATAGAGGGTCGCGCCAATCGTGAGAATCGTCAGGTCCGTGCCGGACTGCTTCACGTCCGGCTCGCCGAAGGGGATTTCGTAATAACCGGTGGGTACTCCGCCGCGAACAAACTCCTCGGGCTGATCGTAGATCCGCTGGCTTTCGAAGAAGATGACGGGATCCGTGCCGGTCAGCGCCGAATACATCAGCCCCTTGGCATCGTACGGCGTTGCCGGGAAGACGACCTTCAGGCCCGGGATGTGCGCGCACATGCTGGTCCAGTCCTGGCTGTGCTGCGCCCCGTACTTGGAGCCGACGGACACGCGCAGGACGACCGGCATCCGCAGGAGTCCGCCCGACATCGACTGCCACTTGGCCAGCTGGTTGAAGATTTCATCGCCCGCCCGGCCCATGAAATCGCAATACATCAATTCCACCAGCGGCCGGCCCCCCTCGAGCGCATAGCCCACGGCGGTGCCGACGATCGCGCCCTCGGAAATCGAGGAGTTGAACAGCCGGTGATAGGGCAGCGCCTCCGTCAGCCCGCGATAGACGGCAAACGCCCCGCCCCAGTCGCGGTTTTCCTCGCCATACGCGATCATCGTGGGATCGACGTAGAACCGATCAAGAATCGCCTCGAAGAGCGCGTCCCGAATCCCGATGCAGCGGGTGCGCGGCAGCCGGGCGCCCTGTTCATCGAACGCGCTCCGGCTCCGGGCGGCGAGCTGCTTCACGCGCGGATTGTCCGCCAGCGGCATCAGGACCTCGGGCGTCCGACCGGTCTCTATGGCGTCCACCTTGAGGTTGGAAAACATGGTCCGCTCCAGGAGGCTGCCGGGCTTCTTCAAGTCCGCGCGGGGCGATATTTCCAGGTCGATCGCCTTCTGGTACGCCTTGAATACGATCGCCTCGGCCTGCTCGCGCATGCCGTCGATGTCCGCCTGCGTGCACACCTTGTGGGCCACGAGGTCCTGGGCGAAGGTGAGCAGCGGATCGCACTGCTGCCAGGCCTCGATTTCCGCCTTTTCGCGGTAGGAGCTGGCATCGGAGGGGGAGTGGCCGCTGAACCGGTAGGTGATGGTGTCGAGCAGGACGGGCCCGTTCTTTTCGGCGAGAATCTTCCGCTTGCGGGCCATGGCGTCGATCACCGCGAGCGGGTTGTAGCCATCGACCCGTTCGGCATGCATCTGCTCGGGGTTCACTCCCGCGCCGAGTCGCGCGAGCACCTTGAAACCCATCGTCTCGCCCACCGGCTGGCCGCCCATGCCATAGAAATTGTTGACGAAATTGATGATCAGCGGGAGCCCGCCGCGATGGGCCTCGTCCCAGAGCAGCTTGAACTGATCCATGGTGGCAAAGCAGATTGCCTCCCAGGTCGGTCCGCAGCCGGCGGAGGCGTCGCCGATGTTGGCAATCACGATGCCGGGCTTCTGGTTGACGTGCTTGTAGAGCGCGGCGCCGACCGAGATGTCGGCGGAGCCCCCGACGATGGCATTGTTGGGATAAATGCCGAATGGCGGGAAGAAGGCGTGCATCGATCCGCCCAGCCCCTTGTTGAATCCCGGCTCGCGCGCGAAGATTTCCGCCAGCGCACCGTAAACGAGATAATCGATCGCGAGATCCTTCGTGTCGCCCTTCGCGTCCTTTTCGACGATTCGCAACGCCTGCCCGTCGAAGTAGCCGCGCATGAGGTCCAGCAGCGGCTGGTCGGCGAGCTTGTGGATGGCCGACAAGCCCTTCGCGAGAATCTCGCCGTGGCTGCGATGGCTGCCGTAGATGTGATCGTTCACATCGAGGAGGTAGCACTGCCCGACCGCGGTCGCCTCCTGGCCGATCGAAAGGTGCGCGGGGCCCCGGTGATTGTAGGCGACGCCCTTGTAGTTTCCGCGCAGCTTCACCTCATTGAGCATGTTCTCGAAGGCGCGGATAAGCTCCATGTCGCGCTGGATCCGCCGCAGATCGGCGGGGCTGAAGTTTTTCAGCTCATCCTTGAGCTTCCGCTGGTAGCGGTTGACCGGGATCGGCTGGAATTCGATGGAGCCGGCCGCACGGGACTCGGCCGGGATGATCATCTGGCATTTGGGCATATTGGGAAGGTCGATCGGTTACGCCACGTGGTCGTGTTCCAGGGCGTGTTTATGCGGATCTCGGAATCGGATTCCTGGAGGGCCGGGCTCCGCCCCGGCCGCTGCAACGTTGGATGTAAACGTCGCAACGGTGGAATGCGTCTTCGATTCCGTTTGTGGACGCCACGGAGGGCGTCCCTCCAGGACGGGGATCCGCATTCCTGGAATCCGACTTGGATTCGTAGGGGCGCAGGCTTGCTGCGCCGAGATGGCATTTGAACAATTGTAGGGGCGCAGGCTTGCTGCGCCCGGAACTGCCTGGACGTGCTTCATGCGGGTGAAGCCTCCAGGGCGCCGTCACTCACGGCCGGTTCATGACCGGGATGAAACACCTCGATGCTGCGTCCCTGCAGGAACTCCGCCCATTCCGGCGGCGGCGGCTGATCCGTGACGACCTTCTGAATCGGATCCCAGTCCACGATCTTGAAAAGCGAGGGACTCATGAACTTCGTGTGATCCACCAGCAGCACCGTCTGTCGCGCATGCCTGACCGCCATCCGATACAGGTTGGCGCTCTCGATGTCCGCCGCCGCCAGACCGAACTCCATGCTCAATCCGTCGGATCCGATGAAACAGAGGAAACCGCGCAACTGATCCAGCGTGGACGTCGCCAGCGGCCCGATCGCATCCATCCGGTCGGGTCGGTACTGGCCGCCCAGCAGGATCACGCTCAGCCCCGGGGCATCGAGTTCCAATGCCAGCCGGGCGGAATTGACGATGACCGAAACGCCGCGCCGCCGTTTCAGGAACGGGGCGAGCGCGAAACACGTGGTGCCCGAATCCAGGAAAATCTGTTCGTCATCTCCAACCAGCCGGGCTGCGAGCGCTCCAATCGTCTGCTTCGCGCCCGTGTTGCGCAGCCCCTTCGAGCGAAAGGAAAAGTCCGACGTCCGCCGCAGTGTCGCCCCACCATAGACGAGATCAATCTGGCCCGTGTCCGCCATCGCCTTCAGATCCCGGCGAACGGTGGCCTCGGAGACAGCCATCCCTGCAGCCAGATCACGAACATTCACGTGCCGCTTCTCCAGAACCTCCGCGAGGATTCGATCGTGTCGCTGTTGGGACTTGTTTCTCACCCGTGCCATCACCCCAACACCGTTTTGATAGAACTTGCAACAAAATATGCCAATGTGATGCTTGACTATGGAATAGTAGTGACGATTCTTGCGCACGGAATGCAACAGTTCGTACAATGAAGTCGACGCTCACTTTGCCAGCATCAGGGAAGGCGTCGGCCGGGACTGTGCGCCGCTGGCTCAAACAGCCGGCGGATCCAGTACGCGCTGGCGATGTCCTGCTGGAACTCGAGACGGACGGAGGACTGGTCGAGATCGACGCGCCAATAGCCGGGACGCTCGAGCAAATCCTCGTCCCGCCGGGCAAATCCGTCGCCCCCGGAGCGGCCCTCGGCTTGATTGCCGATCAAACGAGCACCGAGTCCACGCCGCCGGCCGCCGCTGCACCCCCATCCCCGTCACCTGATCGAAAACCGATGAAACCTCCTGCGTCCCAACAGTCCGGAAAGGTCACGCCGATCCTCATGCCGCAGGCGGGACAGAGCATGGAGGAGGGCACGCTGGTCACCTGGCGCGTGGCCGTGGGTGATCGAGTGGCAAAGGGTGACGTGATTTTCGAGATCGATACTGACAAGGCGACCATGGAGGTCGAAGCCACCGATTCGGGCCGGTTGGCGCGGATTGTCCTGCCGGAAGGCGGAACCCTCAAGGTGCTGGAACCGGTTGCCTACCTTGCCGAGACCGATGCCGACGTGGACGCATTTCTCCAGGGATCCGGCGGCGGAGCCGCGGCTGCTCCGAGCCAGGAATCGACCCGCAAACTTGGCGCGCCCTTGACAACGCCGGCGTCGAGCGAAGCCGCGAGTGCGACCGAACCGCCAGCGCCGCGCACTGCCACCGGCCGGGTAAAGGCCTCCCCCGCGGCCCGCCGGCTTGCCTCGGAACGAGGGATCGATCTCGCCGCCGTCGCCGCCGGCAGCGGCCCGCACGGACGTATCCTTTCCACAGATATACCGGCCGGCTCACCCGGCGCCGCGTCCATTAGGCCAACGGGGCTCACCAGCCACGTCCCCCCAAGTTCACGCCCCGCCTCCGCCACGCCGGGCGCCGTGAAGCGCCGCCAGATGAGTTCGATGCGCAAGGCCATCGGCCGCGCCCTCACGTTGTCCAAGCAGACGGTTCCACACTTCTATGTGAAGCTGACGCTCAATGCGGATCCGCTTTTCAGCCTCTACCAGGCGGAAAAGGCGAAATACCCCTGCAGTCTCAACGACGTCGTAGTGCTCGGCTGCGCCCGCGCGATCAGCGAATTTCCCGCGTTCCGCAGCCGGATCGAGGGGGAGGAAATTGTGGAGTTGCCATCGTCGAACATCGGGCTGGCGGTCGGGATGGACGACGGGCTGGTGGTTCCCGTGCTGATCGCGGCGGAGACCATGACGCTGCGGCAAATCGGCGCCGAGACCAAGCGACTCGCGACGGCGGCCCGCAGCGGCAAGATCGAAGGCATGGGGCAGGGGGTCTTCACCATCACGAATCTCGGCATGTTTGGCGTCGAGGAATTCAGCGCCATCATCAACCCGCCCGAATCCGCCATCCTCGCCGTCGGCGCGGTGCGCGAGGCGGTCACCGTCAGCGGCGGCGCGCTGCGCGCCGGCCGGGTCATGACGGTCGTACTGAGCGCGGATCACCGGATCATCGACGGCGCACTGGCCGCGAAATTCATGGTGCGGCTGAAGGAACTCATGGAATCCCCGCAAACCTTGTTGTGATTCACGAATCCGCATGAGCAGCCATTTTGAGATCGCAGTGTTAGGCGGGGGGCCGGGCGGGTACGTCGCCGCATTGAAGGCGGCGCAACTCGGGGCCCGCGTCGCGCTCGTGGAGCAGGGCCCGCTCGGCGGCACCTGTCTCAACGTCGGCTGCATTCCCTCGAAGGCGATCCTCGCGTCGGCGGAGTTGCTCGAACACATCCGCCACGCCGGCGACATGGGCATCGAGGTCGCCGGGGGCGTCCGTGCCAATTGGGAGCGGATCCAGACGCGCAAGGATAAGATCATCCAAACCCTGCGCAGCGGAATCAAGGGGCTGCTCGCGGCGCGAAAGGTGACGCTCTTCAACGGCCACGGCGCGCTGGACGGTGCCGGCCGGATCCGCGTGACGAAAAGCGACGGTGCCGCTGAACAATTTTCGGCCGCCAAGGTGATATTGGCCACGGGATCGATTCCCGCCCGGATTCCCGGGTGGCCGTCCGATCCCAGCATTGTCTGCACGAGCGATGAGGCGCTCCACTGGAAAACCCTGCCGAAAAAGCTCCTCATTGTCGGTGGCGGCGTGATCGGCTGCGAATTTGCCTGCATGATGCAGCCGCTCGGCGTCGAGGTGACCATAGTCGAGCTGCTGCCGCAGCTGCTGCCGAATCTCGACGCGCAGCTGGCGCAACTGCTGCAAAAGATTCTGGCCCGGCGCGGGGTGAAGGTTTTCACCGGGGTAAAAATCGACGACCTCAGGCTTGCCGGCGGCAACGCCGAGGCGCGGCTGGGCAACGGCGAGACGATTATCGCGGATCGCGTGCTGGTCGCGACGGGCCGCAAGCCGAACACTGCCGACATTGGACTCAATAGCGCCGGCATCACGTCGGATCGCGGCTTTATCCGCGTCAACGATCGGATGGAAACGGGCGTGAAGGACCACTATTGCATCGGCGACGCCAACGGCCGCTGCCTGCTGGCGCACGCCGCATCGGCGCACGGCGTGGTGGCGGCGGAAAACGCGCTCGGCCGCGGTCACGAGTTCAGCGCTCCGGTGCCGAATTGCGTCTATACATTTCCCGAGCTGGCATCGGTGGGGCTGACCGCGGACGAGGCCCGCGCGAAAGGCATGGCGATTTCCGTGGGGAGCTTCCCGCTGACCCACCTCGGGAAGGCGATGGCCGCCGGCGACAATGAAGGTCTCGTGAAAGTCGTGCGTGATCGGGAGAGCGGGCAGCTCGTGGGCGTGCACATGCTCGGCCACAACGTCACCGAGTGCATTGGCGCGGCGACGGCGATTCTGCATCAACGTGCGAGCGTCCAGGACGTGGTCGAAACGGTTTTCGCCCACCCGACGATTGGCGAATCGATCAAGGAAGCGGCGGAGGATGCGATGCAGATGGCTCTGCACCTGCCGCCGCGGAAGGTCCTGCGAGTGACGGCCGCACTCGCGCCGTCCGTGGGTTTGGGGGGTGGAGGCCTGGCTGTGAAATGAGCTCACGGTTTTCCAATCGTGGTCTTGCGTCGGCCTGGGGTAGCGCCGGTTTTCAACCGGCGAGACGCATTCCGAATCAGATTTTCGGCAACATGGGTGGAAAGTCTTGGGCATTCCCTTGGAGTATAATCGTACGCGCTTCAGAGCTCTGGCATCGGGAGAAATCACCCCAACCATGACCGCTGGCGTGCAAAGCCTGGATTGGTTGCGAAACCTCGGTTCGGTTGCCGAAATCCAGGAGGCGGCGACACACGGCGCGGCCACAAAGGTCAACGCGAATGCCCATGTGCACCTGCCGCCGAATTTCAGCGCCTTCGCCAATGTGCGGGAGGCCGTCGGGCTGGCGCAGGAGCAGGGCATCACGGTCCTCGGCCCCAGCAATTATTACGACTATGCCGTCTACGAGGAATTCGCGGCGCAGGCGCGTGCCGCCGGCATTTTTCCGCTTTTTGGAATCGAAATCATCGCGTTGATCGAAGCGCTCGTGTGTGACGGCACCCGGATCAACGATCCCGGCAACCCCGGCAGAATCTATCTCTGTGGCAAGGGCATCACGCGGTTTTCCGAACCGCCGGATTGGGCGGCGCGGCAGTTGCACGGCATGCGCCAGCGCGACGGGCAGCGGATGGCGGAAATCGTGGCGAAGCTCGAGGCGCTGTTCTCGCGCCACGGCATCGCCACCGGCCTTTCGGACCGGGCCATCATCGAGCGGGTCGTGGTGCGTTCCGGCGCGTCCCGGACGAGCGTGTGTCTGCAGGAACGGCATGTCTGCCAGGCTTTCCAGCAGCGGCTTTTCGAAATCGTCCCTCCGCCGCGGCGATCCGGCTTCCTGGCGCAGCTGTTCGGCGAGCCACTGAAGGCATCTCCGGAGGATGCGGTGGGGGTGCAAGACGAAATCCGCTCCCGGCTCGTGAAGGCGGGGAGGCCGGCATTCGTGCCGGAGACCTTCGGCAGTTTCGAGAGTGCCCGCCGACTGATCCTCGAACTGGGCGGAATACCCTCCTACCCGGTGCTGGCCGATGGGGCGAAGCCGATTTGCCCTTTCGAGGAACCGGTCGAAGCACTCGCCGCGCGACTGAGCTCCATGGGCGTCCATGCGGCGGAACTAATCCCGGTCCGGAATTCCCCGGAGGTCCTCACCCGGTACGTCAACGCGCTGCGATCGGCCGGGCTGGTGGTGACCGGCGGGACCGAACACAACACGCCGGAGTTGCTGCCGCTCGAGTTGCGCTGCGCCAAGGGCGTTCCGATTCCGGCGGGCGTTCAGGCGATCTTCCGGGAAGGCGCCTGCGTGGTGGCGGCGCACCAGTTCCTGACCCTGCAGGGTCAGTGCGGATACGTTGATTCCGCGGGAATCCCCAACCCGGCCTATGCAAACGCGGAGGAACGAATCGCCGCGTTCCGCCGGCTCGGCGCCGCCGTGATTGCAAGGTTCCAGGAGGCCAACAGCCACCGGACATGATTGCCCAAACCATGAACCCAGGTCGGATGGCAGGAGTGCGAATGCACTTCATGGAGGGACGACCTCCGTGTTGTCCACCAATGGAATCGGAAGATTGTTCTGCATCGCTCATCGATCTTCACGACGTGAACGGCCTGCCCTCCGAAGGAGCCTCCTGATGCCAGCCATAACCAGCGCCCAGATTGATCAGCTTGTGGCAATGTCGCGGCTCTACGGGGCCGACCCGTCCTTCTGCCTGGCCGGCGGCGGCAACACGTCCGTGAAGTCGCACGACCGGCTGCTCGTGAAGGCCAGCGGCGTCGCGCTTGGTACGGTCGATGCCGACGGGTTTGTCGAACTCGATCGGCTCGCCCTGGCGGAAATCATGAAGCGGGAGTTCCCGACCGAGCCGACGGCTCGCGAGGAGCAGTTCAAACGCGCCACCCTGGCGGCACGGACGCAGCCCGGGCGGAACCAGCGTCCGTCCGTCGAATGCATCCTGCATCACCTGTTTCCCCGGACGTTCGTAGTGCACACTCATGCGACGCTCGTGAACATGCTCACCTGCGGCCGTAACGGCCGGGCGCAGACCCAGGCGCTCTTCGGCGACGACGTGCTCTGGCTGCCCTACGTCGATCCGGGGCTGGTCCTGGCGCATACTCTGCAAAAGGAATTGCGGGCCTGGCAGCAACGGACGGGTCGCGAGTGCCCGCTGGCAGTCTTCATGGCCAACCACGGCCTGATTGTCGCTGGAGAAACGCCGGCTGAGATTGAGAAGTCCACCACGCGGGTGATTGGGACCATCCGCCGGCATCTCGAGACCACCCCGGCCGGCAACCCCTTCGGCGTCGGAGCTAAACAGAACGTCTCGAGTAAGGACACATTTTCTGGAGGGACGACCTCCCGCCTCCGCCAAGGCTATGGCGGACAGGCCGCGTCGTCCGCGGCCGGGGCGGAGCCCGGCGCTCCAACATGCGCGATTATCAATGAGGCTGTGTTTCGAATGGAGCCCGAGGCGGCCAGGGCCCTCGTCAATATCATCGGCCCCGCCTTGCGCGGGCTGCTCGCACCGCAGTCCGGGCTCAGGATCGTCACCTTTGATGATTCGCCCTCCGTCCTTGAACTGGTCGCCAGCGCCAACGGCCGCGAGGCCGCGATGGGCGGCCCGCTGATTCCCGACCAGATAGTCTACTGCCGATCGTTCCCGCTGTGGTTCGAACCGCGCGATGGCGAGGAGTCGGGCAAGTTGATTGCGCGGCTGGCCGATGCCCTGGCGGCGCACGAGCGCGAGCGGCGGTTTCGCCCCAACGTCGTCCTCGTGGCCGGCCTGGGCCTCTTCGCGGCCGGCAATGATTTTGCCGGTGCGGACACGGCCCGGGCGGTTTACCTCGATGCCATTGCGATCATGGCGGGAGCGACGCGGCTGGGCGGAGTTCAGCCGCTACCGGAACGGGAGTACCGGTTCATCGAGGACTGGGAAGTCGAGGCGTACCGGCAGGCGGTCTCGATCGCGGCGGCGGCTGCCGGCCGGGCCGCCGGCAAGGTCGCCTTTGTCACCGGTGCGGCGCAGGGCTTCGGACTCGAAATCGCGCAGGACTTGATCGCCCAGGGAGCCCACGTCGCGCTGGCGGATGTGAATGCCGAGGGCGCACGACTCTCCGCGGCGAAACTGGGACCGCGCGCAGTCGGGCTGGCCGTCGACGTCACTGCGGTCGCTTCCGTCGCGGCGGCGGTTCACCAGGCGGTCCGCCGGTTCGGCGGCATTGACTTGCTGATTTCGAACGCCGGCGTGCTCAAGGCCGGCAGTGTGAAGACGCTGGCGGTGGCGGATTTCGATGCGGTCACCGCGGTCAATTACAAGGGCTATTTTGTCTGCGTGCAGCAGGTCGCGCCGATCCTGGCCGCCCAGCACACGGCGCGACCGGAAATTTGGACCGATATCATCCAGATCAACTCCAAGTCGGGCCTCCAGGGATCGAACCGGAACGGCGCCTACGCCGGCGGCAAGTTCGGGGGAATCGGACTGACCCAATCCTTCGCGCTGGAACTCGTGACGGACGGGATCAAGGTCAACGCGATCTGTCCGGGAAATTATTTCGCGGGTCCGCTCTGGAGTGATCCGGCGAACGGGCTGTTCGTGCAGTATCTCCGCAGCGGAAAGGTCCCCGGCGCCAGGACGATCGAGGACGTCCGGCGGTTCTATGAAGCCAAGGTTCCGATGGGCCGGGGCTGCGAGACCGCGGACGTGATGAAGGCAATCTATTACTTGATGGAACAGAAATATGAAACCGGCCAGGCGCTGCCCGTCACCGGCGGCCAGGTGATGTTGAGCTGATGATGTCCGAATCCAGGAATCGAAATTGGATTCATGGAGGGCCGTGCTCCGTCACGGCCATGAAGACCGATCCGCTGCGCAGAATGAAATTTCTATCGGTCGTGTGGACGACACGGGGGTCGTCCCTCGTGCGCCTGTGAGGGCGTCCACACAGCGGGGTGCAAGTCCCCGTCAGGCGGAACGTTCACCCGCCTGCAACCGAAGGCTACTGCGTCGTGGCAACACGGGGTGGGGAGCTGCCGGA
>WYBX01000061.1 GCA_011525695.1 Verrucomicrobiia bacterium
GCCCATCACCCTTCAACCATCCTGTCGGTTCAGAGGTGGGGGAAGGAGGGGCTGCGCCCCTCACTTCCCCCACACCCCCATCCTCCCCGATTCTTTCAGAATCTTCTTCAATCCCACGCTTCCGATACCATAACTAACTTTCGCGATCCTGTTGTCCAACGATCGGGGTCCACCTCAGCCGCCCATAATCACCCGAGCGGCGACCCGGCTCCGAGCGCGGCCAACCTGCATGTCACGCCGAAACTCCGAGAAGCGGCGAAGATCCTCGAGATCGAATTGCTAGACCACGTGATTGTCGGGTGACGTCAAAGCCGACCCCGCTCGCGCGTAGAGTGTTTCATTCCGCGAGGCCGGGATGATTCGAGCGCCGACGCGCTACCTCGATGGCGGTACTCGCACGCACTGCGGCTACCGCCTTTTCGGGACGCGCCGGAACTTGGCCTCGCGCAGTTTCGAGCAACATGTTCACGGCGCAAAAGGAGACATGACCATGAATGCGCCATCCAATGATCCGTCCGCTTTCCTCCCGCGCGATCGTTTCGCACTTCCGCGTTATCGCGTCTCGCTTTACTCCGCCGCTAGTGACGCCGTGCGGCGTATCGCTCACACGAATTCGCCCACTGAAGCGGTGAGGGAATTCCTGCGTGTGGCTCCACTGGCAGAAGGCTCCGATCTCTACATTTGGGATCGCGAGAAAAAACAGATCGTGGCGCAAATTGAATGGATCGATGAGCCGACTTCATTCGGCACAACCATTCGCGTTCGCACAAATCACTTTTACGATCCGTCACTGGCCATCGTTGCGCGACATCTTTGCGAGCGCGCCGAGATCCGGCATGCGATTGTGAATGGCGTGGCGCACTGAGTGTTTTGATGTCTGAGCATCCGGTCGCGCCACTGGTGCCATCTCTAGCGACATCATCTCCGGCGAGCGCCGTGGATCATGAGCGGAACAAACGCACCCGCCGCGTGCGACCCGTTTTGCGGGGCACGTGCGCGGCGCGGCCGCGGCAGCGACGTACCTTGGCATCGACCGGAAAACGTTTCGCAATTGGCGAGACGACCCAGAAATGGCCAGAGCCGAACTCTTACGCCCCCGTATCATCAGAGGGGACACATATTATTCACTGAGGAAACTAGATGAATTCATGGACCCCGAAAACAATCCGCCGGGCGCGGCCATCGAAGATCATTTCCTTCACGCCGACTGAGCGGCAATTGCCGGCTTCGGCTCGGTTCCGGCCATGAGTTTCTGGATTATCGCGAGGGCATTCTTCGGCATCGGCAGTGGCTCCAATTCCGCCGAGCCGATCGAGAAAAATTTCTGTCCATTCTCCTCGGTCTCGTATTCGGCATAGTGATTGTGGACTGTGTCGACGTCTCGTTCGCCCATCAGCTTCGCGATCTTGTCTGAGGATTGCCAGAATGCGTAACCATACGTGCCGTAACTGTGTCGAAAAGCGTTCTGTCCCCACCTGAAATCCGGCTTTGTCTGCTGGCACTTCGCGATGAGTGAACTCTTCAAGTCGCGATATCGATGGTGGAGCCCCTTGGCATTCTTCTTGCGTTCGATATCAGGTATTAATGGGCCATTGCTTGGCAGCGGCTTCGGCATCCATGCGTCGAGCGCGGTAGGCCAAAAATCAATTATCCGTGGCACCTTCTTACCTTTTACCTGGCCCATCTTCGCAACTTCCGGCTCGAGACGAATCATGCCGCGCCGGACCATCGACCAAGTCGCACGGATAATTTCCTCGGTGCGCACTCCGGCGAAAAGTTGCAAGGCGACTGCACCGATAATCTCAGGGAAGTGGGATTGGCACGTTTTCATGACGTGCTCCACGTCGGGCAAACTCAAATACACTTTCGTTCCCGATGGTCGCTTGAACTCGAAAGTGTCCGTCGGATTATCCCGGCGTACGCGCACCCGCGGGCTGCAAAGCCACTTGAAGAATGCACGCGCAAACTTGAGCGCGGCATCGTGCGACCAGTCGGAGTTGAATTGCGCGAGGAAATCGTCGACGCGATTCACGTCTACGGCCGCAGGCTTCAATTTTCCGATGCTTTCCGCCAACAACTCTAGATTGCGCTTAGCTTCCGCCAGGTATTTGGGACGGCCGCGAAGCTCGTTCGTGAATCGATCGATCAGAACTGCGCAATCTGCCTGAGCAGCCCCCAGTTGGCCCCGGTGCACGTCCAAGTAAAACCGGACGGCTCGTAGAAGGGGGATGCCTTTGAGCAGTTCCCTACAGTGGAGTACTTCATCCACGTCACGCGCTGTTAGGCGCGCCCTCAGCTTGCCGACATTTTTTTTGAGATCCGCCGCGGCCTTGTCGGCGTCTTCCTGCGACCAAAACCACCGATCGCGGCCTCGGTGGTACAGGCGCCACGGAGCCCGATTTGGGAGGCGAGCCTCGCAATAGGTGATCTTCATGTGAAAACCCAGCCTGTAGCCAATGACCGATCCAGCACGCAAAGGTTTCACCTTGGGAACAGTTGGGAACAGATTTTAGTGCCCCAAAATCACCCATCTTTACCCTTCGGACTCAGCCACACAACCCTCATGATTGCAAAAGCGAGCATAGGCAACCGTCTGCCTATCAATAAAAAGAGCCTCCTTAAGGAGGCCCTTAAAATGGAGCGGGCGAAGAGACTCGAACTCTCGACGTCCACCTTGGCAAGGTGGTGCTCTACCAACTGAGCTACGCCCGCAAAACAGGGTGCAAGCAGTAGGCGCGCACCTGCGCCCGTCAACTGCTATTTTTCCGCGCAAACAGAACGCACTGCAGCCAGCAACTGTTGGGCGGTGAACGGCTTCACGAGTGGCGCCCGTCCCCCCATCCCGACCGCCATGCTGAGCCCCTCACTGGCAGAAACCATCTGACCGCCTCCCGACATCGGGATGATCGCCGGCCTGGGGTCCTTCCTCCTCAGATGCATCATCACTTCCAACCCGTCACCCTCCGGCATCAACATGTCCGTGATCACCACATCAAAATCCCGGGCCTCGATAATGCTGATGGCTTCCCGGCCGTTGTCGGCACAGCTGACGAAGTACCCGGCGTTCTCGAGCGCCCGGGACATGACCTGCCGCATGCCCGGATCGTCGTCCACGATCAGGATCGATGTTGGTTTCAACGTCATTGCGCCCCATGCATCACGGGTCTCGATCGCAAAAGCGATGGTCCAGACTTCCGGAATTCCGGAAGGTCGCAGAAACCGGTTCTGGCATGGCTACGGGCTGCGAATGGTCCCCTCGATCACCCGGACGCTCTCGTTTCCGGCCTCGTCCATGAGCTTGCAGGTGATTTCCACGACATCCGAGGGTTGCAGGTCGGGGACAGCCAGGCGCAGGGTGCGGCCGTCCGCCAGTATGCTGGCCTCCATCACCGGCCAGCGGGTCTCATTCAGGCGCGGGCTCCCATAGTTCGCGGATCGACGCAGTCCCCAGGCCTTGACGACGAAGTTCCCGGGCGTCAGCGGATCGGCCGTTTGGAGGATCTCGCTGAAAGTGAGCTCGATGCTCCGATCGCCCACCTTCCAGCCCACTGGCAGCCGCGCCGGGTTTCCCGTCGGCCGAAGCCGGTAAATCCCGCCTTCCTGCTGCGTTGCCGATGTCGCCCATGCGGCCAGCCCGCAGACATAAAGGTCGCCGGAGATCGGATGCTCCCGCCCGCGGATCAAGCCGGTCGGAAAATCGGGAATCGGCAACGCACACACCGCACCCTGCTCCACCCCAGCGGCCGTATCGCGCAGCACAACCCCAATCCGGCCATAGCCGTAGGAGAGTGTCAGCAGCCCGCCGCGCAGCGCTCCCCAGCCGGGATGCTTCACCCACAGGAGTTCGGCTGGGGAGCGGTCAAATCGCGGCTCCAGCCAGCAGACCGGCGGCTCCATGACCGCATCGGAGGTGTCCGCCGGTGCGCCGCCACCCCAGCAATTCCCATAAAAGAGGACCGGCCCCGGCCGGATTCGGTTGATCCGGTTTGCCGGCATCCAGTGTCCCTCCTGATCCGTGACGAAGAAGGATCCGTCGGGATTGAGGCAGACGCCATTCGCGGCGCGAAAGCCCCTGGCCAGGATCTCGGTTTGGGAACCGTCCGCCGCAATCTTCAACAGCGTGCCGTGCTGGGGCAACAGGGCGGTGCGGGCATGCCGCGCGCTCTTGGCATAATAGAAATTTCCCGCCGGATCCGTCTGCAGGCCCATGGCAAACTCGTGAAAGTGCTCGCTGACCTGATGGTCGCTGTTGATGCATTCGTAAAAGTCCGTCTCGCCATCCCCGTTGAGATCGCGCAGCGCCACCAGCTGATCCCGGCAGGTCACGAAGATGGCACCGTCCCGCACCTTGATCCCGAGCGGTTGAAAAAGCCCCGCTGCGATCCGCCGCCATGCCAGCTCGCCGGCCGGATCATCCAATCCGTCGATTTGCCAGACATCACCGTCCCAGGTGCACACGACCGCCCGACTCCCCCCGCGCAGAAAATCGATGCCGCTTGTCCGCAGCCGGCTGCGCCAGGGGTTGCCCAGCGGCAGCGTCAGCCGTTCCCACGAAAAGGGCCCGTCTGCTCCGCTCGCCACGACGGGGGCGGGGATTGTCTCCCGCCAGGCCGGCGGGCCCCCGCGCGTGAAGGTCGAGAGATCCAGCGGCTCGCTGACCTGCCCCGGCGGTGCGGCAGAATCCGCCCCGCCGTTTTTCGCCAGCCGGATTGAAATATTCAGAGGAGTGGAGCCCGCAGGAATTCGCAGGATGACGAAGCCGCCATCGGTTCCCAGGACCACGCCTCCCGCCGGTGAAACCGAAGCATGGGTGCCCTCGTTCGCCACCCGCAGGAGCAGATCATGCGGCGAAGATCCAATGTTCAAGGTCCGGATGAAAATCGGCCCGCCCGCTGAAGTTTCCAAGTCGTGGGACTCGAGCACCGCGGCATCGCCGATCACATAGGAAATGACCGTTCGTCCGCCGCTCCGATAAAGACCCCGGTAACTCGCCCAGCTCCGGGGCAACGGTCCGAACCTGCGACCATCAGCGCCCACGATCCGCGCGTCATCAAAACGGCCGGTCGCGGGATTGGCCCAGCCAGGGCCGTCGGCCGTCTCGAATTGCAGCTCGCCGATCGTGCGGGGTCGCACGACATGCCGGGTGTTGAAGTTGATGCCCTCCCAGTCGATGAAGCCTTTGCCCGTCCAACCACCGGCAAGGCGAAGCGTATCGTGCTCGAACACCACCCAGGCCCGGCCCGCCGCCATGCCACCAGTCCCGGCATCGAGCCGGATCGCAATTCCCTTGTAGGCGATGTTGGAGCCGGGCAGGACCCGATCCGCCTGGCTGGAATCGAGCGCCGCGGCCGCGGCCCGGTTGGCAGGGTCGGCCAGCTCGAAGGTGCCGATCAGGAACGGCCCATAATCCATTTCCCGCCACGGCTCGTGCGGTCGCGGTGCCGGCCCGCGGCTGCTTCCGGCCGGCAGGCTGGCGAGATATTCCTCCGTGACGCGGAAGAGTTGCTCCGGGTTGTGTGGCTTCAGGAGGGCCTGCCGGATGAAATGGATGACATCGTACTTCTCCTGCGGGACGAGTTGGATCTGGGGTGCCATTCGCCGCCAGCCACGGGTCAGCGTTTCATACATCGCATGCGGATCGCCGCCGCGCTGGAACGCGCCATGGCTGAAATCCAGCGCGTCGGGCAGAGAACCCCGAAGGTTGGCATCGCCATGGCAGCTGTGGCAGACGGCCTGGTAGATCTTTTCCCCCCGCTTCCGGGCCGCACCGTCCCAGTCGCGGATGAAACCCGCGTGGTCGATCGACCGCTCGTATTCCGGCAGTGCCTCGGCCGGCAGCAGGAATTCATCCCCATCACGGCGCGGGTCGGCCTCCCCTGCCATCACGCACGCTGCCGCCAGCAGGCAAGGGAACGGAAGATGAAGGGTGCGCATTCCTGGTGGGTTTCGAAAGACGCGACGACCCTGCCGGGTCCTCGATCGGCGTCAATCCGCGGGATGTCGCTCGTCAATCGGCCAATGTCATCAACCAGCGTGGCCTCCAATGGACGACCTCCGGCGGACTTTTCAAGAAACCCATCCACTGGCTGCCATTCGAACCGCTTCCCAATCAGCCCCTCCGCCAAAATCCACTTTGCTTTGTCCCTGGGAATTCCGAATCTGGACGTTTGAACCCTAAGCTTTCGCTCGCGGCCCCCCTCCCCCTCCTCCTTCTCCTCGCCCTGAACCCGCTGCGGGGCCAGCCGGCCGTTCCCGCCGTTCGCATCGCGGAGCCGCCGGTCATCAATGGACTGCTCGACGACGCCGTCTGGCGGCAGGCCCGGCCAATTACGGAGCTTTACCAGCGCGAGCCCAACGAGGGCGCCCCCGTCTCCGAGCCCACGGAAATCTACATCCTCTACGACGAGCACAACCTCTACTTCGGGTTTCGCTGCCACGATGACCCTGCCCGGATCACGGCCAAGGAGATGGCCCGCGACATCAGCCTGGGCAACGACGACCGGGTCCAGATCATCCTCGATACCCATGGCGATCGCCGCACCGCCTACTGGTTTCAAATCGGCCCGCGCGGCTCGATCGGCGACGCCATCGTCAGCGACAATGGCGCCTTCCTGAACAAGGAGTGGGACGGGCTCTGGAACGGCCGGGCGAGGATCCTCGATCTCGGCTGGGAGGCGGAGATTGTCATTCCCTTCAAGACGCTGGGCTTCGATCGCGCCAGCACGCAGTGGGGCCTGAAGCTCATCCGGCATATCATCCGGAAGCTGGAGGCCTCCTATTGGCCCGTTGCCAATATCAACACCCAGCGGTTCCAGGTCTCCGACGCCGGACTGCTCGTCGGCCTGGAGGGCATCACCCAGGGCGTGGGGCTCGATCTGGCCCCCTATGTCGTCGGCGGCCTGGACGTCGCGCGCGGTGCCGCCGACCAGACCAGCCTCGAGGCCGGATTCGATCTCTTCTACCAAATCACGCCGGGGCTGAAGGCCTCGCTGACGGTCAACACCGACTTTGCCGAGACCGAGGTGGATGACCGGCAGATCAACCTGACGCGCTTCAATCTCCATTTTCCCGAAAAGCGGGACTTCTTCCTGGATGGAGCGAGTTATTTCCACTTTGGACTGGAGACGGAACAGGATAGTCCGGTCGCCAAGCGGATCATCCCGTTTTTCTCCCGCCGGATGGGGCTCGATGCCACGGGCCTGCCGATTCCGATCAATTACGGCGCCAAACTCACCGGCCAGTTCAGGGGCTGGAACGTCGGGGTGCTCCATATCAATGACGATCGCGAGGACGGAGCGCGTTCCTTCTCGATTGCCCGTGTCACTCGCAATCTCGGGGAGCAGTCGTCGATCGGGATCATCGGAACCCATGGCAACTCGGTCGTCGATTCCACCAATACGGTGGTGGGCACCGACGTGAAGCTCGCGTCATCCACGTTTCGGAAGAACAAGAATATCGCACTCCTGCTGTTCGGGCTGAAGTCCTCCACCCAGGATGTGTCCGGCGGCGACGCGGCATGGGGCGCCCAGTTCAATTATCCGAACGATTTCCTCAGGTTGCGGATTGGCTACCATGAGATTGGTCGGAACTTCAACGCGGGCGTCGGCTTCGTGCCCCGGGTCGGCATCAGCGAAACCTATGGGGAGGCGACGATCGGCCCGCGGCCCGGGAAATGGGGCATCCTGCAGGCGCTCAGCGGGCTCGCCTTTGACCGCGTCCTCAACGACGAGGGTGTCCGCGAAAGCCAGGAGGTCACGCTGACGCCGCTGAAACTCCGGTTCAACTCGGGCGAGGAGATTTCCTACAGCGCCACGGATCATCTCGAGATGCTCCCGCAGGATTTCGCGATCTTCGAGGGTGTCGTGCTGCCGGCGGCGGACTATGACTGGTCATCGCATACGGTGCGTCTGAAGACAAAGGGCAGTCGCGCCCTGTGGACGGAGGCAAGCTACCGCTGGGGCGGATTCTTCGACGGGGAACGGCAGGACATCACGGCGGCGGTGAACTGGAAGGTGGCGGTGCCGGTTTTCGTGGGCGCCCGGATCCAGTCGAGCGCCGTGGATCTTCCGCAAGGCAGCTTCACCGCCAACATCTACCAGGCCAGCGTCAACTTCCTGTTCAGCCCGTCCATTACCCTGAACAACTATATTCAATACGACAATGCCACCGAGTACCTGGGGCTCCAGTCACGGTTTCAATGGATCCTCAAGCCGGGCAATGATGTTGTCCTGGTGTGGACCTCACGTTTCAGCCAGCCGGAACGCAGCTGGGTCCTCAACGACGGGGCGGCGCGGATCAAGGTAAGATACAACGTGCGGTTCTGACGGGCAGTGGTCCGCAATCCAGGGCCTTCATTCGCGCGCTGCTCGTTTCGAATCGTTGAATCCTGGCCATTGAACTCTTCAACGTATGAACCATGAACCGTGAACCGCTGAACCCCTGAACCGCTGCCCCCTTTTTCGCTCTCGCCAATCCGTTTATTCCGGAAAAATCTGGCGGACTTCCGAATTTCACCCCTCTTATGAAAAAAATCGGCTTCATTGGTCTGGGAATCATGGGCAAGCCCATGGCGAAGAACCTGCTCAAGGCCGGCCACTCGCTCGTGGTCTGCGATATCCAGCCGGATCCCGTGCAAGAACTGGTCCGCGCCGGGGCCGAGGCCGGACGGACGCCCGCCGATGTGGCGGCCCGGACGGAAATCATCATCACCATGCTGCCGAATTCGCCCGAGGTCATGGCCGCCGTGTTCGGCGCCGATGGCGTCGCGGCCGGAATTCGATCCGGCAGCATCCTGGTTGACATGAGTTCGATCGCGCCGTCTGCCAGCCGCCAGCTCGCCGAGCGGCTCGCACCCCAGAAGGTCGCGGTACTTGACGCGCCGGTGAGTGGTGGCGAACCCAAGGCGATTGATGGCACGCTCGCGATCATGGTGGGCGGGCCGCAGGCTACCTTCGACGAGGTTCGGCCGATCCTCGCTGCCATGGGATCCAGCGTCACGCTCGTGGGGGAGATCGGCAGCGGCAACATCACGAAGCTGGCCAACCAGATGATCGTGGCGCTCAACATCGCGGCCATGGGCGAGGCGCTGGTGCTGGCGAAAAAGGCGGGCACCGACCCGGCGCGCGTTTTCGAGGCGATTCGCGGCGGGCTGGCCGGCAGCACGGTGCTCGAAGCCAAGGTCCCCAAGGTCCTTGCGGGGAATTTCAAGCCCGGCTTCCGGGTCGCACTTCACATCAAGGATCTCGCCAATGCCCTCGACACGGCGCACGAAATCGGCGTGCCCGTCCCGCTGACCAGCCAGGTGATGGAAATCCTCCAAGCCCTGAAGGTCGACGGCCGGGCGCAGGAAGATCACTGCAGCATCGTGCGTTTCTACGAGGATATGGCCCGGACCGAGGTCAGGAAGTAGCAGCATTCTGCGAAGCCGATCGGACTTCGCGGCCGGGGCGGAGCCCGGCCCTCCATGAATGCGCTTTCCATTGATGGGGATCCGTCGCTCACGCCGCGTTCGAAGCCGTGAGTCACCCAAAGCCAGGATTCAATGACGGCTCGCGATAGCGACGATCACGCCCCGAAGCGCCAATGGCGCGACATCATTGCAGCCTGGGCCAGCGGCCCAGGAACGTCGCTGGGCGTTGTGGAGGGCTGAAAGCCCGATCCATCGGCGCCGACATTCGAATTATTGAATCGGGCCTTCAGCCCTGAGATTCTTCGGAACGTAATCCTGGGCCGTTGGCCCAGGCTGGGATGACGCGGGCCTTTGGCCCTGCAGCATGACCATATATTGAATCTCGGTCCAAATGCCGTGGGGATCCGGCACCCCGGCCGCGTCGTATCGTTGGGAGCCTCATTCAATCACACAGCCGTAGGGGCGCAGTCTCGTCTGCGCCCTCCGAACGGCTGAATCGCCGGCGGGCGCAGCAAGCTGCGCCCCTACGAATGCTTTTCGGATTCCAGGTTCGAATACTCATCCTGGACGTACTACCGCCGGATCCGCTGCCACCATCAACCCGGCCGATCCGGCTCCCGCAATTCCAGATGATCCCCTGCGCCACTGGACCGCGGCGCCGGCTCGGTCCGCGAACGGGTCGTGGTTCCGGCGGATCTCTCGCGCCGCGCCGGATCACTGTAGTACGCGTAATTGTTGGTGTAGTACCCGTAGTCGCCCCCCGCATTGCTCGAGACCTGGTTGAGCACCACGCCGAGCAGCGGGGTCTTCAGCCCTTCCACAATCTGCTGTGCCCGCAGGACCATGCTCTGGGGATTGCGCCGGTGCTGGATCAGCAGGATCGCATGATCCACGGAGCTCACCAGCACGCTGGCATCGCTCACCCCGATGATCGGGGGCGAATCGAACACGATCTTGTCGTAACGGCCACGCAAGCTGTCGATGATGTCCCGCAGCCGCGGACCGTGGATCAACCCGAGGGTGAAGTTGGGGACGCCTCCGCTTGGGATGAAGTCGAGCCCGGGGGAAATCTCCCTTTGCACCACCTCGTCAATCGACTTCTTGCCCAGCAGCAGCTCGCCGAGTCCCGGCTCCTTCGGTCGTCCCGCCAGCCGGTGCTGGGTCGGCCGCCGCAAATCCGAATCGATCAGGATCACCCGCTCCCCGCTCGCGCCCATCAGGGCTGCCAGCCGGTGCAGGGTCGTGGACTTGCCCTCACCCGGACCGGCCGAAAAAATCACCAGTGCATGCGCCTTCCCTGGCGCAAGCGTGAGGTTCAAATTCGTCTGCAACACCCGGAATGGCTCCAGCTCCGCGGGATCATCGCTCGACTTGGATCCCGCATTTCGCGCCAGCGGAATGACGCCGAGCACCGGCAGCCGCAGCCGCGCCTCGACATCCGTGACGCTGCGGAAGCTCGTGTCGAAATACTCCAGCAGCACCGCCACCCCGACGGCGAACACACCGCCAAACAGGAGCGCGAACGTGAGGTTCAGCACCAGGCTGGGCCGGCTGGGAAACTTCGCCGGCTCGGCGGTGTTGAGAATCTCGATCGTCCGCTTCGGCACCTGGAAATCGATTTCCCGCTGGCGCAGCGTCAGCTTCAGCGTGGTCAGCAGCCGGGTCTCGTCCTCGAGCCGCTGCGCCGCCTCCTCGAAGGGGCGCATCCGCTCCCGCGCGGAAAGGATCTGGCCGACCTTCGCCTGATCGAGCTGCCGCTCGAGCTCGGCGACACGAGCCTCCGCCTCCTGATAGGCAATCTCGAGCGAGCTCTCGTAACCGCGCAACTGGTCGTCGAGCTGCTCCTTGATCTTAGCCCGGCTCTCGATGCCCGTAATCAGATCCGGATGCGCCGCCCCCAGCCGCCCGCGCAGCTGGGTCACCTTCTGGTCGGCGACGAGGTAGGCCTGGAGCAGGTTCTGGATGTTCTGATCGGGAATCAGCTCCGAATTGACGAGGCTCTGCCGATCCTCGGGGGCGATCGAGCGAAAGCGCTCCCAGCGCGTCTTGCGCCCGATGGCGTCGACCCGCAGCGCGATCAGCGTGTTCTGCATCTGCCGCAGGGTCTCGATCTCCATGTCGGAGTAGCGCGCGTTCAGATCGACGCCGGAAATGTTCAGGTCCTTGCGGAGCTTTTCCACCGCGTCGCGCTGGCTGCGCACCACCTGTTCCTGCTTTTCGAGTTCAGCCCGGAGATGCGCCAGCCCCTCCCGCTGCTCGGAAGTGGCGAACGCGACCCGATCCGCCGAATACGTGCGCGCGATTTCGTTGGCGATGTCCGCGCCCAGCTGGGGATCCTGGGCGTAGACGTTGATTTCGATCAGCGACGAACTCCGCTGCGACTCGATCCGCAGCATCTTGCGGACAAGATAATCGAACGTGATCGCGGGCGGGAGCGGGACAGTCGATCCCAGTTCCGGCGCGAGCCGTCCGGCCAGCCCGAGCCGCTCGATGACCGGATAAAGAATCTTCTCCGACTGCATGATCTTGAACTGATCCTGCAGGAAATAGGGATCGTAGCTGTTGCTCGCCTGGGCCTGGAACAACCGCACCTCCCCCTCGGGCTTCTCGACCCGGACCTGGGTCGTCGCCAGGTACCATCGCGGCAGGAAGGCCGTCACGGTCATCGTGGTGATGACCACGAGGGCAAGGATCAGCGCGATCAGCGCCTTGCGCAACCGGAGGATCTGGAGGAAATCCGCAAGCGAAGCGGTATCCTTGATCGCATGTGCGATGGCCATATGCGACAGGCGGCTTCAGCCCGCCTCAGAAGGAGTAGCTGGCGTGGAGGGCCATCCGCTCACGCGTCATCTCGCGAGCGGGATCGTCCGAATTGACCCGGTCGTAATCCAGGCTGGTGGAAATGGTCCAGTGCAGCGTCGGCAGATACGTGAGGGCGACTCCGAGCCGGGTGCTGTCCTCGTCGATATCGGCGAACCCGCGGCGGCCCTTGAGCTGCGACGGCTCGTAGCCCACCGAAGCGGAGCCCACGATCAACGCCGTGAAGCTGTGCTGCACATTGACGAAGAACCGGTTGATCTGCTGGTCCGTGAACCGGACCGTGTCGGACGATTCGTCGAACGCGTAGCCGTAGCCCCCGAGGATGTATGAAGCCCGGGCGTAGTCGTATTTCGCGGACAGTTCGGCGTAGGGCGAGGTCGTGTCGCGCTCAGCCGAGCGCCGGCGGTACTCGACGCCCAGCCGGGCGCTGGCGGAAACCTTCTGCGCCACATCGTAGTCGATGCCGGCCATCAGGAAGTCGGAGTCCTTGTTTTTCGTTTCGCCCAGCTTGCGATAAAAGACCTGCTGGTGGCGGTATTCGGCCACCGCCTTGACCTCGGGCAGGACGGCGTAATCCGCCGAAACGCCGTAGAGGTTCTCGATCCGGTCGAGGCTGCGGCCGAGCGTGGCGTTGCGGTAATCGAAGTAGACCGACCGCGCCTTCACCGTCAGCCCCGCCTTGGCATGGAGCGGCATGTCGAACCGGGCGTCAAACTGGTTGCGCTGGAACGACTGATCCGGGTTGAGCGGAATCCCGGCCAGGAGCGACTCCGGGTTGCGGGAGATCATGAACACGTTGTTCAGGTCGATCGTCGTCGCCGGGGAGAACTGGTGCGCCAGCCGCAAGTTCAGGTCGTGGCTGTCGAGCAGCTTCTTGCCCGGCCGGTTCTCGAAATAATCGAGGCTCAAACCATACGCGGCCGCCACGAAGGTCTGTGGCGTGACGGACGTGTTGTAGACGACCCGGGGTGCCACCGTGAAAATCGCGCTGCTGACCTCATTGGTAGCGGCACCGAAGAGATTGCTGTCATGCGAGATGCCTGCGCGGACCGAGAAGGTCAGATCCTTGGTGGATTCCTGGTCCGGAATGGGCGCATACACGGCACCCAGCGGAGTGATCGCGAGGAGAGCACCGACTATAAGGTGGCGCATACTTGATAGGGGGAGAGGCCGGAACACTGAATTGACCGTAGCTGCAATTTGGCGGGCGAAGCAATTAATTTCCCCGCGCCGGCGGCAAGGCTGGATTCAGCAGGACGTAGAGGTTTTCCGCGAGCTTCTGGGGACGGGTCAGCGGAAACTCCTTCGACTGCGTTCCGGTCAGCAGCCCGGCATAGACTTCGCCCCATTCCCCAAACCGGTTGGCCACCACGCCGAGCGCGCCCGGCAGCACCGGCCGCGCATTGAGCTCGGAAAAGAACGGCCGATCCAGGGTGCGCGGGGTCAGGAGCAGCCCGCCGATCGGCTGTTCCAGCGTGATGGCATAAAAGTCGCGCATTCGCGGCGGCTGCGCCCAGGCGCGGTGCTGGCCATACCACGCCACGCCGGCGGGAACGTCCGCCATCAACCCGAACCTGGGCGTGGCTGCACGGCGTTCGAGTTCCACCCGCAGGCCCTGGAAAAGCGCGGGAAAATAGGGCGGATACTGGAAATGAAGCCGCCGCGGCTCGAGCGCATCGTGCGCGAGCGGCAATGCCTGCGCCACCAGCAGCGCAGCCGCGGCCGTCCGCGGCCACTGGGCAAGCCGCGGGTTGCTCCCGAGGAGGACAAAGAAGAATCCCGCCCCGAAGATCATGATCAGCGGCGACAGCCAGCCGGCGGCGAGCCGTTCGGACTCCCCGGAATTGAAGGTTGCCTGGACCGCCAGGGCCGCACCCAGCGTGGCGGTGAACGTCCAGCGCATCCGGTTCGCGGTGACAGAGCGAAATGGATACAACCAGCCGGCAACGAAGAAGGCGGTGAACCACATCGCCCCGCCCGCCCAGAGCCGGCTCTTCAGGTTGTCCCGAATCGAGGTCAGCGCCTTGTTTCCGACCTTCCTCAGATCAAGCCGGGGCAGTTCGGCGGAGAGCGTCGCGCGATGGACCGCCGGCTCGGCCGTGGGATCGCCGGCCTTCAGGGCGAGGTTTTGCGATGCGAGCGCGAGCGGGTGCCCCGTCAGCGCAAGGTTTCGCACCAGCCAGGGTCCCGAAGCCAGCAGGAATCCCAGCGTGATCATCAGCGGCGCCAGCCAGCGGGCGCGACCCTGGAATCGCAGGGCGGCATAGGCCACCGCGACCAGTCCGAGCGCCGCCGCGGAATACTCCGCCAGCATCGCCAGCCCGGCAGCCACTCCCAGCGCCAGGAGCCTGGCCTGCTGCCGAAATCCGCTCCGCCCCGCTTCAGCATCCGTTTCCACGCCATGCCAGATCCGGAAGGTTGCGAGCGCCATCACCATCAGCAGCGGCGCACCGCCGACCGACACCGTCTGTTCCCAAACTGCCGCCGAAAGCAGCAGCGCCAGCGCCGCCATTCCGCCGACCCGCGGCTCAAAGATCCGGCGCCCGAGATCGTAGGTCAGCCCCGCTGCCAGCCAGAGCAGCAGCAGGTTCAACGCGAGCAGGAAGTAGTCACCGGCAAAACCGGCAGGCGGCGTCGGGGCGGAGGCAAAGAGCGCCGCCCGGCGTTCGGCCGGCAGCAGCCGGAGCGCCCCCCCGATCACAAGCGGGTAAAGTGGCGCGTGATGCAGCTCAGGATACGGCGCAACCGGATCGAACTTCCGGCCCCGCTCCTGCAGGAAGGCCGCGGTCTGCGGATAGTTCACCAGCGTCGAAAAACCGGCGCCACGGGCAAGCTGCCGGCCGGTGTCCGCCTGGATCAGCGTGGCTTCGCTGAGCGGCCCGTGGAACTGCGTCCACGCCACCCGCAGCGACAGCACGAGCGCCAGCGCGAGCACCGCGGCAATCCGAATCCAGCGGGCTCCCCCGCCGACTTCCAGCCAGTGGATCAACTCCTGCGCACTGCGTGGCCGCGTCATCGGAGGGGGAATGCGCGCCCGCCCGCGTCTGCCGGCGCGGCAATCCAATCCCACCGGCCGGCCGGCCGGCCGGACACGTGCCCCACGCGCGTGCGGGCCGTCTTCGGGATCATTTGTCGGTAACGTCGAGCTCCGGCCACTGGGCCACCTTGCGATGGAGCGTCCGGCGGCTGACCCCCATCAGTTCCGCCGCCTTCGTCCGGTTGCCGCGCGCCTTCAACAGCGCCTCCCGCAGCAGCCGCTTTTCGTTTTCCTCCACCGATAGCGATGGGGTCGGTTGCGCTCCGGCCGGCGGTGCCGCCCCTGTGGCCGGGATGGCCGTCTGGCCGCGGAACTTGGGCTCCAGATCATACTCGGTGAACCTCCCGCCCCGCCGCAGCACCACGGCATTTTCACAGAAGTTGCGCAGTTCGCGGATGTTTCCCGGCCAGGGATATTGCTGCAGTGTCCGCACCGCCCCAGCCTCGAACGTGAGCGGCGGCACGCCATTTTCCTCGGAGAAGATCCGGATGAAATGCGCCAGCAGCAGCGGAATGTCCTCCACGCGTTCGCGCAGCGGCGGCATGTGGAGCCGGACGACGTTCAGCCGAAAGAACAAGTCCTCGCGAAACTTGCCCTCGCGCACCTGCTGCTCGAGGTTGCGATTCGTCGCCGCCACCAGTCGCACGTCCAGCTCGATCGGCTTGGATCCCCCCACCCGCTCGATCGACTTCGTCTCGAGAAAACGCAGCAGCTTCACCTGGGTCGATTGCGAGATCTCCCCGATTTCATCCAGGAAGAGCGTGCCGCGGTCAGCCGATTCAAACCGCCCAATCCGCCGCTCGGTCGCCCCCGTGAACGAGCCACGTTCATGCCCGAACAGCTCGCTCTCGAGCAGGCTTTCGGAAAGCGCCGCGCAATGCACCGCCACGAAGGGCGCCCGCGCCCGGGGACTGACTTGGTGGATCGCCTGGGCGATCAGCTCCTTGCCCGTCCCCGACTCCCCCTCGATCAGGATCGTCGCCCGCGAGGGCGCCACCAGCCGCATCTTGTCCAGGACCTCCTTCAACGCCTCTGACGCCCCGATGATCCCTTCGAGGTTGAACTTCTCGTCCAGCCGCTCGTGCAGCTGCTGAACCTCGACCTCGAGCGTCTTGGTCTTCAATGCCCGCTGGATGAGCACCTCCAGCCGCTCGATGTTCACCGGCTTGGTCAGGAAATCCACCGCTCCGCGCTTCATCGCCTCCACCGCCGTCTCGATGTTCCCATAGGCGGTCATCATGAGCACCGCCGGCCGGTTCGGCAGCGACAACGCCTTGTCGATGACCTTCAACCCGGACTTCCCCGGCATCCGCAGATCGGTGACAACCACTTCGAACGGCTGGGCTTCCATCAGGTTGAATGCCTCGTCCGCATTCGCCGCCACACTCACGTCGTAATTCTCCGCCAGGGCCTGCTGGAGACCCTCGCGAGTGTGTTTCTCGTCATCCACGATGAGCACGCTGGGCACCATGGGCCATATTGACACGGTTCCGTCGCCGCGGGGTCAAGCCCGCTGCGCCGGGCAAGCTCACCTCCAGCAATGCTACTGCTGCTTGGTGTCCGGTGCCGCAACCCGTTCGATCAGCGGGGCCAGCCGGCTCAGCCGGATCCCCGGATGGGCCGTCGAATCCAGCAGCGCAATGAACTTGTTGCGCCGCAGCGTGAGCAGTGCCCGCGTGGTTCCCTGCTGGCTGGAATCGAGATCGTATTCGCGGGTCAGCCGCTCCAGCCGTGGAGTCACGGTCACCATCCAGTACACCTCGGACATCGGCCGTTCGCGGGCGCGCAGGATGTCCTCGTCGCTGAGCGGCTTCCGATCCGCCTGCCGGCGGGCCACGTGGTCGGCCCAACGCCGCTGGTTATCGGTGAATTTGGCCCGCTGTTTCTCGCTCAGGATCTCGACGAACTCGCGATCGAATTCGGAGTAAATCTCATCGACCTGCGATCGGTAGGCCTCGATTTGCGGCCGCAGTTTTTCGATTTCGGCGACCAGCTTCGCGCGATCGACGTCGCTCTTCCGTGGCCCGGATGATCCGTTGCTGCCGATCGCGTACTCGCTGGTGAGCGAGGCGGGCGGCGGTGGAACCACCCGGCCGCGTTCGGTCATCATCCGCGCACCGTAACCGGCAAAGAAGACCGCGACTGTCAGGAGAGCGACGAAGGCACGCTGCGTCATGGGCCGGGGTCCGCGTCATCCACATGCATCGCGATCTGCTGCCAGGTGGCCAGGTTGCGCTCGCTTTCGAGCTCCAGGCTGCGCGAATGGAGGTAGAGTGCGACGATCGCACAGAGCGCCGCCGTGCCAATGCTGTAGGCGAACTGATCGAGGAAGGACGGCATCCCGGGGAGGTTGCGGGCCGCGCGGAGCACCCGCTCGGCGAACCCGGGTCGAATCTGGGCAGCCCCCTGGTCCAGGAAAAGCCGCCAGGTTTTCTTCGTGGGGCCCTGGGCAAGCCGCACCACGCGGCCGGCAAAGCCGGCGCGCAACTGCCCGGCGGCGTGCGCCTGCAGATCCCGCCATGCCTGCGTTTCAGGTTTCATGATTGTGGTTGGTAATGTTCCCGAAGGTGTTCCCGTGCCCGGTGAAGGCGAGCTTTCACTGCCGCCACGCTCGTCGATAGGACTTCCGCAATCTCGGCATGGCTGCGGCCCTCCTGGACCAGTGCCAAGAGGGCGCGATCCTGCGGGCGCAACTGCGCGAGGGCGTGCCGCAACGCGTCAAGCTCCTCGGTGCCGACCGCGCCGGAGGCCTCGGGAATATTCTCATGCTCGTTTGCGAAAGGCAGGAAGATCCGGCGCAGCTTCTGGCGACGGAGCTGATCGATGCACGTGTTCCGCGCCAACCGGAACAGCCACGACTCGAACTGCGCCGGCGCCTGCAGCCCCTCCAACGCGCGGATCATCTTGATGAAGACCTGCTGCGCCAAATCCTCCACGTAATCACTCCGGTTGGTCATGGCGTAAATGAAGCCTGCAACCCGATGCTGGTAACTGACAATGAGCTCATGCTGGGCGGCCTCGTCCCCCTTCTGAGCCCGGCGGACAAGCTCCGCCAGAGCATTGGTTGCGGTTGAATCCATGCGGCGTGCATTGGTGTCAGCAGCAAGACGACCCGAAGGCCAGAAAGATTCGGCCCCGGCACGACGGATTCTTGCAATCCGGCCGGCGTTCCCCTCGGCTGGATCCGGCATCCACTTCCCATGAAGAAAACGGCTCGTATCTGGCACTTCGGCTTCGGGGCGGCGCTCACCGCCGCCGGCATCTTCAGCCAGGGCTGCGGCTCCCCGCACGAGCCCCGGGATCTCATGATGGAGGAGGCCCGTGCCGGCGGCTCGGTCGAGCGGCCCGTCGCCATGATGGGCAGCACCAGCTTTCTCGACGGAAAAATCGGCGCCGTGGCCACCATCAGCCGGGGATTCGACCGCGGCACGGACGCCGCCGCCGACAATCGGCGGTATGATGACGGCCGCTATGGCCGGCGCGCCAACGACGGATTCACCCAAGTTTACAATATCTATGGCGCCTCCGAGGAGGACCAGAAGGAGGCGATCAAGGAGTACGTCCGTCAGGCCATGGCCCGACGCGCCGCCGGCAGCCCCATGCCGCCCGTCACGCTCGCCGTCGAGTTCGAAAACCGAACCGCCGAGCCGATCGAAATCGAGGTCACCGAGGTCAATTCCTACCTCGGCAACTTCGCGGTCCGTCCGCCGAAGCTTTCACTTGCCCCCGGCGCCAAGGGTGTGCTCGAACCCATGGTCTCCCAACTGGGTGTCACCAGTGACGAAATCCCGCTGAAACTCGAGGTCCGCCACGCCGGCCGCAAGGAGGCGCAGACCGTCACGGTCAAGAATGTCATTGCCGAGTCGCTCCGCCAGCAGGCCGAGCGCGGTGAGAAATAGGGTGCCAATCAGGGTTCATGGTTCAACGGTTCAATGGTTCGTCCCGGATTGATGACCGTGGATGAAGAACCAAGGTTGATTTTTCGATTGCCGGCGCGGCGCGAACTTAGCAGCCCGCCTGGCGGGAAGTGAATTCGCGGGAAACTGTTACGGCGGACCACGGGGTCCCGGTCGCAGGTCCGGCGGGCTGCTAACTCTGCAGCATCCGAACCCGGCGATCCTTCCGGGGAAACTGCAGCGTCACGACGGTGCCCACGGTTTCCTTGCTCTCCAGCCCGATTTGTCCGCCGTGCTCACGCATGATCCGCTGCGCAATCATCAAACCGAGCCCGTTGCCGCCAATCTTGGTCGTATGATACGGCTGAAACAGCCGGACCAGGTCCTCCTTCTTGATCCCACTGCCGCTATCGGCGAAGAGCAGGAACACGGAATCGTCATCCACCCGGGTCTTGATCTTGAGCTTCCCCCCGGGCCCCATCGCCTCGATCGCGTTTTTCGTGATGTTGAAGAACACCTGCTTCAACTGGTTGCGATCCGCCATCACCAACGGCAACGCCTCCGTCTCCGCCTCCACCTCGATCCCGCGATCGGCAAACTCCTGCTGCTGGAACCGGAGCACGTCGGCCAGCACGTCGGTCAGCCGCGTCTCGGCCAGGTCCGGCGGGCGTGGGCGGATCGCCTCGAGGAAATTGGTGATGATGCCGTCGAGCCGCCGGACCTCGTCGCGACAAATCCGGAGCGAATCCGTCACCGCGTCCACCTCCGGGCTGGCGCGGACCTTCCGCAGCTTCCGCTCGGCCAGCTGGAGGTGAATCGTGAGCGAATTCAGCGGGTTGCCCAGCTCGTGGGCGACCCCTGCCGCCAGCAGCAGGATCGAGGAGGTCCGCTCCGATTCGATCCGTTCCTCGGTCGATTGCTTCTCCTTCGTGATATCGGTGAGGATGACCGCGAATCGCCGGGCCGGCGGCCGGCCGGCGACGCGAAAGGGGACCATGTAGAGCCGCACGGTCCGCGCCTCCGGGTAGGTGAGCGTGAATTCCCGCGCGACCACCGGAGCCGCCCCGATGCCGCGCTCGTCGTCCAGCGTCGCGCCGAGCGAGGGACGCAGCCCCGGCACGAGCCGCCACAGCGTCTGGCCGGAAAAATCCTCGTTGCCGAGTCCGATCAACCCATGCGCCGAACGGTTCGCATATTCGATCGCCCCATCGTCGCGCACCACCAGGATTCCCTCCTGCAGCGTGTTGAAAATCTCCTCGAACAGCGCCCGTTCGCGGGCCAGCCGCTGCACGAGATTGGCGAGGTTGACGGAATCCAGGCTGTCGAGCCGGCCCAGCACGCGGTCGAACGAGGAATGTTTCTTGCCGGACATCGGGAAAACTCTGGGTGCCTACTCCTGGGCCGCGAGGAAATCCATCTGCGCGGGATCGATTCGGAGAGCCAGCAGCTTCCGCAGAAAAACGCTGCGGTGTTCCTCGCACCGGCCCAGCCGCAGGACGGCGTCGCGATGATCCTCGGTGCCATAGCCCTTGTGCCGAGCAAACCCGTAGCCGGGAAACCGTGTCTCGAGTTCCGCCATCATCCGATCCCGCCGCACTTTCGCGATGATCGAGGCCATCGCGATGCAGAGCGACCGCGCATCGCCATGCACGAACGCAGTATGCGGATACGGAAACCCCCGCAGCGCCAGTCCGTCGACCAGGATCCGCGCCGACACCACCGGCTGGAAAGTCGTCCGCTCCTCCAGGCTCGAAAACAGGTCCGGCTCCGTCCGCTCCGGCTGGAACGCCTCGGGCGGATAGATGCCCTCGAGCGCCCGGCGCATCGCCAGCTTGGTCGCACCCAGGATGTTGAATTCCTCGATCTCCAGGACGCCCGCGACGCCATAATGCGCGTGGATCCTGCCAGCCGCCGCCAGTTGCTCGAACTCGGACCAGAGTTCCTCCCGCTCCTCCGCCGACAGCAGCTTGGAGTCATTCACCCGGCCGGCCTTCACCAGCGCCCATCGGCTCTCGAGAAACTCACGCGTCACCACCACGGCCGCCGCGACCACGGGTCCGGCAAACGCCCCGCGCCCAACCTCGTCGACCCCGATGAGGCTGGTCACCCCGTTGATCTGCTTCAGATCGAAGCTCCGCAGCTGGCGGCGTTTCATCGCCCCATGTGAACGGGGCGGGAGCCCTGCTGGCAAGCGCGCGCGATACCGCCGGGCGGCTGGCCTTTGCCGCCGAAGCAGGTTAGCTTTGGGCGGCATGGACCTGCGCGAAACCTGGGAATTCCTCAGCTACGTGGTCACGGTGGTCGGCCTGCCGTTTGCCATCGCCGTGTTCATCTATGAACGGCGCCGGGAGCGCAAAAACGAGGAGGAGGAAATCTTCCAGCGGCTTTCCGACGAATACCGGGAGTTCCTCAAGCTCGTGCTCGACAACGCCGACCTCCACCTCCTGCGCACCGAGGGAATCCGGCAGGAGCTGACCGAGGAGCAGAAGGAGCGGCGGCTCGCCATCTTCGGGATCCTCATCTCCCTCTTCGAGCGCGCCTACCTGCTCGTGTATGAAGAGACGATGGACAAGCAGGCCCGGCGGATGTGGCAGTCGTGGGAGGACTACATGCGGGAGTGGGTCCACCGGGCCGAATTTCGCGACGCGCTGCCGGGCCTGATTGAGGGCGAGGATCCGGACTTCGCCCGCCACCTCCTGCGGCTCGCAGAATCGGAGCAGCCGGCAACGCGGTCGTCTCCGGCCTGACGGATCGCCGGTCCGTCCCCTCGCTTTCCCCCGGCTGGCTTGGCAATGGGTCCGGTTTCGTGGACTCCCGGTCCATGCCGCTCCGAACCTTCCTGGCTTCCAGCCGCGGAAGAATCGGCGGCGTCGGACTCACCCTCGGCTGCTTCACGCCGAACTGCTGTACGACGACCGTCTGCCGGTTCACCGGTCCCACTCGATCCGCGCCTTCGGTGCGGGGAGCGGGAGTTCGCCGAGTTTTCCTGCGGCCGCGACCACCTCATAGGCGGTCCGGAAGTGAAGCTTGGCAAATTCGCGGAGCGCGTGGACCCCGAACTTCGCGATGATTCGGGCCGCCTGTTCCTTCACCAGGGGGCCGGCGCCCTTCTGCAGTCGTTCGCCGAACCGCTTCGAAAGGGCTGCCATCTGCCGCTGAAACTCCGCCCGCGCCACCACCGACGCCGCGGCGACCACCGGATCCTCCTCGGCCCTGGTACGCATTTTCAGCTCAAAGCCCTGCACGCCCTTCTTCGCCAGTTCCCGCTGCGTCAGCGGTTGCTCCGAGAATTGGTCGAGCAACCCCCAGGGAACCCGCTTCGCCGCCAGCGCCTGCTCCAGCGCCGTGGCATGCTGCCAGGCAAGCAGCCGGTTCAGGTTGGCGCGGGGTCGCGCCATCAGCTCATTGTATTTCGGCATTCCGCACAGGCAGGTGCGGACGACCGCGCCCGGAGTGTCCCGGATCAACTGATCGAGCTTGAAGATCTGCAGCTCGGCCAGCCGCTTCGAGTCCTTCACCCCCGCCGTCATCCACGTCTCGACTGCCCGCCGATCGGCAATCACCGTCGCGGCCACCACGGGCCCGAAGAAGTCGCCCTTGCCGCTCTCATCGAGCCCGGCATGCGGCTCGAACCATTCCGGATGGAGCACCTCGTCGTAGCCGAGCTTTGGTGCCCCGGTGACCTCGGGCTCGATGACATCGCGGACGAAATCCTCGGTCCCCTTCCCGGCCACCACGACCTTGCCGCTGGTGTACGCGGCCACGTTGACCTTCAAATGGTCGGCCTTGAACGCGAACCGCGTGTACTGGACCTCGAAGGGCATCCAGCCCTTGGCGACCAGGATCGTGCGCAGCTTTTCCATCTGCGCGTCGTCGAGCTTGACGGTGTAGGAGGAGAGCTTTCGCGGTGCTTCGGAGTCGTCGGAGGTCCTTTTTGCCATGGGCATCCAGAACGCCGCAAAAACCCCGGGAAAGCGCAAAGGAGAAATCGCTGCGTGGCCCAGTTCCCCGCACCTGGCCGGAGTCGCCCCCGCTGTCCCTGGGGCGTCGCGTGTCCGTCCTCCGCCCCCGTTTGCCACTCATATACCATGATCATGGTGTATGAGTGGTTGGAGTGACGATTCGGCATCCGCCGTCCCCGGCCCAGGTCCAGACGAAAACCACTCATGTACCATGATCATGGTATATCTGTGGCTTCAGTGAGATTCGGCTTGCGCCGGTACCTGCGCCCGGCGAGTCGCTCCCGATGCCGAAACGGAACCGACTTCGCGCCTGCGCCTCCCGCCCAACCCGGAGCAACGCGGTCAAGTCTGCGTCCGATTCACCGGTCGGCCCGGCCGCCCGTCGGCTCCGGGACGAGGCCGCGGCCGGCATCGCCAGCCCTTCGGCCCGGAGACTGGTTTCGACTGCCAGGGCATTCCGCACGGCGCTTCACGCCTGGTATGACCAGCATTCTCGTCAGCTGCCGTGGCGCGAGGCGCCCTCCCTCTACCAGACAGTCGTGAGCGAATTCATGCTCCAGCAGACCCAGGTGAAGACCGTCCTGCCCTACTTCACCCGCTGGTTGGCCGCCCTGCCCAGCTTCCCCGCCCTCGCGGCTGCCGACGAAGCGACTGTCCTCCGGCTCTGGGAAGGCCTGGGCTACTACACCCGTGCCCGCAACCTTCACCGGCTTGCGCGCTGCCTCGTCGGAATGTCACCGGCGCCACGAACCCCCGAGGCCTGGCGTGACCTGCCCGGGGTCGGTCCCTATACGGCCGCGGCGATCACCAGCATCGCCTTCAAGGCGCACGCCGCCTGCGTCGACGGCAATGTGGTCCGAATCCTCGCGCGGCTGACCGCAGACGGGACGGCCTTTCGCGACTCTGCCGAAGCTGCGCGACACTTCACCGTGCTTGCCGGTGCGCTGCTCAGTGCCGAACGCCCGGGCGATCACAACCAGGCAATGATGGAACTCGGCGCCACCGTGTGCCTGCGCCACCAGCCCCGGTGCACCGTCTGCCCGGTCCGGCCGTTCTGCGCCGCCGCCAGGCTCGGCCAGCCAACGTCATTTCCCCGTCTGGCTGCAAAATCCGTCCAGCACCAGCTCGTCATCCGGGTCTGGTGCGAACGCGCGGGCCGCCTTCTGCTCCATCGGGCTTCCGCCAGCGCCCGGAGGCTTGCCAGTATCCACGAACTACCGACTGCCAGTGAGGCCGGCATCGCCGCCGCCCAGGCGACCCGCGGGGAACTGCTCGCGCGAAAACGCCGGACGATCACCCGACACCACCTGACGGAGTCGATTTACGTCGCCCCGGCCCCCCGCCACCTCGCGGGGCCGGGACTGGTCTGGGTCCCGCTCAGCCAGCTCGACGCCGTCACCCTCTCGGGTCCGCACCGTCGCTGGATCGGCGAAATCCTGGCGGCCCGCCGCGCGGATTGAGCCAGCGCCAGGCCGACGGACAAACCCTTCGCGATTCTCGTGAAAGGTTTGGGCTCGTTGCCCGGGCATTGCGCAACGCGGCAGCCGCCACGAATCGTTTCTCGCGGGGCATTGAATAAACCGCATCTTATCCCCCTAATTGGGGATGCCGCCTGCAGGTATCGTCCCGTACACTGGATCGCCCGGCCGGATACCGAACGCCTCCCGACTGACTCACCATGAAGTCCGCCTGTCTTCAATTCCTGATCGCCCTCGTCTGCATCGCCGGTGCCGCGCGGTCGAGCCCCCGGCCCAACATTGTCCTGATCATGACCGACGATCAGGGCTCCGGGGATCTCGGCGTCGCCGGCAATCCCGTCATCGATACCCCGCACATCGATCGGCTCGCACGCGAGGCGGCGACGATGACTACCTTCTACGTCAGCCCGGTGTGTTCGCCCACCCGGGCCGCGCTGATGACCGGCCGTTACAACTATCGCACCCGGGTCGTGGATACCTTCAAGGGCCGGTCGATGATGGAGCCGTCCGAGGTCACCGTGGCAGAGGTGCTGCGCGAGGCGGGCTATACGACCGGCATCTTCGGCAAATGGCACCTCGGCGACAATTACCCGCTGCGGCCCTCCGACCAGGGTTTCGATCAATCGTTGATCCATCGCGGTGGCGGGCTGGCCCAGCCTTCCGAACCGATCGAGAACGACCGGCGTTACACCGATCCGATCCTGTTTCGCAACAATCAGCAGGTGCAGGCGCAGGGGTATTGCACGGATGTGTTCTTCGGCGCCGCGATCGAGTTCATCCGGACTGCCGCGGCTCGCCAACAGCCCTTTTTCGCGTATGTGACGCCCAATGCCCCCCACGGCCCCTTCCATGACGTGCCCCAGGCGCTTTACGAAAAGTATCGGCAAAGGGATTTGACTCCGGTGCTGTTGGGTGCCGCGAAGGATGCCGACACCGTGGCGCGGATCTACGCGATGGTGGAGAACATCGATGAGAATGTCGGCCGGCTGCTCGCTGAGCTGGATCGCCGCGGACTCAGCGAAAGGACCATCGTCATTTTCATGACGGACAACGGGCCCAACACCCGCCGCTACGTCGGCCCGTTGCGCGGGATGAAAAGCGAGGTGTACGAAGGCGGAATTCGTGCGCCGTTCTTCATCCGCTGGCCGGAACGGCTGCGGGCCGGTGCGACCAGCGATCGCATCGCGGCGCACATCGACGTGATGCCCACGCTGCTCGACGCCGCTGGCGTAGCCCTCCCTGCGGGCCTGCGGCTGGACGGCCGCAGTTTCTTGCCACTCCTCGAAGGCGGGGCGGTCGACTGGCCGGATCGGCACCTCGTCCTCCAGACCCACCGCGGCGACGTACCAGTCCCCTTTCATAATGCCGCCATTCGCAACCAGCGCTGGAAGCTCGTGCATCCCTCCGGTGCCGGCCGCGAGACCATGCCGCAGAACATTCCCTACGAACTTTACGATCTGGCCGCTGATCCGGGAGAGCACCACAATCGCGCGGCGGAACAGCCGGAAATCGTCCGCGGGTTGAAGGCCGCCTACGACGACTGGTACTCGAGCGTGGCGACGACCCGGGCCGACAATTTTGCCGCTCCGCGAATCGTGCTGGGAACCCCGCATGAAACCGAAACCGTGCTCACCAGCCAGGACAAGCGTACGGTCGAGGACGCCTGGCTGCTGAAGTTCCCCCGCGGCGGGAATTACGATCTGGAACTCCGCTGGAAGGAGCCGCCCGGAGCGCTCACGGTCGAGGTGCGAGTCGGGACCGCGATCCGTCAGGTTTCGCTCCCCGCCGGTGGAACGGTTGCACGTATTGCCGGCTGGCGAATTCCAGCTGGCGATGCGGAACTGTCCGTCACCGTCACTTCGAATCGAAAACAGCCGGAGCCCTACCACGTGGTGCTTCGTCACACCTCTCAATCATGAAACCGCTTCGTCTCGTCCCTCTCATGCTGGCTGGTTCCGTTGCGCTTGGCGCGACGGTCGCCGCCGCGACCCGGCAACCGAACATCCTGATGGTGTTCTGCGATGATCTGACCATTCAGGCAATCAGCGCCTACAACCATCCCCTGGACCTGCTGGAAACTCCGAACATCGATCGGCTCGCCCGGCAGGGGATGCGGTTCGATCGCTGCCTGGTCCCAAATTCGATCTGCGGCCCAAGCCGCGCCGTCATCCTCACCGGAAAATACAGCCACCTGAACGGATTTTACCGCAACGGCCACGTCTTCAACGGGGCGCAGCAGACATTTCCCAAGCTCCTGCAAAAGGCGGGCTATCAGACCGCGATCATCGGCAAGTGGCACCTGGAATCGGATCCGACCGGTTTCAACCATTGGCACATCCTGCCCGGCCAGGGCATTTATTATAATCCGCCGATGATCCGGAATGGCGAACGGGTGACGCACACCGGCTACACCACGGATCTCATCACCGACTTCTCGCTCGAATGGCTGAAGCAGCGTGACAAGTCGAAACCCTTCCTCCTGATGACCCAGCACAAGGCACCGCATCGAGAGTGGGCGCCCGCGCTCCGGCACCTGGGCTGGAACCAGGATCGGGTGTTTCCCGAACCGGCGACGCTGTTCGATGATTACTCCGGCCGGGGTCGCGCCGAGCACGAACAGGACATGACGCTCGAGAAGACGTTCACGCCGCGCGACTCCAAGGAAACCGCACCACCCTATCTGAATGCGGAACAGCGGCAGGCCTGGGATGCCTATTACGAGCCGCGCAACGCGGTATTGCGCGAAGGAAAGCTCGCGGGCCGCGAGCTCGTCCGCTGGCGGTATCAACGCTACATGCACGACTATCTCGGCACAGTGAAGGCGGTCGATGAGAGCGTCGGACGGATGCTGCAATACCTCGACGACGAGGGCCTGGCGGAAAACACGCTGGTGCTCTTCTCCTCCGATCAAGGCTTCTATCTCGGCGAACACGGCTGGTTCGACAAACGCTGGATTTATGAGGAATCCGTGACGACGCCGCTGATTGTCCGCTGGCCCGGAGTGACCCGGCCGGGCACCACCAATGCCGCGTTGGTCTCGGTGCTGGACTTTCCCGAAACCTTCCTCGCCGCGGCGGGTGTCGCCATTCCCTCCGACATGCAGGGGCACGATCTCCGGCCGCTGCTCCAGGGCCGGACGCCGACCGACTGGCGCCAGAGTTTTTATTATCATTACTACGAGTATCCGGGCGCCCACTCGGTCCGAAAGCACTACGGGGTCGTGACGGATCGCTACAAGCTCTTCCACTTCTACGAGCCCGACATGAATTACTGGACCTTGATCGACCGCGAGCGCGATCCCAGTGAACTGCGCAATGTCTATGACGATCCGGCCTACGCCGGGGCCCGCCAGGAACTGCATGCCGAACTCCAGCGGCTGCGGACCGAGTTGAAGGTTCCAGCCCAGGATTCAGCGGAGTCGATGCGACCGAAGCAGGCTCCAGCCCCCACCCGGAAAAAAGCGGGAGCCGGAGCGCGCAAGGCTCCTTGAATGGCCAGACTCATTGTGAACTGGTCGAGTTTTCAGACAGCCCTGGTCCCTAGTCCTCGGTCCCTGGTCCTTAATCCTTGGTCCGAGGCTCCGCCTCCCTGAACTTTTCAACCAACTCAAATTCCATGAACCCATCAGACTCCTCCTCCCGCTATTCGCCCGACCGCCGGACGTTCCTGAAAACCAGCGCGCTGTTCGCCGCGAGCCTCGGACTGCCCTTCAGCCATGCGGCGGACACCGGCAGGAAGGCCGGCAAGAAGGGAGGCAAGGGCGGCAATGCCGGCAAGGCTGCGAAGGCCGCCGAGGAACCCTACGTCCGCCCGACTCCGAGCACGGACCTGCGGGTTGCCTGCATCGGGATTGGCGGCAAGGGCCGGAGCGATGTCCTCGATCTCGCGAACTTCGCCCATATCGCGGCCTTTGCGGATGTTGATCTCACGCCCGGCAGCCGCGCCTCCCAGGTGCTGCAGTATTTCCCCGAGGTGCCTCGATTCACGGACTATCGCGAGATGTTCGACAAGCTCGGCAACCAGTTCGACGCCGTGACGATCTCGACGCCGGATCACACGCATTATCCCGCCGCAATGCTGGCGATGATCCACGGCAAGCACGTCTTCCTGCAGAAGCCGATGGCGAACACGATTTGGGAATGCCGGCAGCTGCAACTGGCTTCCCGGAAATACAAGGTTGTCACCCAAATGGGAATACAAGGCCACACCTTCGAGGGCCAGCGGCTCCTGAAGGAATGGGTCGAGGCCGATGCCATCGGACCCGTGCACACGGTGCGCTACTGGACCAATCGTCCGATCTGGCCGCAGGGCGCCGGGCTCGAATGGGAGCCGAGCGAGCCGCCGGCCGGCTTGAACTGGGATGTCTGGCAGGGCACCGTCGCGCCCGAGCGACCGTTCACGAAGGATCTGCATCCGTTCAAATGGCGTGGCGCGTGGGATTACGGTTGCGGCGCTCTGGGCGACATCGGCTGCCATCTGTTCGACGCCGCATTCTGGGCGCTCGATCTCGATGTACCGAGTTCGGTGGAGACCATCGCGACCACGCCGTTCGATGAGCGGGTCGCGCCGACGCACTCCGTCCTGCGCTACAAGTTCAATACCGCCAAGGGCCGGAAGCTGCGCACACCGGTTGAGTTCCTCTGGTCGGATGGCAGCCTGATGCCTCCGCATCCCGTCGAACTGGGGACGACCCGCACCCTCGATCCGCAGTTCGGACAGCTGATCTACGGAAGCAAGGGACAGATCTATTCGCCCGGCGGCTATTGTGAGACGCTGCGCCTGATTCCTGAGTCGGACATGCAGGCCTTCGCTCCGCGGCGGCCCGAAAAGAAGTACCCGCGGGTCCAGGGCGGACCGATCAAGGAATGGATCGACGCGATCCTGAACAAGACGCAGCCGGGCGCGAACTTCGAATATTCCGCGAAGCTCACCGAGGTTGTCCTGCTCGGCAACCTGGCCATCCGCCTCGGCCGGCCCATCGAATGGGATTCGAAGAACCTCAAGGTAAAGGGCATTCCGGAGGCGGATCCGCTGATCAAGCGCCAGTATCGGCAGGGCTGGGAATTCCCCGTGATGGAGGCCTGACCCAGCGTGACGGCGCTTCCTTCATCTCCCCGCTTCTCCGTACTCCTGTCGCTCGCGCTGGCGCTCCTGGCGGCCGCCAGCTCCTTCGGCGCCGCTGAACGCACTCCGAACATCCTCATCCTCCTCGCCGACGATCTCGGCTATGGCGACATCGGCAGCTTTGGCGCGACTAAGGTCAGGACCCCCCACCTCGATCGCCTCGCGGCCGAGGGGATGCGGTTCACCGACGCCCATGCCCCCGCTGGCGTCTGCATCCCTTCGCGCTATGGGCTGATGACCGGTCGGTATCCGTTTCGCAATGATCGGCATCCCGACCGCGGACCCGTGATCGAGGAGGGCCGGATGACCATCGCCTCGCTGCTGAAGGGACGCGGCTATGCCACCGCCATGATTGGCAAGTGGCATCTCGGCTTCGAAGGCGGGAAAAACTTCGACTATGCCCGGCCGTTGCGCGGCGGACCGGTGGACCGCGGCTTCGATTCATTCTTCGGCATCCATGCCTCCACCGACATCCCGCCGTATTTCTACATTCGTGATGACCGCGTGGTGACGGCGCCCACCGATCACATCGCGGCGAACAACTCAGCGGGCTGGAGCCGGATCCAGGGCGCTTTCTGGCGGGCGGGGCCAATCGCGCCCGACCTGAAGCTCGAGGAAGTGATGCCGCGCTTCACGCAGGAGGCGGTCGACTGGCTCGATCGCCATGCCGCCACCGCGCCGCGGCAGCCATTCCTGCTGCACGTGGCCTTCACCGGGCCGCACACGCCCTGGCTGCCCACGAAGCGATTCCGGGGCACCAGCAGTGCTGACATCTACGGCGACTTCATCACGCAAGTGGATGATTCCGTCGGCCGGATTCTTGCCGCCCTGGAACGCGCCGGAGCAAAGGAGAATACGCTGGTGTTCTTCACCAGTGACAACGGACCGGTCTGGTATGCCGACGATGTGCAGCGGCTGGGGCACTCCGCCACCGGACCGCTCCGGGGCATGAAGGGGGACGCGTGGGAAGGCGGGCATCGGATGCCTTTCATCGCCCGCTGGCCGGGCCGGATTGCCCCGGGCAGCGAGAACGCAACGACGATCTCGTTCGTCGACCTGCTTGCGACCTTTGCGGAGATCACCGGGGCGAAGCTGCCGGCCGATGCCGGCGAGGACAGCTTCAGCATCCTGCCGCTGCTGCTCGGACAGGCGACTTGGCAACGACCGCCCGTCGCGACGCTCTCATCCCGCGGAGTCGTCGCCTTGCGCGACGGCGACTGGAAGCTCATTCCGGCGCTGGGCAGCGGCGGCTTCAGTCAGCCAAGCAAACAGGAGCCCGCGCCCGGCGACCCCAAGGGCCAGCTCTACAATCTGGCACGGGATCCCGGCGAAAAGCACAACGTCTGGCAGGAAGAGCCGGAAATTGTCGCCCAGATGGTCGCCCGACTGAAGCAATTCCGGGACGACGGCCGGAGTCGGCACTGAAGTCGGGTATGCGCCAATAGCGGTGACAAGTGACCGCACTTCCGGATGCCCGGCGGGGCCGTTCATCGCAGAAATTTTTGCTTCTGTGACCTCGGGTTTCTCCTCTGTGCGCTCTGTGACCGGATTGATCCGACCACCGAATCACCGGACCACCGAATCACTTCCGCCGGGCCCCCCATCCCCATTTAAGGGGATGGAAACGCCGCGGCGCCATCGCTATGGTAGTGAGGCCCTCCGAAGGCCGCAACCACGGCGACCGGGCGGCGTCTTGGCATCCGCCTCCCGTCCCTCCCCTCCATGAGCACCCTACCTTTCTGCCGCGCTCTCTCGCCCTGGCTTGCGCTGGGCGGGCTCCTCGTTGCGCCGCTTTCCGCGGGTGTCGGCGCTGCCGCCCCGTCGCGGCCCAATGTCGTCGTGATCCTCACCGATGATCAGGGCTATGCGGACATCAGCTTCAATCCGCATCATCCCAAGGAGGTGGCGACACCGCACATGGACGCGCTCGCACGGGAGGGGGTCTGGTTCTCGCAGGCCTATATCACCGGCAATGTCTGCTCGCCCACCCGTGCCGGACTTCTGACGGGCCGTTACCAGCAGCGGGCCGGCGTATACACCGCGGGAGAAGGCGGCACAGGAATGGCTCTTTCGGAAAAAATCTTTCCGCGCTTCTTGAAACCAGCGGGCTATGTCAGCGCTGCGTTCGGAAAATGGCACGTGGGCACCGAACTCGAACAGAGCCCAATCGCCCGCGGGTTCGACGAGTGGTACGGATTCCTCGGCCGGGGCGGGCATGACTACTTCGATCTCGCCCAGAAGAATCCCGAGGTAGGGCCGATGTACCGCAACGGGAAGGAAATCAAGGACGAGGGCTACATGACCACCCGGTTGACCGAGGAAGCCGTGGCGTTCATTCAGCGACACAAGGCCCAGCCGTTCTTCGTCTACCTTGCCTATAATGCCGTGCACGCTCCGGCGCAGGCTCCGGCGGAGGACGTCGCGCGCTATCGCCGGCAATTCCCCGAAATTTCCGAGGCCCGCGCCATCCTGATGGCGATGCTGGAACACCTCGACAAGGGGGTGGGCCAGGTAGTGGACACCCTGAAGAAGGAGGGCGTTTGGGACAACACGCTGCTGTTCTTCCTCACCGACAACGGCGGTTCCAAGGCAATGAGCGCGAACAACACGCCGTTGCGGGGAGCCAAGCAGCAGAACTACGAGGGCGGCATCCGGACGCCGTTTATCGTATCCTGGCCGGATCGGTTCAAGGGAGGCCGGATCATCGACACGCCCATCCATAGCCTCGACATTCTGCCCACCGCGCTGGACGCCGCCTCCGTGCCGCTCCCACAGGACAAACCCTTTGACGGCAAGAGTCTCCTGCCGCTGCTTGCGGGAAAAACCCAGTCGCTCCATCCAACGCTCTATTGGAGCGAAGGCGGCGAGGCCGGCGGCTGGGCCGTACGCGCCGGTGACTGGAAGGCCGTCGTCCAGCGCGGCCAGTCAAAGCAGGAACTTTTCAACCTCGCAGACGATCCTTCCGAGAAAACCGATCTGGCTTCGCGCGAGCCCGCGAAGCTCGCCGAGTTGAAGCAGCTCTACGACACCTGGCTCGAACAGATGGCTGAACCGCTCAGCGGCGCGCCCAAGCGCTGGTCGCCCGATAGCGCGGCGAAGGGAAAGAAGTCGAAGGAGAAGCGAGCCGGGAATGCCGGCAAAGACCGCAGGAAGAAGCGAAGTCAGGACGTGGATTGAGGGATGAAAGAGGCGCCCGGTCACGGCCGTGGTCCAGCAAGTCATGGAATGGAATTCACGACCAAGCATCCCGTTAACCCTGGCTAACGCGGCAGCCGCAACCAAAACTCAAACTGAGAAAAGAGCAGCAAGAAGACTCAAAATGCGCAAGAATTCCGGAGTAGAGCCCCCTGGCGCGTCGTTTCCCCGGCGTCCTTTATCATGAAATCAGCATTCGCGCTCGCCTCGTTCTTCCTCGCTTTCGCCCTCGGTCGTCCGGTCGATTCGTTCGGCGCCACCGCCATACCGCCGAACTTTGTCATCATCCTTGCCGACGATATGGGCTACGCGGATTTGAGCTGCTACGGCAACGACCGCTATGAGACGCCGCACCTCGACGCGCTCGCCCGGAGCGGACTGCGATTCACCGATTTTCATTCGAACGGCCCCGTCTGCTCGCCCACCCGCGCGGCGCTGCTCACTGGCCGCTACCAGCAGCGCTCCGGTGTCGATGAGGTCGTGTTTGCCGATCCGAAGTTCGGGATGCGTGACGATTACGGGCTAAAGCCATCGGAGGTCACCTTTTCCCGGGTGTTGAAGGAGACGGGCTACCGCACCGCCTTGATGGGTAAATGGCACCTTGGGTACGCCCCGAAATTCAACCCGGTCCGACATGGCTTTGACGAGTTTCGGGGATATGTGAGCGGCAATGTGGACTTCCACTCACACCTCGACGGAATCGGCGCTGCTGACTGGTGGCATAATGCCGAACTGCGCGACGAGCCCGGTTATACGACGCATCTCATCACCCGCCATGCCGTCCGGTTCATCGAGGAAAACCAGCGCCAGCCCTTCTGCCTCTATGTCGCCCATGAGGCGCCGCATTCACCGTATCAGGGCCCGAATGACCCGCCGGTCCGCGGCCCAAACGCAAGCCAGCCACTCCAGGGCGCGGGACTCCAGCGGGCCTATCGCGAAATGGTCCAGGAAATGGATCGGGGGGTCGGCGAAATCATCGCGACACTCCAGCGGCTCGGGCTCGCGGAGAACACTCTCGTCTTTTTCTTCTCCGACAACGGCGCCACCCGCGAGGGGAACAACGGCCCGCTCCGCGGCTTCAAGGGCAGCTTGTGGGAAGGCGGCCATCGGGTACCGGCGATCGCGGCGTGGCCAGGAAAGATTCGTCCCGGCACTGTCACCCACGAAACCGCGATGGGCATGGATCTGATGCCGACGCTGCTCGAACTGTCCGGTACGCCGGCGCCGTCCGGACATCGGTTCGACGGCCAGAGCCTTGCGCCACTCCTGTTGCGGAATGAAAAGCTCGCGGAGCGGACTCTGTTCTGGGGCTACACCGGCCGGTTTGCCGTCCGCCGGGGACCTTGGAAATTGATCGCGAATCCGCCCGCGCCCGCCGGCGCAAAGGCCCGGAAGAAGGCGGCGCCGGATGATCCCGCGGTCGGCTTGTTCCACCTGGGTGACGATCCCGCGGAGAAGAACAATCTCGCGACCAAGCATCCGGAGCGCGTCCGCGAACTGCAGGCCGCACTCGACGCCTGGCGCCGCGAGCTTTCGGCTCCGGCGTCCGCTGCACATTAATTGAATGAGTCTCCACCCGGCATTCACGCTTTCGCTCCTGCTCGGGCTTTCCGTTGGCGCCGTTGGCTCGGCGGCGGTGCCCGCCTCCGCCGATCGGCCCAACATCGTCATCATCCTCGCCGATGACCTCGGCTACGGGGATCTCGGCGTCTACGGACACCCAAAGTTCAAAACGCCCCATCTCGACCGGCTCGCCGCCGCCGGCGCGCGTCTCATGCAGTTCAATACGCCGGCGCCGTTTTGTGCGCCGACCCGGGCCTCGCTGCTGACCGGCCGCTATCCTTTCCGCCATGGATTGACCGGCAATCCCGCCCCTGACGGCGGACCGGAGGAGCAGGTGATGCATCTGCCGGAAAGTGAAGTCCTGCTCGGCGAGCTCTTCGTGCGGGCGGGCTATGCCACCGGCATGATCGGCAAGTGGCATCTGGGCCATGCCGAGCCGCAATGGTATCCGGAACGCCGCGGATTCCAGGAATACTTCGGCATCCTCTACTCGAACGACATGCGCCCGGTGCAGCTGATCGAGGGGGATCGGGTGGTCGAGTACCCCGTGGTGCAGGCTAACCTGACGAAACGCTACACGCAACGGGCGCTCGACTTCATCGAGCGGAACCGGGCGCGTCCCTTCCTGCTCTACCTGGCGCACGCGATGCCGCACAAGCCGATCGCAGCCTCCGAGGAATTCTATAAGAAGTCGGGCGCCGGGCTGTATGGCGATGCGATCGCGGAGCTGGACTGGGGTGTCGGCCACGTGGTCGCAAAGCTCGATGAACTCGGTTTGGCCGAAAACACGCTGCTGGTTTTCACCAGCGACAACGGGCCGAGCGTCGGCGGCAGCACCGGCGGATTGCGCGGGGCGAAGGCCAGTTCCTACGAGGGCGGTTACCGGGTCCCGTGCATCGCGCACTGGCCGGGAAGGATCCCCGCCGGCCACGTCAATCATTCGCCCGCCACGGTTCCTGATTTGTTCACCACGGCCTTGCGGGTCGCCAACATCGCACCGCCGGCGGATCGCGTGATCGATGGCCGCGATCTCATGCCTTTGTTCACCTCCTCGGCCCCCAGTGCCCACGACGTCATCCTCGAGCACCTGGCGGACGAGGTCGTCGCCGTGCGCGATGCACGCTGGAAACTGCATGTGCTGCCGGCGCGGGACAATCGGGCGCGGCAGATCGCGAGCAGCGACAGCTGGGTCGATTGGCGTGCGCCCGATGGCGTGACCATCCTGGCTCCGTACGAGCAGTACCGCCCGGTCCATCACCCCGGCCTCGTCACTGGCGCTCCGCCGGCCCCGATGCAACTCTTCGATCTTCAGACCGATCCCGGCGAGCAGCGCGACGTCACCGCCGCTCATCCCGAGGTGGTCACCCGGCTGCGGCAGGAATACGATCGGCTGGTCAAGGACCAGCCCTAGCCCGAGTTTCCGCCGCCTGTTGAGGAGCGAACCGCCGTATATGCGGGCTGCCTACCGGCGGGCCGTCGGCTGCTCGCTTGCCGGGATCGGCTGGTGCATCTCCAGCCAGGCCTGGCCCTCCTTGTCGGAGAAGAAATCCATCCAGACATAATGCAATTTCCGGCCCTCCGCCACCGTCGCGCCGTGCATGGAGGCGTGCGGGATGACCATGAGGTGAAATTCGCCGAGCAGCGCCTCCATGCCGTCTGCCTGCACCTTGATGTCGTTGCCGCGGAGCCCAAGGAAGAGTTGCTCGAGCATCGGATGCCTGTGCTCCCCGACTCGATCCGGTCCCGTAGTCTCCACGGTGCCCAGCGCCACGCGCGGGATGAAATTGGCCGGCAGCAGGGTGCGGCTGATCGTCTTGGGACTCTTGATCGCCTCGCGGTACGCCTCGCACTCGCTGAACTTCTTTACCCACGGGGCGGCATTGTTCTCCGGAAAGCGGGCCAAATCCTCAAGGTCAGCGGCCGAGAGTTCCTTCCGGATCGCGAGAAAGTTGACGATGCTGCCGTCAGGCACACTCACCTCGAGATCCCAGCCCACCGGCGCCCGGGCAATCGTCTCCCCGTCAATCGCGAAAGACTTCCCTTTCGCGCGGTAGGTGCCGCGGCCATCGAGAAAGAGCAGCACAAAATTCTCGTCGTTTCCCGGGCTTCGCTTCCATTCCGCCGGCCCAACGAGCGAGACCGCCGTGGTACTCGCGCCCGGGATCGAGTTCGACAGGATGGCCTGCTCGACCACCATTTTCTTGATCGCGTGGGCGCCGGTCGGGAACAGGAGCTTTTGCGCCATGATCGGCGCAGCCGCGGCAGCGGAGGCAGCCAGGCCGGACACGGCGATGAGCATGGCCGCGCAACGAAGCGTGGCACTCCATTTGATACCATCGGATGCGTGCATGAGATTCAGGGAATATCTTTTTCCCAGCGCGGATTGGACCACAACTGCCCGGCAAAGGACACCAATATCCGCCGGCACGAGCCCGCAACCGCCGCACGTCACTCGCTCGCCTTGCTCCGGGCGCGCGCCAGAACCTGGCGGGCTTCCTGGACGATTCTGGCAAACTCGGGATTCCCGGCGAGGTTGGTGCATTCCCTCGGGTCGGTCTCGAGATCATAGAGTTCGTTCAAGTCCGGCCGGCCCCACTCGGCATAGCGCCAGCGGCCGAAGCGCACCGCCCGCCCGAGCTCGTTGCCCCGACGCACCACCGTGTAGGCCCATTCCTTGCCGGCTGCGGACGGATCGCGCAACATCGGCACGAGCGAGCGGCCCTGAAGGTTGGCCGGCGGAGTGACCGAGCAGAGTTCCGCCAGGGTTGGGAAGAGGTCGACCATCTCCACCAAGCCGGTGGCGGAATCGCCGCCGGCCGTGATTCCGGGCACACGCACGATCATGGGAACCCGCGCGGATTCCTCGAACAGCAGAACCTTCCCCCACATGAAATGCTCCCCAAGATTATACCCGTGGTCGCCGATGAAGACGATGATCGTGTTGTCCCACTGTCCTGCATCGCGCAGCGCGTCGAGGACGACCCCAAGCTGGGCATCGATGAAGGAAATGCAGGCGTAGTAGGCCTGCATGAAGGTGCGTCGCCGGTTTTCGTTCTCCTCGCCAAGCGGGGGAAAGCCATAGTCGACGTACTGCCGGGTGGCGGCAATCGCGGGAATGTCGCTCCAGTCGTTGGGCGGCGGATTGATCAGCTGCAGCGACTGTTGCGGATACAGGTCGAAATACTTGTCGGGCGCGAGGAAGGGAATGTGCGGCTTGTGCAGGCCGACAGCCATGAGGAACGGTTTGTCGCCATAAGCGCGATTACGAATCCATGAAGCGACCGTGCGCGCATTCTTTCCGTCATTGTGTTGCTCGTCGCTCAGCCCCGTCGGGCCATAACCGGGGCCCAGTCCCTTGACGCCCTGGTTTCTCGTCTGGGGAGCGATGGTGGGATAAAGTTCGCGCCACACCCTGCGGTTCCTCGGCTCGGTAATCGGTCCGTGGCGCAGCTCGAAACGCTCCCGTACCGCCCGCTCGATCGGCATCTCGTCGTTTTGGTAGGACTCCGCCACATCCCAGGTGTCGCCACCCGGATTGTCCCCGTGCTTATGAAAGACCTTGCCCACCGCGCCTGTCCAATAGCCGGCCGCGCGGAAAAGCCAGGGCAGCGTCCTGGCGCCGGGGCGCGTTTCCTCGATTCTCACGACGTTGTCGAGCACGCGGGTGGTTTCCGGATACAGGCCGGTCAGGAATGAGGCGCGGGTGGGCCCGCAAACGGGATACTGGCAATAGGCCCGGCGGAAGGTCGTGGCTTCGGACGCGAGCCGATCGAGCACGGGGGTTTTCACACCGTCATAACCGGCGGGCGAGATTCGGGCGCTCAGATCATCGCTGATCACGAAGAGCACATTGGGCCGGGAATTCGGGCGCGACGCTGGCGCCGCCGCCAAGGGCACCACGCAGATCATCGCGAGCCATGCTGCGCAATGCAGTGGGAGGGATGGCGCATGCGGCGCATTCCTGGGGGGCGATTTCGGACTCATGGTCGCGTGATTTTGATGATGGGAAACTGCCGGTTCGAATCCGCCGCGATTGGAAGGGTTCTCGTGCGGGGCAAGACGCGCTCGTCGCACTGCGGCGAAGACAGGATGACAAACCCCCGTCCGGCTGGGTATCCCCAATTAAGGGGATGGAAATTCCGGCGGGCCGCGCTAGAATTAACCCGGATGGAACCGCAAATCCCATGACCCGCAATGTCGCCATCGTCGAGGACGACGCCGGCATTCGCGGCGATCTCGAGGCGCTCCTCAAGATCAGCCCCGGCTACCGCTGCGTCGGAGCCTGCGCCTCGGCCGAGGAGGCGCTCGTCCAGATCCCGCACTGGCGCCCGGAGGTCGTGCTGATGGACATCAACCTCCCGGGGATGTCGGGCATCGAATGCGTGGCGCGGCTCAAGCTGAAGATGCCCGATCTGCTGGTGCTCATGCTGACCGTCTATGATGATGGTGAAAGCATCTTTCGCGCCTTGAAGGCCGGGGCCAGCGGCTACCTGGTCAAGCGTCTGGCCAGCGACAAACTCCTCGAGGCGATCCAGGAAGTCAGCGCGGGCGGCGCGCCAATGTCCTGCCAGATTGCCCGCAAGGTCGTGCAGTTCTTCCACCACGCCGGACCCTCGGAGGAGGTTTCGGAAAACCTGTCTCCGCGCGAGCTGGAGATTCTGGATCTCCTGGTCGCGGGCTGCTTCTTCAAGGAAATCGCCGATCGGCTGGGCATCAGTGGCGAAACTGTCCGGACGCATGTGAATCACATCTATCGGAAGCTGCACGTCCGCAGCCGGACGGAGGCGGTGGTGAAGTACCTGCGCAAGGGTTGAGCGCAGTGCTCAGGCGGAAACGGGACGTCGCGGCGCCTATGTATTCACCGGGAGGTGACTGCGGTTTTCGCGCCACGGGATTGATACGGGCCGTGCACCGAAACGACGTTGCCCTCCCACCGGCTGTCATCGAGCACCACCACGCGGTAGTGATCGCCGCCCGGGTCGACCCGGAGCACCACATGGCCCTGCCTGGAGGCCGCACCTTCAATTTGCGCGAGCAGCCAGGCGGTGTCGGGTTCGCCGAACAGTTTCACCATGATTTCCCGGCGGCCCGGCCAGCCGCTGTTGGTGATGAAGATGTCGCGCGGCCCAGGGTAAATCCGTTCCGACAACATCCGTCGCATGACATCCGGGGACGGCTGGCTGGAGGCGTAGGTGGAGAGGATATGAATACGGGGCTGCAGCACGCTGAGAAAGAATGCGTTGGCCGAATCGTTCGTGCCATGATGGTTCAGCGCATGGGCATCGACCGGCCCGGTGACCCAGGCGACGGCCGACTCCATCTCGCCCCACGCCGGATCGCGGGGGGAGAGCTGGCCGGACAGGTCACCGCCGTTGAAGTACGTGAAGGCGCCATAGGTCAACCGGAAGGCCAGGCTGCAGTTGTTCTCGATCGGCAGGATGCCCGGCGGAAACCGGTTGCGCACCGCGGTGCCCGTGCCGGTCCAGACCTGGCCATTGGCGGCGATGTTGCGGACCTCGAAATTCGGATATCGATCGGCTGCGCGACGCAGCACGATCTGATCGCTCCGGCCGGGCTGGAAGCGCTCGACCGCGAGTCCGCGATTTTCGATCTGCCATTTCAGGAATGCCCGGTAATTCAGCATCATGGCTCCGCCGGAGGGGGCTGGATAGTCGTAGGCGGGCCAGTCGCGGTCCAGGAGCGTGCGAATCCGGACAGCATCTCCCACGTCCGTGATCCCGGTGAGCCGGTAGGCGCCCGAAGCCGATACGGGCGCGTCGGCGGTCAGGGTGCCCATGTGATCGCCATGGAAATGAGTGAGCATCGCGTAATCCAGCGCGCCCTCCGGCCCGTCCGGATGAAACCGCCGGAGGTAGCGGACAATCGTCTCGCCCGGCCGGAGCGAAGCATCCGGCCGCTGCGGCGCATCGTAATTGGGCTCGCGCTCGCCGGTGCGGTTGACCGCGCCGGCGTCCAGCAGGAACGTCGTGCCGTCGGGCAGGATGAACAGCGCCGCGTCACCGGTGCCGGTATTGATCTGGTGAATATCGAGCTGCCCGGGTTGCCAGGGCGGCAGCGGCCGACCGGCCACGGGCGGCTCGGCCGCCGCGGTTCCGGCAGCCGCAAGGCCCGCGACCAGTGCGAGGCAGCCAACCAGCCGGCACGCGCGACGGACGAGAGGGGGCAATGGCATGGCGCCATGCGCGGCGGATCACGCCGAAAAGTCGAGGCCGAACGTGAAACTTTGCCCGCCGCGCAACGTCTGCGCTGCCATGCGGTTTCCGGACTCCCTCGGTCGTTTCCTAATCCTTGCGATCACGCTCGCACTCACGTCCGTTGCCGGCGCCAGTGAGGATGCCAACGCCCGAATTGCCCGGCTGTTTGCCCCGCTGCGGACCGAGACCGCTTCGCTTTCGCCCGATGGAAAGTACCTTGCCTATTCCGAGCATGAAGCCGGCCAGTTGAACCTCGTGATCGTGGCGCTCGAGTCCAACCGCGCTCGTCGCATCGAGGTGGCGGAGGACTACATGGAGCCAATGTCAGGCCACAAGGAAAGGCTGCCCTCCCGGCTCACCTACCTCGGCTGGAAAAGCGCGACGCGGCTCATCTTCTCGGTCAACGACTATATCATCTGGGCGATCAATGCGGATGGCACCCAGCCGAAGCGGCTGATCGGCGCCCGCGATGTCAGGACCGATTTCGAGGAGAAGCGCCGGAGGAACCCGATTTTCAACCGGATGTCGGGTGGCCCGGCCAGCTCCCGGGTTGGCCCGGGCGGACGGCGCCGGGTGGTTACGCCGGACATGTCGGCGGACACCGGTTTCAACGAGTTCTTCAGCCCGCCTCCGGACGAGGAGGACACGGCCGAGGAGGATGCCCTGCCGACCGAGATCGACACGGCGGACATCTTCAGCGGCTACGCGCTGGCCTGGAATACGGACCGGCATCCGATTGTGGCTGATCTGCTCACCGACGATCCGGAGAACCTCCTCGTCGAGGCCCGCAGCAACACCGGGCTGCTCGACGATGCCATCACGCTGAGCGGCGCCGAGATGTCGGCCACCTTGTTTCGCATCAACGTGCACACTGGCAAGACCCGCACCGTCGACGAGGTCGACGCGGCGGCGCGGCTGTTTCCCGATCGCAGCGGCAAGCCGCGGCTGGCCCTGCATTACTTCAGCACCTCACGCACCTTCAATTATCATGATGGCCGCCGCTGGCGCAAACTGGACGACGTCTTCCCGGCCTTTGCGGACGCGCCATTTCAGCTCACCCCGGAAAATTTTCTCGGCCGCCATTCCTTCCCGCTCGGGTTCGATGCGGGCGGCCAGGTGCTCTACTTCGGCTCCAACGCCGGACGCGACAGCTATGGAATTTACGCGCTGGATTTGAAGACGGGGGAACGCATGAAGCCGGCCATCGAGCATGCACAGCTGGATCTGGTGGGGCCGAGCGATGCGTTGCGAAGCGATGTCCTGGTCTACGATCGTTTCAGGAAGAGCGTGGTGGGCGCCCGGCTTTCGACGGCCTCGTGGCCCAGCACGGCCTGGATGGATCCCGAACTTGCCGCGCTGCAGCAGCATCTCGAAGCCAGCGCCAAGGATCAAATCGTGCAAATCCTGGAGTGGGATGAAAAACGCGAGACTTTCCTGGTACATGTTTCCGATGGAAACGATCCCGGGTCATTTGCGACGTTGAACCTCGCTTCCGGCAAACTCGTGGTCCGCGCCCCCTGCGAGCCGGAGCTGCCGACCGACCGCCTCAATCCTTCCCGGCCGTTCACGTTCCAGTCGCCCGCTGGCGTGCGGCTCTCGGGGGTCGTCACCTATCCCCGGGAATCGCGGCTCAAACCTCCACCGGTGCTGCTTTATTTTCACGATGGGCCGTGGGGCTGCGATGTCCCGGGTTTCAACCGCGGATCGCAGGCGCTCGCGACGATGGGTTTTGCCGTGATCCAGGTGAACTACCGCGGCTCGAGTGGCTACGGGCTGCAGCACCTCACGGGCACAAAGACCGACCGCGATCGTAGCGCGGTGGAGGACGGGCTGGCCGCTTTGGAATTCCTGGCCGGCCACCTGCCATTGAACCAGCGGCTCGTCGCCGCCTTGGGCACGGGCTATGGCGGGTATCTCGCCCTCCGGGCGGTCCAGCTGCACCCCGAACGGCTGCGTGCCGCGGTTGCGATCAATGCCCCGACGGATCTTGGCGTCTGGCTGAACCAGCCGACCGCGGACGTCAGCCCCGAGGTGGTTGCGCCCCCGGAGTCGTTTCGATCGGCGGTGCGCCGCGCGCTGTTTGGCGGTGATTTTCCCGCTTTGAAGGCGATGTCGCCGGTCACCCATGCCGGAGCGACCTCGACACCCGTCCTCCTGATCCACGGCAACAACGACCGCATCGTGCCGCCCATGCATTCGGTCAGGATGCGCAACGCGCTGCGCAACGCCGGGACGCCCGTCAACTACGTTGAACTTCCCGCGGAAGGCCACGCCAACTGGCGGCCCGGAACCTCGACGCACGTCTTTCGGGAAATCGAGATGTTCGTCAACGAGCACATCTACAATTACGCGGTCAAAATCGGTGAGCCCACGGCGGTCCCCTGACCCTCGTCTGAGCCTCCCGCCATCTTATAAGGGACAGGTCAATTCTTCGGGTCAAGCCCGAGTGTCTCTTGCTTAGGGACAGGTCAATTGTTCCAGACCAATGGGCCGCAGGGTGGAAGTATCCGCAGAAGATTCCCGGGAATCACTCCGAGCATCCGAAGACCGCGGCTCGCTCGCTTAACTACAAGCGCGTCACCCGGGAAGCCCGGCATCTTCCCCATATCTGGATGCGGAGAGACGTTGATTTGCGAACGGCTCTACCGTTCTCCGGCCTGCCTCAGCCGATTGCTTCCTGGCGCAATCCTCGAAGCGTCGTCAAGTCACCCCAATTCGTACATGGCCGCAATCGATGCGGACCCATGCTCTCGCACCGGCCGGTCTTTCGGCGATATATGGCCAGTTGCTCCTCCACGAAGGCCCAGCTCCCAAGCACGGCACCATCCGTAAAGTAGCGAACGCGGCACCGGAGAACCGTCGCGAGCGGCAGTTGCCCACCTTCCGCGAGTACACGCTGGACTTCCCGGAAAGGAATGTTGGCCGCCGCTGCCCGCGGACTGCCGCCAACCCCAAACAGCAGTTCGCGATATATCGCCTGTGTATCAGCCCATTCACGACCACCCACTGCCCAGCGCAACGCTTCCTGCGCTCTCCGGTTTCCCGCCACTGCCTCTGCATACCCGCAGAACCGGTAGTCTTTCGGATCCATTACCAGGCCAGCGCGGACACAGTTCAGATCGGTGTAGACCACCACTGGCTGCAACGCTCCCGGTCCCAGCAACGTGCTCTTGAAGCGCTCGGCCCAGAGAGTCCCGATGCGCCTGTGGGTCTTGTTGAACCAGATTGAGAAACGCTGCTTGACCAACTTCATGAAAGGCGAGATGTCCCCCATCAGCCGCAGCTGACGCTGACGCCAGAACACGGCCTCGGGTCCATTTTCGGCAAGCTGCGCCTGCACATCCTTGAGTCGCATCGTTTGATAGGCAGTGGGTTGGGGATACAACACCTGATAACGGCGAAGCAGTTCGGCATCCGACACAGGCTGTTCCTGTGGAACCCTCACAACCACGTGGAAGTGATTTGACAGGATCGTGTAGCTCAGAATCTGAACCCCGCAGTAGTCGGCCACCTGCCAGAGCTGGCGCCGCAGGACTTCCTTTGCCATGCGGTCGAACAGCCGCTCCTTGTTCACCGTGCGGGTGACGCAGTGGTAAACCGCCTCTTTCTCGGCCGCCGGGACTTTGATCCGCGCCTGTCTCATCCGATGCAAACTCTGCCCAACAAGGCCGCCCACGCCACATCGCCGTATACCGAATCCTGGGTATAACCGACCTGTCCCTCTCGCGGAATGGGTGTAATTGACCTGTCCCTTGAATAGCCTCTCGCGGAACGAGTGTAATTGACCTGTCCCTTGAATAGCCTCTCGCGGAACGAGTGTAATTGACCTGTCCCTTGAATAACCCGAATCGTTCTGGAGCACGTTGAAATCCGACACCGGCCTTGACGCGGCCGTGCCAATCAGTCGACGTGCCGCCGAGCTCATCGTCTTCGATTACATCGAAACGTTCTACAACCCGACGAGGCGCCACA
>WYBX01000008.1 GCA_011525695.1 Verrucomicrobiia bacterium
GAACTTGAAAACTTCGGCCTTGGTTTCGAGCAGACGCTTAAGCAGATTCGTTACGTTAGTTTTATTGTTCATCGGGCGGACAAGTTGGGGGATTTTTCCCCGCTTGTCCGCCTCATGGCATCTACGATGTTTCGCTCAGGGTCATGGGCCGGTCATGAGCAACGGATTGGCGGGTAGTGAAATGTCCCGGGTGTGAATGTGCTTTTTCTACTCGCTACCCGCTACTCGCTACTCGCTACTTTTGGGCCGTACGCGCTACCCGCTACCCGCTACTTTTCGCCCATGATTTCCGTCACCGAACTCATTCCTCACCGGCCGCCCTTCCTCTTCGTCGATGAAATCATCCGCCACGATGTGGAGGGGCTGGTGGCGCGCCGGACCTGGCGGGCGGACGAGGATTTCTACCGGGGACATTATCCGGGAGCGCCGATCACCCCGGGCGTGCTCCTCTGCGAGGCGGTGTTCCAGGCCGCTGCGTGCTACATGGCCTTGAAGGCCCGCGCGGCCGGCGCTGCCCCGGTGGAAGGCGTGCCGTTGATCGCGAAGATCAGCGACGTCCGGTTTCGCAGTCCGGTGTTTCCGGGGGACACCATCCTGCTGGAGGTGAAGCAGAGGGATGCGATGGGCGGCTTCACCATGCTCGCGGGTTCCGTGAAGAAGGCCGACGGAACGCGGGTGATGAATCTCGACTTTTCCGTGGCCTGGAAGCGCCCCGGGCAGGAACCGACGAAACAGTAGCGAGTAGCGAGCATGCCCAGACAGTAGCGAGTAGCGGGTAGTGAGCATCCGATCCCCTATCCCCATCCACGATCCCCGATCCACGGTCGCTCGAATACCCCGTCAAAGTTTTCGAATCGGATCCGACGTTTTTCTACTCGCTACCCGCTACTCGCTACCCGCTACTTTCGAACCGTGCCTGATTTTCTCCAGCTGAGTGGAAAAACGATCGTTGTCTTCGGCGTAGCGAACCGGAAGAGCGTCGCGTGGCACGTGGCGCAGGCGCTCGAGGAGCAGGGAGCGAAGGTCATCTTCAGTGTCCGTTCCGAAGTGCGCCGGAAGTCGCTGGCGGCGCAGCTCGCCGGTCGCACCGTCCTCATCTGCGATGTCGAGGAACCCGGGGCGGCGGCACGTCTGGCCGCGGAGGTCGCCGCCGACGGCCATGCGCCGGTTCATGGCATCGTCCATTCCATCGCGTTCGCGAATTACCGCGACGGGTTCAAACCGTTCCATGAAACCAACCGGGGAGACTTCCTCCAGGCCATGGCGGTGTCGGCATTTTCGCTGGTCGAGATCGCGCGCGCCTTCAAGCCCCACCTGGCCCCGGGGGCTTCGATCGTGACGATCGGAATCTCCTCGCTGCTGGTGACGCCGGACAACTACGGCTACATGGGTCCGATCAAGGCGGCGCTCGAATCCAGCGCGCGATTCCTCGCGAAGTCGTTCAGCGCCGATTCCGGGGTGCGATTCAACGTGGTCGGTGCCGGTCCGCTCAAGACGAGCGCCTCGGCCGGCATCCCGGGCTACATCGAGAGCTACCTTTATGCCGAGAAGCTGACGTTCCGTAAGCGAAACCTGGAGACGCAGGAAGTGGCCAACGCGGTGCTGTTCCTGCTCAGCGAACGCAGCAGCGGCGTGAATGGCACGACGCTGGTGGTCGATGCCGGGCTGGGTTCGAACTATTTCGATCAGGAACTGATCCGGCTGGCCATGCGGCCGCCAACACCGCGCGGACCGGGTCCCGATGCGCCGCGGGGCGAGCCCCGATGAGCCGGCAGGAACGGCAGGCTGGCATGAAATTTGAAAATGTCTGCATCGAGTCGATCGCGGTCGCGTTGCCGTCGGAGATCTGGACCTCGGCGCAATTGGAGGAACGGCTGCGGCCGCTGTACGAGCGGTTGAAGCTGCCCGAGGGCCGGCTGGAACTGATGACGGGGATTCGCGAACGACGGATGTGGCCGGCGGCGATGAGCCCCTCCGACGCCAGTGCGGAAGCGGGCCGCGCGGTGCTCGCGAAATCGGGCCTGCGAGCCGCGCAGGTGGGGATGTTCATTCACGCGGCGGTGAGCCGGGACATGCTGGAGCCGGCCACGGCGTCGTTTGCGCACCGGAAGATCGGCTTGCCCGCCTCCGCGCAGATCTTCGATGTCTCGAATGCCTGCCTGGGCTTCCTGAACTCGCTGACGATTGCCGCCGCCATGATCGAAGCGGGGCAGATCGGGTGCGCGATGATTGTGGCGGGGGAGAGCGGCCGGCCGCTGGTCGAACAGACGCTGCGCACGCTGGTCGGCCAGCCGCTGAGCCGGAACGAGATCAAACCCTACTTCGCGAACCTCACGATTGGATCGGGGGCGGTGGCGGCAATGGTATGCCATCGCTCGCTCGTGCCCGGCCGGCCCCACCGGCTGCTGGGCGGCGTGGCCCGTTCGGCCACCCGGCACAGCGAACTCTGCCAGGGCGACACCTATGGCGCGGAATCGCTCGCGATGCAAACGGACTCCGAGGCCCTGCTGATTGCCGGAGTGACCCTGGCGCAGGAGACATGGAAAGAGTTCACGGCGGAGCAGGGGGGAGCCTTCGATCGTTTCATCTGCCACCAGGTGGGCAGTGTGCACCGGCGGAAGCTTTACGAAACGCTCGGCCTCGACCTCGCGAAGGATTTCTCGACCTTCGAGACGCTGGGCAACACGGGGTCGGTCGCCCTGCCGGCCACTCTCGCGCTGGCAATCGAGTCTGGGGCGGTCCGGGACGGGAATCGGGTCGGGCTGCTCGGCATCGGCAGCGGTTTGAACTGCCTGATGCTGGCGCTCGAGTGGTGAGGTTTTCGCGATGCAGGTTCTCGCGGTGACGAAAACCTTCCCGGGGACAAATTAAGCCATGCCTGAAATTCCAAACTGGCTGAGGAGGCTGTATCCATTCTCCCCCCGTGTTTTCCTGACCGCCGGCGGTGCAGCCATGAGCTACCTCGACGAGGGTCCGCGGCAGGAGGAGGCCGTGCTCATGCTGCACGGCAATCCGACGTGGTCGTTCTATTATCGTCAGCTGGTGGGCGCGCTGTCGCCCGCCCGCCGGTGCATCGTCCCGGATCACGTCGGCATGGGGCTTTCCGAGAAGCCGGCCGGTTACGAGTACACGCTCGCGAGTCGCATCGCCGACGTGGCTGCTTTGGTTGCCAGCCTGGGCCTGCGGCGCGTCGACCTGGTGGTGCACGACTGGGGCGGGGCGATCGGGTTTGGTTTCGCGGCAAAATTCCCGGCGATGATTGGACGGCTGGTCGTGTTGAACACGGCTGCCTTCACCTCGGCGCGAATCCCGCTGCGAATCGCCGCCTGCAAGCTGCCGGCAGTCGGGCCGCTGCTGGTGCGCGGGCTCAACGGGTTTGCCGCCCCCGCCACCGTGATGGCGATGCACCGTCGTGCCCTCAGCCCGGAGGAGAGACGCGCGTACTTGTTTCCTTATGACTCCTGGGCGAACCGGGTCGGCGTCAACAGCTTCGTTCAGGACATCCCGTTGCGGCCGTCCCATCGGAGTTGGGCGACGCTGGTCGGGGTGGAGCAGGGTTTGACGCAGTTTCGCGACCGGCCGGCGCTGCTCGAATGGGGCGGACGGGATTTCTGTTTCAACGACAGCTTTCTCTGGCGATGGCGCGAGGTCCTGCCCCATGCGGAGGTCCACCGGCATGGCGATGCCGGGCATTACATCCTCGAGGATGCACGGGAGGACGTGGTGCCGCGGGTCGCGGCGTTCCTGCGCGCGGACTGAACTCGACCCAGGCACGGCGGCACGCTTGCGCCGGACGGCGAGCTGGGTGTTACTGCCGGCATCATGCGTGCCGTGCAATTATCCGCTGCCAATCAGCTAGCCGTTGTCGATGTGACCGACCCCAGGCCCGCGGCAGGCGAAGTGGTGGTTTCCCTCCGTGCGGCGGCGCTGAATCACCGGGACGTCTGGATCAAACTGGGCCAATATGCGGGATTGAAGTGGCCCTGCATTCCCGGATCGGATGGCGCGGGAGTGGTGTCGGAGGTCGGGGCGGGCGTGGACTCCTCGTGGATGGGACGCGAGGTGATCATCAACCCAGGCTTCAATTGGGGCGGGGATGAGGCGGCGCAGGGGACCGGCTTTTCGATTCTGGGGCTGCCGCGCGACGGGACTCTCGCGGAAAAAATCGCGGTGCCTGCGGAGCAACTGGCGCCGAAGCCCGCGTATATGACCTGGCAGGAGGCGGCGGCCCTCCCGCTGGCGGGATTGACGGCGTACCGCGCGGTGTTTTCCCGCGCCGGACTTCGCGCCAGGGAGCGGGTGCTGATCAGCGGCGTGGGTGGAGGGGTTGCTCTGATTGCCATGCAGTTGGCCCTGGCAGCGCAGGCCGAGGTCTGGGTGACCTCCAGTTCTGACGAGAAGATCGCGCGGGCAATCGCGATGGGCGCGATGGGCGGGTTCAACTACACGGACCGGGAATGGACGGCCTCTGCCTTGAAGGCGCCCGGTCCGTTCAATGTGGTTGTCGACAGTGCCGGGGGGGAGAGCTTCGGACAATTGATCGACGTGGCCGCACCGGGCGGACGCGTGGTGTTCTTTGGCGCCACCCGCGGGGATGCGCCCCTGCCGGTGCGCAAGGTCTTTTGGCGGCAAATCTCGCTCCTCGGCACCACGATGGGTTCGCCGGCTGACTGGGTGGCGTTGAACGGCTTTGTCTCGGCGCGCAAACTTCGGCCGGTGGTGGACAACGAATTTCCATTGGAGCGGGCGGCGGAGGCCTTTGCGCTGATGGAGCGTGGGGCGCAGTTCGGGAAGATAGTCGTCACGATGTGACTGAGGCCGTACGGACGGACGATCGTGAGATGCCCGGCTGCCAATGCGGTCGTCTACCAAGGGGGCACCTGTAGCTCGTCCGCAAGGGACAGGTTAATTGTGGGCTCTGGAAGGGACAGGTTATTGCTGGGATGGTCATAAGACCTCATCTTCCCGTTAAATAACGAGATAGGTTACGGTTTCGATTTGGAAGCCAACGTTTTTGACCTGTCCCTAACGAGCGTAATGACCTGTCCCTTCGCGGAGCATTCGTGATTAACCTGTCCCTTGCGGACGACCCACGACCAGGGGTGCGGTGCACGGCTGGAATTGACCCATCCCTAACGCTAACGGCCGGACTCGTGATTAACCTGTCCCTAACGCGCTAACGGCTGGAATTAGCCTGTCGCTAATAAGGACGTGAGGAGCCGGAATTTTGGAGCGACAGGCTTCGGTGGCGGTTGCCACGTGCGGATCGCTTGCTAAATCCCCGCGATGCGAGGTGCATTTTTCTGGATCCTGGGCTTGGCAGCGTTCGCGGTCGCGCGGGCGGAACCCATTCTCATCCTCGTCTCAATTGATGGCATGCGCTGGGACTACCTCGAACGCCATGCACCACCCAACCTCCAGCAACTGGCCCGGGATGGCGTGCAACTGGCCCAGCTCATTCCCACCTTTCCCACGAAGACCTTTCCGAATCACTACACGCTGGTCACCGGGCTGCGGGTCGAGCGACACGGCATCGTCGGCAACGAAATGTTCGACTCGGAGACCGGTCGGTTCTTTCGGATTGGCGATCGGGTGAGCACGCTGGATCCGAAATGGTGGGGCGGGGAGCCGGTTTGGAACACGGCTGGCCGCCAGGGGAAACGAACCGCTTCGATGTTCTGGCCCGGCAGCGACGTCGCAATCGGCGGGCGGCAACCGACGTACTGGGTGCCCTACCAGAACAGCAAGCCGCATGCGGAGCGGGTGGCACAGGTGCTGGCCTGGCTGGCGCTCCCACCAGCGGAACGGCCGGTTTTCATCACCCTCTATTTCTCGTCGGTCGACAGTGCCGGCCACCAGTTCGGCCCGCTGGCACCGGAAACCAGGAATGCATTGCTTGACGTCGATCGGCACATTGGCGACCTGCGGCGGGGCATCGCCGCCCAGGGGCTCGAATCAGAGGTCAACCTGATCGTGCTGTCCGATCACGGGATGGCGGAGATCAGCCCGGAACGGGTCGTCTATCTCGATGATGTCCTCAAGCCGCGGGACCCCGCCGTGGAGTTCCAGGGCCCGGTCGCCGGGCTCCGGCTGCCTGATGAGGCAGCGATCGAGGAGTATCGCGCGAAGCTGCGGAGGCTGCCCCATGTACGCGTCTTCCGGACGAGGGAATTGCCGGCTGCGTTCGGTTACGCGAATCATCCACGCATCCCCGACTTGGTTGTTATCGCCGACGACGGCTGGGAAGTGTCGACGCACACGGCGCGCGAGAATCGGAAACGGGTGTCACTCGGAAACCACGGGTTTGATCCCGGTTACGGGTCGATGGGCGCAACGTTCATCGCCCAGGGCCCGACACTTCGGCGTGGCGTCGCGCTTCCGGCCTTCGAAAATGTGCACGTCTATCACGCGCTTTGCGGGCTGATTGGCGTCGACCCGGCTCCCAACGATGGCGACGATCGGCTGCTGCGCGCCATCCGGGAGTGAACTTGGGCGCCGGGGACGCAGGAGGTCGTTCCGCCAGGATGGATCTTCTAGTCCTGCGATCAGATTGATCGACGGAAGGTCGGGATCCCTCCTTCGCTGAGCCTTCGAGGCCAGGCCGTAGCGGCCGCGAAGACCGTTGAGCAGCACAGAAGAATTCCGCCGGCTGCAGGCTATTTGGTCAGCTCGACCATCAGGTTGAGGTCAATCTGATCGGGACGCGTGTCGAGTCCGCGCAACTCGGGATGGCGCGACTCGCCAAAGGTGACGGCGACCATGCTGCGGAATCCGATGTGCGTGGCGACGAGCTGCAGGCTCTCGGCACAATAGAAGTGTTGGTGATGCCAGGTCGTGTAGGCCTCGTGAACTCCCGTACTCGCACCGGCAAAATTGCTGGCGCGGAAATGGCGGCGCAGGACTCCGGCGAGCCCGGGAAACGAGAGCCGCAGGACGCCGCCAGTCTGCAGCGTGCGATACGCCTCGCTGAGGAAGACGAGCGACTCGGCCTGGTCCAGATGCTCGACGAAATCCTCCGCAAAGCCGAAACGGAAGACGGCATCCGGGAAGGGATGAGCTCCGGCGAGTTCGGCGCGATGGATATGCGCTTGGACCTCCGGGCTGACGAGCTGCCAGGGGTAATAGTCCTTGAACCCGTCGACATTGAGCCAGCCGGGAAGGACGTTTTGACCGCAGCCATAATGAATCTTTTCCGGAAGCGCGGGGGCTGGGGGAGAGGACATGGGGTGGCGAAGGACTAGGACTGAGGACCGGGGACTAGGGACCAGGGACGGAGGGGCGAGACTGGCGGATCAGGGAACGACAGGATTGCCGGACTACACGACTACAGGGCGACTCCATGACGCAAGGAATTCTCCGGACGATCGGCTATAGCAGCGCGAGGGCGCCGAGCACGAGGACTGCCGCCAATCCGATTCCGACGCACCACCAATACCAGGGCAGCCCGTGCATCTGCCGCGCCGGGGGCTGCCCGCGACCGAGGCGCGTCGAGGTGGGATCGTCGAAGGCCTCTTCGGGAAGATCCAGCCCGTCGTAGAGTCCGGCTTCGCGCCAGCCGGTGCGCTCGTCGGCTCCACACTCAGGGCAGGCGCGGGCCTGGGGCGGTATTGCCGCCCCGCAGTTGGCACACTCCGGGGGTGGTGGGGTGGATTCAGAGGGCTTCCGCACGGCGAAAATATTTCCGCTTGGCCAGCCGCCAGGCGGTGACGAAGAAGGCCGTCAGCGGCACGGCCAGCAGCATGCCCAGGACGCCGCCAAAGGCAGTCCCCCAGAAGAAGACGGCGACAATGATCGCGACCGGGTGCAGCCCGGTGTGATGCCCCATGATTTTCGGGGTGAGAAACCATCCCTCGATGCACTGGACGACCACGTTGACGAGCAGCAGCAACCCGACGAGTTGCCAGCCGCCCTCGGGCTGGAAGATGGCCAGCGGAATCGTGACGACGAGACCCAGGATCGTGCCGAGGTACGGGACAATATTGAGCACGCCCAGCGCGAGTCCGATGACGAGTCCGAACTTGAGCCCGATCACCGTGAAGCCGATCGCAAACAAGACTCCCATGCACAGGCCAATCAGCAGCTGGCCGCGGAAAAACGACTCGATGATTGAGATGAACTCGCTGATCAGGAAGACCACGTCGTCCCGCACCCCCGGCCGGAGGAATGGCATCTGCGCGCCAAGGTTTCTGGAGGGCTCGCCGCGCATGAGCAGGAAAAAGAAAAGATAGACGGGGATGATGGCCAGGTGCGTGAGGAATGCCGCGAGGCTGAGAATGCCGCCAAATGCAGCCCGGAGCGAAGGCATCGCATGGGCGAACAGTGCCTTGCTCTCTGCGGCGATGTTGTCGATTAACCCCCGGACAGTCGGATTTGCGAGATACCGTTCCGCGAGCGCCATCCATTGGGGATAATGCTCCTCCAGGTACTTGACGATGTCCGCCCACAGGGTGGGCGCGTAATTGATGAAATCGATCAGCTGCTCGATCAGCGGCGGGAGCAGCAGGATGAGCAGCGCGCCGGTGAGCAGGATGAAAAGACCGAAGAGCAGCACGACGGCGGCCAGCCGGCGCACCCGCAGCCGCCGCTGGAACAGGTCGACGACCGGCCGCAGGATCAGCGCGAGCACTCCGCCAACGGCGAGCGGCCAGAGGACATTCGAGAAAAAGCCGAGAAGCCGGCCGAGGACCATGAACGCGGCAATGAGCAGCGCCAGTGAGCCGAGGAACGAGGCGAGCGTGAGCGCACCGCCGACGATTCGCCGCTGGGATGGCGTAAGGAGCGGGGGTAATTCGGGCGGTGGTGTCACAGCGGCACGAGGGTTGTCGTCGGACGACAGAGCAGGATGCCCAAAGTGGCCAGAACGGATTTTGATCAGGCTGGCGCCAATTTCTCCGGGGGCGGGGGACTGATTGGAGCGGCGTGCACTCGGCGGTCAATGCCGGCGCATCGGAAACGGCACGGCAGTCCGGCCGGTGTGGTGACGCCAGAACCACCGGGCGAGGGCGGGCATGAGGAGGATGGCGCCGACCATGTTGACCAGGAACATGAAGGTCAGCAGCAGGCCCATGTCGGCCTGGAATTTCAGGTTTGAAAACAGCCAGGTGCTCACGCCGATGGCGAGCGTGAGCCCGGTGAACACGACAGCCGCGCCGGCGTCCTTCAGGGCGACAAACATCGCATCCTCGAAATACTCGCCGGCCCGCAGTGCCGCCTCGAGCCGCGCGAAGATGTAGATGCCGTAGTCGACCCCGATGCCGACGCCCAATGCGACCATGGGCAGCGTCGAGGTCTTCAGGCCGATTTCGAGGTAGACCATCAGGGCGTAGGCGAGAAAGCTCACCAATGCGAGCGGAGTGACGATGCAGAGGGCGGACCGAATCGATCGGAAGGTGATCAGGCAGAGCCCGATGACGGCGCCGAAGACCCAAAGCAGGATCGGCCGTTCGGCGGCGGCTACCACCTCGTTGGTTGCGGCCATGACGCCGGCATTGCCGCTGGCGAGCCGGAACCGCACCTTGGGCGAGGGATGGGCGGCGGCAAAGGCCTTGGTGGCGTCCGTCACTGCGCGCAGGGTCTCCGCCTTGTGGTCCGTGAGAAAGATCAGGACGGGCATGACGCTGCCGTCGGCGGTCAGCAGCCCGGTGGAGGTTTCAACGGGCGAGATGGCCTGGACCAGGGCCTGCTCGTTGCGCGGCAGCACCCGCCACTTGAGCGAGCCCTCGCTAAACCCGGAGTTAATCACCTTGGCGACGGACGCCAGCGAGGTGACCGACTGGACTCCGGGGACCTCCCGCATATGCCCCTCGAACTTGTCGATGAGTGACATCACCTCGTAATCGACGCAGCCATTGGGCACCGATTCGACGATGACCGAGAGCAGATCGACCCCGATGCTGAACTTGGAGGTGATGACGCGCGTGTCCTGATTATAGCGGGAATCGGGGCGCAGCTCCGGCACCCCGGCATGAGCGTCGCCGATCCGGACCTGTCCGCCCTTCCAGTACGCCCAGCCGCCGAGGATACAGGCCAGCACGATGATGATCATCGAGGGCCGCGGCTTCATCGCCCGGGTGAGTCGCGCCCACCGCTCGTCGCTGCGCGCCCGCTTGCGGGCGACCCATTCACCGTAGGCCGGCGGCAGCCGAAGATAGGACAGCAGGATCGGGAGGAGGAAGAAGTTGGTGATGGTGATGACGCTGACGCCAAGGCTGGCCGTGATGGCGAGTTCCTGAATCGCGGGGATCTTGATCACGAGCATCGTGAGAAAACCGATGGTGTCCGTGATCAGCGCCACGATTCCGGGCACAATCAGCTGCATGAAGGCGGCCCGGGCGGCCGTCGGCCCGTCCTGGCCCTTGAAGACCTCGTTGCGGAAAGTGCAGATCTTCTGCACGCCATGGCTCACGCCGATGGCGAAGACCAGGAAGGGCACCAGGATGGAAAACGGATCGATGCCATACCCAAGCAGGGTCAGCGTGCCCAGCTGCCACACGACGGCGACGAGGGAGCAGGCGATCGGAGCGGCCGCGAGTTTCCAGCGGCCGGCGTAATCCCAGACCAGCAGCGTGGTGACAACGATCGCGGCGGCGAACAACAGCAACACGCCGTGGGCGCCGTCGCTGACGTCACCGATGATTTTCGCGAAGCCTATGATGTGAACGTCGATCCGGCCCTCATGCGCGGCCTCCACGCGCTGCCGGATCGCCTCGAGCGCATCTGCCACCATTCCATAATCAATCTTGGCACCCGTCTGCGGATCGATTTCGAGCAGCTGCGCGCTGACAATCGCGCCGGTGAAGTCATTGGCGACCAGCTGTCCCAGCCGGCCGGACTTGATGATGTTCTCCCGGACGCGGGCGAAATTTTCCGGTGTCGGAGTGAAATCCGCCGGAATGACATCGCCGCCGCTGAAGCCGTCCTCGACAACCTCAATATAGCGGACGTTGGGAGTGAAGAGCGACTGCACCTGCGAGCGATCGACGGCGGGCAGGAAGGTTACCTCGTCAGTGACCCGCCGCAGCTCGGCAAAGAATTCCGGGGTGAAGATGTCGCCGTCCCGTGCCATCAGGGCGACGAGCACGCGGTTGGCGCCGCCGAAGTCCTGCTGGTACTGCTCGAACGTGTGGATGTAGGGATGATCGGCGGGCAGCGACTTGTTGAAGCTCGCATCGACCCGGAGCCGGGAAGCCTGCCAGGCCATGACCGCGGTGAGCGCGGCAAAGCCACACACCAGGGGCGTCCGAAACCGGAACATCCAGGCGGTGAATCTTTCGAGATAGGAAGGCATCACCGGAGGTGCGGGGATGAAGAAGAACTGATGTGAAATGCGCTCATGGTGGCGGCAGCACGGTCGCGCCGGCCTCACCCAGCGCGAGGATTCCGCCGTTCGGTAATTCCAGCAGTTCCGCGATCGCGGATGCCGGGGGGGCATCCAGCGGGGTGAAGGTCTGGGCCTCGTTGCGGCTCACGAGCAAGGTGCGGGCGTGGCCGGCGAGCAGGATGGATCCTTGCCGGAGCCGGATCGCGGTGGCGAGCAGGACGGGGGTGGGGATTTCGATCCGGCTCCAGCTGTCGCCGCCGTCGGTGGAACGAAACACATGCCCGCGCAGGCCGTGCGCGACCAGGGTGCGTTCATCGAGCGGGAGCACGCCGAAGAAGGAGCCGTCGTAGCTGGTCCGCATGGGCTGCCAGGTGCCCCCGCCATCCGTGGACCGGAGGAGCGTGCCCCGCTCGCCGGCGAGATAGAGCGTGCCGGTCGGTCCCCGGGAAATCCGATTGAGATGAAAATCCTCCTCCGTGATCTGCCGGCGGGTCCAGCCGGCACCTGCGTCTTCGGATTGCAGATACAATCCATAGGCTCCGACGGCGATTACGCGCCGGACATCGAGAGCGAGGACGTCGAGGAAGGAATCCTCCCGGTTTTCCCCCTGCCACTGCTCCTGCCAGGAGTCCCCGCCATCGCGGGTCGCGACGATGATGGCGTCATGACCGACGGCCCAGCCGTGCCGGGCATCGGGCGCCAGGCTGATGGCGGTGAGGGCGGCTGAACCGGCATGGTCCACGCGCTGCCAGCTGGCCGCATGATCGGTGGAGCGGAGGATGGTGCCACGCTCGCCAACGGCGAGCACGGCGTCCGGCGTCACCGCGCCATCCAGCAGGAGCATCCCGGGAGAACCGGCATGGCCCGAGCTTGCGATCAGGCATGCCAGGGCGACAAGGGCGTAGGTGCGGCAGCGCCCGGGCCCTGCCGGCCGGAAGGGCTCGATGACATGGCGCGTTTCCGCCTGCCAGCGGTTGCATCCGGCAGGCGGATTCATCCGACGGCGGGGCGGCAATTAGCGCAGGCCCTCCCGCCGCAGGGAGTCGGGCGTGTAATCCGCCGGCGTGCGCTGGATGTTGAAATCATACATCTTGTTTTCGTTATCCAGCCCGATGGCAAGATAGCGGCCGTTCTGCAGGTCGATATGCACCTCGAGCGTGCTCCAGAAGGTCTGGGCATCGTAGTAATTGATGCAATGCGCCTCGGAAACCCGCCACATCTCCCCGCGGCGGTCATACTGATCGGCGATGAGCACCTGCCAGCTGTCCTCGTCGATATAGAAGGTGCGGCGGGCGTACAGGTGCGAGGTGCCCGGCTTGATTTTGGCGTCCACCACCCAGACCCGGTGCAATTCATACCGGGTCAGATCCTGGTTGATGTGCCGCGGCTGCAGGATGTCGGCCACCTTCACATCGTCACTGTGCAGCCGGTAGGAATTGTAGGGGACAATGATCTCCTTCTTCCCGATCAGGGTCCAGTCGTAGCGATCCGGTGCGCCATTGAACATGTCGAATTGATCGCTGGTGCGCTGGCCATCGGCATTGGTTCCGGGGTTGTCATAGGCCACATTCGGGGCGCGGGTCACGCGGCGCCGGCCGGGATTGTAGACCCAGGCGCGGCGCGGCTCCTTCACCTGGTCGAGCGTCTCGTGGACCACCAGGATGCTGCCGGCAAGACGTGCCGGGGCGATCGTCGCCTGCTTGAAGTACACGAGGGTGTTGCCGTCCTCGAGTTCCTGAGGGGTGATGTCCGGGCGCGCGTAATTGAACAGGAATTCGTCCTCGAACTGGACCAGTTGGTAGCCGCCGCCGCGCTCGACCGCCGCCTGGGCAAAGGTCCGTGCGGCGGCGACGCCGCGGTAACGTGTGAGGAAGTTCCAGAGCACCTCGAGCCCGTTCTGGGGAATCGGGAATGGCACCCCGACGATTGCGCCGCTGATGCCGTTGCCGCCGGCGGTGAGCTGGGCCCGGCCGACGTTCTGCCGCGTCGCATCGTAGACGCGCTGGGGATTGGAGGTGCTGCGGCGGGTGGGATAGACTGGCAACTTGAATTCAGGATACGCCTGCAGCACGGCCAGATGCCCGGCCGCGAGCTTGTCCTGATACTGGGCCAGGTTGGCGGAGCTGATCGTGTAGAGCGGACGATCGCCGGCGAACGGATCCGGATGGTGGTCGCCGACCTTGTATCCAGCCGGCGGAGTCACAATCCCGCCGGTCCAGGCCGGGATGGAGCCATCGGCATTGCCGGCGGTCTCCGCGCCGAGCGGCGTGAGGTCCCGGCCCAGCCGGGCGGCATCGGAGGGGCTGACGGCGGCGCGGGGCGACAGCACGGGAAGCACCGCGGCGAGGAGCAGGAAGAATTTCTTCATGGTGGAAAGGGGACGCGCGTTGGGGGGGAGGGGAGGCGCTCAGAACGAGAACTTCACGACGGTAGCGAAGTAGTCCCGGTCGCCGAGGAGGTTGTATGGCCCGGCCCCGAGGTAATTCACATACCGGAGTTCCCAAGCCCAGGCATTGCGGTAGTTGAACTCGACGGAAAGATTCACGCTTTTGCGCCCTTGGATGTAGTTTCCGAGCGGCAGGGGCGTGTTGCCGTCGACATCGTGGGTGAAGGCAACCGTCGGGAGCATGGTCACATTCGGGATGATGTTATTGTATTCGAGCCGGCCGAGGAGCTGGTAGCCCCAGGAGAAATCGTCCGCGAAAGCGTCGGCGGGGGTGGCGGTGAACTGCGGGAAGCCCGTTCCGTTCATCGCGGCCTGGGTGCCGGCCGTGAAGCTGCCCGGGCCATCGTAGCGGAGGTCACCCTTGCCCGGGAGGTTGGCCCAGACGCCGCCGACCTCGCCGAGGACGGTGAGCTGCTGGGAGCCCAGGATGGGTCCGAACACCTTGGTCAAGGTGGACTGCGCGGTCCAGACCCGGTGCCGCCGGTAGCCGGGGATCTCGTGGTGGTACTGGCCGAGGAAGTTGCCCAGCTGGTTGTTGGCGCCGAACTGGGGTGCGAGCGTGGAAAGGGCGGCAAAGAGGAGTTCGACATCGTCCACCTGGAGCGGCTGGCCATTCCGAAGGGTCGCCTCGCCCTGCCAGGAAATGCCGGTGCTGCCGAGCGCGGTGTTGAAGCTCGCGCCGTACATGTCGATGCCTTCCGGATACTCGGTGAAATAGCGGCCGGTGGCGGCGGCAGTGAGCAGTGCGATCTGGCGGGCACCCGCGATTGCGGCCTGCACCGGTGCGCTCTGGAGCGTGGCGAGCTGGGTCGGGGTCAGCGCGCCAGGGTTGGTCTGCGAAAGGACGATGAGCTGGAAGATGCCGGCGGCCTGCGGCCCGGCCTGGGCGGCGGGGACGCCGCCGCGGATCAGCGCAGCCGTCAGCGGCCCGGTGAGATTGGTGTCAATCGCGATTGACGGAGTGCGGGCACTGATGACGGGCGAGCGGCTGTGATAGCGGGAGTAGTAGAGGCCGAGTTCGGCGTTGGACAATCCCGGCGCGAGGAAGCGCAGGGCGACGCCGGCCTGGTTGAAATTATTGCCCTCGCGGTCGGGCTCGCGCGAAATGGCGCCCAGGGGGCTGCCGAGATCCGGGACGCTGCCGAAGCCGAGCCACACATTGCTGCCGCCCCGGCTGGCAAAGTCATTGGTGGAAAAATACGTGCCCGCCGGCTCCAATTCATTGCGGCGGAATTCCAGCAGCCAGAAGGGCTCGATCGTCACGTTCTCGGTCAAGCCGAGTGAAAGCTTGACCATGTTCACGGGGAGGAATGCCTCCTTCAATTCGGCGCCGGGAACCCGGAGCTTCGCGAGATCCACCGCATTGACGACATTGATGCCGTTGGGGAGGAACGTGCTCTCACCGAGGCTGAGTACCTGGCGACCGACCCGCACCTCGAGCGGCATGCTGCCCAGCTCGAAAATGCCGCGCGCGTACAGGTCGAGCAGTTCACCGCCCTTGAGAACCCGGTCCCGCGCTTGTTTGGAAAGCGGCGTGCGCAGGGTATCCTCGACCTTGAAGTCATAAAACCAATACCCGCGCACCAGCACCCCGAAGTCACGATAGCGCACCTCGAGATCGTGCGAGCCCTTCAACAGCTCGGAGACCCAGCCCTTGCCGTAGTTCAGGTTGCCGTCGTCGGTGTTGACGGAGTTTTGCTGCCCCGGCACCCCGTCGAAGGTGTTGCTAATTCCATAATACTCCGGGCTGGGTGGATTGAGCCGGTACATTCCCCCGAACGACAGGGTCGTATCGAAGCTGCCCTTCAGTTCACCCTTGGAGAACTGGAGGGCCGAGACGGGGAGGACAGGCAGCGCCATGAGGATGGCGCCGGCAATCAAGCGCAGGTAGGCAGTGGATGCACGGGGGCAGGACGAGGCATTCATTGGAGTTGGAGACGACACTTCCGGTGCTCGCGGATTCGTATCCGGGGGTTGACGTGACTTACCAGCTGGCGATGCACGGGCCGCAAGGAAAACCGTGCCCGGTGATGCGGCGCAAGGGGAATAATTTGGGCTCATTCCGGGCCACGAGGTTATTAGAACGCCGGTGTCGGAGCGGAAGTGTCTGCCGCATTCCCGAGTCGGCGCCCCACGATGATGAGATCGCGCGGGATGCCGTCGAGCACCGCGACCCCGGGGAGGTGGGCCCAACGCGCGAAGCCCCGGGCCTCGAAAAGCCGCAGGCTGGGCTGATTGTGGGCAAAAATGTATCCGAGAAGCGTGTGCAGACCGAGCGCGGGGGCCCGGGCGACGGCGGCGTCAAGCAGACCGCGGCCCAGCCCACGGCCGCGATGGCTCTCGGCGATGTAGACGGCCACCATGGCAGTGCCATCATAGGCGGCCCGGGGAAAAAACCGATCGAAACTCTGCCATCCCACCACCGCCCCACTCGGATCCGTCAGCACGGTTACCGGCCGGCCGCATTGGCGGGCGAGTTGGAACCAGCCCCGGCGGTCTTCAACCGTGATCGGCTCGAGATCCGCCGTGACCATTCGGCCGGGAATAATTGAATTATAGATCGCGACGATGGCGGGCAGGTCCGACTCGACCGCCTCGCGGAGGGAACAGTCGGCAAAGTTCATTTTGGGTTCGCGGGTTTGGCGGCGAAATCGAACGCGATCGTGCCCATCGGCGTCCGGCCCTGCCAGTGGAGCAGTTCACCCGAGGCGGTGTGATAGCGGAGCACCATCTCGAAAACGCGCGCGCCTCGCTCCGGAGTCGCGGGGACGTAGCGGTAGCGCTGGACGGTGTGCTCCCCGTCGGTGCGCTCCTCCGTCGGCAGTCCGAGGATCCGATCGACGGTGGGCAGGCTGGGCCGTGCGAGCCTCACTTCCTCGGCCTTCACCGCCGCCTCCACCTCGCGTTCCGAGCGGTCGACGGCGGCGCCGCCAAGGCTGCGCAGCACGCCGATGAGAAAGTCCTTTGGCAACAGCGCAAAGTAGGACTCGGGTATGGAAATTCCGGTCAGTTTGCCATCTGCGAACGTGATATCCAGGGCGATGTGAAATACCGCCTTCTCCGTGACCCCGGCCGGCAGTTGTTTCACCCAGCGGACGTGCCACTGCTCGGCCCGGCCAAGTTTTCGGATTGTTTCCGGCCGGAGTCCAAGCCAGCGCACATCCTCGGCCAGCAAAACGGGATCCTGGGCGATGATTTTGACCCCGACATCCGTCTGCAGCGCAAAATGCCGATCGAAGTCCTTCAGCTGGCGCTTGAGGGCCAGGAGCCGGAGATACACGCATCCGCTCAGGAGCAGCAGCCCGGCCGCAAGGGTCCACGTGAACAGCGTGCGGGCGCGCGAGACGCGCGGCGCAGTCATGACTTGCCGGCAGCGGGCTTGGCCGAATCAGGCACAGTCTCCTTGGTTGTATCCGGTGCCGCGGCGGGCGGTCGGGCAAATTCCATCTTGCCGACGATGTCCAGCAACCGGGTGCGGAGCAGTTCGTCCTCCTCCGCCGTCGTCTTCTTGTACGCCATGCCTTCGATCACCCGCTCGGCCAGCTCGGTGCTGATCACAAAAATGTGGCCATTCCGGACAAACAGCAGGTTGCCGCGCTTGGCGATCGGCAACCGGTTCGCGCCCAATCGGGGAACTCGATCCCCGAACATTGTGCCGCCTGGGATCACAATATAGGTGAGCAACGAGCCCTCCATCACGCTGGGGAGGAAGACGGCACTCTCAATGTCCACGCCGTCGAACGTCTCTTTGAAGTCGGAGAGGACGAAGGTGCTGAAGAAATAGATCAAATAGTCCTTCGTGCCGCGGGTGGAGAGCTCCCAGCGCTGGGTTGCATCCTGAGCGAACGCCGCGATGCTGACATGGACGTTGAAATCATCCTGAAAGGTAACGACGTTGGGAGTATCAGTGATTTCGCCGCCGAGTTCAGGCAGGACCGGAATGGCGACCCGGAAGATACCCGTGGGCGAGACGTACATCCGGCCCTCCACCTTCCCGGCCAGCGCCGGCGCCAGTTCACCCTGCGCGGAGAGCGCGAGCGGCAAACCCAGGCAACAGAGCAGGACAGCGATGGGGGGGCGTCGGACGAGATGAAACATGGGTAACTGAGTACCGGGGACGGCGCTGCTTTCAAGCTGGGAACAAGCTGGAAAAGCGGACCCACCACTCCACCGGAATGGCCTCCGGCCGCGCCTGTTCCGAAAGTCCGCCCTCCCGGAGCAACTCCCGCCAGCCGCCGGATACGCCGAGCCGGCTGCGCAGGAGGGCCCCGATTTGCTTCCGACGCTGCTGAAAACAACCGCGAATGACAGCCTTGGCGGCGGCCGGGAAGACGAATGGAGCCGGCCGCCGGACGAGGTTGAGCAGTTGTGATTCGACGTCCGGACGGGGAAAGAAACAGCCCGCTGCGACGCGGTGGCCCGGATCAATGGAATAGGCCGCCTGAAGGAAGATCGAGATCGCGCCGAAAGACTTCGAACCGGGCGGTGCGATATAACGCTGGGCCGCCTCCTGCTGCAGCATGAGCACCATCCGCGCGGGCAACGGACCGCCGATGACGGCATCGATCCAAGGCGTCGCGATGGCGTACGGCAGATTCGCGACGATCTTGAAATCGCTGCGAAGCCTGGTCGGATCCGGAATGAATCCGGCAAGAGGGTCCGCGACGGCGTCGCCCTCGCGAAGATGGAGCCGGTCCGGAAAACGGGATTGTAGGGTCGCGGCGAGGTGGGCGTGCAACCCGCGATCCTTTTCGATGGCCCAGACTTCCGCCCCGGCCTCGAGCAATGCCCCGGTCAACGTGCCCAAACCCGGACCAACTTCCACGACGCGATCGCCGGCGGTGACTTCCGCAAGCTCCAGCGATTTCCGGACGATATTTCCGTCGACGAGAAAATTCTGGCCGAGGAACCGTTTCGGCTGATGGCCAATTCGGGCGAGCAGGTCGCGGGTGGCAGAAGGCGAGAGCGGCATCGCTGGGACCTTTGGATCGAACGTGCCGGGTCGTCGGAGACCTCACTGGTCGCCGCGGGGTTCCTCGTGACTGGGTCTTCTTCCACGCATGATGGTGAATCAGACGCCCCTGAATGCGGCGATGAGCGCAGCGGGGTCGGATGCCCGCATGAGTGCCTCCCCCACCAGGATGGCGTGCGCACCGGCGCCCCGGGCGCGGGCCGCATCGCCCGCGGAAACAATGCCGCTTTCGCTGACGGCGATGACGGATTTTGGGAATTGCGGAATCAGCCGCTCGCTGAGCCCGAGATCGGTCCTGAATACGGCGAGGTCGCGATTGTTGACCCCGATCACCGTGGCGTCGTGTGCGAGTGCCCGTTCGAGTTCACGTTCGTCGTGAATCTCGAACAGGGCGTCGAGCCCGGCCAGCCCGGCGGCGTTGGAGAGGACCTTGATCTCCTCGTCGGTGAGTGCACGGACGATGATCAAGATGGCGCTCGCCCCGGCCTCGCGGGCCTGGAGCACCTGGACCGGATGGACCATGAAATCCTTGCGCAGGCAGGGCGGTGTCGGAGCCGCCCGGCCCTGAAGGGTGGGTGGGGTTTCGCGAAGCTGGTTCGTGACGGCCCGGAGGTCCTCCAGGGTGCCGCCAAAATACTTCTCATCGGTCAGGATCGAGAGCGCATCGGCCCCGGCCTGCTGGTAGCGCCGGGCCTGCTCGGGGGCGGAGGCGCCGGCCCGGATGTCGCCGGCGGAGGGCGAGCGGCGCTTGATTTCGGAAATGACGGCGAGCCGGCCATCGGACCGCCGGAGCGCGGCCGCAAATCCAGGTGGCCGCGGGTTCGCACGGTCGGCCTGCACGAGCTCGGCCTTGGAAACGACGCGCACGAGCGGCGCAATTTCGCGCCGCTTCCAAGCCATGATCTCGGTGAGTTTGTCGCTCATGCCGCCGACGACGAAATACACGCGGCGCCGGAAAACGAGGCCAGATTTGCCCGGAATTTTCTGCTGTATTTCCCCGGTTTCATGGTTCTGCTCCGCGCATGAGCGCGATTGAGGACCTGCAGGCGACCATGGCCCGGCTCCGGGCCCCCAACGGCTGCCCCTGGGATCAGGAACAAACGCACGCTTCGCTGGTGCGCTGCCTGCTCGACGAGGTCAGCGAGCTGATCGACACGATCGATCGCGGCGATTATCCGCACATGAAGGAGGAACTGGGCGACGTGCTGATCCAGGTGGTGTTTCATGCCCAGATTGCGGCGGAACAGGGGCAGTTCAACTTCGATGACGTCGCCCGGGAGATCAATGAGAAGCTGATCCGGCGGCATCCCCATGTATTCGGCACGAGCAAGCTCGAGACGTCGGAGCAGGTGATTGTCGAATGGGAGAAGATCAAGGCGACGGAGAAGAAGAACGGTCCGGCCGCGGGCGAGGGGGCGGTGTTCAAGGAGCTGCCGCCGCGGCTGCCGGCATTGATGTTTGCGGAGGCGGTCTGGAAGCAGATCGAGAAGCGGCAGCTGCCGGTCTCGGGGGTGGTCGATCCGGCGCAGATCAGCGCGCTGGGCGAGCGACTGGACGCGGCCATGCTGGGCCGGATGTTGTTCGAACTGGCGGCGGCGGCGCGCAAGCGTGGGCTCGATCCCGAGGGTGCCCTCCGGCAGCACACGGGCCGGGTGATGCGTGAGGTCCAGGCCAGGGCGGCCGGGAAAGCCCCGGAAGATGGCTGACCGGGCTCCGACTCCAAGGCTGCGGGTCCCGCCGGGAGTGGTGGCGGAATGGTGGCAGCCGTTCGCGGCATTTCTCACGGAGGAGCGCCGATACTCGGCGTATACGGTCCGGAATTACCGGCAGGCCTTCGAGGATCTCTACCGCTGGCTGTCGGATCCGGCCGTGAACCTCTGGGGAGCAGGGCTCGGGGCGCTCGGTGCGCGCGAGATGCGGGACTTCGTGATCGAGGCGCAGCGACGGTTTGATCGCCGGACCCTGCATAACCACGCCTCGGGGCTTCGCGCCTTCTTCCGTTACTGGATCCGCCAGGGAAAGCTGGATCGTGATCCGCTCCTGGGCGTGCCGCTGCCCCGGCTCGAGCGCCGGCTGCCCAAATTCCTGACCGAAACCCAGATGAAGCTGCTGCTGACCGCACCGCAGCGGCAGTTGGAACAGGGGGCCCTGGATTCCCACACAGCCTGGCGCGACCGGCTGGCGATGGAACTGCTGTATGGCGGCGGGCTGCGGGTGAGTGAACTGGTCGCGCTGAACCACGGGGCGGTGGACGTCCAGGCGGGGGTGGCGCGGGTTATCGGGAAGGGCGGGAGGGAACGGTTGTGCCCGCTGGGCCGGATCGCGGTGGCGGTACTCATCCGGTTTCGTGACGAATTTTCAGCCGCCCGGGAGCCCGGCAGCGCCGTCCTGGTGAACCCGGACGGCACGCGCATGAGTGTCGGGGCGGTGCAGAAGATGCTGAAGCGGCACCTCGCGTTTGCCGGGCTGCCGCTCGATTTGACGCCGCACAAGCTCCGCCACTCGTATGCCACGCACCTGCTGAATGCCGGGGCGGATCTCCGGCTGGTCCAGGAACTGCTCGGGCATGCCCAGCTGGCAACCACCCAGATTTACACCCATGTCAGCGTGGCGCGATTGAAGGAAATCCACGCCCGGGCCCACCCCCGGGCATAGCCCGGATCTTCCTCGTGAATCTTTCTCTTTAGTCTTTCTCCCACCCATGCGGACGTCCGCCGAAATGGCCGCAAAGCGAAGCCCCGACCGGCACTGCATTCGATCGGGGCTTCCGAACCAAAGGTGGAGCACGGGCCGGGCCAGCCCGTACCGCCGGTGATGCTATTGAAACTTTCGGCTCAGAACGTGCCCTTGATGCCGAGATTCATCTGGATGCCGTATTCCTCCATCCGGTAATCATGACTATAGGCCGGGGAAAGCTCGTTGTAGCGTTGGAGGATTTGCTGCTTGTTCAGGATGTTTCGGGCATTGCCGAAGATCGTCAGCCGCTTGCTGAGCTGGAACTCGACGTTGAGATCCAGGAACGTCCGCGGCGCGTAGTATTCCGTGAATCCGCCCGCGGCCCCGCCGTAGGCGTTGCCCGTCTGGGGATCCAGCCGCTGGCGTCCACGATAGTTCCATTTCAGCGCAAGCACGACGGGCTTGCGGCCATAGGTGATGCCCCAGCTGGCGGATTCCTCGATGAACTTGGCGAAATCGGCATTGTTCGGGCCGGAGAGGTCCAGCTTGGTGCCATTCGCAAAGATGCTGAAATCCTTCAGCTTGTCCGAGAGGATACCGAGCGACTGCTGGTAGCTGAGCTCGAACCCGGTGATCTTCGCGTCACCGATATTGAGCGTGTACTGCAGATTCAGCCCGATGGTCGACGGATCCAGCGTGTGCTGGGCCACGTCCGCCGCGGTGACAACGCTGTTCGAGGTGCCCCAGAAATCGGTCAGGTTCTTGGCGAAGTACCCGCCGGAGACGACGCCGCCGTTGGGGAAGTAGTATTCGAGCGAGAGGTCGAAGCTGTCGGCTTCCCACGGCTTGAGCTGGGTGTTCGTGACAATCACGGTCTGGGCGGGAACGGTGCCGATGCCATCGTTGATGCTGGTCTCGCTGTAGTTGACGCGGGCCAGCGGAAGGATGTCGGCAAAATCCGGCCGGCCGAGCGAGGTGGAGTAGGCGAAGCGCGCGATCAGATCCGGGGTGATGGAATAGTTCGCGTGGAAGCTGGGATAGTACCCGTCGTAGGACGTGCTGGTGCTGTAAGCCCGCTCGAGGAAGTTGGCCTGGAGCAGTTCCATGGTCGTGATCGGGCCGCGGGTGAGGGGGCCCACGCCATCGTCCTCGGTCTTTTCAAATCGCACGCCGGTCACCAGGCCCAGGCTGCCGTGCAGCAGCTTGGCCTCGGCCTGCACATAGGCAGCCGTGATCTTCTCCTCCAGGTATTGGGAATTCTGGCGGCGGAACCGCTCGGCGGCGAGCGCCTGATCGGCGGTCTGGGCATAGGCGGTCGGCGTCGTCACCTTGAGATCATAGAGGGCATAGGGATCGGGCCACTCCTGGAACGGCAGCCCCCAGAACGGATCCTGGTACAGGTATTCCGTATCAACCCAGTCGGTACCGGTGACGGTGCCCGCCAGGTTCCATGATTCGTCCCAACGCCGGATATCGCGGGTCTGGTTCCGCTGATCGAGACCGGCCTTGAGGCTGACGGGGATGGGCAGGTTGGGCGAATACTTGAAATTGATCGCGCCGCCGATGAACTCGTCCCGCGCATCGATCGGGTTGCCGCGGCCGTAGGAGACGCGGTAATTGCTGAGGTCGGTAGGGTCGAGCAGCTCGCCCGCCGCGTTGTACACATAGATTTCCTGCGGGCGGGTCTGGTCGATATTGCGATATTCGATCCGGGAAACGTTCAGCATGTTCGTCCGCACCTCGCTGAAATGACCGCGGCCGGTGTCGCGATACCACGTGCGGGAGGCCGAGCCGTTCAGGCTGGCGTCGATTTCCCAGGTCGGGCCGGTGTAGCGCCAGTTGACGTTGCCGGCCGTGGTCGCGCCATATTTGTCGCGGAAGGAGGTCTGGCCCTGGACGGTGCCGCGGCCAGTGGCGCCGCTGACCCAGTCCTGGCCCCAGGTGAGCGGAGTGCCGCCGGAGGGCGTCGAGGTCGCGCTGGTGCCGACGTTGTAGGTGAAGTTGCGGTTGCCGAATTGGGAGAGATAGTAATTCGCCTGCACGGCGCCGGAAAGCACCTGGTTGGAGGCGATCTTCCAGTCGAACTTCGCGCTGCCGGATCGGCGGAAGGTGTTCTTCGGGCCGTCCTGGAAAAGGTAGCTCTGGAGATAGGGGTTCGCGGCCGTTGCGCCGGCCTGGGCGAAGTTGTAGGTCTTCTGCGAGCGGTGCTGCTCGTTGTACTGGTTGGAAACCAGCCCGGTGACCACGATGCCAAACGTCTTCGAGATCGGCAGGGTGTAATCAAAATCAAAGCCGGGGAGAATCTTTCGGGTCGGTTCATCCAGCGGTCCGGGCGTTTTCCGGAACACCTGGAGATCCTCGTGATTCGCGTTGAGGTACAGCTTGTACTTGAACTCGGCGCCCTTCCGTTCGAACGCATTCTTGCTGACCATGTTCACCGCCCCGCCCAGCGAGTCGGCCGGCATGCTGGGCAGCGGCGCCTTGGAGACCTCGACGCGCGCCACGTTGTTGATCGAGACCTGCTCGAATTCGAAGGAGCGGCTGCTCGCACCGGACGATGAACTGGCCATCCGGGCCCCGTTGACGGATATGCTGGTGAAGTTGTCGGCGAAGCCGCGGACGGACATCGTGCGCACATCCGCCGCGACATAATCGACGGTGATACCGGGCAGGAACTTCATGAACTCCCCGATATTGCCCTCCGTCACGTCTCCGAATGCGTCGGCCGCGACCACATTCTTGATGCTGGCGGCGTAACGCTGCTCGTTGGCGGCGATCGAAGCCGCGTTCGTGTCGCGCTCCGCGGCGACAGTGAAGGGATCGAGCACGACCGTTTCGCCATCCTTCATGGCAGCCGCCAGCCGGGATGTTGTCAGTCTCACGTCCTGCACGACGGAGGCCCCCGGGACGAGTTCGACCGCCACGGTCTGGCTCGCCATGCCGGTGTAGCTGAAGATGAGTTCGACCCGGCCGGCGGGAAGACCACTGAGGAAGTATTCACCATATTCGTTGGTGAAGACCTCCTGGCCGGTCGCTGCGACCGTGACGCGAGCCAGGTTCAGCGCGCTGCCTGAAACCGCATTTTCCACACGGCCAGACACCATGGCGGTGCCGCCAGCCTGGGCGGAAAGGTCGGACGGAAACAGGAGTGCACACGTGAGGACCAGCAGGTTCAAAAGGCCGGCAGCGGCCTTGGGCATTGGCAGCCGCCAGCAGTGCCGGCGGGCGTATTTGATGGTAGGTTTCATGTCAGGGCAGGATTGCCATAACCGGGGGGAGTGGGGCTTGGTGGAAAGGAAACGGTTGGTTCTCCGTTTCCGGGAAAGAGTCAGCCAGGCGGAGAATCCGGGAGGAGATTCCAGGTGGCGTTATCTGAATACGTGAAACCCGGGCCGGAGCGCTGCCTGTCCGGAATGCGTCGAGTCTTGCGATGGTGATCCTGCGCGAGTTGACGTGTCGCGGGCTTGGACCAGGCAACCGAAGCATTGCTTCGACGGTTCACGGTTTGGAAATGCCCGTCGCCGGCCTTGGCGTCAAGCGATGACACCTCCGGGTGCGGCCGACGCAGTTCAACCCCGGCCGGCACGGGGCCTGTTTTGGTCCGGCACGATGGCCTTGTTCCCGTGGCGGTTTTCGTACTCCCTTGGCCGCGATTCACCCGATGCCGGACGATCCGCACCACCGCCACCCCGTCACGCATGACCACCCGCACCGCTGAATCCAGCACGCCATCGGCGGGGCAGACGATCCTGCACGTACTGGGCGGATTGAGCGTCGCCCACCTGCTTCACGACACGCTCCAGTCCGTGATTCCGGCACTGTACCCGCTGATCAAAGACACCTTCCGGCTCAACTTCTCGCAAATCGGGATCATCGCCTTCACCTATCAGCTCACCGGATCGATCCTACAGCCGCTGGTCGGTGCCTACACGGACCGCCGGCCGCTGCCGAGTTCCCTGGCCTGGAGCATTGCAATCACGCTCGGCGGACTGGTGCTGTTTGCGTATACCAACCATTTCGCGGGCCTGGTCCTCGCCTCGGCCTGCATGGGGACGGGGTCCGCAATCTTCCATCCCGAGGCCTCGCGGCTGGCCCGGCTGGCATCAGGGGGCAGGCACGGCTTCGCCCAGGCGCTGTTTCAGGTCGGCGGGAACCTAGGCGTTTCATTCGGTCCGCTCCTGGCGGCGGCGGTCGTGATGCCGCGTGGGCGGGCGCACCTGCTGTGGTTCTCCATTGTCGCGCTTGGCGCGATGGGGCTGCTGCTCCGGCTCGGGGCATGGTACCGGAGCCACCTCGCGGGCACCCGGCTGCCGCCGGGGGCGCGGGTGGCAAGCCCCGAACCCGCCCGGCTGCCACGGCGGCGGGTGATGATGGCGCTCGGCGTACTGGCCGCGCTGATTTTCTCGAAGTATTTCTATCTCGCCGCGTTCACCAGCTATTACACGTTTTACCTCATCGAGCGGTTTGGGGTTTCGGTGCAGTCCGCCCAGGTCCTGCTATTCATGTTCCTCTTTGCCGTCGCCGCCGGCACGATCATCGGGGGACCGGTGGGCGACCGGATCGGCCGCAAGTATGTGATTTGGGTGTCGATTCTCGGCGTGGCGCCATTTGCCCTGGTCCTGCCCCATGCCGGTCTGGTTGGAACAGTCCTGCTGACCCTGGTCATCGGCGTGGTGCTGGCCTCGGCATTTTCGGCCATTTTGGTCTATGCGCAGGAGCTGGTGCCGGGAAATGTCGGGATGATTGCAGGGCTGTTCTTCGGCTTTGCATTCGGGATGGCGGGAATTGGATCGGCCCTGCTGGGTCGGCTGGCCGATCATACCAGCATCGAGCATGTGTTCCGCGTATGCAGTTTCCTGCCGCTGATGGGATTGATCACGGCCTACCTTCCGGATCTGCACCATCCGCCCGCTCGTTCCGACCCGAGCTGAGCACCGGCAGGGAGGCATCCCGGGTCTCTCCATCACGCCGCCGGGAAGCCTGTCGGCGGATCGACTTGGAGGCACCGAAGGTAAGGGCGAATCATCCGACATGCTGCTAAATGAAAATGCCCACGGCATTTTCGCTAAGGAGACTGTCGCCTGGCCGACTCTCGGTGCGCCCCTTTCAGAATGATCCGCCCAAGTCCGACGGACTCCTAACGGGCCAGGAAGGGATTGTGCTCCTTTTCCTGGGCGAGCGTGGTGAGCGGTCCGTGGCCGCAGGCAAGGACCGTATCCCGCGGCAGCGTCAGAATCTTCTGCCGGTTGTTGCGAACCTGATCGGCAAAGGCGGTCGTGCTGCCGCCCATGGAAGCGGCAAAAAGCGCGTCACCGACCATGGCCAGCGGCCAGGAAAGCCCGGTGACAAAATAGGTCGTCATGCCCGGCGAATGTCCGAACGTGAAGAGCGTCTTCACGGCCAGCGAGCCGAGGTGGAAATGCGCATTTTCCTTGAAGGTGCGGGCGCCGGCCAGCGGGGCGGGTTCGAGTTCGCTGGCCCAGACCTCGGCTCCGTTCCCGGCGGCAAGCCGTGGCAGATCGGCCACATGATCCTCATGGCTGTGGGTGAGGAAAATATAACGCAGCGTCAGCCGCTCGGCATGGATCAGGTCGAGCATTGGCCGGGAGTCTGCGCCGGTATCGAAGGCCGCCGCGATGCGTTCGCGCGGATCCCAGATCAGGTAGCTGTTCACGGTCATCCCTTCGAACGGCGTGTTGAACGCCGCAAAGCCGCGCGGAAAGACTGGCTGTTCCGGATACCAGCGGTGGTGGGCGAGATCCTCGAGCGCGTTGGGCGAGAGGCGGAGGTGTCGCGCCACCCGCCGCAGGACGGCGTCATCCGGGCGGCCGGCCTTCAACGCGCGCAATTCCGCCAGCGCAACGCCGGCCCGCTGGGCGAGATCCGCGTCCGCAATCTTCCAGCCGCGTTGCGCCTTGTTGATGACGTCGTCGAAATTGTCCTCGAGTGGGATCCGTGCCATGCGGTGAATAAATGCCAAGCGGTGGCACGGGCAAGCTGGAGTAACGGCGGGCGGAACACGTTTTGCCGGGGCGCCGCCCGAACCTGGGACAATCGGTGGCGGGTAAGGATTGCCATTGCGGGCTGTTCGGGGACTGGTTTGCTCCCGCTTTCATCTATGAGCAATCCCTCCGAATATCTGAATTCATTGTATGGCCTGAACGGCAAGGTCGCGGTGGTCATTGGCGGCACCGGCGAACTCTGCGGGGCGATGGCCGAGGGCCTCGCTGGCGCCGGGGCCGAGGTGGTGCTGGTCGGCCGCAATGCGGAGAAGGCCAAGCCGCGCGTCGAGCGGATTGGTGCCGCCGGGGGGAAGGCTTATTTCATGGCGGCGGAGGCGAGCGAAAAAGCCGCGCTCGAGCAATTGCTGGCGGGTGTGTTGCAGCGCTCGGGGCGGGTTGATATTGTGGTCAATGGCGCGGGCGTGAATTCCGCCACGCCTTATCTCGAGATTGGGGAGGAGGAATTTGACCGCATTGTCAGGATAAACCTGAAGGGGGTGATGCTGGGTTGCCAGATCTTCGGCCGGCACCTGCTGGAACGGGGGGAGGGTGGCTCGATCATCAATCTCGGCTCCATGTCGGGAATCGTGCCCCTGTCGCGGGTCTTCACCTATTCCGCCACGAAGGCCGCGGTGCACAATCTTTCCAAGAACCTGGCGCGGGAATGGGCGCCGCAGCGCGTCCGGGTCAATACACTGGTCCCGGGATTCTTCCCGGCGGAACAAAACCGGAAAATCCTTTCTCCCGAACGGGTGAACTCAATCATGGGACACACCCCGATGAAGCGGTTCGGCCTTGCCCAGGAACTCGTGGGGGCGACATTGCTGCTGGCGAGCGAATCGGCCGGAGGATTTATCACGGGTGCTGAAATAGTCGTGGATGGCGGCTTCCATGCGATGACCATCTGAACGCTGTATCATCCAATAATCATTATATCGCTTGCTCCACCGTGGCATTCGGCTATGTCTGGTGTCCCATGGTCACTGATAAACTCAAGGAACTGGAAGCGACGCGGGCCAAACTCGCCACTCTCGAGCAGGCTGTTGCCAGCGAATTAAACAAGGAACTCGCCGCACTGCCGGCGAAGTACGGGTTTGCCTCGGCGGATGAATTTTCCCGTGCCGTGCGGGCCGCCGCAGGTGGCGGTGGCAGCCGCCGGCGGGGCCGCCCGCCGAAGGCCGGTGCCGCCGCCAAGCCGGCGGCCGGGCGGGCGGCGGGTGGGCGCAAACGCCGCAAGCGCGCCGTCATTACAGACGAGACCCGTACCCAGGTGAAAAAGATGGTGGAGGCCGGCAAGACCGGCAACGAGATCTCCAAGTCCCTCGGCATCTCGCTCCCGAGCGTGCAGAATATCAAGAAGGCACTCGGGTTGGTGAAGAAGCGCTAGTTGCGGCGTCGATCTTCCGGTCGATTGCGTGTCGCAGCTGCGACACGCAATCGAGGCGCACCGTGGCCGGGTCCGTCTGGGCTGCGTCCGGCCAGCACCGATCAGTATCGCCGCATGCCCGGTTCGATGGCCTCGGCCCAGGCATCGATGCCGCCCGCGACATTGCTGACGAGCGGAAAGCCACGGGCGCGAAGGAACTCCGTCACCCGGCTGCTGCGGCCACCGGTGTGGCACACGATCAAGAGATGCTGGTCCGTGGGGAGTTCCGCCAGGCGCTGGGGAATCTGGCGCATGGGGATGTGTTGCGCGCCTTCGATGCGGCAGATCTCGAGTTCATAGGGCTCGCGGACATCGATGATGGTCGTCCGACCGGGTGCGCGATCCCGTCGCTCCCGGGCATCCGTGACCGACACTTCAAAGGGGACCTCCGCAGGTGCATCGGCGGGAGCCGGTGTCGCACAGGCCGAAGCGATCGCGGCCGCGGACTCGAGGTCGCGAATCGTGCGATGGTCGCCGCAGAGCGGGCAGCTGGCGGCGCGCGGCAGCGCGAGAGTGGAAAAGCTCGCAGCGAGGGTGTTGCAGGTGAGGACGCGGCCCCGGAGGGGCGCCCCGACGCCGATTACCAGCTTGATCACCTCCAGCGCCTGAAGACTGCCGACGATGCCGCAAAGTGCGCCCAGCACGCCGGCTTCCCCGCAGCCGGGCACGGTGCCCGCTGCCGGTGGCTCTGGAAACAGGCAGCGATAGCACGGCCCTCCTCCCGCCGGATGGAAGACGGTCACCTGGCCTTCGAATTTATAAATGCTGCCGTAGACCAGCGGGCGATCCGTCAGGACAGCGGCATCATTGTTGAGATAACGGGCCGCGAAATTGTCGGTGCCGTCGACGATCACGTCATAGTCACGGAATAGCGCGCAGGCATTCTGCGGTGTGACGCCATCGGGATGGGGCACGACACGGATGAAAGGATTCGTCGTCCGGAGCCGGCTGGCGGCGGAATCGACCTTCGGCTGGCCAAGGTGGCGGTCGTCGTGCAGCAGCTGTCGGTGGAGGTTGTGGAGTTCGACCCGGTCGAAATCGGCGATTCCCAGCGTGCCGATTCCGGCGGCGGCCAGGTACAGGGCCGCCGGGCTGCCCAGCCCGCCGGCGCCCACCACCAGGACCCGCGCGGCGGCCAGTTTTCGCTGTCCCTCGAGTCCGATCTCCTCGAGTTGGAGGTGCCGGCTGTAACGGGCCAGTTCCGCCGGAGATAATTGTGGGAGCCGTTCGGACACAGCCGCGAAACAGAGCCGGAATGGGCGCACTCGCAATTGAAATTGCTCCGGCTCACCGGACCGGCGAAATCAGGCCATGCGCTGCCTCGGTATCGATTACGGCGCCCGCCGCATCGGGCTCAGCTACGGGGACGATCTCGGTGTGGCAACCCCGTTGCCGGCATTGACCCAGCCGGACGAGGCCCGGCGATGGGCCGCACTCGCCGAGATCATCCGGCAGCGTCGGATCACGGACTTGGTGATCGGATATCCGGTGAACATGGATGAAAGCGTCGGGCGCAAGGCGCGGGAAGTGGATGCGTTCTCGGAGCGATTGCGGCAGGCCTTCTCGCTGCCGGTGCACCGCGTGGATGAGCGGCTGACGAGTTACGAGGCGGAAGCGACGATTGCAAAGTCCAGGCGCCGGGATGTGCGCAGTTCCGGCATCATCGATTCCCGGGCGGCGACCTTGATTTTGCAGGATTATCTCAACCAGAACACCGGGCTCCCTCCGCCACCGGAGGTCGCATGAACGCAGGGCAAGTGACATCTGACCCGACGTCAGCGCCGCGGTGGAAATGCGTCTGCGCCTACGACGGCAGCGGGTTCGAGGGCTGGCAGAGCCAGGCCGGTGGCCGGGCAGTCCAGGATGTGATCGAGGTGCGGCTGGCGCAGGTTTTCAAGCGGCGCGTCAGGATCCATGGCAGCGGGCGCACGGATGCCGGGGTGCACGCGCATGGCCAGGTATTTCATTTCGATGCGGACTGGCGACACGGGCCGGGGAAACTCCTGGCGGCGATCCGGGCCGGTCTGCCGGCGGGGATTCAAATCAAGTCGATCCGACGGGTGTCGTCCCGGTTCCATGCGCGATTCGATGCGATCGGCAAGCGGTACGATTATCACCTGCATCTCGGCGATGCGGACCCCTTTCGGCGGCCGTATTGCTGGCCGGTTTTCCGTCCGCTCGACATTCCGGCGATGCAGCGGGCGGCAGCACTGCTGGTCGGACGGCATGATTTCAGGGCGTTCACGGCGACGAACGGACCGGAGCGTGAAAGCACGGTGCGGGAGTTGCGGCGGCTCGATGTGGTCCGCCGCGGGCGGCGGATCACGATCACGGCGGAATCCGCGGGTTTTCTGTATAAGATGGTCCGTTGCCTCGTGGGAGTCCTGGTCGCGGTGGGCGAGGGCAGGCTGAGCGGCGCGGACGTGCGGGCGATTCTGCGCTCCCGTGTCCGGACGCCCGCAGTGCAAACGGCACCGCCCCAGGGGCTGTTTCTGACCCGGGTCGTATATGGTCGGGGGGAGCGCGCCCGCGGCGGGTCGCGGAGCCGGTTGGGGGTTTCGGACGAGGAGGGCTGAGAAATGCCGCTGTCGACGGCCCAGGTGTGGCGCGGAATCGGAAACCTGGTCTTTCCGCCCCGGTGCGTCCATTGCCACGGTTTGGTGGCAGTGGATCAGCCGGATGCAGGGCACCTGCAGCATCTCTGCGCCGGCTGCGCGGCGCAGCTGATTCCCGTACAGGCCCCCTATTGTCCAACGTGCGGCCACCCGTTTCACGGCATCGTGGAAGGCGAGCGAATCTGTCCGCACTGCGAGGGATTGGAGCCGGAGTTTGCGCGCGGGGTGACGGCGGTCCTGTTCAAAGGGCCGGCGCGTTCGCTGGTGATCGAATTGAAATACCACCGGGGGGTCCACGTGGTGGCGGACATCGAGGAGATCTTTCGCCGCACTCCGCACGTGCGGGAACTTGCGGCGGGGGCGGTGCTGGTGCCCGTTCCCCTGCATCCGCGGAAGGCGCGGGAGCGCGGCTACAACCAGGCGGAATTGCTGGCCGCCGCGCTCGCCCGGGCGGCCGGCGGCGGTGCGCGGGTGGCTCCCATCCTTGCCCGGGTGGTTGACACGCCCACACAGACGGCGCTGGACCGCCGCACCCGGCGGTCGAACCTCAAAAATGCCTTTGCACTTGCCCGGGGTGCCGACCTTAATCCGGCCCTTCATTTCATCCTGGTCGATGATGTCTTCACCACTGGTTCCACGCTCAACAGCTGTGCCCGCGTCCTGCGACGCGCCGGTGGGTTGAATGTCGATGTGGTGACATTTGGCCACGGCTGACTCCCGCATGCATTTCGACAAACCCACCTACGCGGTTCGCAAAGCCACCCGGAAGAAGGACATTCCGAAGGGCCTTTATACCAAGGACCCGGTGACGGGTGACATCGTCTTCAACAAGGAGGTGGAGGATAATCAGATGGTCGTGCCGAAAAGCGGCCATCATTTTCCGATCGGGGCCCGCGCCCGGATTGCGAAGCTTTTCGACGAGGGCAGCTTCGTGGAGACGGATGCGGCGGTGAAATCGAGCGATCCGCTGCAGTTTGTCGATTCGCAGGCCTATCCGGACCGGATCAAGCGTTACGAACGGGAAAGCGGGCTGCCGGAGGCCGTAATCTGTGGAACCGGAAAGATCCGCGGAATTGAGGTCTCGGTCGCGGTGATGGACTTCCGATTCTGCGGCGGCGCCATGGGCGCAGCCGCGGGCGAGAAGATTACGCGATCCGTCGAGCTCGCATTGCAGAAGAAGATCCCCTGCATCATTTTCAGCGCCTCGGGCGGAGCCCGCATGCAGGAGGGGATCTACTCGCTGATGCAGATGGCCAAGACCAGTGCGGCCCTCGGCCGGCTGGCGGCGGCAGGACTGCCCTTCATCTCCGTGCTTACGCACCCGACCATGGGCGGAGTCACCGCCAGCTTTGCCACCCTGGGCGACGTCATTATTGCGGAACCGGGCGCGCTGATTGGGTTCGCCGGGGCGCGGGTGATTAAGGATACGACGAAGCAAACCCTGCCGGCTGGCTTCCAGACTGCCGAGTTTCTCCTCAAGCACGGGCTCGTGGACCAGATTGTCAGCCGGCTCGACCTGCGGGATCGACTGGCCGATCTGCTGGCCGCGCTCCATCTGGGACGCCAGCTTCCGCCGCCGGCGCTGGCCCGCTCCTAAACGACGGGTAACCCCATGGCCAAGCGGGACCAGGCCGGTTACGCGGCGGTGGTGGAGCATCTGTTCTCGCTGACGGCGCGCGGGCCGAGATTCGGGATCGATCGGATGCGCGTCCTGGCAGACGCGCTCCAACATCCCGAGGAGTCGGTGCCGTGCATCCATGTGGCGGGGACGAATGGCAAGGGCTCGGTTGCGGCGATGATCGACGCCATCCTGCAGGCGGCCGGATGGCGAACCGGGCTCTATACGTCTCCCCATCTGGTGAAGCTCGGGGAACGGGTGCAGGTATCGCGGCGGCCGCTGAGCGAGGAGGAGATCGTCGCGTATGCTGCAGAGTTGCAGCCGATCGCCGATCGAATCGCCGACGCTGATCCCGATTTGCGACCGGGCTTTTTCGAAATGATGACGGCTATGGCGTTCTTGCAGTTCGCACGCCAGCGTTGCGATATTGCCATCATTGAAGTGGGGCTCGGTGGCCGGCTCGACGCGACCAACGTGGTCATGCCCGAGGTCAGCGTGATCACCTCGATCGGGATGGATCATGCCGATATCCTGGGCCGCGACCTCGAGCTCATCGCCGGAGAGAAGGCGGGGATCGTCAAGGCCGGTCGGCCGGTGGTGATCGGACGGATGCCGCGGGTGGCTGAATTCCGGATCCGGACGCTGGCGGCGCAGCGCGGGTCACCCGTGATTTCCGTCGCGGCGGCCTACGGAGACGATCTTGCAAGCTACCCGCAGACCAATCTCGAAGGAGAGTATCAGCGCTGGAATGCGGCAGCGGCAACGCTGGCTGTCCGTACCTTGAACCCGGGATGGAGGATTAGCGACGAGGCAATCACCCGCGGCTTGCGGAGCGTCGACTGGCCGGGCCGGTGGCAGCGGGTGCGGATCGGCGGCCGACTTCTCATCCTGGACGCCTCGCACAATCCGGAAGGCGCGGAGGTGCTCGAGTCCAACCTGTGTCGACTCCGGGCGGAGACGGGCCGGGCGCCCATTATCATTGCAGGTGCGCTGGGGATGGAGCGCGCCGGTCCGCTGCTGGCCGTGATCAGCCGGCATGCGGCGGAGATCCGCCTGGTTGTACCCAGCCAGCCGCGGGCGTGCTCGCAGGGAGAACTGGAAGCCCTCGTGCCGGCGGATTTTCGCGGCCGGGTGGTTCGCGACACGGTCGAAGCCTTGTTTCCTGCCTCGGGCGGGTGCGCCGCGGGCGGTCCGGAGGACGTGATTGTCGTGACCGGCTCCGTCTATCTCGTGGGCGAAGTGCTGGGCCGGCTTGGTACGATGGAATGACGTGGCCAAGCGACCGCTCGCGAGTCACCGGTCTGATCCACGCCGGGTGAGGGATTCGCTGCGCTGTGGCGGCGATTGAGACGGTTTCGGCGCGTGCCGCTGATACCCTGAATTGGGTATCCGCGACGCCAGATCGATGTCGTGCCTGACGCCGAGTCATTCTCCCTCCTAGAGGCTCGGCCGCTCGGCGGCATGTCTGACTCAGACATAGTGTCGGCGTGGGCAACGCGAAACCGATGTGTTCAGCCGCGGCAAGGATCGCGAGCGGCGATCAGTTCAGGGACGGCCGGCGGCCAGGCTGACGAGTTCGGGCATCGCCGGGATGTCCTTGATGATCTGGGACGGATTCGGTCCGACGCCGAGGTAGCGGAGGTTCGGTAGCTGATCGACCGCCGGGTGGGTCTGTCCCTCGAAGGCGACATCGAGCACGCCCTTCATCATCCCCGCCACGTAACGCTGGGCGTTGTGGGGCAGGTCGGCAAAGCGCCGGATTTGCGAAACATCCTCGCTCCATCCCGGATAGCTCACATACACGGGCCGCAGCGTCTTCCGGACCGCCTCGTTGCGGGGCACGTGCGTATGGCGCGTGCCGTCGGGTGCCTCATAGGCGACGCAAATCTGCAGATCGCCGCGCCAGTCGCCGCCGTGCGTGAGGGCGTCGAGCTTGTTGATCATGACGTCCTGAAAACCGCCGTAGCGCAGCGCGTCGCCCTTTTCCACGGCATCGTACCAGCCGACCATCCGCTGGCGGCCGGTGCTGGTGCCGAACTCGATCTGCTTCAGGCGGGAGGTGAGCGGTCGGCCCTCCTCCATTTGGGTCAGGAACGTGTGCGTGCCCACCTTGGTGTCGTACGCCTTGGCGACACCGAACGTGTGGACCCGCTGCAAAGGAATGCCGGCGCTCTCGAATAGTTCCGGTGTGAACGTGTGCGAGGCCGTCACGTTGGGTGAGAAGCCGCGGCGCTTGTCCAGCCAGTAGGCCTGGCCGAATTCGCCAATCACGGTGTGGCCGGCACGCAACTCCCGCATGATCAGCTCCCGAACCTCGCCGATGTTGCCCGCGAGGGCGGTGCCCGCCTCCCAATAGGCCGCGGTCAGCGCCGGAAGATTCAGCGAGAACGGATCCTGGCCCCGGAAAGGCGTGAAATCGAACTCGGCCTTCGTGAAGACCCCGGCTGCGATGGACTCGGCATTCGCGCGCTGCTCGGCGGCGGTGAGCTGGTCGAAGAAGGCATTCCAGGCCGGCGCATCGACGCGGCAGACGTGCTGGATCGTGCGGCAGGCGCGTTCCGTGCGCTGGGCCAGTTTGCGCGCGAAATAATTGGGACCGGCATGGAAATCCGAGAAATAGATCTGCTGCTGGCTGACTTCGTCCACGTAGGCGGGCGTGATTCCGCGGCCGGTCGAGCCGCGAGCCTCCTCGCCGAGGATGTGGACACGGTAATGTTCCCACGCGAGGTCGAGCAACCGGTGGGTCAAATCGGCTACGAGGGTCCGCTCATCGATGAGCAATCGCGACAGGACGGCGTAGCCCCGCTGCTCGAGCGGGCGCGTTTCCCAGCCGATCTTCCTGGGATCCGCGACGACGCCGCTGCCGATGCACAAGTGGGCCGCATCGCGCACGACCACGCCGGCGGGCAGCAGGTTCAGCTTGATGCCCCCAGCCGTGTGGCCGGAGTTTGCGCCGCCATTCACCTTGAGGACCACGGAGACCGGGGCGGAGGTGCCGCGCAGTTCGTCGGCAATTTCCGGTATGAGGCGGCCCTTGCCTTCATCCCCGAGGGAGATGCCGACGTCGGCGATGAGCTGGCTGGAAAACGGAAGCAGGGACATGGTGGCGTAGGTTGTGGCAACCAAAGTCCTTCGGGTGAAAAACCCTTGTTGCCGAACAGGGAAAACGCGACCGCAGGGGCAAGCGCAAACAGAAAACGGGGCAGACTTCCGGCACCCCGGCCTCCAATGATCTCCGGCAGCCGCTTCGCGGAACGCATGCCCGGTTCCGGAATTTCCTCGATGACGCGGCGATTGCTGTACCGGAGGGCGGAAACGGGTGGAACCGCAGGGCACTCTGGGGAAGGGCGGGACTCTATCGATTCCTCCCAACCCGGTCATATCGCAGCGGGACAAAAATCAAACCAGGTGGTGCCGGCGTGATCCCGCAGGCTTCCGATAATTGCTAAGGCCCGGGATCCGGCGGCTCCTCCAATAGCGGACAATTCCATGAACATCGATCGATTCAAACTTTCCGCGGTGGCGTTCACCGCGCTTGCCCTGACACTGGCGGGCTGTGGGCGCGATACGCGTAGCAACCCGGAGATGGACAACACCACCGACAGCAGTGCCACGCCGGCCACCACAGAAACGACTGGTGCGGAAGACATCGCCAGAACGAACGGCATGACCGGCACGGGCAGCACCACCGGTGCCAGCAGCACAACGGGAGTCAGCGGGACCAGCGGCACGACGGGGACGAACACGACGGACGGCGACAGCGGGACCTCGGGTTCGTCGCAGACGCCCTGACCGGAAACCTCGCGACTTTGCCGGAGATTGGAGTGCCTGAGCAGCCTGTCGGTCTTACCGCGGTTCGATTTGAAGGCAGCGAACGTGAGGGCGAATCATCCGACATGCTGCTAAATGCCGATCCTCCGTGGCCGGCGCCGCCGCGGTGCAGGTCAGGAATTCGTGGCGCGGGTCGACACCTCGATCACGTCGTGCGGCGCAGCCTCCTTCTGTCCCGCGGGGCTGATCCGGATGAAACGGGCCCGCGACCGGAGTTCCGCCAGCGTGGCGGCTCCGAGGTAGCCCATCCCGCTCTGCACGCCGCCAATCAGGTTGGCCAGCACGTCGTCGACCGACCCTGAGACCTCCTTCAGCGCCTCGATCCCCTCCGCGGCCACCTTCCGCGTCGTATCCGCCTTGTCGTGACCGTAGCGGGCGGCGCTGCCGGCCTTCATGGCGGCATGCGAACCCATCCCGCGGTATTGTTTGTAGACCTTGCCGTTGATCTCGAGAATCTCGCCCGGCGCCTCGCGGCAGCCGGCGAGCAGGCCGCCGAGGATGACCGCATCGGCCAGCGTCAGCGCCTTGACGATGTCGCCCGACTTGGTGATGCCACCGTCGGCGATGAGCTTGACCCCGGCCCTGCGGCCGGCGGTGCCCGCGACGAACAGTGCGGTGAGTTGCGGGATGCCGACGCCGGCCACGACCCGTGTCGTGCAGATCGAGCCGGGGCCCTGGCCGATCTTGATCGCATTGGCGCCGCACTCCGCCAGGTAGGCCACCCCCGCGCCGCTGGTCACATTGCCGGCGATGATGGGCAGGTGCTTGAAGGCGCCGCGGACGAGTTTCACGACCTCGCCGACCCCGGCGGTATGTCCATGCGCGGTCGAGACCGCGACGCAGTCCACGTGCTCCTCGACGAGGCGGCCGACGTGCTCGAGGATCTGCCCGCGGTCGAGCGTGCCGTCGGGCTTGCGCACGGGGGAGAGCGCCGCACCGACCAGCAGCCGGAAGTCCTCGTCGCGCGCGGGTTTCCGGCTCGACTTCGACTCCGAGGTGATCCGCTCCACATCCGAAGCGGTGATCAGCCCGCGCAGGTGGTCATCATCATCCACGACCAGCATCTTGTTGATCCCGACATTGGCGGAAAAGAACCGGTCCGCGGCCTTGATCGGATCCTTGGCCGCGGCACGTTTGTGCTCCGTGATCAGTTGCGCCCGGGGGGTCATGACTTCGGACACCCGCTTGGCCCGATAGCGCTCCTTCACCACATTGCCGGAGAGGAGGCCGGCAAGCTTGCCGGAGCCGTCGACCACCGGGAAGGTCGAGAAGGCAAAGCGCTTCGCCTCGATCATCGCGAGAAGGTCGCCGATCAACTGGTCGGGGCCGACGGTGATCGGATCCTGGATCAGTCCATGGATGTGGCGTTTCACCCGGGCGACCTCCTTCACCTGCTCCTTGGGCGCCATGTTGTAATGGATGAGCCCAAGCCCGCCGTTCAGCGCCATGCCAATGGCCATCCGCGATTCCGTGACCGTGTCCATGTCCGACGAGATGACGGGAATCTGCAGCCGGAGCTGTTCCGCGATGGTGGTGGAAGTATCCGCGTCGCGCGGCAGGATGTCGGAGTAGAGCGTGGCGAGCGAAACGTCGTCGAACGTGAGGGCCATGGGCAGGCTGGCCCGGAAAAATGCTTCGGCCGGGAGATAAAAATCGGCATCCGCGCCGGTTCCGCCGCTGGTGTGGGACGAGGCAACCTTGGTCATGAGTTGCCATGAACGGAGTAGGCGTGGAGGCGCCAAGCGCAAGGGGGATTTTCGCAGCCGGGGCTTTACGCCGGGCCACTCGGAGATAAACCCCGGATGGTTGCCATGCGTGTTCGCTTCGAGTTCCGCCGTTACCGGCTGCCGTTTCGCACTCCCGTTCGAACCGCGCACGGGTCCTGGAGCGTCCGGGAGGGGGTGCTGGTCCGGCTGACGGCTGGATCGGATGCCGGTGCGGGAGACTCGGGTTATGGCGAGGCGGCGCCGATCCCGTGGTTTGGAACGGAGGCGGTGGAGGAGGTCGAGGCGGAGTGCCGGGCGCTGGGAGAGTGGGTGGACGACCGGAGGCTCAACGAGGTGCCGCCTCATTTCCGCTGTCTCCGCAATGCGATAGCCAGTGCCCGGTCGGAACTCGGGGAAACTCGCGCCGAGCCAGCGGCAAAGGGTGGACCTGCCGGTCCCGGCTACCTGCCTTGTGCCGCGCTGCTGCCGGCGGGCCGCCGCGCGCTGGCGGAGATTGGGACCAAAGCTGAGGCGGGTTTCCGCGTCTTCAAATGGAAGGTCGGGGTGGGCGATGTCGCGGACGAACTCGGTTTGTTCGACGACCTTTGTGGCGAGCTTCCCCCTGGCGGACGGCTGCGGCTGGACGCCAACGGTGCCTGGAACCGGGCGCAGGCAGAACGCTGGCTGGAACGGTGCGCGGAACGGCCGGTGGAGTTTGTGGAGCAGCCCTGTCTCGCATCCAGCAAGGCGGACGGAGCCGAGCGGAGGCGGGTCGAGGATTTGCTGCTGGGACTGGCCGGCGATTTTCCCACGCCGATCGGGCTGGATGAAGCGCTCATCACCGAGAGTGATGTCGAGCGTTGGATGGCTGCCGGATGGCCGGGAATATTCGTGGTCAAACCATCGTTGATTGGCGACCCTGCCACCGCGCTCGCAAAGCTGGCCAACGCCCGGGCGGCGGTCGTTCTTTCCGCGGCGCTCGAGACCGCGGTGGGGGCACGTGCCGGGCTGCGAATGGCATTCGCGTGGCCGGGCGAACCGCGGGCGCTCGGCTTCGGCGTGTGGCCATTGTTTTCCGATCCGCGTTGCGACGGCCCGGCCGCGGCGCCCTTCATTCGTTACGAGGACGTCGGGCAACTCAACCCGGAGGCCGTATGGAACGCCGTGAGCTGAGAGCACTCGTAGAGGCCACCGGCTGTGCCGAGGAGTCGAACGGAGTTGTGTTTCTTTGCGACCCCGGTTGGATTCCAAGCGAACGAGACGCGGTTGTGACGCTCAAATCCGCCGCAAGCGATTGCGACGCCGGCTGGCTGGCCGTTCGGACCGGCGGTTCGGGTGGCGGCGTGAAGTTTGCGCTGCATGATGAAGGCACACTCGCAACCGCGGTCGCCGGATGGCGGGCGCATTTCGGGCTGGAAAAGGTCAATGCCATCGACGTGCTGCCAGCGCATCATGTCAGCGGCCTGATGGCGCGGGTCCGTTGCCGTGCGACGGGCGGCAGGCATGTGGCATGGAACTGGAAAGCGCTCGAGGCGGGTGAGCTGCCGCGGCTGGCGGACGACGGTGGGCCCTGGGTGCTTTCGCTGGTGCCAACGCAACTCCAGCGGTTGCTGCGCTCAACGGCGGCAGTGCAATGGCTGCAGCGGTTTGCGGTGGTGTTTGTCGGCGGCGGACCGGCCTGGCCCATGCTGATCGACCGGGCGATCGGCGAGGGCGTGGCCGTATCGATTAGTTATGGGATGACAGAAACAGCGGCGATGGTGACGGCGCTTCGTCCGGAGGAGACGGCGGCCGGGGAGCGGAGTTGCGGGGCGCCGCTGCCGCATGCCCGAATCCGGATCGGCACGGACGGCGTGATCGCAATCGAAGGCGGCTCGATTTGCCACGGGTATCTGGAAATTTCCGCCGATGGCCGGGCGATCAGGCGGAGATTTCAGTCAGCCGGCGAAGCGCCAGTGCCGGGGGCGGCCGGGCTGCGGGAATTTGTCACGGAGGACCTCGGACGAATCGACGAGCAAGGTCATCTGCACGTGTTGGGCCGGCGGGATGCGGTCATCATCACGGGAGGTAAGAAGGTTCAGTCGGAGGCCGTGGAGGCGGCGCTGCGCGCCAGCGGCGAGTTCGTGGATGTGGCCGTGGTTGGCTTGCCCGATGAGGAATGGGGCGAGGTGATCGTGGCTTGCTATCCGCGCGGTGAGCGGGCGCCGGATCTGCAGCGCGCAATATCCGGACTGGCTCCCTACCAGCGGCCGAAGCGATTTGTCGCGCTCAAGGATTGGCCACGGATGAGCCAGGGTAAGGTGAGTCGGGCAGCGCTGCGGGCGGCAATCCTGGATGCGGGCAGTTGAGAATCATCATGCCCGGTGTGGGCTTGTGGTGGCTGCAGCGAGGAGGCCCGAAGTGGTCGCGCGAATCCGACTCCCAGATTGACGATTGCGGGTGACGCTGCACGGTGCCGCGCACATGCCACACTCCGATTACACCCTGCTGCATGCCATTGCCGGCGGAATCCTCATCGGGCTTGGCAGCCTGCTGGCTGCGTTCGGCAGCGGCAAGCTGCCCGGCATATCGGGCATGTTCAGCCGGGTGCTGCGGCCCGTCGCCGGGGATGCCTTGTGGCGGCTCGTCTTTTTCGCGGGCTTGCTCGCTGGAGCAGGCCTGATGATCGCGTTCAACGAGCCCGCGGCCATCTACCGTCCACTGCGGTCATTGCCGGTCGTCGCCGTGGCCGGCATCCTGGTCGGTTTTGGGACCCGGCTGGGCGGCGGGTGCACGAGCGGGCATGGGGTTTGCGGGCTTGGGCTCGGCTCGCGTGCGGCGCTGGTCGCTACCGTCACCTTCATGGCTGGTGGGATCGCCACCGTCTACCTGCTGCACCACACCGGGCTGGCCAAGCTTGTCCGATGAAGCCGCGACTGCTCGTGCAGCTGCTCGCAGGAGCGCTTTTTGGCGCAGGCTTGGCGATTTCCGGCATGCTCGATCCGGCGCGCGTGATCGGGTTTCTCGATCTGGCCGGTGATTGGGACCCTGCGCTGATCGGAGTCATGGGCGGTGCAGTGGTTACGTTTGGCGGTGGGATGCTGCTTCGGCGGCGGATGGCAGGTGGCAGGGGCTGGTTTGGGAGGTCGCTGCCGTGCGCGATGGAAATGCGAATCGATCGCCGGCTCTTCATCGGCGCGCTCGTTTTTGGCGCCGGCTGGGGACTCAGTGGCTTCTGTCCGGGGCCCGGACTCGCGAATCTCGCCGCCCTGCGCGCGGAGGCCCTGGTCTTTGCCCCGGCGATGGCGGTGGGAATGCTGCTCGCTCGGACCGGGTTTGGGGTCGATCGGGAGTAGCGCCGCGGTGCTGGGGCTTCGCGGCAATCTGCCAGGCAGCCTGATGAGTCGAACCGCGTACCCGCCGCTGGTCGACCGGCACCCGATTAGGATCCGGCTGGTTTCGCGCCGTGGGATTGTTTGGCGAGATTCTGGATCGCGGTCTGGACCATCTGGTCCATGGACGGGGAGGGATCACCGGGCGAGACATTGCCGATCACCTCTACCCGCCAGCGCACCGTTGCCTGCGACGGGTCGGCGGGAAGCGGCAGTTCGTGTGCGACCAGCACCAGGCGGCTGATCTTGCGGGGGACCTCCTGCTCATCGCTCTGGCCCAGCCGCTCGCCATCCAGCTGCATGTCACCGGTTCGCCTGATTTCATTCTCGGGACCGATGAACACCTGGCCCTCGTTGGTCGGCTTGTCGTTGAGCATGTTTTCGTAGCGCCCTCCGGGCACCATTCCCGCGATGTTCTTGTAACGAGTCGAGTCGGGGTTCAGCGACGCATACGAGGCCGCAGAATTCACCACCCTGCGCTCATAGATCCGCCGGTTTTCTTCAGCGAAAAGATGAACCACCACGGCGGCGTCCATCGGCAGGGCGGACTGGTAGCCCAACTGAATCAAGGCGGCGTCCATCCGGAGCCGATACGGCAGCAGGATCTCCTCCGAGGCGCGATTGGCGAACGCCAGCACGTATTTCTTGTCGGCGGCTGAAACCGCCGCCCGAGCCAGGTCGGTCTTCACGGTGATGGGCGACGAGGCCGGCGTGCCACAGCCCGCGAGCAGGGCGGCACAACCGAGTGCAAAACTGACGAGACAGGTGGTCCGGGGGGCGAGGCAGGTCATGGCAGCGGCGATTGATCGCCGGTGAAATAGCGATCGCCTTATGACATGACAAGCAAAGGTGGGTGGGAATCGCCGTGAAGTTCACGAACGCGACCAGCGTGGAATTCGGATCAAAACGTCTGGGCGGAGGGACGGAGCTGGATGTCGCAGACCTGGACTCCGGCCGGGGCGGAAAGGATGTAGCGGACGGCGCCAACGATATCCGCTGGCGTCAATGGCGGGTACGGATAACCACCTTTTTGAGCAATCATGCCCTCGGGTTTGTGGTGCCAGGGCGTGTCGACCAGCCCGGGCGAAAGCAGGGCAACCTTTATGGCCTGGCCTTCCTGCGCCAGCTCCGAACGAAGTCCGTCCGTGAGGATCCGCAACGCGTGCTTGGTGGCCGCGTAGATCGCGGGCGTGCCCGGCATGACGCGATGCCCCGTCATCGATGACACGTTGATGATGGCGGCCTCAGACTTGCCGCGCATCGCCTGGGCGGCCTGGCGCATGCAGATGAGCGCGGCCCGCACATTGAGGTCGAGGGCCGCCTGGACTTCGCTCCACTCCGCATGGAGCAACGAGCGGCCGCCCAGCATTCCCGCATTGTTGACCAGGATGTCCGGAGCGCCCCAACGCGCGACGAGGTCGGCGAAGAACCGGTGATTGGTTTCAGGGTCGCACTGGTCGCCCGCGAGCACCAGTGCGTCACTGCCTGCTGCCTGCACTCTAGCGGCGGTCTCGGCGAGCGCGTCCGGCCGGCGTCCGGCGATGCCCACCTTGAGGCCGAGCCGGCCGAAATCCTCGGCGATTGCCCGGCCGATCCCGGAACTGGCGCCGGTCACCAGTGCGATTTTTCCGCGCCAGCGTTGAAGCTCAGGTGTCATGCGGCGAGCCTGACGGGACCGTCCGGACCGGCAACCTGGCAATGTGGTCCCATTCGCGAACCACCGGTTTGCCTTTGGACGAACTGCCGCCGCTCATGACCGTCTTGCCCGGGCGCGCCGCGCCCGCCCCGGCACACACCACCATGAAGGTACCGAAGCCCCACTCCCGCCCGCTCACCGACGGCGAAATGCACGAGCTCACGCGCTGGAACACTCCGACCATCTACAATGGTTGGGAACAACTGACACGCCACAACCCGGCGCGGGACGCATTCAACCTCGAGCCAACGTGCGACTATATGCCGCAAATGGGCCCGATGGTCGGCTATGCCGTCACGGTGGTCTGCCAGCCCGGAAACAGCGCTCATCGGAAGAGGAATCCCAATGCCTGGAGCGAGTATCGCCGCTACCTTGCCACCGTGAGCGGTCCGAAAATCGTCGTGGTGCAGGATCTCGACAAACCGCGCCTCTTTGGAGCCTTTTGGGGCGAGGTGACGAGCAATTTCCACCGGGCGCTTGGCTGCGTCGGCACCATCATTGATGGCGGGATTCGTGACGTTGACGAGATGACGGCGGCGGGTTTCAAGGCGCTGGCGCGAGCCACGTGCGTCGGGCATGCCCATTCCTGCCCGGTGCGCTGGGGCGTTCCGGTGGAGGTGTTCGGGCGGAAGATCATCCCGGGGCAGCTGATTCATGCGGACAAGCACGGGTTTCTGGCGATCCCGCCGGGGGAGGAGCAGGGCCTGCTCGAGGCGGCGAAGTTCATGGACGCGGGCGAGTGCCGTACCCTCATCGAAGCGGCGCGCGACACGACCGGGCGGACGTCGCTCGAGATTTGTGATGCGCTTGATCGTGCGGGTGCCGAGTTCCAAAAGGCCGCGCGAAAGAAATTCAGCCGCAACGGCGAATGGTGAGCCGCCCGCTCCAGTTCATCCGCGGACACAAGCGCTGGCTGATCGTCGTGATGCTGGCGGGGTTTGGCATCGTGAATTATCTGGATCGGCAGGCGCTTTCCGTGCTGGCCCCGACCCTGCGGAAGGAACTGGGCATCTCCACCGAGCAATATTCCTACATCGTCAGCACGTTTCTCACGGCCTATGCGATTGGCTACGCCATCACGGGCAGGATGCTGGACCGGATTGGGGTGAAGCTCGGGCTGGCCCTCGCGCTCGCGTTCTGGTCGCTGGTCGGGATGGGACACGCCGCCGCGATCGGCTGGGTCTCCCTGGCGACCGCCCGTTTTCTGCTCGGCCTGGGCCAGGCGGCGAATTCTCCCGGTGGCATGAAGGCGCTGGCCGAATGGATTCCACCCCGCGAGCGCGGACTCTGTTCGGCGATCTTTTCGAACTCCAACAGCCTGGGATCCGTGCTCGCCCCGCCCATCGTCGCCGGTCTCGCGCTCTGGCTCGGGTGGCGCTGGGCCTTTCTCATTGTGGGCGCGGCCGGTTTCCTGCTGCTGGCGCTCTGGTGGTGGTTCTATGACTCGCCCGAGCAACACCGCGGACTCACTGAAGCCGAACGCAACCACATCCTGAGGCACCGGGGCGCCGCGCCGGCCGCCAAGCCCGACCAGCCGGCCTCCTACTGGACGATCTTGAGCGATCGCACCTGCCTGGGCCTTTGCCTGACCCGGTTCTTCACGGATCCGTTCGCGTATTTCATCGCTTTCTGGCTGATCGACTATTTCCAGACGGTGCGGCATTTCTCGCTCCAGACCGTGGCGATGCTCGGGTGGGTCCCGTATTTGGCGTCGCCGCTCTTCGGCGGGCCACTGGGCGGCGCGCTGGGCGACCTGATGGTGCGGCGTGGCATCGAGCCGCGAGTGGCGCGGATGCGGATGATGTTCGCGGCGGCGTGCCTCACCCCGGTTGCACTGCTGGCAGTGCACACGGACATGACCTGGCTGGCAGTGGCGATGTGTTTCGTGATGGTGGCGGCGAACGGCTGCTGGAGCGTGAACAAGCTTACCTTGGCGACCGAGCTGGTGCCGCGCAGCCAGGTGGCTAGCCTGGTGTCGCTGGGGGGCATTGCCGGCAGTCTCGGCGGCATCGTGTCCACGCTCGCGGCGGGAAAGCTAATCGCCACGGTCGGCTACGTGCCGGTGTTCACCGGTGTCGGCTTCCTTCACCTGACGGCGTTCACGATCCTTTATCTGATGCAACGGCGTCCCGCGCCGGCCACGTGAGCACCATGGCTGTATCGGACATGCGACGCCCAGGGTTGGAATTGGCCGAGGCTGCGTGCGCGCTGCGCCAGCACCTGGAAACTGGCATCATCCCTTTCTGGGCGTCGCATGCCCGCGACGAGGAGAACGGCGGTTATCTGACCTGCTTCGACGAACAGGGGAAATCGCGGGGTACGCCGGAGAAGTATTTGAACACCCAGTGCCGGCTGCTGTGGTGGTTCTCGGCGCTCGCGCGACGTGGCCGTAATCGGGACCTGCACCTCGACCTGGCGCGACACGGCTACGAGTTCATTCGCCGAAAATTCCGGGACGAAACGAATGGCGGATGGTACTGGAAAGTCCGTGCCGACGGCGGCCGGCTGGACGATGGCAAGGTGGTCTACGGCCAGAGCTTCGCCATCTACGCGCTGGCGGAATACGCGCTCGCCACCGGTGGGGATGAGCCTCGACGGCTGGCGGAGCAGACGTTCGACTTGCTGCAAATCCATTGTGCGGATACGAGGTACGGTGGTTACCGGGAGAATCTCGAGCCCGGCTGGACACCGTCGGCGCCGGGGTTTCATGCGGGGGATCGCAAGTCGCTCGACACGCACATGCACCTGCTGGAGTCGTTCACCGTCCTTTGCGAGCTGACTGGACGGGAAGTGCACCGGAGAAAACTGCTCGAGGTGGCCGGGCTGATTCGCGACCGGATGATCGATTCCGTCTCGGGCTGTGGACGCAACCAATTCGATGTCGCGTTCAACCCGATCCCGGCAATCGCCATCCGCCGAACCTGGAATGCGGAGCGGGATGGCGAGTCGCCGGCGACGCCGACGGACACGACCTCATACGGCCACAACCTGGAACTCGCCTGGCTCCTGCGGCATGCGCTGACGGTGGCGGGCGAAGACATCTTGTCATGGCAACCGGTACTGCGCGGGCTCGTGGATCACGCCGTTGCCAACGGGATCGATTGGGAGCACGGCGGAGTTTATCGCGACGGCACCGCGATGGGCGGACCGCTCGTGCTCGAGAAAGAATTCTGGCAGAACGCCGAGGCGCTGGTCGGTTTACTCGACAGCTGGGAGGCGACACGTGATGCGCGCCACGCGAAAGCCTTCCTCAATGTCTGGGAGTTTGCGCACCGTCATTTCATCGCCCCGTGCGGCGAATGGCGGGTGCTGCTCCAACGGAATGGCGAAGTCATCGATGGCAATGTGGGGAACGACTGGAAGGTGTGCTATCACACGGGGCGGGCGATGCTCGAGTGCATCGAGCGGCTTGAACGCCTGCATCCAGCATGAACGCACCGCCTGCGATCCTGATCACGGGTGCCAACCGGGGCATTGGCCTGGGCCTGACCCGTGAATTCTTGCGACTGAACTGGAAAGTCTTTGCGGCCTGCCGGCAGCCGGCGGTCGCGACCGGGTTGATCGCTTTGAAACTCGAGCATGCAGGTGGACTGGAAGTGGTCTCGCTCGATGTCACTGACGAGGGGAGCGCCGCAGCGCTGGCGCAAGCGATCGCGCGTCAGACCCCGGCGCTCGACGTGCTCGTGAACAATGCCGGCATCAATCCAGGCTCGCGTGATCACACCGTGGCGGATGTGGCTGTGGAGGCGGTGGCAACGGCGGTTGATGTCAACGTGTTGGGCGCGCTGCGGGTTATCCAGGCTGTTCTTCCGCTGCTCAAGAGGAGTCCGGCGGCCCGGATTGTGAACGTATCCTCGGGAGCGGGTTCCCTGGCGCACAACTCGTCGGCTCGTTCACTGCCGGCGTACTGCATTTCCAAGGCCGCTCTCAACATGCTCACCCGTCGGGCGGCGCGAGACCTGGCGGCGTTTGGCATCACCACGGTCTCGGTCTCGCCGGGCTGGATTCGGACGGACATGGGCGGACCGGAGGCCGAACTTAGCGTCGAGGAAGCGACCGCGGCGCTCGCCACCATGATCGGAGCACTGCAACCTCAGCACAATGGGCAGTGGCTCGACCGCTTTGGGCGTCCGAGCGAATTTGCCTGGTAGGTTTTCGCCCCTTCGAAAATGACGACTTTCGTACGAATAATGATCCGCCAACAAAGCCACACCGAGGCTTCGAAGATTGGAGCCGCGACGCCTCCGTCGCGGTGGGCTGCAATGCGAAACGAATCTCAACGCGGCGAGGGCGCCGCATCCCCAACAAGAATGAAATCCGAAATATGTTTCGTTGGAGCCGCGGCACCCCGGCCGCGGTTGGAGCCGCGACGCCCCCGTCGCGGATGGTTGAGCGAGGGCATTCGAACGCGGGCCTGGCTTCTGATGGCGTTCGTTTTCGCAAACAGCCTGACGCGGGCTGAGACTCGGTTTGCGCTGCCGGCGGATCCGATGGTCCTCGCCACGGACGAGGCGGTGTTCCGGCCATTTGCCGAAAAGGTGCGCGCGGAGGTGGAACGGTTGCTGGGCGTCCCGGCGGCGGTCGATGATCCGGCGACCTTCAAGCTGCTGCTTTCGACCCGCGTGCATCTAGCGCATCACTTCGGTGACAATGAGGTTGCCGTCGCCACGGCGGCGTGGATCCGCAGCCTGCAGACCGATCCGGACAGCCGGGCGTTTGCCGGGCTGACGACGCTGGCATCGGTCGAGGCGCGGCGGCGCAATCCCGGCACTGAACCTGCCGATGCCCGTTACCGGAAGACATTCTTTGACGAGTTCACGCGCCAGCTCGCCGGGCTGCCGCGCACGCCAGGAATCGTGACGATGTTGCGCGGCCAGCGTGAGAAAATCGCGGCCATCACCGAGGCGGCTTTGCTGGCCGAGACCCGTGACGTCATTGCGCCGGCGCTGGCGCGCAAGGGATACTGCGGGCTCGGGGAAGCCGACCAGCTCGTGCGCGTCCGGCACCGGCTCACAAGCATTGTGCCGGTCCGCGATGAAACGCTGCGCGCCCTCGACGCCGCCATCGCGAAGCGAATATAGAATCTGCCGTCCTGAGAGCCCCCGGTTTGAATACGCATGAAAATCACAGTCCTCGACGGTTACACCCTGAATCCCGGTGACAATCCCTGGGACGAAGTCGCCCGGCTGGGCGAGTTCACCTGCCACGATCGCACGCCGCCCGAACGCATCCTCGAACGGGCCCGCGGCGCCGACATTCTGCTCACGAACAAGACCCCGCTGTCGGCCGAGACGCTGGCGCAGCTTCCCGGGCTGAAGTTCATCGGTGTCCTCGCGACCGGCTTCAACATTGTCGACGTCAAGGCGGCGCGGGCTCGCGGCATTCCGGTTTCGAACGTGCCGATCTACGGCACTGATGCGGTGGCGGAGTACGTCTTCGCGCTCCTGCTGAATCATTACCGCCAGCCGCAATTCCACAGCGAGCTGGTGCGTCTGGGCGAGTGGAACCGGGCCAACGAATGGTCCTTCTGGCGCACGCCGCTGGCCGAGCTGGCCGGCCGCACGATCGGCATCGTGGGGTTTGGTCGAATCGGCCGGCGGGTGGGGGAGTTGGCGGCGGCCTTCAAGATGAAGGTGCTGGCGAACGACGTGTTCCAGGGCAATCCGCCTTCGTACCCTTTCGCCTGGCGGAGCATTCCCGAGCTGTTTGCCGAGTCGGATGTCGTCACGCTGCACTGCAATCTCACTCCGGAGAATGCCGGGATGGTGAACCGCGACCTGCTGGGCCGGATGAAGCAGTCGGCCTATCTGATCAACACATCGCGTGGGCCGCTGATCCAGGATGCCGACCTCGCCGAGGCGCTCCGGACGCGCCGGATCGCGGGCGCCGCGCTCGACGTGGTGACGACCGAGCCGGTGGCGCCGGACAATCCCTTGTTGCAGGCGCCCAACCTCACCCTCACGCCGCATATCGCCTGGGCGGCGCTGGAGGCGCGCCGGCGGCTCACGGCCATAACCCGGGACAACATTGTGGCGTTCCTCGCGGGCAAACCGATCAACGTGGTGAACTGAAGTTCAGCGGTGCGGCAAACCAATGAAAAACGTCCATACGGCTCCCGTGGAAGTGCTCTCGGCTCGTTCGGATGGCGCCTTTTTCACCGAACCGCATGAGGCGGGCTGGGCCGACGAGGCGCTCGCCATGGTTTATGTGCGCGAAGCCGCCGGTCCGTTGCCGAGCATGGTCCTGCGCGCCCAGATCTCCGCGGATGGTGCGCGTTGGTTCGATCACCCGGCCGCACCGCTGCAAATCGGGAAGACCGGCGGCTACGGCCTGCCGCTGACTCATTTTGGCAACTGGCTGCGGCTGGCCGGTGAAGTGTCCGGCGGCCCAGCGAACGGTTCGCCCACCTTCGTCATCGATATCTACTGGATCCTGAAAGGATGAACACGAACCAGGGCAACCTGCAGCAGGCGTTGATGCGCGCCGATCCCCGTCTCAGTCGTTTCAATCCGCTGGAGCGGATCCTGCATTTCGACGACTTCGATACCGGCCAGCATGGCTGGCAGGGCTATTTCCCCGACTACGACGGCTGGTCGGATTATCCGGAGCGCTACCAGCCGGTGGACGCGGTTGACCAGGCGATTGAAAAGGCCCGGCGGGATCCAAGGATGCGGATCGATCGCAAGCTGCCGTTCGGACCGCGCGCCGTCCCGATGCTGAGTTCGCTCACCTCGTGGGACGTCGGCACGGCCGGCTCGCTGAGCGGAACGTACGCCCTGAAGATTCCGACGCTGCCCCAGGCGGGCAGCAAGGTATTCGCGCAGAAACGGCTGGGTTCGCCATGGCGGGGGAAGTTTCGCGTTGAGACCTGGTTCTGTTTCAAGGGCGAGCCGGCGGATTTCCGGCTGGGTGAAACGGACATACGCGCGCTCTACCTCACGTTCGACGTGATGGATCTGCACCACATTCGCGAGCAGGGGCAGGAGCCAAGTCGGTGGTGGCCCGCGTTGCGCTACCACAACGCGGAAGACGGCAAACTGGTGCGTCGCTGGCAGGCAAACGTGGGATCCGAAGGCGTGAAGGATGGCGCGTGGGAATACCTCGAGGATGGCGGGCAGGATCTCGGCTTCAATCGGGCGGCCACGAAGTACCAGTGGAATTACCTGCGGTTCACCTTCGATCTGGCACGGCACGAATACGTCGATTTCCACTGTCACGGGAAGGAATTCAACGTGCATGGCCGCCAGCATGATCCGCATCCGCCGCTGGAGGGATGGCGCGCCAGCACCGACAAGTGCCCCGGGCTCATCGGCACCGGCTTCGGCATCGAGACCGCGACGGACAAGCGCTGCTTTCTTTATCTCGATGCGGTGGTGGTTTCGGCGACGGAAAGTTGAAGTGCCTTTCGACGCCTGTCGTTTGATCCATTCGCCCCTGATTTTTCCATGAAACGATTCTGCGCCACTCCGCGCCGTGGTCCCTTCATCCGATCGGTTCGAATCGGGCCTCTGGTTGTCTGTCTTGTCACGCTGCTCGCTGCACCGCTGAGCGGTGCTGAATTGCCTCCATGGGCCGGGCGTTCGCCGAATGGCGATCCGGTCCGAATCGCGGTCGCGCCGGCCGAGGGATTCCGATTCGCTCACCTGGCGTGGCCGAAGGCGGTTCGGTTGTCCGATGGCACCATCGTCCTGGGCTACCAGGCAGGCAGTCATCACGGGGACAACAGCTCGCCCGCGATTTCAATATCGACTGACAACGGCAGGACCTTCACTCCGCCCAATATCCTGAAGGAGTTCGGGCCGGGCCAGGAGTACACCAACAGCGGCAACATGGCGATTGGGGTGGCCCACGATGGTGCCGTCATCGTGCTCTCGCATGGACACCGAAAAAACGAGGCGAATCACATCTTTGGCTGGCGATCGAGTGACAAGGGCCGGAGCTGGGCACCCGTCGACACGTCCGCGCTCGGCCCGAACAAGACCGGTTCCTCCACCGGCAGCATCGTGCGGCTGCCCGGAAGAAGCCTGATGGTGGTCGGCCATTACCGCGGTGGATCGAAGCCCTACGAAACTGGAATCTGGCAATCGGTCTCCGAGGATGACGGACGGACGTGGGGCGAGCCGGCGATGATCAACAACCTAAATGCTGGAGAACCGGTGCTCGTGCGCCACGATGAGCGGCTGCTGGTTTTCATTCGCGGTCGCGGGCCGGGGGCCGTTCGGCAGTTCATTTCCATTTCGGACAACTGGGGGAAGACATGGCGGACGGAGCTTTCGAACATCGTTCCGGTGAGTCCACACACCAAGGGTCTGGCGCATCCGTTTGCGATGGTGAATCCCCATAATCCAAACGAACTGCTGGCGATCACGTTTGAACGGCCGTTACCGGGCAGTGCACAACTGTGGCGGGGCGATCCCCAGACGCTGGCGTTCCGGCACGACCGCACGCTGGTCGAACTTCCGAAGATCGAGGGGAGTCCGAACACCGATTTCGGCTACGCCTGGCTCGTGCCGCTCGAGGGGCGCCGGGCGCTGATGTTCTACTATCACGGGCAGAGCCGCGGCGAGTGCCCCATCTGGGTGCTGGAGACGGAGATCTAGCGAAGCGGCGCCTCGGACCAAGGACTAGGGACCAGGGACCAGGGACCCATTTTCCTACTCGGTTTCAGCTACTCTATCGGAGCGCCGCAAACATGAACGATCGGATCGCTATCTTTCCGAGATGGCGCGAGGGCGGACGGGTGGACGTCGGCGGCGGAACCGCGCTCCGATTCGGGGAGGGGATCGGCAAGAAGGAGGACTATGAATGCGAGGCGGCAGCCATCAAGTACCTCGAAGAATCAGGACGAAGGAATCAGCCGTGGGCGATGGTTGTCGGCATTTACGCACCCCATCCGCCATGGCAGGCGCAGCGGCAGTACCTCGAGCAATACCGGCGGGAGGAAATTCCTTTGCCCCAATGGCCCCCGGGTTACGTGGAAAACCAGCATCCGGTGCACAAGCGAAAGCGCAAGCTCTGGCAGAAGGCGGCATTTCCGGACGAGATGGTGCGGGGGGCGCGCCACACCTATTTCGCGCTCACCACGCGCGTCGACGACCAGATCGGTCGAATCCTTGCTGCGCTCGAACGTTCGGGCCAACTCGAGGAGACGCTCGTCGTTTACACGAGCGATCACGGTGAAATGCTCGGTGAGCATGCACTCTGGAACAAGTCATCGCTGCTGGAGGAGTCGGCGCATGTCCCGATGATTCTTTCGTGGCCCGGGACGCTCTCACAGGGAAAAAGGGTCGGGGAGTGCGTCTCGCTGGTCGATTTGACGGCGACGCTCTTGGATTTGTCAGACTCTCCGAAGGAGATGCCGCTCGACGGTCGCTCGCTCCGGGCCCTGGCTGCAGGCGGTGATCCGACCTGGCGGAACGAGGCGATTTGCGAACTCTACGCCACGTGGACGGATCGGCCGATCGCGATGCTCCGATCCGGGCGGTACAAGCTTCACCTGAGTCATGAGGAAGCACCGCAGCTTTACGATCTGCAGACGGATCCGTATGAGAAGAAGGACCTGAGCGGCGAGGTGGCACGGAGGGCAGTGCTCTTGGAAATGACCAGGCGACTCACTTCGATCTGGGATTCGGCGGCACTCAATCAGCGCGTGCTGGAGAGCCAGGATCGGCGGCTGCGGGAGCAGCGGGCGAGTACGCTCTGAACTGGAACGATGGACTCCGCCAACCATCAAGCCGAATTGGCAGGCCCATCCCGGCCCGTATCAATTCAGAGGACAACCGCGAATGAGCCTGGAGCGGCTCTGCCGCAACCGAAGAAGAGGGAATTCTTGACACGGAGGACACAGAGGAAACGGATGAGGAAGCCCGCTGCATCCGTGTGATCCGTGTCATCAGTGGCCAGGAAGTGTTGGGCAACCGCGAATCCACGCCAATGGCCGCGAATTCGCAGATACGACACGGAGACATACCGGTGAATCGGGCGACAGCAGGGCCATGTCTCCGATCGGCGAATTTCGGTGAATCGGTGGCCGCCGTGAGCCCGGCTTCAGCGTGGAAGCGGCGTCCCGCCGCTTTCGTGGGCTCTTGCCAATGTCCAATCGTTCCTGCGGAGAATCGAACCGGGCCGTCGGCTGCCATGCTCCCATCCGCGAAATCTGCGGCATCTGCGGTCAAACGGATTGGAGCGGCCAAGCTGACGGCCGAGTCCCAAGACCCCTGAACAGGCAGGGTCGAAGTCGTCCCAATGGCCGTCAGGTGCGCAAAGAAGACCAGTGGTTGCTGGTTTCTGTTTTCATGAAAACACGTCAGAACGCGGCGATGAACTATCCAACGTGCCGGGGGTATGGCTTGAGATTCAGACGATGGCATTGGATGGGGCTGCTGGCCGTGTGGATTGCCGCATGCGGCCACGCCGAACGCCCAAACATCCTGCTCATTGTGGCGGACGACATGCGCCTTGAACTCGGCGGCTTTGGGGCGCCGCACGTGCAGACGCCGCACATCGACCGGCTGGCGAAGGCGGGAACCATCTTTCTCCAGGCGCACTGCCAGTATCCCCAATGCGCGCCATCGCGATCGAGCGTCTTCACCGGCCGGCGACCGGACTCCACCAAGGTCTACGACGTGTTTACCCATTTCCGGCCGGCGCTCCCGGAGGTGGTGACCCTGCCGCAATTGTTCAAGCAGCATGGCTACACGGCCCGGGCGTTCGGAAAAGTGTACCACTCGAATCTCGATGATGCCCCTTCCTGGTCCGTGCCGCACGAGGAACCCGATTTGCCGCCGCTGCATTGGGTCAACCCCGCGACTGCGGCGCGACTGCAGAAAAAGCGTGAGGCGGCGGCACGGATTCCCGGGCTCACCCCCCGCCAGCGCGCGCAGGCGGCCTACGGACCAGCGTGGGAAGCCGAGGACGCGCCCGATTCGGCCTATCACGACGGCCAGGTGACGGAGATGTCGTTGAAGGCGCTGCGGGGGTTCGCGCAGCGTGGCGATTCATTCTTCCTGGCGGTAGGCTTTCGGAAGCCGCACCTGCCCTTCGTCGCGCCGAAACGCTACTTCGACCGTTATGATCCCACCAGGCTGCCGCTGGCGGAGAACCCCGGTCTCCCGACAGGCGCGCCGGCCTACGGGCCGATCGACGGCGGGGAGTTTCGGGCCTATGAGAACATGCCGGCATATCCGACGCGGATCCCGGATGACCGCGCCCGGCAACTACGGCACGCCTATTATGCGTGTGTGACGTTTGTGGATGCGCAGGTGGGGCGTTTGCTGGCTGAGTTGGATCGGCTCGATCTGGCGGAAAACACGCTGGTCGTCTTTTGGAGCGATCACGGCTATCACCTCGGTGAGAACGGGCATTGGGGAAAGTGGTCACCCTACGAATGGGATTCGCGATCGCCGCTGATCCTGCGCGGGCCGGGCGTGCCGGCCCGGGTGGCGACAAGCGCGCTGGTCGAGTTTGTCGACATCTATCCGACCGTTGCGGCGCTGGCTGGCCTGTCGGTGCCGACGGGATTGGAGGGGATCAGCCTGCTGCCGCTCTTTCGTGAATCGGCGCGAGCAGTGAAGTCAGCCGTCTTCACCCAGGTGTTGCGGCAGCTTCCGGAGGGAAACCTGATGGCGGTGTCGATGCGGACGGAGCGTTACCGGCTGACCCGCTGGACTGCCGAATCGGATCGAACGGATGAACGGTTCGTGGAATTGTATGATCGGGAGATCGATCCGCGCGAAACCCGCAACGTGGCTGGCGAACCAAAGTATGCGGGCGTTCTGGCCGAGTTGCGCACGCGGCTCCTTGCCGGCTGGCGGGCGGCTTTGCCGTGAGCACGCAGCTCGTAATTGGAGGGACGACATCCGCGTCGTCCGCAAACCGAATGAGAAACGCCGTCTGCAAAGCCACACGGTCTGCGCGGCCGGGGCGGAGCCCGGCCCTCCAGGAATTCGATTCGCATTCCTGATGCGACTAGATCGCCCGTAGATGCCATGAGGCGGACAAGCGGGGAAAAATCCCCCAACTTGTCCGCCCGATGAACAATAAAACTAACGTAACGAATCTGCTTAACCCGAATTCCGCAACTGGGGACGGAAAGCGACTATTTTTGAAGGGCGGCGCGATCTAAACGATTGGATTGCAGCGCTCGGATTTTCCAAAGGGCGTGTAGTCCCGACCTAGTCACTTCCCGAC
>WYBX01000009.1 GCA_011525695.1 Verrucomicrobiia bacterium
CTGCCGACTCGGATTCCAGATTCTCAGCTGACCGATTTTCAGATTTCACGATTCAAGGATAGGGCAACTTGGACGAGATCTCGACGCACCGGGCAACCAGCCAGGCCAACCGCGAATGACGCGAATTCTCGCGAATGAGGACCAAGCCATTGAACAGGAGGAAAACCGAGGCAAGGCCGAGAAATGCGACTGTCTCCGGATCCTCGGATCGACCTCCGACCTGTCCTCCGCAGGGTTGCCGAAGGAGGATCGGTTTCTGTTCAAATCCGGCCAACTCGTTCAACCGCGAAGAAACGCGAATTCACGCGAAGAGGGTCTCGGTCAACTGGAGCGCCAGCACGAATGGCTGGGAACACCGTCGGGCATCCCCGCCGGATCCCGGGCATTGCCAATGCCGCCATCCTGCTTCCCACTGGCTGCAGTCGCCTCCAGCCCGGGCCCATGAAACTCTTCGTCGGCGTCACCAACAACGACTGGTTCCGCTTCCTGGCGGCGCAGCAACCGGATGAGGTGAATTCTATTATGCCCTGCACGGGCCGGCAACTGACGGTGCTGCCCGCTCGTCCGGAAGCGCAGCCCGCACGCAAATTCCTCGAACGGCACAATGGGATCTTCAAAGGGTGAGGAATCAGCCTGAGTCCTCTAATGGCCACGGAATCCAATCTCGCTAACGAATTCTGCGGTTGGGCTAGCACAGTCCCGGTGCTGACGGCGGCCTCGCTCGACGAGATTGTGAATTCATTGGCGGCGTTTATCCGGGACTCCACGCCCGAGCAGATTCGAGCGTGGAAAGCGTCCGTGCCGAAGTTGCAATCCGAGTGTGGCAAACTCGTTGAGGTCGAGCCCAAGGCTCTGCAGTACGGCGCGATCCTCGAATACCAGATGCCGGAAGGCCTCCATCGCGTGGATGCGTTGTTGCTCATTGCCGGAGCCGTTGTGGTCCTCGAATTCAAGGGGGATGGCTGGCGGCCTGAGTATCTGGAGCAAGCCGCTGACTACGCGCGCCGGCTCCACTGGTATCACAGCCTCTGCGGCAGTGACGGGGTCCGTGTGCATACCATCGTCGTCGCTTACGGGACCAGGGTGAGCGAGGTCTTCGCGGAATGGCACACCTGCACCAACGTCGAAGGTTTGTTGGACGTTCTGCGCCGGTTTGATCAACCCGGGGGCACGCCGATTCCGGTTGCTAGGTTCATTGAACCGCAGCTGTGCCAACCCTCGCTGTCCCTCGTTCAAGCGGCCCGAAAATATTTCGCCGATCATGCGCTGCCCCGCATCAAGCGGATCGACGTGATCACAGATGCCGCGGTCGCCTGCATCGTGCGCGAGATTCACCGCGCGCAGGAAAACAAAGTTCGAAAACTGATTCTCCTTACCGGCGTGCCGGGCGCTGGGAAGACCTTCGTAGGACTGAAGATCGCTCACGAACCGCTGCTTGACGACCTTGCAGTAGCCTATGCCGACGGCACGAAGCCGACTGCACCAGCTGTATTCCTGTCCGGCAATGGTCCGCTCGTGGAGGTTCTGCAGTACGAGTTCCGGCGCGCTGGGGGCGGAGGAAAGGTGTTTGTCCGCGGAGTCAAAGACTTCGTTGGGCGCTACTCGAAACGTAATGCCCCGTCCCCTCCCCACCACGTATTGATCTTTGACGAGGCCCAACGGGCTTGGGATGCCCGCAAGGTCGAGGCTGCGCACCGGGGCGCCACCGCAATATCTGAGCCGGCTGCATTCGTCGCCTTCGCGAATCGTGTGCCCACGTGGAGTGTGGTCATCGCCCTCATCGGTGAAGGGCAGGAAATTCATAGCGGTGAGGAGTCCGGAATCGGGCTCTGGGCGGAGGCAGTGCAACAGTATGGGAGCGACTGGCAGGTGATTGGTCCATCACGCCTCCGGGCGAATTTTGCGGAATGCGGCGTCCCGTACCGCGAGGAGGAGGAACTCCACCTTTCCCGTTCGGTGCGGTTCAATTTCGCCGCCGGATTGACAACTTGGGCGGCTGAAATGGTTGAGGATCATCCTAACCCGACCGCGCTGGCGCATATCTCGTCGCAAATGAGAGGGCAGGGTTACCAGCTGCGGGTCACACGGGATCTTCATCGGGCAAAGGAGTTCCTCTGGTCCAAATATCGCGAGCTACCCGATGCACGGTTTGGGATGCTGGTCTCGAGTCGCGACAAGGACCTCCGTGAATTTGGTGTTGTCCCCTCCGATGGGCGCTTCTTTCGGCCTGGCCCTTGGTACGCTGATCCTGAGGCGTCACCCAGTTCATGTCGTCGGCTGAACGACACGATAACGGAATTTTCATCCCAGGGGCTCGAATTGGATCACACGCTGCTCGTTTGGGGCGGGGACTTCGTCTTGAATGGAGATGGATGCTGGGATGATTCGTCGGCCAAGAAGTACCAGAAGAAAAGCATGGTCCGGCATCCGCTGCAGCTTCGCCGGAATGCTTACCGTGTCCTGCTAACCCGAGGCAGGGAAGGGGTGATAATCTGTTTGCCGGCCGGGTTGGAGAAGTTGGATCGAACCTACGAATTTCTTGTCGCCTCCGGATGTGAGGTTCTCCTGTGACCGTCGAACTGCGATGCATCGCCATCGATGCCGGTGGGAGCGGCTTTTGAAGAGGCGTTTCAGCAATCCGCGATCGGTGGTCCCGGCTGCCCGAACAGTTCGCTAATAGAATTGAAGAACCTAAGGTTTTTCAGTCGCATCGGAAATCATTTCGCTCGCTGGAGGAAACGCGCGGCACCGGTGTCGCGCGGACATGTTAAACCGAAGCGTGGCCCGCGGGAAAGGCCGAAAACTTCCGGATTTCCGGAAGCTCAGGGCTGAGGGCGGCGGACGGAAGGCTGATGACTGAGGACGGGGACTGACGACCGAGGGCTGGCGACGAGGAGCACGGAACGCGATTCTTGTCCGCTGCGCCAGCGGGATGCCTGGTCTTTCGTCACGGAGTTCACGGAGCCCGGGCCTGGAGCGCTGATCACCCGGGCGGCCATAGCCGGCTCTGGGCTCGCGGGGCGACGCTGATTTTCGTGCTTTTTCGTGGCCATTGGTTTGGGAGACGACGCGATCGGGCCCTGGAAATCGATTGTCTTTCGCCGGTCAGAGACGCGGCGCTACTGCGGGTTTCTCCGCGTCCTCCGTGTTCTCTGTGTTTAACCAACCCAGCGACTTGGCCGCGGCCTCCATTGCCTCCGTTGCTCCTGTTCCACGAATTCGCCCGCGTGAACTGGTCGCAATTTGCGGCCAGTTCCCTTCAACTCGTTGGGAAGAAGCCTGTTATATGCAACTCATCGCAATCTGCGATGAGTTCCCGCAAGCACCGCGGGGCGACGTACCGCCCGTGGGCTTTCACCGAACACGGTGCGCTGATGGCGGCCAACATCCTGCGTTCAGCCCGCGCCCGCGAGATGAGCGTGTTCATCATTCGCGCCTTTCTTCGCATGCGCGAGGAACTCGCAGCCAACGGCGCAATCCTGAAGCGGCTCGCCGAAATCGACCGTACTCTGCTCGTCCACGACTCCGCCCTTCGCGATCTCTAAGCTCATCGCGGTCGCTCGAACGCACGGGGAGCCATTCGATCACGGGCGACAGCAGCGGGCGAATGGCTGCGGGCGCGAGCTCGCCGGCAGCGGCCACCCAACACCAGGATCGAAGCGTCCGGTGCCAGGAGAGCCGCAACTGGAGCGCCTCTTCGTCCGAAAGCTCCACGTCGCCTCGAACCGGCTTCATGTACCTTGGCGGACAGCGCTCGACCGCCAACCATCGTGAAATCGGGCAGCGTGAAAGCGCTCATCGGGAAATCGGGACTGCCGACTCGGATTCCAGATTCTCAGCTGACCGATTTTCAGATTTCACGATTCAAGGATAGGGCAACTTGGACGAGATCTCGACGCACCGGGCAACCAGCCAGGCC
>WYBX01000062.1 GCA_011525695.1 Verrucomicrobiia bacterium
CGGGCCACCCTCGCAGACTCCCAGCACGTTTTCCGCGGCTGCGCGCACCAGCGCGCCTCATTTTCGGAGCACAGTCTCCGAAAATGGCCGCTCAACTCTCTGTCCGAATCGTGCATGCTTGCGACGATTTGAACACCCCATCCTTGGGTCACAGAGCGCACAGAGGCCGGCCAGGAGGGCACAGAGTTGTTCCGTTGCAAAACCAGCCTGCCGTTCTCTGTGACCTCCGTGTTTCCTCTGTGCACTCTGTGTCACAACAAATAACCTTTGGTGGCGGTTGCCGCGGTAGGATTTTTCCGGGCTAGATGGTCGGACGGGAAGGGCCCACTGCATCCGCATTCACGGAGACTGTCGCCTCCCGGTTCCGCAGCTGGCCGCAGGCGGCATCGATGTCGGGGCCCCGGGGGCGGCGGAAATGGGCGGTGACACCGCGCGCCCGCAGTTCGGCCAGGAAGGCAGCCGTGGCCGCATCGCTGGACGGCCGGTAGTCGAGCCCGCGCAAGCCGGCCCCGGTCGGGTTGTAACGCAGCAGGTTGACGTGCATTCTCCGCGGCCCGAGCAATTCCGCGAGCGTGCGCGCCTGGGCCGTTGAATCATTCACGCCATCGAGCAGGCAGTATTGAATGGTGACGGGGCGGCCGCGGCCCGTCTGAAAACGATCCGCGGCGGCGAGGATTTCGTGGATCGGGAACCGCCGGCCCATGGGCAGCAGTTCGGCGCGGGCGGCATCATCGGGTGCGTGCAGTGACACGGCGAGATTCACGTTCAACCCGGTGGCCGCAAGCGCATCGATTCCAGGGATGATCCCTACGGTGGATACCGTCACCTGACGCCACCCCAGCCCGCCGATCGAATTGTCGGCGATCCGCTGGATCGCGGCGAGCACGGCGTCGAGGTTCAGCAGCGGCTCGCCCATCCCCATGAACACGACGGTCTGCAGCCTTCGGTTAACGGAAGCCGCTTCACGCCGCAGGGCGAGAAACTGCTCCACGATTTCGCCGGCGGTCAGGTTGCGCTCGAATCCGTTCCTGGTGGTGGCGCAGAAATCGCAGCCCATCGCACAGCCCACTTGCGACGACAAACAACCTGCGGCCCGATCCGGACGGAAATCCGGCATCAGGACGGTTTCGACTGTCCGGCGATCGGCCAGCCTCAGCAGCAGCTTGGTGGTGCCGTCGGTGGCGACCTGCCTTGCCGCGGTGCCGCTGGTGGTCGCCACCAGTTCCGCCCGCAAACGAGCCTGCAGGGCCGCCGGCAGCAGCCGGACAGCCGTTTCCCAAATACCGGAGGCGTAGAATGCCCGGAGCAGACGGCCGGCGTGCACGGACGGATGCCCCCAGTCAGCAATCTGCCGCTCCAGGTCTGCCAGCGTCATTTCGGAAAGTGGGTGCGGCACGCCGACACCCACGCACGGAACCGGTCGGATGCCAAGAGGGAGTGCGCCGGCTTGTACGATCTGCGTGCAACTTTTCAAATTCTGTGCGAGCCTTCCGGCAATGCGCGTGCTGCAGGTCATTTTCACGGCAATTTTCGCCGCACTCGCGATCATTGGCGGGCTGGTGGCGGCGGCGGTCGTGGCGGCAATTGGGCTGACCATCGTCCTCGTCCGCCGGCTGCTCGGGCAGCCGCCCGCCTTGAGCCCGCGCCGACCCCGGCCGCCGCAGAAGCGGCCCGAAGGCGACGTGATCGAGGTTTCGGCGACGGAGGTGACCCCGGTGGATTCGCCCAGGAACCGGCTTGGGCATTGATGCATCCGGGGCAGGCGAAGCAGTCCAGGATATCCATTCGCATCAGGACTGGCCCAATCCTTCGACACGGAGGGCACTGAGATCGGATGGGAGGTCACGGAGAAAGCCGGTGAATCGGTTGTCGGTGACGCGGTGGCCAGTAGCGCCGCGTCTCCGACCGGCGCAGAAGACTGAACTGCCTGGATGAGTGGCTTCGTCATCCGCGATTTCTGCGCCATCCGCGGTCAAAGGGATTGGGGCAGTGGATTGATCCGCCCGGCAAATCATTCAACCGCGAATCCACGCCAATGGCCGCGAATCCGGAGGATGAAATGGGATGGCCTCAGATCAGGGAAAAGAAATCTCCGGCCCAATCCTCAATCCCAATCAAGCCACCCACCATTCTTGGTAATGGACAAAGCGAAAGAAAGGCGGCGGGACGCTGCTTCCACGACCAGCTATGGCTGGCCATGCGGTGCGATTTTCCGCACGCTGGAGCCATGGCAAGGTTCCTCGTCATCGACGACGACACGACGATCCGGGAGCTGATCCGCGTCACGCTCGAGCACGCCGGCCATCGCGTGATCCCGGTTGCTTCCGGCTTGGAGGCCGGCGCCATTCTCCGGGCGGAAAGCGTGGATGTCGTCATCACGGATATTGTGATGCCGGCCGACAGCCTGGCCATGGTCGTGGAACTGCGCGAAAAGCACCCCGCGGTGCCGTTCATCGTCGTTTCCGGGCTTTCGGATCAGGATCCGCGGACCATCGAGGCGGGGCAGCTGCTGCAGGCCGCCCGCACGCTGCCCAAACCCTTCCGGCTCCCCGATCTCCTCGTCGTTGCCGACGAGGTGGCGGCCGGCCTATGACTGCCCGGCCTATTTCCGCTTCGCGTACGCCGGCGCGAGCTCGAGCCCAAAGTAATTTCGGGCATTCGTGAAACAGATGTTCCGGACCATCGGGCCCACCAACTTGAAATCATTGGGGACCTCGCCGCGCGCCATGTCAGCTCCGATCAGATTGCAGAGCGTGCGGCGGAAATACTCGTGCCGCGGGTAGCTGACAAAGCTGCGCGAATCGGTGATCATCCCAATGAACCGCGACAGCAGCCCGAGGTTTGAAAGGGCATTGATCTGCCACTCCATGCCTTCCTTCTGATCGACGAACCACCACCCGCTGCCGAACTGGATCTTGCCCGGGATCGAGCCATCCTGGAAATTCCCAATCATCGTCCCGAACACATAATTGTCCGCCGGGTTGACGTTGTAGATGATCGTCCGCGGCAGCTGGTCGGTCGCATCAAGGGCGTTGAGGTACCGCGCAAGCGCGGCGGCCTGGGGCAAGTCGCCTATCGAGTCAAAGCCCGTGTCGGGTCCCAGCTTGGCGAGCAGTCGGGCATTAGTGCTCCGGAGTGCACCGAGGTGGAGCTGCTTGGTCCAGCCCCGGGCGGCATCCCATCGCCCGAATTCCAGCATCAGGTACGATCCGTAGCGGGCAGCATCCTCCGCGGAGACCACCCGGCCGCGCCGGGCGGCATTGAACACCGCCTGCGCCTGGGCGTGCGTGCAGGGTTCGGACAACGCCGTCTCGAGCCCGTGATCCGAGACCCGCGCGCCGGCCGCATGAAAATCGTCGTGACGCCGCTTCAGTGCGCCGAGCAGGTCATCGAACGAGCGGATGCCACCGCCCTGCCGCGCCGCACCGGCCAGCTTTTCGACCCAGGCATTGAAGGCGGCGGGATTCCTCACCCCCAGCGCCTTGTCTGGCCGGAACGCCGGATACACGCGGGCCTTCAGCTTCCCCGGGTTCGCGCGGATCGCCTCGTGATGTTCCAGCGAGTCGGCCGGATCGTCCGTGGTGCAGACGACGGCGACATCCGACGCATTCAACAGCTCGTGCACGCGCAGCTTGGGCAGCCGGGCGTTGGCCTTCCTCCAGATCCGCTCCGCCGAGTTCCCGTCCAGCAATTCGGAGATCCCGAAATACCGCTTCAGCTCCAGATGCGTCCAATGATAGAGTGGATTCCGCAGCGTGTGCGGGACGGTCTCGGCCCAGGCCTGGAACTTCTCGCGCGGCGTCCCGTCGCCGGTCACGAACCGTTCCGCCACGCCGTTGGTGCGCATGGCACGCCACTTGTAATGGTCGCCTCCGAGCCAGAGTTCGGCCAGATCGGCGAACTCGTGGTTGCGGGCGATCAGCTCGGGCGGGAGGTGGCAGTGGTAGTCGAAAATCGGCTCCGGCTTCGCATAACGGTGGTAAAGCTCGCGCGCCTGCTTGGTGCCAAGGAGGAAGTCGTCGTGAATCAGGGTAGCCATGATGGAAGTACGGGATGAGCGTTGGGGATGGGCGAAAGGGGGCCGGCGATCGCGCCGGGAATGTTCCGGGATCCTGGCGTCCCGGGACTATTCGGCGCCGCCGGCCGACGTCACTTCGAAATGTCGTTCAGCATTTCCTCGAGGGAGGTGTAGCGATCCAGGAGCTGCGTCGCGGCAGCACACGTGGCTGCCGGTGCCAGCCCGGTGTTCTCGGCGAGGAAGACGATGTAACGGGCGATGTTGCGGGCGAAGTTCAGCCGGCCCTCGGCACTCACGCTGTAGAACCGCGCCCGCTGCTGGTAGCCGGCCGGCGTGTGATCCCCGAGCGCGGATTTCTCCGCCCGGCCGTTGGCGGCGAGGACATAGAGGAAGTTGTACTCGAACCAGAACATGTGATCCGGGCTCGCCGTCAGCGACTCCAGGGCGGCGTGCGTCACCGTCGGGCTTGCAAACACATCGGTGCCCTTCCCGTGCTTTCCCAGCGCGTCCGTGATGAAGTGCCGGGCCATCTTCTGCTCGGTTGGATCCGTGCTGTAGGCGCCGGCCACCGCAAGTTGGACGGTGAACTTGTACCAGTCGCGCCACAGGGCCTGGTCCGAAGCATTCTGGGAGGTGAAGAGCGCCCGGCCCATCTCGTAGGTGTAGCGGCCGCTGGTCTTGACCTCGAGCCGGCCACCGGTGACCTCGCCCATCGCCTGGTAGTTTTCGGCGGATTTTCCGGAGCCCGAGTGGAAACCGATGCTCGCGCCGAACTGCCGGCAGACCCCCCACTGCTTCTCGATCAACGCGCGCAGGGCGGCGTTGTCGGGGAAGGGCATGTTCTTCTGGAACCCAAAAGCCGGCGCGACGAAGTTGATCCGCATGTCGAGCGCCTCGCAGAGTGCGAGCATGATCGCGGTCGTCTCCGGCGTGGTCAGGCCCGGCAGCTCGTCAATCGACAGCTCGCGCAGGTAGGCGCGACCCGGCCCGGTGCTGAAGAGCTTGCCGCGGGCGGCCGTGTACTTCTCGTCCCGCCGCTTCATCTTGCGCATGGCCGGCCAGACATAGGCGAGCAGCCGGGCGAACTCGGCCGCGTTGAGCGTGAGCCCCACGGCGGCCACACGGGCCTGCACCTTCGAGATGATCTCGGCGGGAACGTTCGCCTTGACCCAGCCCGCCGCATCGGCCGGCACCTGCGTCTGCGCCAGCTCGGGCGAAAGATCGAACGTGATGTAGCTCGCGAGAATGCAGCCGTCGACCAGGGCATCCTCCCGATCATCGAATTTTCCCCCGATCGGCTGGTGGTCGGCGTTGAAACTCCAGGCGATGCCGCGGCGATGGAAGCCCGTCTTGAGCTTGGCCAGCACACATCCGTGGCTCATCCCCTCGACGCTCTGGCCCTGGTGGCCCTCGGGAACGTTTGTGCCGATGAAGGGGAAGGGCACCGTGTCGAGCTTGCCCGCCAGCATCACGTCGGTGTTGTAAACCAGTTCCCGCGGAATCGAGTTCTGGTTCGCGGTCATGCCGAGGCTGAGGGCACTCATCGCCCAGTCGACCGCCGGCCAGTGCAGTGTCGTGAACCGCGCCCCGATGCCGAGCGTGCTCTGGCCAAGCTTTTCGGCGGCCGTCGGGAAGATGGTCGAGTCCGGATTGTGGCTCTGCACCAGTTCCTTGAGCCGGAGGAGATTTGCGAAGGTGGCGGGATAGGCGGCGGCGCCATCCGGCAGCTTCACGCCATCCGCGAGGACATCAGCGGCGCCCTCGAGCCGCCAGGCACAATCACCCAGCGCGTTCTCCAGGAGCAGCCAGGCGCCGGCGGCGGTCTCGAACCGGCTCTTGGGATAAACCCGCAGCGGCTTGCCGGCCATGAGCTCGGCCCGCAGCGCCGGCCAGTCCAGGCAGAAGTCGGGACTCACGCACGGATTCGTGGCGATGCGAAGATTGTGCTGAAGAAGGAACTGGTTGATTGCCGACATACGCACTGCGAGTGGCTCAGATTGTCGCGCGGCTGACAAGGCTGCGCACGCCCGTTTCCGCGGGAATTTTGCCGGCGCCGGACGCGGCCCCGGAGGGAACCCCGCCGGATTCATGCGGCCGATAAATCATCCTTCTTTTGCCGGTCGGGGAACCAGCGGCGGCCGCCGTTTCAACCTTCGAAACCGGAAGCGCCAGGCCGGATCGAGCCGCCCTCCTGAAAGAAGAAAGGTGCGTAGCTCCATGGCTGAGGGAGGGGTGAAATTTCCGCGGATTTATGGATTGCACGGCCCGCGACCCTCGGTGTGCTCGGCGGCTTTCTTTCCATGTCCGCCTCCGTCACGCCGGCCCAACCCAATCCCGATCACGTCCTGCGGCTCGCCGGGGAATTGAACGTCAAGGTCTTCCAGGTGGCGGCCACCGCCCAGCTGCTGGCCGAGGGCGGCACCGTGCCGTTCATCGCCCGTTATCGGAAGGAAGCCACCGGGGAACTGGACGAGGTCCAGGTCACCGCCATCCGGGATCGGCTGGAGCAGCTGCGCACCACCGACGAGCGCCGGGCCGCGATCCTCGCCTCGCTGCAGGAACGCGCGCTGCTCACCCCGGAACTCGAGCGGGCGCTCCGCTCGGCCGAAACCCTGACGGCGCTGGAGGACATCTACCTCCCGTTCCGGCCGAAGAAACGCACCCGCGCGACGATCGCCCGGGAGAAGGGGCTGGAACCGCTGGCCGAGCTCATCTGGGGCCAGGATCCGACCGCCGACGTGGCCGCCGCCGCCGAGGCGTACGTTGGACGCGAATACACCGCTGACGACGGCAGGAACCAGCCGGCGACGATTGCGTCGGCGGACGAGGCACTGGCGGGTGCGCGGGACATCCTCGCCGAGCGCATCAGCGACGACCGGGAGGCACGGGCGCGGCTGCGGCTGCGTTTCCAGCAGGACGCGATCCTATCGACGAAGGTGATGCTCGGGAAGGAGGGCGATCCCGAAGCCGCAAAGTTCAAGGACTATTTCGACTGGAGCGAACCGCTGGCCGCCGCACCCTCGCACCGGATCCTCGCCATGCGCCGCGGGGAAAAGGAGCAGGTCCTGATGCTGCGGGTCCAGCTGCCCGACGAAACGGCCGCGTTCGCGGCCGTGCAGGCCCTGTTCATCCGGACGCGGGGGCCCGCCGCCGACCAGCTGGCGCTGGCGGTGCAGGATGCCTGCAAGCGGCTGCTGGGGCCGGCGATGGAAACGGAAATGCGGCTCGCATCGAAGAAGCGCGCCGACGAGGCCGCGATCCGGATCTTCACGGAAAACCTCCGCGAGCTTCTGCTCTCCCCTCCCCTGGGACAGCGCGCGGTGCTGGCGATCGATCCGGGCTTCCGCACCGGCTGCAAGACGGTGCTGCTGGATCGCCAGGGCAAGCTGCTCCACCACGACGTGATCTTTCCCGACCGGCAGGCCGAGGAAGCCCGGGACAAGCTGCTCGGTTTCGTGAAGCTCTTCAACGTGGAGGCCATCGCGATCGGCAATGGGACCGCCGGACGCGAGACCGAGGCCTTTGTCCGGACGATCGGGCTGCCGGCGACTATCCCGATCGTCATGGTCAACGAATCGGGCGCCTCGATCTATTCCGCCAGCGAGGTCGCGCGGGAGGAATTTCCGGATCACGACCTCACGGTCCGCGGCGCCGTCTCCATCGGCCGGCGGCTGATGGATCCGCTGGCGGAACTCGTGAAGCTCGATCCGAAGTCGATCGGTGTCGGCCAGTACCAGCACGACGTCGATCAGGCCGCACTCAAGCGTTCGCTCGACGATACCGTGGTCAGCGCGGTGAATGGCGTCGGCGTCGAGCTCAACACCGCGTCGAAACAGCTGCTCAGCTATGTGTCCGGGCTCAACGCCGCGACCGCCGGTGCGATCGTGGCCCGGCGCAACGAACGGGGTCCGTTCAAATCCCGCGCCGAGTTGAAGGAAGTCCCGCGACTCGGGCCGAAGGCGTTCGAGCAGGCCGCCGGCTTTCTGCGGTTGCGGGATGGCGAGCATCCGCTGGATGCGAGCGCCGTGCATCCGGAACGTTATGCCCTGGTTGAGCGCATGGCGGCGGATCTCGGCACGACGGTGGCGGATCTGATTCGCGACGGAACGATCCGGGCCCGGCTGAAGCTGGAGGACTACGTGACCGCGGAGGTCGGGCTGCCGACGTTGAAGGACATCCTGGCGGAATTGGCGAAGCCCGGCCGGGATCCACGGCAGAAGTTCGAGGCCTTCAGTTTCAAGGAAGGGATCAACCGGCCGGAGGATCTGAAGCCGGGAATGAAACTGCCGGGGTTGGTCACGAATGTCACGGCCTTCGGCGCCTTCGTCGACATCGGCGTGCACCAGGACGGGCTGGTGCACGTGAGCCAGCTCGCCGATTCCTTTGTCCGGGATCCGTCCGCGGTCGTGCGGCCGGGACAGAAAGTGATGGTCACGGTGACTGAGGTGGATCTGGCCCGGCAGCGGATCGCGCTCTCGATGCGCAGCAACCCGCAGATCGGACCGAAGTCGCCTGCAGCCAGTGGAGCAAGGGCCGGTGGTGCCGCGGGACCGAAAGGCCCGGCCGGGCCGCGGCCGGGCTCAGCGGCTCCGCGTCCGCCCCAATCACTGACCGGCGACTGGTTCAGCGCGGCGTTGAACAAGAAGCGTTAGGAGTCTGTCGGACGCGGTCGGGGCGGCCTGTCCTCCGACTTGTCCTCCGATGCTTCAGCGAAGGAGGGAGCCTGGCCCTCCATAAATTCAATCCTCATCAGCGATTCAGAATCACGTTCGTGGAGGGACGACGTGTCGTCCACAGACTCGATGGGAAAATCATTCTGCGCAGCTCATCGATCTTCATGGCCGTGACGGAGCACGGCCCTCCATGAATCAGCGGTAGGGTTGATGGAGTTCCACCGGCTCCCGCTTCCTTTCCTTCGAACGCACCTTCAGGTTCAGCATCTCGACCCCGAAGGCGAACGCCATCGAGAAGTAGATATAGCCTTTCGGGATGTGGCGGCCGAGGCCCTCGCCGACCAGCGTGACGCCAATGAGGATGAGGAAACTCAGCGCCAGCATCTTCAGCGTCGGATGGCGGTTCACGAAGTCGCTGATCGCGCCCGCGAAGGCCAGCATCACCCCAATCGCGATCACGACGGCGGCAATCATCACGCCCACGTGGTTGGCCATCCCGATCGCGGTGATCACCGAGTCCAGTGAGAACACGATGTCGAGCAGAAGGATCTGGACAATCACGCCGGTGAAGGAAATCCGGCTCCGGCTCTTGGTGGCATGCCCGTCCTCGTCCTCGAGCTTCTCATGCACCTCGCGCACGCTCTTCCAAATCAGGAAGAGCCCGCCAAGCAGCAGCACGAGGTCGCGGCCGGAGATCGGCTGATCGAGCAGCGGGAGCGTGAACAACGGCTTGGTCAGCCCCATGATCCAGGTGAGGCTGAGCAGGAGCAGGATCCGGGTGACGAGTGCCAGGGAAAGCCCCAGCTGCCGGGCCTTCCGCTGCTGCGCTTCCGGGAGTTTGCCGGCCAGGATGGAGATGAAGATGACGTTGTCGATGCCGAGCACGATCTCGAGCGCCGTGAGCGTGAAGAGGGAAATCCAGATTTCGGGGTCGGTAAGCCAGTCCATGGTGGGGCGCGAGTAAGGAGCGAAAATGGCGGCCGTCAACGGGCAGCCCGTCGGAAGTTTCCGCATCTTCCCCCGGGAATCTCTGGAGCCGCGACATCTCGTCGCAGTCTCTACGAATTCCGAAACGAATTGAACGCACTCCATTTAACAGCATGTCGGATGATTCGCCCTCACGTTCGGCGCCTCACGTCGAGCCGCCAAAAGACCGACAGGCTGTTACCCAATCCAGGCGAGGCCCGCTCGCAGCCAAAGCGGGATGACCAGGATTCCCAGGACCGTGCTGCCGATGACGATCTGGACGGCGGTGCGCGGATGGCCGCCGTAGAGCCGGGCCAGGATGATCGAGACCAGGGCCGGAGGCATGGCGGCCTGCACGACCATCACCCGCTTCAGTTCGGGCGAGAACGGCAGGAACCTGGCGAGGGCCAGGATCAGGAGCGGCAGCAGTGCCAGCCGCAGCACGATCGCCGCGAACGACACCTTGAAGTCAAAGAGTTCGCGCGGCTCGTTGAGATAATTGCCCAGGTTCACGCCCGTCATGATCAGTGCCAGCGGTATGCTGCAGATCGCGAAAGTGTGTATCGTGCTTGTGAGCACGCCGGGCAGGTGCGGCGTGAGCCCGCCGAGGTTGCTCGCGATGCCGAGCGCCAGGGCCACCATAATCGGGCTCAGCAGTCGCCGCCACCCCTCCCGCAACGACTGGCCGCTCAGCACCAGCACGCCGACGGTCCAGATCGCCGCCTCGACGCCGACATTGTGCACCATCAGCACACCGAGGCTCGGGGGCCCCCAGATATTTTCCATGATCGGAATCGGCAGGTATCCGTAATTCGCGATACCGACCGTCAGCGCGAACGTACGGAGGCCCGTGCCGACATGCAGCCCGATCGCGCGGGCAAAAACCAAACCCAACTGGATTCCCAGCCAGGTAATCCCGAACCCGACGAGTGGCGGCAGGAGCAGGTTGCCAGCGGAACGAAGCGCCGGGTTGCCCGCGACCGCCTCGAAGATCAGGCATGGGAAGAGCACGTTCACCACGAGCCGGATCAGGCCCGTCTCCGCCTCGCCTTCGATCCAGTGGAAACGCCGGACGACCGCGCCCACCCCGACCACCGCAAAGACGGGGGCCACCAGCAGGAGGAGTTGGAAGTAGGACGGCAAGGCATGCATGGTTCGTTGTGAGTGGGATCGCTTCGTCAGGGCTGGAGCGCCACTCCGGCCGCCATGGCCTGGCCGGCAAGCCAGCCGGTAGTCCAGGCCGACTGAAAATTGAACCCGCCAGTGACGCCGTCGATATCCAGCACCTCGCCCGCGAAGTGCAGCCCCGGGCATATCCGGCTTTCCATCGTCCGGAACTCCACCTCGCTCAGCCGCACACCGCCGCAGGTCACGAACTCCTCCTTGAAGGCGCTCTTCCCGACCACCTTGAACTCCGCGGCGGTCACCAACGCGACGAGGGCCGCGAGGGCGGCGTTGCCCACATTGCTCCACGGTGTCGTCGCGGCAATTCCCGCCGCGGTGACCAGCCGCTCCCACAGCCGCTGCGGCATCGGCAGTGGACTCCACGTCGTGATCTGCCGGCGCGGGTTGGCCGTGCGGACCCGCACCAGCTCACGACCCAGCGACTCGCGATCGCAGGCCGGGGCGAAATTCACGATTATGCTGAACTGGTAATCGCGTGCCGCCAGTGCCCGCGCACCCCAGGCGGACAGCCGGAGGATCGCCGGTCCGCTCAGGCCCCAATGCGTGATGAGCAGCGGTCCGCTTTCCCGCAGGTTCGTCCCCGCCACCCGCACGCTCGCGTTTTCGAGCGACACTCCGGAAAGCCCGATCAGCCGGGCATCGTCGATGTGAAACGTGAAGAGCGACGGCACGAGCGGCTCGATGGTGTGACCGAGCGCCGCGGCAATCGTGAATCCCGCGGATGAACGGTTGCCACCCGTGGCAATCAGGAGCCGCTCGCACCGCACCTGCGAGCCATCGGTCAGCGTGATCCAGAAGGACGGCTCCCGGCGCCCACCGGCGGCCGGCCGGGCACCTGCGGTTTCCACCTTTCGGACCCCTAGGCACGTCACCACCTGCACGCCGGCCTGTTCCGCCGCCCGCGTGAGGCAGGCCACGATGGTGGCGGAGTCGTCGGTGACGGGAAACATCCGGCCGTCGGGCTCGGCCTTCAGCTCCACCCCGCGGCGGGCAAACCAGTCGACGGTGTCCTGCGGCTGCCAGCGGTGGAACGCGCCGAGCAGTTCGCGTCCACCCCGTGGATACCCTTTCACCAGTTCGCGGGGATCGAAGCAGGCGTGAGTGACGTTGCAGCGGCCCCCGCCGGAGATCCGGACCTTGGCGAGCGGATGGGCGGTCGCCTCGTGGAGCGTGACCTTTCCCGCCGGCCCGAGTTTCTCGGCACAGGCAATGGCACCGAAGAAGCCTGCGGCCCCGCCGCCCACCACCAGGATCCGTCTCGGTTCAGCCATTCCGAGCAGCGTGGCGGAGATGCGGAAAAGAGGGCGATGAAAAATGCCGAAATAAAAAGCCGCCGCGGAGAAACCGCGACGGCTGTTGACACCAACCCTGAGGTTACTGGCTCTTCTTCTTGCCGCCCTGCGGCGCCGGCATCGCGTCGAACTTCTTCTGCTGTTCGGGCGTGAGCACCGCGCGGATTTGGGCATTCGAAGCCTTGCGGAGCTCGGCACCCTGGGCGCGCCGCTCTTCCTTCGGGAGCGCCTGGGTCTTCTCCTGCACACTGGCCAGGATCTCCCGCACCTTGGTTTTCTGTTCTGCGGTGAGCGTTACGGCGGCATCGATCCGTTCAATCTGGGCATCGGGGCTGCCGCGGCCGCCGCCTTTGCGGGCTTCGCCGGAGGGGGACTTTTCAGCCTGCGCCTGCACAAATGGCACGACGGCAAGGGCTAGTGAGCAAACGACGATTTTGAGAACTTTCATGGCACTGAATGAGTTTCCTCGCGGAATGCGAGGGTGGACCCGCAGCAAGACGGTCCATGGGTTGCGGAGTTACCGGTTATTTGGCGGGGCTTGCGCCGCACGTGCCGTGCCCGCAGCGTGCGGGCAATGATCGAGGTGGAGGCCCTTACCAAGCGCTACGGCGGCGTGGCTGCCGTCCAGGATCTTTCGTTCACTGTGCGTCGGGGTGAAGTTCTCGGTCTGGTCGGGCCCAATGGTGCGGGCAAGACCACCACCTTGCGCTGCATGGCCGGCATCATACCGGCCACAACCGGGACGGTTCGGATCACGGGGATTGAACTCGCCGCCGACCCGGTGGCGGCCAAGCGCAATCTCGCCTTCTTTCCCGATGAGCCGCGGCTGTTCGAATACCTGACCGTGCGGCAGCACCTCAACTTTGTCGCCCGAATTTATGGCGTGGCCAATTACGAGACCGTCGCGGGCCCGCTGCTCGAGGAGTTCGAAATAGCGGACCGGGCGGACCGGCTGCCCTCCGAACTTTCGCGCGGAATGCGACAGAAACTCGCGATCGCCTGCGGGCTGCTGCACGCGCCCCAGGTCATGTTCTTCGATGAACCGCTGACCGGGCTGGATCCGCTTGGGATCCGGCGGATGAAGAACTCGATCGTGAAACGGGCCCGCGACGGCGCTGCCGTGGTCCTCAGCTCCCACCTGCTGCATCTGCTCGAGGAGGTTTGCACTCACGTCCTGATTCTCAAGCAGGGGACGAAGCTGGCCGACGGCACGCTCGCCGAGGTCGCCGCCCGTTTTAGCAATGGGGAGGCCCGAATGACGCTCGAGGACGTCTTCCTGCGCGCCACGGGAGGGTCCGAGATTTAGGTCGGCCATGCTTCGAGCGCTGCTCTACCTGCGGCTGGCGTCATTTGGAAACTGGGGACGTTCCCGGATCCGGCGCTTGCGGGAGCCCAAGTACCTCGCGGGCGCCACCGTCGGCATCGCCTATTTTTACCTCTTCTTCTTTCACCGGCTGGGCGCACCGCCGCCACGCCACCTGCCGGCTGGGTTCGCCGCGAGTGGGGCCGCCGGCAGTGCCGGAATGCTGCCGGTCGACTGGCTGCCGGCGGCGGCCGGGATCGGCGCCCTGGGCCTTTTCGTCGCGTGCGTCCTGATGTGGCTCCTGCCTCGCGGGTCGGCCGCGCTGGGGTTCAGCGAGGCGGAAATCGCCTTCCTCTTCCCCGCGCCAGTCACCCGCCGGGGATTGATCCACTTCCGGCTGCTCAGCACCCAGTTCAAGAGTCTCTTCGGCGCCTTTGTCATGATGCTTTTCTCGAACCGCTGGACCTTCCTCGGCGGGAATGCCTTCACGCAGGCCGTCGGATGGTGGTTCATCTTTTCCGCGCTCAATCTTCATTTTACCGGTTCCGGATTCAGCCTGACGCGGCTCGCGGAGGCTGGCGTCGGCCGTTGGCGGCGCCGGTTCTGGGTGGCCGGCGGGCTGCTCCTCCTCGTGGGATTCACGTGGGCACGGCTGCCCGCGGCGCACCGGCTGCCTCCGCCGCTGGCCGATGATCTCACGCTGCGTCCATTCGCTGGCTGGGTTGCGATGGTGGCGGGAGTGGAGCCCTTGCGCTGGGTCCTGTGGCCGGTTGAGGTGATTCTCAGGCCGTTCCTCGCCCTCGATCTGCGAATGTTCCTGGGGGCGCTCGCGCCGGCGTTCGCCGTCCTGACCCTGCTTTACCTGTGGGTGCTGAACAGTGCCGTAAGTTTCGAGGATGCCACCATTGAGCATGCGCGGAAGCGCAGTGAGCGGCTCGCCGCCTGGAAGACCGGTGAATCCCGGCGAGGAATCGGGATGATAAAGGGTCGGGGCGCTCCGTTCCGGCTCCTGGCCACCGGGCGTCCGGAAATCGCGTTTCTCTGGAAGAACCTGCTCTCGACCTGGCCGTACTTCAATCTGCGCGTTTTGGCCGGCTCGGTCGTTCTCATCTTCGGGCTCTGGGCGTGGATCCAGGGCCGGCCCGAGTGGCGGGGCCTGCTGCCGGTAGCCGGGGCGATCGCGATCGTGTTCGGCTGTTATACCCTCATCATCGGGCCGCAATTCGCGCGACAGGACATCCGTTCGGATCTCGCGAACTCGGACATCATCAAGATTTACCCGCTCGCGGGCTGGCAGGTGGTGCTGGGACAGCTGCTTGCACCAACAGCAATCCTCACGGGGGTAGCCTGGCTCTGTGTGCTGATCGCGGCGCTGACCTTCCACCCGTCATCGCCGGCCCTGGGCTGGCTCACCCCGCAAGTGCGGATCGTCGCGGCGCTGGGAGTCGCGGCGGTAATTCCTCCACTTTCGGCCCTGCAGTTGCTTGTTCCGAACGCAGCTGCACTCCTGTTTCCGGGCTGGTCTCAATCCAGTCGGATGCGCGGCGGTGGGGTCGAGGTGCTCGGGCAGCGGATGATCTTCTTTTTCGCCCAGTTGCTGATGATGCTGGTGGCCCTCATTCCCGCCATGGCGTTCGCCACCGCGCTGTTCTTCATCGGCCATTGGCTTGCCGGCCCGATCCCTGCCCTCCTGCTCGCGGTCGGTGTGGTCGTCGCAGTGCTCGCGGCGCAGGTTGCCTTCGGAGTTTGGTTGCTCGGCCGGCGGTTCGAACGGCTCGATCTCTCGTCCGAGCTGAAACCGTGAAGGCGATGGACCACGCCCGGCTCATGCAACTCGCCGCCGATACGGTGACCGCCGCGCAACGGCAGCTTCCCCGGGAAATCCGATCGCTGGCCCGGGAGGTCGCAGTCCATTTCGAACGCGTCCCCGATGCCCAATTGCTGGCCGATGGGTTTGAACCCGACATCCTCGGACTCTTCACCGGCCGACCCTACGGAACGGAGTTTTCCGACGAGCCTCCATTGCCGCCCCAGATCCTGCTCTACCTCGACAACCTGTGGGACTTCGCCGAATGCGACGAAGCCGTGTTTCGCGAGGAGGTCCGGCTGACTTACCTGCATGAACTCGGCCACTTCCTGGGATGGGACGAGGAGGATTTGGCCGCCCGCGGGCTGGAATAGTCGCCCGCGCAGAAGCGGAAAATCGCATCCCCGCTTCGTTCCCTGGAATCCGGAACTTTGCGGACGGTGGATTGTCCCGCCTTGGCCGGCTTCGAATCCACGCTTTCCAAGCGTGCCGCGGCCTGCCTACACTCGCATCAATTCACTTTCTCCGCTGCCATGAACAAATTCCTGCTGCTTTCACTTGTCGCGCTCTTCGGCGCCAGCGCCGGCCACGCCGAACCCTCGCGCACGAACCTGTTGGATCGCGTCCAATCCTGTGAGGCGATTCTCCAGGAGTTTGTGTCGCGTCCGGCGATCGGCCCTTCGCGCGAGGCGTGGCAGCGGGCCAAGGCCGTGTTGATTCTCAACCAGTTCAAGGCCGGGTTCATCTTTGGACTGAAGGACGGCTACGGCGTGATCATGGTCAAGAAGCCGGACGGTCGCTGGAGCCTGCCGGTGCTCGTCAATGCAGGTGAAGCCAGTCTGGGTTTCCAACTCGGCGCCACCTCGGTGGAAAGCGTGTTCATCATCACCGACGAGGCCACACCGCGGATGCTCTTCAACAACCGCTTCAACATCGGCGTGGATGCAAAAGCGGTGGCGGGTCCCAAGGCGGCCGAGACGGAGCGGGTGAACGCGGAGATCCTCAAGACTCCCATGCTCGCCTACACCAAGTCGACCGGCCTGTACGCGGGTGCCACGGTGAAGGCCGGACACATCTCCCGCAACGACAAGGCCAATTTCGTCCTCTACAATACGCGTTACACGCTGCCGGAGCTGCTGTACAGCGACTGGGTCCAGCCCATACCGGAAGTGCAGCCATTGATGAACCTGGTGCAGCGGCTGGCACCCTGAGGGGTGAAACCGCGGCGAAGCATGCTCATTTCGATGAGACGCCGTCGCTTCATCGGGAAAGTGGATCCTGCTGGCATGGTCATGGGAATTCCGCGTTCCGGAGATTCGTGGAAAAGGAATCTCCGAGCCAATCAGCAACCCAATCAGGACGGGGCCTCGGTATTTTGAACATGAGGAAACGAAGAAAACCGAGAAATGCAGTTTTCCCAAGAATTCCGTTTACTCCGTTGGCTCCGGTTCAGGAGGAACGCTAATCCGCGCTAATCTGCGCTGATCGGTTCGCCGGTCGGAGGCGCGGCGCTACTCCAATCCACGATCAGACTCCGGCAAGCTTCAGCGTCGGAGCTGCCGCTGGTTTTCGCTGGGCCGGCAGCAGGGCCGGGCCGCTGCGCCACTTTGCAAGCGGCAGCCCGCCGAGCGCCATGAACCCGAGCTGGCTCGCCATGAAAATAATCAGCCACCAGAACGCCGAATCCATGAAGCCGTAGCTGTGCAGCCCGACGCCGAGCATGTTCACCCCGAACCAGCTCCAGGCCGTGATGATGTTGCCGAAGATCGCCAGCTGCGCCAGTCCGCGGCCCTGCACGAGTCCGCCCCAGCGCACATGCAGGATCACCGCATTCCACATCACGATCAGCAGCGCGCCGTTTTCCTTCGGATCCCAACCCCAGAACCGGCCCCACGACTGATCGGCCCAAATCCCGCCGAGCACGGTGCCGACGAAGCTGAACAGCATCGCGAAGCAGGCGATGCCGTAGATCATCCGTCCAAGGTTCCGCGCCGTTGCGGTGTCGAGCCCGCGGGTCAACACGCCACGGCCCACATAAATCAATCCGAGGAACCCGGCGAGGAATGTGGCCGAATAGCCGACCGCGATCGTGACCACGTGCGTGGCCAGCCAGAAGTTCGAATCCAACACCGCCCGCATCATTTCCATTGTGTCGCCACCGAGCGCGAGGTGATGCGCAATCACGAGCGTGGCGAAGCCGATCAGCCCGGCAGCCACGCTGGCCATGGCATTGCGGTAAAAGTACTCGATCACGAGACACAGCGCCACGGCACCCCAACCGACAAAAATCGCCGAGGAATACAGGTTCGTGACCGGCGGCCGGCCTTCCAGCCACATCCGGGCCGCAATGCCGGCGGTCGTGAGCACGAAGGCAATCGCCAGCACGCCAAAGGCGAGCCGGCCCAACCCCTGCGGCCAGCGCAACCAGGAGACCACGCCGGCCAGGAAGGCGAGGACGTACAGCATTGTGCTGGTATAGAACGGCTGGGCCACGTTGAACCGGACCTCGACGCCCGTCTTCCGCATCTCCGCCGGCATGGCGGCCGCGAAGTTCTCCCGCAGCTGCTGCACGCCGCGGTTGAAGTCCTCCGGCTGGTGCAGCTGCCAGGCCCGGCCGATCGCGGCATAGGCGGCCGCCGTCGGATCCACCCGGCCGCTCGACAGGGCGGCGTTCCATGCGGCCCCGGCCGTCTGCCAGTCCGTGCCCTCCGGGGAGCCGGGCGGCGGCGCGATCGTATGGAGGTAGCCGTAGGCGTCCATCACCCCAAACATCCGCGAGGCCTCGAGCATCAGGTTTGCCTGCGGGCCCGTGCCGTGGGCCGCACCGGCACCCGCCGGCAGCGCCGCCTCGATCCGCGCGAGCTGGTCAAAGAAATCCCGTGCCCCCGGCATGGCGAGGCTGTGCTGAAGCCGCTGATACAGGGCGACATTGTTCCGCAGTTGCAGGACCGCCCGCTGGAAGGCGGAGCGCAGCGGTGCCTCGGTCGTGTCGGCCAGCTTGGCCTGGCGATCCAGCTCGGCAATCCGCGGCAGGAGCTGGTGGAGCGAGAAGCGCTTGCCCCCCTGCCCGTCAGCCGTGTCCAACGCCAGCAGCGCGAGGACGTCCGGATGCACGATTTCGAAGACGGCGTAGTGATCCGCCACCGCAGGGTTGAAGAGCATGTCGAGCAGCCACTCCTCCGGGGTCACGCGACGGCCGTCGGCAGCGGTGAGCCGCTGGCGCCCTTGCAGGGTCAGCAGCGACGTGCGCGCGACGGTGTCCAGCGGCTTGATCCGGCCGTTGACCAGCGTCGGCAGCGCGCCGAAGCCGGTGACGTCGTAGGCGCCGGGGTTGCGCGGGGCCCGGAGGGTGCCGGCGACGGCAGCCAGGACCAGCAGGACCGCCAGGGTGGGAAGGAATCGTTTCATGGCAGGGGTGGACGGGCTAGCGGGCGGCCGGGATGGAGACTGGCGCCGCGGCGGCCGGCGCGCGACGCCGGCCGACAAAGGCAATCAGGTGGAAGCCGAACTGGACCAGGAGCCCGAGCGTCATCAGGGTGCAGGCGATGTAGGGCACGAGCCAGGAGGGATTGCGGACCACCTGCAGGACGGTGAAGCCGCTGCTGCGATCCATCTGGTACTGGTAGAAAGTCTGGCCGCCAAAACGCAGCGGGTTGTTCATGAAAATCAGCACCTCGCGATCCTCCCGGCCATCGGCGGTCTTCAACTGGACCCGGCTCGAGAAGTTCTTGGGAATCTCCGTGCCGGGGTAAACATCGTGCCGCAGCTCATTCAAGGTGAGCGAAAACGGCTGGTAGAGCCGGCGCACCCTGAGCGCGATCTTCCACTGGCGGCCCGCGTGCTCGAACGGCTGGGCCCGGATTAGTCCGGTGGATACAAGGTACGTGCCGAGCGAGCCTCCGGATCCGACGAGTTCCACGAAGGCCGTCGGCACATTACGCTCGTTCTCCCGGTAGGTGATCGGCTGCGGCGCGGCCATCAGCTGCGGACCGATGCCCGCCGTGGCCGGCGACGGCGGCCCATCCTGCGGCCGCATCTGCAGAATCGAGTTGGGATAGTAAAGCTTCGGCACCACCCGGAAGGGCAGCTTCGGATGCTGGATCGGTTTGCCCTTTTCCAGCAACCCGGTGGGGATGGCGACCACCTCGTCGAATTCGGGATCGGTGACGTCGATCAGCACCAGTTCATTGTCCCGGAAGCTCTCGGCATAGTTCACCGTCTCCCCGCGGCCGATCCGCATCTGGAAATCCTCCTGCAGCAGGCCGGTGAAGAGCTCACCGAGCAGCAGCAGGATCAGCCCCATGTGCGCGAGCTGGATCCCGAGCTTCCGCCAGGTGAAGGCAAACCGGTAAATGTGGGCCGCCACCAGGTTGATCAGCAGCAGCCCGCCGATCACGTAGCCGCCCGGAAACATCGGGACGGCGAACTCACCGAAGCGGCCGTAGACGATGAAGGAGCGGAAGTACTTCTCCTGCACCGCCCAGATTCCCAGGTTCACCTGGTCGAGCGTGGCGGCAAAGATGAGCAGCATTCCGAAAACGAGCAGCGCGACCGTCAGCTTGAGCGAGACAAAGAAATCGCGCAGGGAGCGGAGGGATTCGTTCATGGCTGGGCGGCGGGCTTGATGGTCTGCAGGAATTCGAGAAACGCGGGCTTCTCCTTCGCCACGAGGCCGTCGGGGCCGGTGAGCTTGACAAACCAGGTCGAGCCCTCGTGCGGTATCCAGGCACCAAGCACCCGAGTCGGGTTGGCGCCGGTGCTCACCAGGTCGACGACGCCCATCCGCAGTCCGTTGTGCTCGAGTCGCGTCACCGCTGCGGCCACCGCCGCTTCCGGCAGCGGCGGCAGTTGAATCTGGCCGCGCCAGCGGTTGACGTTGGCCACCTCGCCGCCGACATCTCCGGGGAAGGCCGTGATCGCCAGGTCGGCCATGACCCCGCCGTCACCGGGAATCGCGTAGCTGCCCTTGCGCATCGCGCTGCCCGCCTTCGACTGCCAGTGGGCCGGCGCGACCCAGGTCAGCCCGGGGCCGGAGGCGGTTGCGACGGCCGTGCCGGCCATGCCACTGCCCATACCGGGCGCAGCATTTTCGCCGGCCGCCGGGGGCGTGGTGCCGGAGTTGCCGTGGGCATGGGCCGCCGCCGGCGCCAGTTCGGGCTCCTTTTCCTTGGGAATCCGATATGCGGCGATCTGCTGGTCGCCACATGCACCCAGCGCCAGCGGCAGCGCCAGGAGGATCAAACGGTCAAAGGGGATGCGCATGAGGCGTCCAACGGAACCCGGCCGCAGGTTCAGTGCAAGCGAGTCCGGGCTGCAATCGCAGGGACATGCGAGGGGATTGGGCCGTGGGTGGGTGTGGGTCTGCATTTGTTGCGGCGCCAATAAGCGCCGGTTTTACGATGCCACACGACCCCCCTGACTCGCTCCGCATTTCTTGCGGAGGAGTGGGCATCGTTGGGTATGGCAGTCGCCCGGTGAGGTCAGACCAGCATCTCGTGCCCGGCACCGGCAGCCTGCTGGACTCCAGCCGCTTCCGCCGGCTCGCCCGGCGCGATGGTCTCGAGCAGGGCAATGAAGCCATTGCTGGGCAGCGGTGGCAACGCGTCGAGCCGTTCCAACTCGAAACCGCGGACGGAGGTGTCCACCGGTGCATGCTCGCGCAGTTCGCGAACCAGGGAGGCAAGGTTCTCGTCGAGGCCAACCGCCCGGATGATCGCCTCGCCACTGCCGATCCGAATCCATCCAATCAGCCCCTGCCGCGCGGCACTGCGGGCGACGAACTCGGCAAATTCGCGATCGAATCCATGCCCGACCACCCGGATGGCAACCTCCCCCTCGTCATCCGTGTGCGGCCTCTGCGGGGCGACGGAGCTGCTGCCACTCGCCAGCGGATTTCCCCGCGATCCTTTCTCCCGCCGCTCCGGCGGACCGATCCGATCCTCGTGCAGCCCCATGCCCACCGCGCCTCGCGCGACTGGAACCACGGTTTCCTTGGATCGCTGGGTGTGCATCGGTGCTCCTGATACCGCCGGCGTCGCCCACGGTCGAGTCTTCAGCCGCGAAACCACAACGTGTGCACAGTGTTTCCCAAAAAACGCACAACATCCTCAGGGGCTGCCGCTAAAATCGCGCTCTTCAACGCTCGGGTGCCGCCAAGGTGAGCCGTGCCGGCCCCGCCGATCTTCATCTCCCGAATGCTCTACCTCGACGCAACCCTCGTCGGCGAGGCCTATGCCCGCCTCCGGCAGGGCACCGGCGCGGCTCGTGTCCTGATCCTGGGATTGGGAAATATCCGACGGGGTGATGATGGCGCGGGCGCCCATGTGATCCGCCGGCTCCGGCTCGAACCCCCGATCCCTGGCGTCGAACTGCACGAGGCCGCGGGCCATGCCCTGCGGGCGCTGCCGGCGCTCAATGACGTCCGGGCCTTGATCGTCGTCGATGCCGCACGGGATCTCCTCCCCGCCGGAACGGTGAATTACCGCCAGCCGGAGGGTTTTCATGATCTTCCGCGCGGGCTCTGCGGCAACCGGCTGGGGGTGCGGGAACTCCTCCGCACCGCGGCTCTGCTCGGACGGCTGCCTCCGCTGCATTTCTTCACCATTTCGATCCTTGCTCCCACGGCGGTGACCACGGTGCTCACGTCCGCCACGGCCGCCGGCGTCGCCGTGGCCACCTGCATGATTCACGGCCTGGCCAGCCGGCTCGCAGCCCGAAACGTCGCGGCCTGAGAGCGGCGGCAAGGCAAGATTTGCGGAGGCTGAAGACGGGCATTCGCAAGGTTTGCATGGAGGTTGGCAACTGATGCGCAGCGGATCCCTCCCCCCGTCGGCATAGTGGCGCCGTTCCAAGAAATCATCCCTCCAACCGCCCTTCCTGTAGCCATGAAATACATCAAACACATTGCCCTCGGTACGGCCATGCTGGCCGCCGCCGCCTTTGCCCTTGCTGCTCCTGCCGCCGAAAACTGGAGCACCCTCTGCGCGAAGTGCCACGGCGCTGACGGCAAGGGGCAGACCAAGATTGGAAAGAAGCTCAACCTGAAAGACTACACCCAGGCGGACGTGCAGGCAAAGATGACGGACGAGGAGATCATCAAGGCCACCTCCCAAGGCGTCATGGTCGATGGCAAGGAAAAGATGAAGGCGTTCAAGGAGCTGTCCGACGCCGAGCTCAAGGAGCTCGTGGCCCACATCCGCAAGTTCAAGTCCTGAGCGGCATTTTGCCTTGTCTGTGACGGACCGGCGCCGAGGCTTTGCGCCTGCGCCGGTTCTTTTGTGCCCTGAGATTTCCAAATTGCTTCATCATGCCTGACTCCACTCCCCCGCCGGATGTCCCCAGTGCACCGCGCAGTGCGCTCAAGCCGACGTCCCATTTCAACAACTGGATCAGCGCCATCGGCGCGGTCCTGACCGCCGGGGCGCTCTTCTCCTTCGCCTTCCTGGTCTGGATGGACTTCTCGCAGGGCGAGAAGAATCCCTACCTCGGGATTCTCACGTATCTCGTTGCGCCGGCATTCCTGATTACCGGCATCACGCTGGTGCTCTTTGGCGCCTGGGCTCAGCGGCGCTGGGCGATCAAGCACACGGCGCACCCCGATCGGTGGCAGCTGGATTTCGGCAACCCCCGCCAGCGTCGCATGATCATCGGGTTCGGGACCGGCGGCGTGATGTTCCTCGTCCTGAGCGCATTTGGCAGCTACCAGACCTATCACTATTCGGAATCAAACCAGTTCTGCGGCGAGGTCTGCCATTCGGCCATGGCCCCGGAATACGTGACCTACAAGCGGGGCTCGCACGCGCGGGTGGACTGCGTCGAATGCCACATCGGTTCCGGCGCCGAATGGTTCGTGAAGGCCAAGATCAACGGGGTTCACCAGCTCGTGTCGTATACATTCGACAATTACAACCGGCCGATCGAGACCCCCCTGACCAACCTCCGGCCCGCGCCGGAAATCTGCGAGCAGTGCCACTGGCCGGAAAAATTCCACGGCAACGTGGAAATCAACTTCGACCATTTCCTCTCCGACAAGGAGAACACCCCCTACACCGCGCGCATGCTGATGCATGTCAACAAGAGCGCCCTGGGCAGCCCGCTCGGCGGAATTCACTGGCACGTCAGCGACACCGAGCGCGTCGAATACTACGCGACCGATGCCAAGCGGCAGGAGATCCCGTGGATGCGCGTGCGCAACCTGAAGGACGGCACGACCCGGGTGTTCCGCACGGAGGATTTCACCGGCGAACCGCCCGAGGACCAGATCCGCGTGATGGATTGCATGGATTGCCACAACCGCCCCGCCCACGTCTTCCCGCCCGCCAACGACATGGTGGAAAAGGCAATGATGCAGGGCACCCTATCGACCAAGCTGCCCAACATCAAGCGGGTCGCCGTCCAGGCGATGACCGAAACCGAAATCACGACGACCGCCGAGGCCCCCCAGAAGATCGCGGATTTCATGCGGTCCAAGTACAATGACCGCGCCTATGCCGTGGAACTGCCCGGCGCAATCGCCACGGTCCAGGAACTGTTTTCGCTCTCGGTGTTTCCGGAACGAAAGGCCGACTGGCGGGTGTACCCGAACAATATCGGCCACAAGGACTGGCCGGGGTGCTTCCGCTGCCACGACGACCAGCACAAGACCGCCCAGGGGCAGCTCGTGAAATCGAGCGACTGCAATTCCTGCCACACCATCCTCGCCCAGGGCAAGGGAGAGGAACTCGAGCTCCTATCCGCCAAGGGGCTGGATTTTGTCCATCCTGGCGGTGAACTCGATCCCGACCTCACCTGCGCCGACTGCCATAACGGCGGAATCCAGTAAAACCCCGCTGGCGGAGGAAGTATGCGCGCGGCCGCCGGGCCGCGCGTATTTTTTCGAGGTACAACATTTGCTCATCCACCGAGCAAATGTTGCGCATCAAGCGTCAATGCCTGCGTAGCGGGGCCGGCGGATTTTCCCGCATACTGCCGGGATGGCTGTGCCCCGTATCCATTTTCTTCTGCCGCCACGCGGGTGGATGGCAGGCGTCATCCTGATCGGGGCCGCGGCGGCCCTCACCGCTGCGGACACGCCGCCGCCATCGCCGGAACCGGCGGCCGTCGCACCGGCTGCCGCGGAGATTACCCCGCCCGGCCCGGTGGTCGCCAACACCGATTGCATGGACTGCCACGAGGCGGAGCTGATTCCCGCAGCCAACGGAAAGCCGGAGCACTGGGATGGCATCCGGGCCGAATTGTTCACCCGTTCGGTGCATGGGGGGCTGAATTGCATCGACTGCCACGCGAGCATCACCTCGGCGGATCATCCCGCGGAACTGCCGCCCGCCCAGTGCGCCTCCTGCCACCAGGACGAGGTCGCGCAATATGCGACCAGCATCCACGGCATGAGCCACCAGATGGGGGCATCCGAGGCCGCGTCCTGCGCCAGCTGCCACGGCACGCATGACATGGTCCCGGTGAAGCAGTTCGACTCCCGGGTCTTCAAGCTGAACCTCCCGAAAACCTGCGGCACCTGCCACGACAACGAGACGCTCGCGAAAAATTACCGGATCGGGACCAAGGAAATCAGCGGCCATTATCTCGACAGCATCCATGGCCGCGCCCTCACCCAGATGGGGCTGATCGTGGCCCCCTCCTGCAACGACTGCCACGGCGTCCACGACATCAAGCGCAGCGTCGACCGCGATTCACGGTCGAATCATGCGAACATTGCGACCACCTGCGGCACGTGCCACCTGGGCATCGAGGAAATCTACGATGCCAGCGTTCATGGCCAGCTGCTCACCCAGGGGGATCAGAAGGGCCCGGTCTGCACCGATTGCCATACCGCGCACGACATCGAGAAGCCCACGACCGCTCATTTCAAGGCGAACAGCGACGTGAGCTGCGGCAAATGCCACGAGGATCGGCTGGAGCACTATCGCGAAACCTACCACGGCAAGGCGATGGCGCTTGGGCAGCCCAATGTGGCCTCGGATGTCGCCGCGTGCTACGATTGCCACGGACATCATGATGTTTTTCCGGTGCACGATGAGCGCTCCCGGCTGCACAAGGACAAGATCGTCGAGACCTGCCAGCAATGCCACCCCGGCGCGAACGAGCGGTTCACCGAATACCAGCCGCATGCCAATCCGCTGGACGCGGAAAACTACCCCACGCTGAACAAGGTGTTCTGGTTCATGACCACGCTGCTTGTCAGTGTGTTCACGTTCTTCGCGCTGCATACGATCCTCTGGCTGGTCCGCTCGATCTACCTCTTCCTCCATGACTCGAAGACCTTCCGCGAGGCGAAGACGCAGGCGCATGTGGATGACGATGTCTTCACCCGGTTCACCCCCTTCGAGCGCTTCCTGCACCTGATGATGGTGACCAGCTTCCTCGCGCTGGTGATCACGGGCATGCCGCTGAAGTTCTACTACACCGACTGGGCGCACACCATGTTCCGACTGCTCGGCAGCGCGGAGGTCGCCCGGACGCTCCACCATTACGCCGCCGTCGTCACGTTCGCGTACTTCATCCTCCACCTGATGGCCCTGCTGCATGGATTCTGGCGCAACCGCGGCAACCTGCGCGATCCTGCCACCGGCCGGATCACGCTGCGGCGGATCTGGGGCATCATCTTCCACCCGGATTCAATGGTGCCTTCGCTGCAGGACTGGCGCGACTTCGTGGCGCACAACAAATGGTTCTTCGGCAAGGGCCCGAAGCCGCAGTTCGACCGCTGGACCTATTGGGAGCGTTTCGACTACTTCGCCGTGTTCTGGGGCGTCGCCATCATCGGCTTCTCCGGGCTGATCCTGTGGTTCCCGAAGTTCTTCACGCTCTTCATGCCCGGCTGGATCATCAACATCGCCATGGTGGTCCATTCCGACGAGGCGCTCCTCGCCGCCGGCTTCATCTTCTCGTTCCATTTCTTCAATACGCATTTCCGGATCGAGAAGTTCCCGATGGATACGGTCATCTTCTCGGGCCGGATCTCGAAGACGGAAATGCTGCATGAACGGCGCCGCTGGTACGATCGGCTGCTCGCCGCCGGCAAATTGGACGTGTACCGAATCAAGGCCGACGACTGGGAAGGCCGGAAGAACATCGCCAAAGCCTTCGGCTTCCTCTTCTTCGGCACCGGCCTGGTCCTGCTGGCCCTGATCATCTACGCCATGGTGTCGCGACTGGGACACTGAGCCCATGAGAAAGGCGGCCCCTGCGGAGCAGAGGCCGCCTCCAGTGCGCTGGGCGGAGAATCAGGCCGCCAGTCCAAAGCGCTCACGCCGGCAGGCGTGCACAACCGCAAACTGGGTCGCGGCCACCGGCCGGGAGTAATCGGAGCAGATGATGCTCAGCAGCGCGGCGGCGAAAAGCGCCGTACCGGCGATGGCAAAGCTGACGGGGAGGAGGATGAACGCGGCGAGCGCGGCGATGAAGGAGAGGGCGGGAATCTTTTTCATGAGCAGGAGTGGTTGGCTCAAGAACCCGGACCTCCCGGCAAAGTTACAACAATCTTGATTCCACCCGCCGCACCAGCTCCAGACGGCGATCCACCTGGCCGGACTGCGGCTGCCAGCGGCGTCGATCGTCAGCGCAGCTCGAGCTGCGGCGACGCGACCCACCGCCGCAGGACACGCGCCAGTTCGGCGCGTCGCACCGGCTTTTCAATGAAGTCGCACATGCCAACGGTGGAACACCTGGCACGATCCGCCGCCGAAGTGTTGGCCGTCAGTGCGACGATCGGCGGCGCCGAATTGCCCGCCGCCGCCCGAATCCGCTCGGTCGTCGTGAAGCCATCCATCTCCGGCATCTGGCAGTCCATGAAGATCAGTGCAAATTTCCGGTTCTGCGCCCGTTCGATGGCATCCATCCCGCTGGGGACGACTTCCACGGTGCAACCCAGCCGCGTGAGCAACTGGGACGACACCGACCGGCTGATCTCATCGTCGTCCACCACCAGGACTGCAGGCCCGGTCGCGGCGGGAGTCGGCTCCCCAAAGGGTGGCCGCGAGGCAATCAGTCGCGTCGCATCCCCCTCCGGCGCCCCGCGGATGGCCTCGAGGAGCAGTTCCGATCGGAGCAGCGGTTTGCGCAGTAGCGCCGCAATCGGGAAACTCGTCCCGGCGGACAGGCGCGCCTCGGGATGCCGCGACATCAACACCAGTCGCGTTCCCTGCAGCACCGGATCCGTCACCGTGAGCCTGGCAATGTCCGCTGAGCGCTCGTTCGCAATCTCCTCGTCCATCAGCAGGACCAGTTCGCGGGCCTCCGCCTCGTGCGCATCTCGCAGCAGTTCGAGCGCGGACGCCAGGGTGTCCGTCACGTCATGATCAATCCCCATCCGCGTGAGCAGGGCCGACGCTGCCAGCCGCGAAGCGGACAGCCGGTCCAGGACCACGACATGCAACCCGCGGGTCTGCACGCGGTCGGCGACCGGTTGCTCCGCTTCGGCCGGGAGCGAGAGCACCACCCAGTATTCCGAACCGCTTTCCGGCAGATTGCGCGCACCGATCCGCCCCCCCATCAACTCGACCAGCCGTTTGCTGATGGCCAGTTCCAGGCCCGATCCGCCGAATTTCCGGGCCATGGCGGAATCGGAGTGCGCCAGCCGATCGAAAATCGAGGCCTGCATCTCCTCCGGAATCGCAGTGCCGGTATCGCTGACGGTGAAATGCAACGAGGTTCCGGCCGCATTCGCCTCCGGCGGCGAACCGCCAAGCTCCACGCGCAGGACCACGCGGCCACGGAGGGTGAACTTGAGGGCGTTCGAGACCAGGTTGAGGAAGACCTGCCGCAGCCGCAGGGCATCGCCGGTGACGTGGAGCGGCACGTCGGGCGCGATGATCAGCACGAGTTCCAAACCTTTCAGCAGGGAAAGCGGCGACAGGTGCTCGATCACGGCGATCAACGGCTGCCGGAGATCGAACGCCTCCCGCGCGATCGTGATCTTCCCCGTCTCGATGCTGGCAAAATCCAGCACATCGTTCAGCGACTGGTGCAACGACTCGGCCGAGGCCCGCAATGTAATCAGGTGCTCCCGCTGGTGCGGCTTCAGCGCATTGTCGAGCAACAGGTCCGCCGACCCCATGATGCCGTTGAGATTCGCCCGGATGTCCCGGCTCAGGGTCGCCAGCATTTCGCTCTTCGCCTGGCTTTCGCGCGTCAGCGCCTCGTTCTGCTGGCAGGCCTGCGAAGCCCTCTCCTGCTCGTCGGCCAGCCGCCGCGCCTGCTCCGCCATTTCCGCCGCATGGCGGTTGCGCGAACGGTGCAATTGCCAGCCGAGCACGGCGGCGGCGCCCCCTCCAACCAAGGCCATCACCACCGTCCACCCGGCCCCGGAAGGGGAGCCGGAGCTCGCGGCAAGCGCCAATGGAAGGGAGACGATCATGGCAGTGACAACCTGCTGGTGGCATCTCCATCCGACCCGGACGGAAACGTCACGCCAGTTTCCTCCCGAAAAATTCGAGCGTACGCGACCACGAAAGTTTGGCGGCTGCCTCATCGTAGCGCGGCGTCGTGTCGTTGTGGAATCCATGGTGCACTCCCGGGTAGATGTGCGCCTGGTATTCAATCCGGCTTTCCTTCAAGGCCTGTTCGTAGGCGGGCCAGCCGGCATTCACCCGGGTGTCCAGCTCCGCATAATGCAGCAGCAGCGCCCCTTTGATTCGCGCGGCCTCCGCGGCCGATGGCTGTCCGCCGTAATACGGCACTGCGGCCCGGATGAGATCCGGCACCCGCCAGGCCAGCGTGTTGGCCATCAGTCCCCCGAAGCAGAAACCGACGACGCCCAGCTTCCCGTTGCAGGCCTCGTGCCCGTGGAGAAACCGTGCCGCCGCGACAAAATCGGCGGTAATCTTCGCGCGATCCAGCTTTGCCTGCATGGCCCGCCCTTCGTCATCATTACCTGGATACCCGCCGAGGGGATAAAGGGCATCCGGCGCGAAAGCCACGTACCCCGCCAGTGCCACGCGGCGCGCGACGTCCTCGATGTACGGATTCAGCCCGCGGTTTTCATGCACGACCACCACCCCGGCGAGCCGGCCGGGCGCCCGTGCCGGTCGCGCCAGCAGCCCCCGCATTTCCCCGTGGCCCTCGGGCGAGGGATACTTGACCTGGCTCGAACTCACCCGCGGATCACCCGCCGGCACCTCGGCCGCCAGCGCGTACTGGGGGCTGAGCATCTCGAGCAGTGCGGCGGCCGTCACGCCGCCCGCGGCAAACTTGCCGGCGTGCTGCAGGAACGAGCGCCGGTCGATCTGGCCGTGGACATAACGATCGTAAAGCACGAGCAGTTCCTGATCGAATTCGCGGGCAGTCTTGCGTTCCATGGGGAGTGTGGGGTTGCGGGTTGCGAAACCGTGGGCGGACGCCCCGAATCGTTGCCTCTAATGGAGCCGATGTCGCGTCAGAAAATTTTGGGGACCTCGCTGTGCCCGAGCGTCCCGGCAGTTGCTCCCCGCGCTCCCATCCGATCTTCGGGCTAGCGGCGCTGCCCGGGGCGTGATGTCCTATGCGACATGCATCCTCCGCCGCGACTCGAGGAAATCCGGCAGGCGCACGAGCGCATCCGGCCGCACATTCATCGCACCCCCGTGCTCACCAGTGCGCTGCTCGATCGCGAATCCGGCGCCCGGCTCTTCTTCAAGTGCGAGAACTTTCAGAAGGCCGGCGCCTTCAAGTCACGCGGGGCGTGCAACGCGGTTTTCTCGCTATCCGCTGCGGAGGCTGCCCGGGGCGTTGCCACCCATTCCTCCGGCAATCATGCCGCCGCACTCGCCCGTGCCGCCGCCCTCCGCGGCATCTCCGCCCACATCGTGATGCCGCAGAATGCCTCCGCGCCGAAACGCCAATCCGTCGCCGGCTTCGGTGGGCAAATTGTGCTGTGCGAACCCACCCTCGCCGCCCGGGAAAGCACGTGTGCCGAAGTGATTGCCCGAACCGGCGCCACGTTGATCCACCCTTACAATGACGATCGGATCATCGCCGGCCAGGCCACCGCCGCCGTCGAATTCCTCGAGGAAGTTCCGGACCTCGACGTCGTGATCACCCCGGTCGGAGGGGGGGGCCTGCTCAGCGGCACCGCAATTGCCGCCAAATCCCTGCGACCCGGTATCCGGGTCCTCGGAGCGGAGCCGCTTCAGGCCGATGATGCCGCCGAATCGCTGCGCGCCGGACGAATTGTGGATAAACCTGCCCGGACCATCGCTGACGGGCTCCGCACCCTGCTCGGGGACCGTACGTTCCCGATTATCCAGGCCAACGTGGATGGCATCGCCACCGCCAGCGAGGATGGGATTGTTGCTGCGATGCGCCGGCTCTGGGAGGTGCTCAAGATTCTGGTCGAGCCTAGCAGCGCAGTGCCATCCGCGGTTATTCGTGAGCATCCCGAACTTTTCGCCGGCCAGCGGGTTGGCATCATCCTGAGCGGTGGCAACGTCGATTTGGATGCGTTGCCCTGGTAACCGCGCCTCCCGGCTATTGCCTCTGGAAGCGAGTCGCAGGCCACACTTCAACGCCTCCCAATCCGCAAGTCCCCTGGGACCCGCGCCGCTTGCGATTTCGGTGTCTCAGCTGCGACACTAAATCGCACCCCCTGTGCTGCGCGGTCCTGCGCTCGCCAGCCGGAAACTTGGTGCATCTTCAGGTCCCCAAAAGTTTTTTTGGAAATTTTGAGCGTTTATCGATCGGCCGCGTCTTTCCTGTGTAGTCAGCACCGTCCTGGTAAGACGGTGAATGTTTGTAGTTCTACGGTTTGCTTGGTGTTAGGTCACAAAAGGCCGCTCGGTTTCGGGCGGCCTTTTGTGTTTCCGGCGATTTGAGCCGGCTGGGGCACCACGGCGTGGAAGTGAAATCCAGCGGCAAATCGACCGTATTTAATCTCTGAATGTCAATGGGTAACACGCGGCCTTCATGGGCCGACGGACCCACCGTCGCCGGGAGGCAGTCATGAACGCTTCCGGCCCCCAAGGCCGCCTCCCAGTAGCCTACTTCTGTTCTCAACCAACTTCCGCTCGCCTTACGCTCGGGAACGAAGTGGGGGCCAAGAAGGTTTGCCCTCCTGCAGGCGGCTTCGCAACGTCGACCCCGCGCCCGGGTGGTGGAATTGGCAGACACGCCAGACTTAGGATCTGGTGTCGAAAGACGTGCAGGTTCGAGTCCTGTCCCGGGCACCAGATGTGAAAGCCCGCAACCGTCTGGTTGGTCATTGCATCGAAAGGGCGGGCGTTGGCGGGAGGCCCACCGAAGCATGCGCTTCACTTCCGGATTTCGGGCTCAGAGCCCACGCGAGCAGCGTGCATACCAGCACGGCGGCAAACACCGGCAACAGGCGCCCCGAAAGTTCGGCATGCGCGCCGGCAAAGCCTGATAATTCAGGCACGCGCTCCGCGGCGATGCTGCCGGCCGTCAGGCCGGCGGCATCGTCGAATCGCAGCTGCGCGCGCCAGCGAGTGGATGCTGCCGGTGGTTTCAGGCGCCGGCGCGAGCGGCTTCGGCATTGAAATGACTTGTCTGAGTTTCGCGGTCGCTGCGGGACCGGGGGTCGGCCTCGCTGATCACGGGCTCATCCTACGCGGATCGGGAAAGAAAATCCTTTTCCCAAACTGATCATTTCCTTATCTGATCCTGACCAACCCCACTGTTACCCCTTGGGCGATCCCATGATTCACCGTTTCGTCGATTTCGAGATCGACGAGAACACCCGCGAAGTCCGCGCAGGTGCGCAGGTGCTCCCGCTGCAGCCGCGGGTGTTCGACCTGCTCGTCTACCTGGCCCGGAACTCCAGGCACGTGGTGCCGAAGGACGAGCAGCTCGATTCGGTCTGGCCCGGCGTGATCGTGACGGATGCCTCGCTGCAGCGGGCGGTAAGCCTGGCCCGCAGCGCGCTCGCGGATGTCGGAACCACCGGGGCCATCCGCACGCATGCGCGGCAGGGCTACCGGCTGTGCGTCGAGCCGGCCCCGGCGGTGACATCACCGGCCCCGCCAGCTGCAACGCCGGCGGCAACCGCCAGCACCCAGGCGTTGGGGCGCGCGCATGCCGCCTATGCAACGAGGGCGACCAGGAATCCGCCCGCGTCGAACTCGATGCTGCAGTCACGGTATTCAAGCAGGCCGGGGCCGACGGGCTCCTCAGACAGTGCAAGCAATTGAGACCCGTCGCCGCCGGCCGTCGTAACCGGGTCCGGGTGCCCGGTTGAGCGGCCGCCCGGAGCGAAGGAGCAAATCGGGTTTCGCGAGCACGCGGCGAAGTCGCCGGCCCGTCCACGAATTATACCCCGAGTTTCCGCCGCATGCGCCTGCGGGCTTGCAACCCGGCCGGCAGGCGCATGGAAAGGCGCATGCGTGCGATGTCCAGTTCTCACGGCCCGGTTTGGCAGCCGCGGCAGCCCACTCGTTAGGAGCCACCATGCGTTTCTGCATCCTTGGCAGCGGCAGCACGGGCAACTCGGCCCTGATCGTCACCACGCAGGCGCGCGTCCTCGTCGACGCGGGTTTTTCCGCCCGCAAAACCGGCCAGTTGCTCGCGAGCGTGGGCGAGACCCTGGAGCGCATCGACGCGGTCTTCCTCACCCATGAGCACGGCGATCACTCGGGCGGAATCGAGGGCTTCAAGAAATTTCCCCACCTCCAGATCTTCGCCAACCAGGCCACCGCACGCGCTGTCCAGGCCGGCATCAATCACCGGCCCGCGTGGCGGATCTTTCAAACCGGCGCGCGCTTCATGTTTCGCGACCTCCAGGTGGAAAGCTTCGCCGTCCCGCACGATGCCCAGGAACCCGTTGGCTTCCGATTCACCACCGGGCACGAGGGGGATCTCTTCACGCCGCGCCGCTCGATCGCCTGGCTGACGGATCTCGGGCACGCCCCGCAAAACGTCCACGAGTGCATCCGCGAGTGCGACGTCGTGGTCGTCGAGGCCAATCATTGCCCGGAACTGCTCAAGAACGACACCCGGCGGCCATGGTCGCTGAAGCAGCGGATTTCGGGCCGGCATGGCCACCTCTCGAACACCGCCGCCCGCGATCTCCTGGCCGCGGTGGCAAGCCCTCGCTGGCGCCGCGTCTACCTCACGCACCTCTCGCGCGAATGCAATTCCCGCACCGCCGTCGAAGCCACCATCGCGGAAATCCGCGGAACGCTGCGATCCTGCGAGTTTTCCGTCGTCGAACAGGGCCAGAGCACACCGTTCTTCGAACTCGGGTAGCACCCCGTCGGACCTGCAGTCGAGTGCCGGAACCACTCGAGCAGTTCTTCCAGCAACCGGACGCGCCTCGCCGACGGGCTGCTCGTTTCCGCGCTGCGCGCGGGTTGGTGGAGGATGGTCCGGGTGGGCGTGAGAGCGGGCCAATTCGCCCCCCGCCCCGGGCTGCGCGCTGATCCAGTGCCAAACCGGAGGCATCGGCCTCCTGCTCCTCGCCAAAATCGCGGATTTTATGCCAAAAATCGACCGGGACGGACGCTTGCGCGGCCCGCCCGTTTCCTGCACCAACGACGGTTCGCATGACTGAACTCGATTCCATCCGCCGCACGAAGATCATCTTCACCCTCGGGCCCGCCTCCGAGGGTGAAGGGATGCTCGAGAAGCTGCTCCGCGCGGGTGCCGATATCGTCCGGCTCAACATGGCCCACGCCTCGCATGAGTGGACCCGTATGGCGATCCGCCGGATCCGCGCGGTCAGCGGCCGCGTCGGCCGCGAGGTTGCGATCATGATGGACATCAAGGGGCCGGAAATTCGCACCGGCGATCTTTCCGTGCCGCTCGAGCTGAAAGCGGGTGAAATTTTCGACTTCACCGTCAAACCCGGCGGCTCCGAGAGCTCGGGCAGCGACCAGGAAATCCGGTCGGTGGACGTCAATTACAAGGACCTCGTCAACGACATCACGGTGGGTGACACCGTGCTGGTGGACAACGGGCTGCTGCGGCTCGAGGTGCTGGCGAAGGACGAGGCGCGGATTCGCTGCCGTGTCCTCATACCCGGCGAGCTGAAATCACGGCGGCACATCAACCTTCCCGGCGTGAAGGTGAACCTGCCGGCTTTCACGGAAAAGGATCGCGGCGATGCCACCGTCGGCCTGGAGGAGGGAATCGATTTCATTGCCCTGTCGTTCGTCCGTGAGGCCGCCGATATCGAATTGCTGCGGCAGTTCCTCGCGGCGAGGAAATCGCGGGTCCGGGTGATCGCGAAGATCGAGGATCAGTCCGCGATCGACAACCTGAACGAGATTGTCGCCGCCTGTGATGGGCTGATGGTCGCCCGCGGCGATCTCGGTATCGAATGTCCATTCGAGGAACTGCCCGTCATCCAGCGCCGGGCCGTGCGCACCTGCATTGCCCAGGGCCGGCCGGTGATCGTGGCCACCCACATGCTGGAATCCATGATCGCGCAGCCGGTGCCGACCCGCGCCGAAATCACCGACGTCGCCAATGCCGTCTACGAGCTGGCCGACTGCGTGATGCTGTCGGGCGAGACGACGATTGGAAAATATCCGGTGGAGTGTGTCCGGATGCTGGATGCGATTTCCCGGCGGATTGAGCGCGAGGCGGATGATGAATGGCGGCCGCGGGCCGTGTTCACCGGGGAGCGGATGAAGGTGCTCAATTCCGCGGTGGTCCTGGCCAATGAATTGCCGCGGTCGAAACTGCTCACGTTCACGCGCCATGGGTTCATGGCCCAGGGGCTCGCGCTGCTGCGGCCCGCCCATTCGTCGATCCTGGCCGTCACTCCCTCCCCGCAGGTTTACCGCCAGCTGCGGCTGCTGCGTGCCGTCGAGCCGGTCCTCATGCCGCTCGCTTCCGAACCCAACGAGACGATTGAAAATGCGATTGCCCTGCTGCGGCGCCAGGGCCGGCTGGCGCCCGGCGACAAGCTGATCATCGCCACCGACATCCTCGCCTCCGATCGGCTGGTCGACAGCGTCCAGCTCCGGACCGTGCGGTAGCAGTCCGTCGGACCCGCAACCGGCCGTTCGGGGTCTCGCGGAAACTATCTTTCTACGCCTCAAAGCAACGGGCTCAACGCGGTGCGGAGCTTCTCGCGGGCACGAGCGATCCGCGTCTCGATGGCCTTCGGCGTGACACCGACGATTGCGGCAATTTCGGCCTGAGACAGGCCTTCGTATTCGAACAGGACGAGCGCTTCGCGCAGATCCACCGGCAGCGCGGCGATTGCCTCTCGCACCGCCGCGGCCCGCTCGGCCTGCTCAATGCCGGCGGCACCCGCGGCCGCCTCGCCCAAGGCCGGCACCTCCGCCGACAGTTCTCCGCTCGCGCTCCAAGCCGACAGTTCCACCGACGGCCGCCGCCGCCACCAGCGGAGCCGGTTACGCGCGAGATTCAGCGCGATCGTGAATACCCACGGACGAAATTCAGCGCCCGGGCGAAACTTCGCCCGCTGCTGCCAGACCCGCACAAAAGTCTCCTGCGCCAGCTCAGCCGCCTCCGTCGCATTGAGCACGACCCGTGCAATCACCGCTTTCACGGGCCGTTCCCACCGCTGCATCAACGCACCCAGCGCCGCCTCGTCGCCATCCTGCACGCGTCGCATCAGCGCGCCATCGTCGTCCTCGGCTTGCTTCATGGGTAACGCGAGAAGTTGAATGCGAGCGGACGGAAGCGGCCAAGGGAAAAGCCATGGACGGCCGGCTTCTGGGTCATTCGGCCCACTCCCGCCGGCCCATGGCGTTGGGTCCATTTGCCTGCCATTATCCCCGCATGGCTCATGGCGGCGACCCGCCGCCCCTCACCGGGCCCCCCGCCCAGTCCCACCTTACCTCGACCGACGTCCAGATGAACCAACTCCTTTCAACCAAGGCCTCCTATGTGGCCGCCTTCCTTCTCGGCTGCCTGATGGCGCTCATCGCTGCAACCCCGGTCCGCTCAGCCGAACCATTCCGGCTCGATCGCGTCGCCATCGTCCAGTTCACGGCAGCCGGTGAGGGCATGCTCCGCCGCCACGATGGTGTGCTGTTCCAGGATGGCCGCGTCGTCTGGCGCACCACGGCTCAGGAGGTTCCGCGCCCGGCCAACACCCCGGACTGGGCCATTGGCCAAAATCTCATTACGAATGCCGGCTGGCACCATTACCGCGCGCTCGCCAGTTCGGCCCTCGACAACTTTGAACTCATCGAAGGCGCGATCCGTTTCGAGATCGGCAACGAGTCGTATCATTTCATCGCCGCGAATCCCTTCGGTTATCTCGCCACCGGACGGGTGGCCAATCTCTCGACGCGTACCCGGATCGCCGGAGACGGAGAAGTGATTGCCGGGTTCGTGATCGAAGATCAACCGCGCACCCTGCTGATCCGCGGTGTCGGACCGGGCCTCGCGTCATTCGGGGTCAGCGATCCGCATCCGGACCCTTATCTCAGCATCAAGCGCGGCGGGCAGACGCTTCAGTTCAATGACAACTGGTCGGGCACGCCAGATGCCGAGGTTGTCCGGCAGGCCACGGCAAGAGTGGGCGCGTTTGCCTTGGATGAGGGCTCTGCAGATGCAGCAAGTGTGGTCGTACTACCGCCCGGCGTTTATACGGTGCATGTCCGCTCGGCCCAGCCGGACTCCGCCGGTGGCGAGGTGCTGGTGGAGCTCTACAGTGTGCCGGATGAAGTCTGGATAACGGAAACGGCCGCACAGGGCTGAGCCGTAAGACCAGCACTCTCGGGCAACAGCGGCGTTCCCCGAGCCCTTGGCAGGGTGCCGGCACGGGACGGGGATCGCTTTACCACCTGGGGAACACGCCTCACGGAGCCATCCCATGGGGAAATGGGGAAAAGTCGGGGAGCTTCTTACGGCGTCGAAATGGAAAAGCCCCGCGACAGCCGACAAATTAGCAGTAAGGTCTGGCCGACGTCTCCGTCCATCCGGATATGAAAGCACACCACCCCGCCGAACACGACCGCGCCAATCCGACCGATCCCCACGCGAGCTGCCATGGCCATTCCGAAATGCCGAAGGACGAAAAGGAATGTTGCGGTGGGGGAACGCATTCCGCTCCCGGGCAGGGGCACCATTCCGACCCGGGCGAGGGCCATGGCTGCTGCCATCACGGCCACGGCCACCATGACGTGAAGCCGCCGGCGGGGGCCGCCTATTTCTGCCCGATGTGTCCGGGAGTGGAATCTGACAAGCCCGGCGACTGCCCCAAGTGCGGCATGGCACTCGAACGGAACCCGGCCGCCGGGCTGGCGGCCGGCAAGACGATTTACACCTGCCCGATGCATCCGGAAGTCGAGCAGGACCATCCGGGCGACTGCCCGATTTGCGGAATGGCCCTGGAACCGAAGCAGGTCGCTGCCGGACCCGAGGACAATGCCGAACTCCGCGACATGACGCGTCGGTTCTGGATCGGCGGAGCGCTCGCCCTGCCGGTGTTCCTGGTGGCGATGGCCGAAATGATCTTGGGCCATGATCTGCCCGCGATCCTGATCGGCCGGCCGGCGCAGTGGATACAACTGCTGCTGTCGGCGCCGGTCGTGCTCTGGGCCGGCTGGCCGTTGCTGGTCCGCGGCGTGAAATCGATCCGCAGCGGCCACCTCAATATGTTCACCCTGATTGCGCTGGGGGTGAGTGCGGCCTTCGGCTACAGCCTGGTCGCGGTGCTTGCGCCGGGCATATTCCCCGATGCCATGCGCACGCATGCGGGCGTGGTCGGCGTCTATTTCGAGGCCGCCGCTGTCATCACCGTCCTCGTGCTGCTCGGCCAGGTGCTGGAACTGCGGGCCCGGAGCCGGACTGGTGCCGCGTTGCAGGCGCTGCTGGGGCTGGCGCCGAAGACCGCGCGAATCGTGCGCGAGGACGGCAACGAGGAGGACATTCCGCTCGACCACGTCCAGGCCGGCGATCGGCTGCGGGTACGGCCGGGAGAGAAAATCCCGGTCGATGGCGTGGTCGAATCCGGCGCGAGCCAGGTCGACGAGTCGATGCTGACGGGCGAGCCGATGCCGGTGGAAAAATCGGCCGGAGCTCCGGTGACCGGCGCCACTGTCAACGGAACGGGGTCGCTGATCATGCGGGCGGAACGTGTGGGCCAGGAGACATTGCTGGCCCAGATCGTGCAGCTGGTCGCCGAGGCCCAGCGGAGCCGGGCACCGATCCAGGCGCTGGCGGACAAGGTTGCGGGCTGGTTTGTGCCGACGGTAATCGCAATCGCGCTTGTGACCTCGCTGGCGTGGTATTTCTTCGGCCCCGAGCCGCGGCTCGCGCTGGCCCTCTCCAATGCCGTGGCCGTGCTCATCATCGCATGCCCTTGCGCGCTCGGCCTCGCCACGCCGATGTCAATCATGGTCGGCGTTGGCCGCGGCGCCCAGGCGGGCGTCCTGATCAAGAATGCGGAGGCGCTCGAGAAGCTCGAGAAGGTGGATACACTGGTGATCGACAAGACTGGCACGCTGACGGAGGGGAAGCCACAACTGGTATCAGTCGAACCGGCCGGCGATTTCTCCGCCAACGAGTTGGTGGGGCTGGCCGCCTCGCTCGAGCAGGCGAGCGAACATCCGCTCGCGGCCGCCATTGTCCGGGGTGCGCGGGCGCGCGGCCTGGCGCTCACGGCGCCGGACGATTTTCAATCCACGACCGGTGGCGGCGTCAGCGGCCGCGTACAGGGCCGCAACGTAATGGTCGGCCAGCGCGGCTTTCTCACAGCCGCCGGAGTGGCCGTGCCCGAGGACGCCGCGGTGCTGCTGCAGACCGGCGGCCAGACCGCGGTGCTTACGGCGATCGATGGCCGGTTCGCCGGCGTGATCGGGATTGCCGATCCGATCAAGCCGACCACGGCGGCGGCCCTGAAGGAACTCCGCCAGCTCGGGCTCCGGATTGTGATGCTGACCGGCGACCATGAGCGGACGGCGCAGGCCGTTGCGAACTCGCTCGCCATCGACGAGGTGGTCGCCGGCGTGAAACCGGCGGACAAGCACGACCGGGTGGCGGCGTTGCGGCATGGCGGCCGAGTCGTCGGGATGGCGGGCGACGGGATCAACGACGCGCCGGCGCTGGCGGCGGCCGACGTTGGCATTGCGATGGGTACGGGCACGGACATCGCGATGCAGAGCTCCGGGATCACGCTGGTGAAAGGCGACCTGGCGGCGCTGGTCCGGGCGGTGCACCTGAGCCGCGCGGTGATGCGCAACATCCGGCAGAACCTCTTCTTCGCCTTCGCCTACAACTCGCTCGGGGTGCCGGTAGCCGCGGGCGTGCTGTTTCCCGTCTTCGGCTGGCTGCTCAGCCCGATGATTGCGAGCGCGGCCATGAGCCTGAGTTCCGTCAGCGTGATTTCGAACGCGCTCCGGCTGCGCAGGGTGCGGCTTTAAACTCCCGGGCGGTGGCCGTAGCCACTCATATACCATGATCATGTTATATGAGTGGTTGTGGGGTCAGGGCCGGCAACTCCGGCGCAGCGGGCAGCCGAGCAAGACTCGGGCCGCGCCAGGAGCCCGCAGGGGTGCCCTGGCCTGCGCCCGCCGCTGCCCTCGAATGGCCCTCCGGGCGCAGTCCGTCGACTTGCGTGGGACCCTGAGTCTGTCGAACGGGCAAGAATGCGCCGCTCGGGAACGGGTTTTCGAATGGAGACGCGGGCGCAGACAAGACTGCGCCCCTACGGCTGCGTGGTTGAACGAATGTTCGAACGTCAAACGGGCGCAGCTAACTCTCCGAGTGCTCCACCGGCAGATTCACAGCCATGTTTGACTCGCCTGCGAGCGGTGATGATTTTCATCATCAACGTCATGAAGCCGTTCCTTTTTTCGCTGGCCCTGCTGGTCCTGATCGCTCCGGCGGGTTGCAAGCGAGTGGGAAACGCCGGAGACTCGCCCGGCTCCGGCGGCCATGTCCACACCGCGCCCCACGGCGGTACGCTGGTGGAAGTCGGCAACCACGCCTACAACCTCGAACTCGTGCGGGATGGCGTCGCCGGCCGGCTGACGGTGTACGTGCTGGACGGCCACGCCGAGAATTTTGTCCGGATCGCCGCACCTTCGATCGTTCTGGTCGCCTTCGTTGGCGGGGAGCGGCGACCACTCTCGCTGAAGGCGGTGGCGAATCCCGCCACGGGCGAAACCATTGGCAACACGGCGCAGTTCGAGGCCGAGGCGGCCTGGCTCAAGTCCACCGCCGAATTCCCGGGACAGATCGAGTCGCTCGCCATCGGTGGCACGACCTTTCAAGGCATCGCCCTGTACCTGAGAAAGTAGTTTTCCCATGATTCCTGTCACCGTCCTCACCGGCTTCCTTGGCGCCGGCAAGACCACCCTTCTGAATCGAATCCTGACCGAACACCATGGCCGGAAGCTCGCCGTGATTGAGAACGAGTTCGGCGAAGTCGGCGTCGATCACCAGCTCGTGATCCAGGGCGAGGAGGAATTGTTCGAGATGAACAACGGCTGCATCTGCTGCAGCGTGCGCGGCGATCTCATCCGGATTCTCGGCCGGCTGCTCAAACGCAAGGACAAGCTCGATGGCATCCTGATCGAGACCACGGGGCTGGCCAACCCGGCCCCCGTTGCCCAGACGTTCTTCACCGATGACGAGATGAAGCAGAGTTTCCGGCTCGATGCGATCGTGACGGTGGTCGATGCCCGCCATGTCGCACAGCACCTCGATGCGGACGACGAATCGGTGAAGCAGATCGGGTTTGCCGACGTGATCCTGCTGAACAAGACCGATCTCGTCTCGACGGCGGACCTGGACCAGCTGGAGGCGCGAATCCGGCGGATCAATGCCGTCGCGCGGATCCATCGGACGCAAAATTGCGCACTGGACCTGGATCACGTGCTCGACGTCGGCGGGTTCAATCTCGGCCGCGCGACCGAACTGGATCCGAAGTTCCTGGAACCGGAATATCCCTTCGAGTGGGCCGGGGCGTACCGGCTGCCGGCCGGGACCCACGAACTCGTGATTGGGCATACCGGGGAGGATCATGACCACGACCATGAGCACGAGCATGACGGCGATGATGCCCACGAGCATCACCACCATCATCATGGCAATCCCAACGAGCTCGACGTGGTAATCCTGCCGGTCAATTCGCTGGAGGAAACGGAGCTCACCGCCGCGCGGGACGCCGCCGTCCTGGTGTTTTCGGACTGGGAGTCGCGAACGAAGGCGGGGGATCCCGTCAAGCCGGGTGCCACGCTGCACCGGCTGCTGCTGGATGACGGCAATGGCACCTACCCGCTGCCGATCGCGCAGCCGGGACTCCACCTCGTATTTGAATCATGCGGACATGACCCGCTGCACATCCACGCAGCGGGGGGAATCGTGAAGCCGGAGTGGCAGCAGGATTTCCATGCCGCCCACGAGCACAGCGAGGCGGTCACCTCGGTCGGCATCACGGCCGCGGGAGAACTCGACGGGCGGCGGCTCAACGACTGGATCAGCGAACTGCTGCGGGTGAAGGGCGGCGACATCTACCGGATGAAGGGCGTGCTGGCCGTGAAGGGTTCGGCCAAGCGGCTCGTGTTCCAGGGCGTGCACATGCTTTTCGACGCGAAATTCGATCGCGAATGGGGCGGAGATGAGCCCCGCCAGAACACGCTCGTCTTCATCGGGCGCAACCTGGATCGCGCCGCGTTGACGGAACGGTTCAAGGAATGCCTGGCGTGAGCGGATCAATCCCGTTCAACCGCGAATAAATGCCAATCAGGTTTTCGGTTCATGGAGGGCCGTGCTCACACCTCCATCCCGGCACCCGTCGCTTGACTCGAAGCCAGCGCGCGTTGGTATTATCGGCGGAGCCGGTATGAACCGCGATCCCGCCGACCTTTTGGCGCCTCGTATTCTGCTCGTGGACGATGAGCGACAGATACATTCCGCGGTGCGGCTCAGAATCGGCCGGGAGTATTCGGTGGTCTGCTGCCTCGACCCCGCGACTGCCTTGCAAGCGATCGCCGGAGAAACCTTCGATCTCTGCATCACTGACGTCCAGATGCCGCAGATGGATGGTTTTGACTTCATCGAAGCGGCGCGGAAGACGGATCCCGATCTCGGCTATGTCGTCTTCAGCGGCTTCGACTCGGATCGCAATCTGCGCCGCGCGATCCCGCTGCAAGTCTGCGAATTCATTCCCAAACCCTTGCCGGACCGCGCGGGATTCGAGCTCCGCCTCCCAGTCTGGATCGAGGCGACCCGCCAGCGTCGGCGCGAACGATCACTGGCAAAGACCGCGGGCACGATCGCCCAGGAGCGGGACGTCGCTCGCCTGGAACGCGAGGTCGAGTTGGTGGCTTCGGAAACCGCCCGGGATGCATTGCTGCAGTCAGCGTGTCTGCTCACCACGATCCAGGCACACCTCGCTGCCATCTGCTCCGGCCTCAGCAACAAGGCCAAGACCGATCCCGTCTTGGCCTCCTGGATCCGCAATCTCGAGGAGGCACGCAAGACGGCCGATGCCGCCGTGGCGGTGACCGGCAGCTTCTTCGATACCGCCTACGCCAACCGCGACTCTTCCCCGGCGCTGATAAATGCGGGGTTGCGGCATGCCACCACCATCGCCCAGAAGGCGGTCGACGCCGAGTCGACCCGCAAGGAGATCGACGTCGCGCGGTTCGAGCGCGAAGTGGTGCTGGACGGTCTTACCGGCATCGAATTCCTGTTGATGATGATCCCGGCCATCAGCGCGGCTTTGCTGCACGCTGCGGACGGATCCACCGTGCGATTGGACCTCGCGACAGTCTCCCGGCTCGATGGGGTCCTGCGGGCACCTGGCCACCAGTCGTTTCAATGGTTCAACCGCTCCCACGCGCTTGGCAGTCATGGTGCGATCGTGGTTACCGTCACCGCCTCGGCCCCCTCGTTGTCGCGGGCCGAAACCGAGGCCTGGTTGCGGGGCAATGCCTCGCCACTGGCCACCGTGCCGGCCCGCGGGCTGGTTTCGGGCGTGCAAAAATGCAAGGGCCTGCTCGGCGTGAGTGCCTCCCCCGAGGCAGCGACCTTTCGCCTTATCGTTGCCTTGCCGCATACGCTCCAGTGATCGCAATCGTGTCCAGCAGCATTCGGGAGCGAAATGCACTCGGTTGTCTCTGCTCCGCCCGCCGGTGGCCCGTGATCGAGTGCGACTCCGTGCGGGCCCTCCGCCGCTACCTGCGCCGCGATGTGCCCCGGGTCGTCCTCACCCGCGACCGGCTCGATGATGGCTATTCCGACGACGTCATCGAGCTATTCCGCCAGCCCGGCACAACTTTCCAGACGCGATTGATTGTGCTGATCGGCGCCGGCGCCACCTCCAGCCACGAGGCTCGCCAGGTCGCGCTCGGAGCCGACTGCGTCCAGCGCGACCCGGTGAAGATCAACGTCCTTGCCGAATACCTCGCCCGCTACCGCTGCGTGGAATCTCCACCTGCGTCCCGGCCGCGTCCCGAATCGTTCACCTTCGCCACCGCAACCGTCTTCCCGCTCGAGCTCCGGATCGAGCACCGCGGACGCTCCACCGCCATCAGACCGCGCGAACTGGAACTGATCGAGCTGCTGCACGACAGCCGCGGCCAGGTAATCACCTACGAGACGCTCTACCGGCAGATCCTCGGCCGACGGTTCGCGGGCGAGACCAGCAACCTCCGCGTCCTCCTCAACAAGTCGGCGAACGCCTTCGCGGAAATCGGAATCCCGCTCCGGACCATGATCCGGGTTTTCCCGAAAACCGGCTACCGCTACGACGAGCCCGCCGCAGCCGACCGCGGATCCGCTCCATCACCGGGTTGAGGTTTAGCCTTGGCCATGGTCGCATCCTCCTTGCTGCGCCGTGAGCCGCACGCGACGGGCGGCGCGCCCGCTGCGCTGGCCGACCGGCCGGCGCCGGGGCCCCTGATTCCCGCTGGGAATCGTGATTGGTGTGATTGGTGAATGGTGAATGGCGCTTTATCCAGAGCCAGATCGCTGTCGTGATCACGACATCGATCTGGCTCTGCCCGAAAGGCACCGGCCGGGCGAAGTCACCACGCTGCCGTTGCCGGATTTTCCAGCGATGATCCCTGCGTTCACCGATTGGACCCCGCGTCGTCCCAACCTCGGGAAAACCGGATTCCGCTCGCGAGTCACTTTTCCGCCGCCGAAAAACACCCCTTTTCGCTACTCGCGATCGAACCGGCAGATGCGCGATCCCATCCCCTTGGCACGCCGCGTGCGATAGGGAGGCAATCAATCCAGGCTGAACGCGCCAACCCGCGCAATGGAGCACGGGCACGAGGTTCAGCCGGGGCGATCCCAATCCATGAAGACAACCTCCCTCCTCCTCGCCGCCTCCGCCAGCCTCGCGATGTTCATCAGCCCGGCCCTCGCCGCTCCCGCGGCCCCGGCCGCCGCGGCGCCCAGCGCCACCAAGCCCTACCCCATCAAGGTGGTGAATCCCACCGAGCTGCCGCGCTCGTTCTCCAAGTCGACCGTCACCCTCGCCCTCAAGCTCGATGCGAACGGCGTGCCGTCCGATATCCAGCCCATCAGCCGGGTCGACAAGAAAGTCGCCGCGCGGCTGGTGGAAGCCGTCTCGCAGTGGCGCTTCGCCCCCATCACGGTGAATGGCAAGCCCGTCGCCGGCCCCGCGGTGCTCCCGCTGGAAATCACCCCGACGGCCTGAGCGGCCCCAGGCCGTGAACCGGCCGCGGTCCTGAGTTCCCACCCCGGCCCGGTCCGACGATTCCATGTCGCAGCTGCGACATGGAATCGCACGCGTTCATTCGGTCGCGGCTCCGCGTCGCGCAATCACCAGGCTATCCGGCGTCGCCCGCACCGGCCGGCGGATTCACCGCCAGCCCCGCTGCGAGCGGATCCGCACTCAAAACCGCCAATGGGCATTGGCCGCCAGCCCGAGATCCCATTTGCGAAAATCCGCAATCCACCTTTCCGAGCTGTCGCGCTGGTCATAGCCCACGGCCAGCCGCAGATCGAAGTTCCGCGCCAGGGAATAGCTCAGGGTAACCCGTCCGTTCTCGTGCCAGTCGGTCCGATGCCGGCCCGAATGGGTGTAGCGAGTGGCCAGCACGCGGATCGCCGGCTGCAGGTGCCAGCGGAGCCCCATGGCCTGGTCGAATACCACCACGATCCCCTGCTCCACGCGATCGTTCCAGCCCTCCGGCAGGAGCCCGAACGAATCCGTGCGCGAGACCCGGCCCGCACCCTCGATGCCAAGGGCAAATGTGCGACGCGCAGTCGGCGACCAGGTCCGGAACACCTGCCACTCGAGGTCAAGCTCCTCATAGAAGACATGGTCGGTGGCGCGGCTGCGCAGCGACATCCCGCGGAAGGCCCCGGCGGCGAACCATCCCCCGCGCCGCCAATCGCCACGCAGATGGATCCCAATCAGGTCGAAATCATTGCGGTCGATCTCCAGGAAATTGACCTGCTGATTGGGGCCGGTGATGAAGCCATAACGATAGGATTGGACCTTGGCACCGACCTCCCAACCGAGCTGCCCGCCCCGCCATTCGCGCGTCGCCCCATGCCAGGTGACGCCGGCCTGCGCCGACGTGATGGTCGAGGAGGTCGGGTCACTTTCCACCAGCGTCGCGTTCGAGGTGGCGGTGAGTTCGAGATCTGCCCATGCCTCCAACGCCCGCACCCGGGGCTTTTCCAGGAGGAGATATTGCGGCCCGACATCCTCCATTTCACCGGCGAACAACTCGGGAGCCGTGGAAATGGCAGCCGGAGCCGCTGCGCCGATGGTCTGCGTGAGCAATCCGGCAGCGACGATCCACGCCGCGGGACGGAGCAAGGAACGTTGGGCGGATTTCATGGCGATCCAGGGGCCGAGATGCTGATCCGGGAAGGCTGCAACCCGGTGCCGCCCGCCTCGGTGGCGACGAAATCCTGGGCGGGAAGATCGGCGTATGTGACATCCGTCACGAAGTTCACCCAGCCGGGTTGCACCGGCTGGTCCGTGTTGGGCTGCGGCGCGAGCCGGCCGATTTCGCTCACCAGCCGCACGGTCGAACCGGCCGGAAAATGCACGTCGCTCAACGCCACGGTGCGCGCGCCGAGATTGATCTCGTTGAAACCCGTGAAGCCCAGCGATTGCAGCTCGATCAAATCGACGGCGGTCGCCTGGAAGACGGCGGGCTCCGGTTGGGGTGCAAACGTGAGCTGGTGCAGGCGCACGGCGTCAGCCGAGTCGGTCCAGAAATCACCGGCCAGCGCGAAGCTGGTGTTCGTAATCGAGACATCCTGCGCCAGCGCCGCAAAGGCGCCACGGCCGGTCCGGATTGTGCCGCCCGTGATCACAAGCCGGCCGTTCGGCGCATCCACGTTGATCGCGCTCGGAATCACGGTGGGCGCGCCAATCGTGTCACCCGCGTGAATCGATTCCGACTCGAGGAGCAGGTCGCCCCCGTGCGATTGGAGGAGGAGCCCGCCGGTGGCGTTGTCGATGGAGCCGCCGCTCAGCGAGAGGGTGGCATCGGCATCGAAATAGAACGTGGAAGCAAGGGTCCCGGCAGGAAAATCGGCGCCAATCGCCGCGCCATCAGCCACGGTGATCTGCGGTGAAAAGACCCGGAGGTACGAGACCCCGGCGAGATCGGTGAAAGCCGTTGACCCGGTGAAGATCACGGCGGTCTTTCCGACCAGGTTGAAGGAATCCACGCCCCACCCGGCCAGGCTGAGCGTGGGCGAAGTGACCGTGACCGTGTCGCCCAGGAGACCCGTCAGCAGGAGGTCCGACTCCTTGTTGAGGAACGGACTTTCGCTCGCCGGGACGAGAAACGGCGAGCGGGACATCCGGTTCTCGGGCAATTGCGGACCGGCGAGCACGACCGAAGAGTTGAGGGCGAGCCGCTGATGGGTCGTGAACGTACCCACCAGGTTGTCGTCGGCATCGGGACCGGCCGCCTCGATCCCGTTGACCTGGGTGTCGCTCGTGGCGGCATAGATCAGGAACCCGCTGGCGACAAACCGGCCCTGGACAACGGAGCGGCGCTGCTGCTCCGCCGCCTGATCAATCCGGGAGCGCGAGGCGAGCGGCCGGGCGAAGCCCTGGACCAGCCGGGAGTTCCTGACCTGCTGCGCGAGATCGAAATGCAGGACCGGCCCGGGAGCGCCCGTGCCACCCGCCGCGGGCAGGACAAAGGCCAATTGGCCGGCCTCGAGATCCCGGCGCGCACCGCCGGCAAATTCGACCCGGGCTCGCCCCTCGAGCACCAGCAGCTTGAAGCCGCCATCCGGCGTGGCCGCCGCGATGATCGTCGTTCCCAGCACGGAAGCGGAAGCCGACGGCGAACGGATGATCCCGCCACCGCGGCCGCCGGGTGAATGGAAGAGCAGGCTGCCTGCCTCCAGGTGCAGGCTGCGGGTCGCCGCATCAAAGGCGAAGACGGTGTTGGCACCGAGACGCGTAATCGTGCCGTCGGGTGCCTCGAGTTCGGCGCGCGACTGGCGGCCTGTCCGCAGCCGATCCGGCGATCGAAGGTGCGAACGCGGCACCGCACGTTCCGCCAGGCCCGAGGGCATCGCGATGCGGGTCACGTCATTGACCGCTTCGATCACCACGGATTCCTCGAGCGACGTGGGAGCAGCCGCGGGGAGCAATCCAGGCAGCAGGACGAGGGCAAGGAGACGATGGCTCATGGCAGGAAATCCTGGGCTATTTGGAGTCAAGGGAGATTTCACCCCGCCAGTCGCCTGGCGGATGGGCCGCAAGCGAGCGGGTGAGCTCCAGTCGGGTCTGGAAGAAGGCCGCGAGCGGCGTGGGCTGTCCGGCAAGCTCGGTCCACTGGGCGGCCGCGCGGCTGAAATCCCCGCGAGTCCAGGCCTGCTGCGCTGCCTCCGCTGCCGCAAGCCAGCCCGGCTCCGGATCGACCCGGGGACCCAGCGGAAGGTGAAGCCCCACCGGCTGGCGGCGGCCCTTCAGCCGGGTCGGGCCGAGGGCCAGGAACCGGTGCCGATCGGCCAGCAACTCGCGGATGCTGTCGCTCGCCAGGATGTCGGTCCCGAGCTGGCGGTTGGCCGATTCCAGCCGCGCCGCCACATTGACCGCATCACCCAGCACCGTGAACTCCATGCGCTGCGGATGTCCGATGCTGCCCACCATCGCCGGCCCGTGGTGCAGCCCGATGCCGGGATGAAACGGCACGCGATCCGGCCGGCCGGCCCAGGAGTGGTTCAGGCGTCCCACGGCGGAACGTATCGCCAGTGCGGACTCGACAGCGCGCCTGGCATCCTCGGCCGGCCCCGCGGTGCGGGTGTCGCCCCAGACCGCGAGCACGGCGTCGCCGATGAACTTCTGCAGGGTGCCACCGTGGGCCAGCACGCAATCGACCACGGTCTTGAAGTACTCGTTGAGCTGCGCGACGACGATCTCGGGCGCCGCGGTCTCCACCCAGGCCGTGAAGCTCCGCAGGTCGGCGAAAAGCACCGTGACGGCGCGGCGCTCCCCTCGCAGCGCATGGCTGAATTCATCCGGCTGGTTGACGATGACCTGCGCCACCTCCTCGGAAACATAGCGGCCCAGCATGCTGCGCAGCCGCCGGCGCTCCCGCTGTTCCGCCATGAATCGGGCGCCAACCCCGCCGCCGGCCGCGATGAGGAAGGCGGCCATCGGCGCCACGACGGGCAGCACCTTCCCGGCCAGGGCGAAGAGCGCGAGGGCAAGCGCACCCCACCCGCTCACCACTGCCACTGCGACGACCAACGGCAGCCACGCGTGCCGCGCCGCCATGCTCGTGAGCGCGCCGGAGAGCGCCAATCCCCAGATGCACATCAATGTCGCAGTCCGGCCAGGAACGGGCAGCGGCCCGGCACCGACCAGGGTCTCGAGCATCTGCGCCTGCACCTCCACCCCGGCCATGGCCCCGAACGGGCTAGCATGGTAGTCCTTGAACCGAATTTCCGACAGCGGACCAACCCAGACGATGCGATCCTCGAAGATCCGTCCCGACTCCATCCACGACCCCAGCCAGCGATCGGGAAGGAAAAGATCCTCGACCGGAAGGGCCGGAATGCTTCCAGCCGGTCCACGATAGTTGATGTAACCCGCTCGCGCCGGGAGCCCGCACTGCACCGCGAGTGCTCCGGCATAGGCGAGCGAGGGCAGCCCGGGCCGGTCGGCGGGAAATCCACGACCGAGCAGCTCCGCCGGATCAACCCTGCTCGTCAACCGCCGGAGCACCCCGTCGTCGTCGGGCCAGACATTGGCGTAGCCCGTGCTCACACCAGGGCTGGCGCTAAACGGCTCGCGCGGCTCGACCAGCGTCACCGTGCCCTCGCCCACCGCACTGTGCGCCTCCTGCAATCACGATGCCAGCACCACCGGCGCGCCGGGTTCAGCCAGGACCCGCGCGAATTCGGCGTCACCCGCGGTTTCCGCCGCAAGCACGATGTCGAACACAATGAGTCGGGCTCCGCTGGCCCGCAGGCGCCGGACGACCTCGGCGAACACCCGCCGATCCCACGGCCATGGCTGGCCCATCGCCGTGAGGATCGGCTCGCGCGCCGCAATCGCCGGAGCGCGTTCCGCGATGGTGAAACTGGAGTCGGCCACGCCGACGATGATGGACCCCGGCTCCCCGAACGCCGGCCCGCGGGCATGGAAACGCAGATCGAGCGAGATCTGCTCGGCGGTTTCGAGCCAGACCCATCGCGGACTCAGGACCATCGCACCGAGAACAGCGATGGCCACGGCCAGCCAGGCGAGCCGGTGGTGACGCGCACCCACGGATCGGCGGAGGGAAAACGGTGAAGCGGTTTTCATGCCGGCTGCTTCCGCACGGTCATTGCTCCGCCGTGATAGCGGGTGACTGGGATCGACCGTTCCCGGCCGGATTGCTGCGGAGAGCTAGGGTTCATCTTCGGCAACCGAGTCTCGAAGGGGGAAAGGCAATTTGGCCCGTCGCCACCCTGCGAGCGCGGAACCTGCGCATATATTGTCCCGCCTTGATCGGGGCGCAGCAAAATGCGGTAGCCGCAACCTTACGAGTCGTGCTCGTGACTCGCAATCTTGCTCGCAAATCGAGGGGATCGAACACGGGCAGGAGCACGATGAGGAGCACGACGGAGATATTCGCAACCGCGGGCGATGCGAACCGGCGGTGGAAAACAGTGCTTTCAAAGCGGCGCACGCGCCGCTCTCCCCGGAATCCCATTTACTTTGCGCGCTGACTCGGGGAAGGAATGCCCATGAAACGCCGCGATTTCGTCCGTCTCGCCGGCAGTGGCATGGCCGCCAGCGCCCTCGCCGATACCCTGGTCGCCGCCCGCGTGGCGCAGAACCCCGGCACGACCCAGCCTGCCCCGGATCCCGCGAACGCCAAGGTGAAGTTCCACGTCGGGACCCAGCACGGCGATTCCGATGCCATTCTCGAGGCGATGGCCGCCTTCGGCTGCAATCACATCTGCAGTTCGCTGCCGTCGCCGCGGATGGATGAGAAATGGTCGGTCGAGTCGCTCAGCCGACTGCGCGAACGGGTCGAGTCACACGGGCTTTCGCTCGACATGGTCCCGATCACCATGACCTCGGCGCCGATCGAGCGGGCGCAGATGCCGGCAATCTTCCTCGACCAGAATCCGGAGCGGGATCGGGCCATCGACGACATCTGCATGCAGATCCGGAATTGCGCCCAGGCGGGAATCTTCGCGGTAAAGTACAACTTCACGGTCATCGGCATTCCGCGCACCGGCCGGGCCCCGGGCCGCGGACCGTCGACCTACAGTGAGTACATCCATGCACGCGACACGATGAAGGACGTACCGACCCTCCTTGGCCGGGTGGATGCCGACACCTACTGGGAACGGATCACTTACTTTCTCGAGCGGGTTGTCCCGGTGGCGGAGGAATACCGCGTCCGGCTGGCCTGCCATCCGCAGGATCCCGGTGTGCCGCGCAACTACCGGGGCATCGAGGAGGTCCCGCTCGCCACGCCCGCCGGCCTCCGCCGGTTCGTGTCGATCAAGGCGAGTCCCTATCACGGGCTGAACTTCTGCCAGGGAACCGTCGCGGAGCAGCTGGAGCGGCCGGCGGAGCAGATCTTCGACGTGATTCGGAGCCTGAAAGGAAGGATATTCAACGTGCACTTCCGGAACATCGAGGGCGGCTACCTGGACTTCCGGGAAACCTTCATCGACAATGGCGACGTCGACATGCTCCAGGCGGCGCGCGTGTACAAGGAGATCGGTTACGACGGCATGCTGATGCCCGATCATGTGCCGCACGTGGACGGCGACCCCGAGCATCTGCAGGGCTTCGCCTTCGCGATCGGGTACATCAAGGCGATCATCGCGGCCGTCTCCGCCGAGCCGTAGCCGCGCCCCGCTCGTGAAAGCGGGGCGATATTTCGCGGCGGTGCAACCCTCCGACATTCGTGCTGTTTCAATCCGCGCCCCGCTCGTGAAAGCGGGGCGATTTTCGTCGCTCGCGCCATCGTACAATTCCTTGAGGTTTCAATCCGCGCCCCGCTCGTGAAAGCGGGGCGATTTGCGCCCACATCGCGCATCCGTTCGCATTGGATGTTTCAATCCGCGCCCCGCTCGTGAAAGCGGGGCGATGCCACGGCGCGGTCTTGCTTTCCCAGACTTTGCGGTTTCAATCCGCGCCCCGCTCGTGAAAGCGGGGCGATCCCCATGGAAGCGCTTCCCCTTCAATCCGCGCCCCGCTCGTGAAAG
>WYBX01000063.1 GCA_011525695.1 Verrucomicrobiia bacterium
AGAGGAAACACGGAGGTCACAGAGAACGGCAGGCTGGTTTTGCAAAGGAACAACTCTGTGCCCTCCTGTCCGGCCTCTGTGCGCTCTGTGACCCAAGGATTGGGTGTTCAATTCGTCTCAAGCGCGACAGGCTGTTAGCCCCTAAATTGGGGATACGGCGCGCTTGCCCGGCTCGCGGCAGGTGGGCTCCTCTCATAGGCGGAGCATTGAGCTGCATGCGCGCACACCGGATTGTCGCCGTGGATATCGGGGCTGCCCACCTGGCCGGCGGGGTTTTCGCGGCCCGCAAGGGTCGCCTCGTGCTGGAGCACTTCGCCTTCGAGTCGCATCATTCCGATCCTGCCCGGGAGGGCAGCTGGCTGGGAGAGGTGGCGGAGTCGCTGGTGGCGGCGACGGCCCAACAGCCGCGGCTGCGGGGGCCCTGCGCCCTGGCCGTGCCCGGACATCTCGTGCTGACGAAGTCGGTCAGACTCCACCCGCCACTGTCGGGCCAGAGACCGCTCGGGGCTTTTGATCCCTCGACGGAGATTCCCCATCCACTCGCGGAGGTCGTTTGGGATTCCACGGTGGTTGCCGAAGAGGATGGGGAGTTCGAGGTGCTGCTCAGCGCGATCAAACTCGATGTGATCGAGCCGCTTTGCGCGGCCGCGGCCGCGGCAGGCTTGCTCGTGGAATGCGTGCTGCCGTCGGGATGCTCACTGCGCCAGGCCTTCATTCACAGCCATCCTGATATCCAGGACGCCGTGATGGTGGCCAACATCGGCGCGCGCTCCACCAATCTGCTGTTCCTGGAACGTGGCCGCTTTTCCCACCGCACGGTGCCGCTGGCGGGCAACGACGTCACGGGCCAGATTGCCGGCGAACTGCAGATCGACTTTGCGGCCGCCGAACTGCTGAAGGTCCAGGTCCTGTCCGGGCAGTCGGATCTTCCGGTGGGGTCGCCGATGCGGCTCGCGGTGCAACGGGCTGCCGCGGACTTCGCCGCACGGCTTCAGCTCGAGGTCACGCGCTCCGCGATTCACCACCGACGGCAGTCGGGTGCCGGCCCGGCAGCCGCCCTCTTCCTCGCCGGCGGCGGTTCGCTGATTGAAGATCTGCCCGAGCAGCTGACCGCGGGCCTCGGGCTGCGGGTGGAACGCTTCCGGCCGTTGCGTCAGGTCGAGGTGTTGTCCGCCGCCCGGGCCGCCGACGCCCGCAACATGGAAAGCGTCCTGGCGGACCTGGTCGGGCTTGCGACCCCCCTCGTCAGCGGCGAGAGGTATACGGCAGGTTTGCTGCCGCCCGTGCTGGCGAAAGCGGCGGCCCGTCGGAAACGCCAGCCGATCTTCCTGAAATCCGGAATCGCCTTGGCGGTCGCGCTGATTCCTCCGCTCGTACACTTCGATTCGCTGGTCGCGAACCGGGTTGCCGAAGTGGCCCGGCTGGAGGCCGAGATTGCGCCCCGCCGCATCCGGGCGGATCGCAACGCGGAAAACCTGCGGAAGGTTGCCGAAACCATGGACCAGTTGGACACGCTGCGGGTGGCGGAAGAGGCGAGGGGAATCTGGATTGAGTTTCTGGTTGAGTTGCAGGGCCGGCTCAACGCCGTGGAGGATGTCTGGATCGAGCGGCTGCAGGTGATTCGGCCGCCCGCTCCGGCGACCGAGTTCGGGCAGCTGCTGCAGCCGGCGGGCGGGGCGGCGGCAGGCACAGGCGGATCCGAGGCGGAGCCCATCAAGATTGTCCTGAGCGGTCGGCTGCTTGATGTGGCGAACCCGCAGTCACGCGTCAGCGAGGAAGCCGTGGAGCGGGTCAAGCGGCTCCTGGCCAGCTTCGCGGAATCCCGCTTCGTTCTCCGGGTCGAGAACGAACGGTTCGAACATCCGCGTGATGGGGTGCTGGGTTTCGATTTCACGCTGCTCGTGAATCCGGAGAGGCCGCTATGAGCACGGGATTGCGTGAGCTGGTTCCCAGCCTGAATCAGCGGCTATCCGTATCCTGGCCGGCGGTGGGGCTGCTGCTGGTGCTTTTCCTGGTGATCGGGGAGGCCTGGTCGCTCCGCGATCGCTGGCAGGCTTCGCGTGCCGCGGCAATCCGGCTGGACGCGCGGGTGCGGGAGCTCGCCGCCCTCGAGGAAACGACGCCGGCGCCAACGGCCGAGCGCGCCGCGGCAATCGCCGCTGATCTGGCGCGTGCCGGCCAGGCGCTGGCGGCAATGCAGGCGGAACTCGGCGGCCGGGGCCTGGAGAACGCCCCCCGTTCTCCGATGCCTGGCTCGCGCGCGGAGGCGTATTTCGACCTCGCAGCCTTCGTGGACCAGACCCGGGGCGCGGCGCGCAACCGAGGGATTCGGATCGCACCCGGCGCCGTTCACCTCGGCTTTTCGGAATATGCCAACGAGGGTCCGGCGCTGGAATGGATCGAGGAGGTCTTCCAGCAGCGCCAGCTGGCGCAATTCCTTTTCGGCCTCCTCTTCGAGTGCCAGCCGCGTGCGTTGCTTGGGGTCAAGCGGGGGATGCCAGGCCTCGGCCGGGACAATCCCCTGAGCCCACCGACTGGCAACCGGGAAGCGGTGAGGCGGCATACCGGCTCGGCGCAACCGGCTGGAGCAGACTACTTCCGCCTGGATCCCGCGGCCTCACTCCGAAGACCAAGCCTGATAGAGACGCTTCCATTCCAGCTGGAATTCATCGGCCAAACGGGGACGCTGCGGGAGTTCCTGAACCGGCTGGCTGTATCCGCAGAGCCGGTATGGGTGCGCGAAATCGGGGTCGAGCCGATCATGGTGGAGGAGCCGGCGCCGGCGGCTGCGGCCGCTGATTCGACCACCCGGCCCGGTTTCGAAGCCGATCGCGCATCATCGTTTGTGCTGGCGGCCGATGCCCGGCCGGCGGGACTGGCCGGATCGGACCGGGAGGAGCTGCCGCGACCAGTGCCGATTGTGGGCCGCAGCTGGTCGAAGTTCACGGTCACGCTGGAGCGGATCGAACCAGTCGCCAGCCAACCGGTGGAAGTGGCACATGCACCGGTGCGTTTGCGGCGCTGGGAGCCTCCCCCACCACAGTCCCGCGGGCGTGACTGGATTTATGATACCTTCACGCCGCCGGAGATCTTCCATGATCCACTGACTGGCCGGTTCAGCGTTCATCCGCCCGCGACCCTGGCCGACGAACGGGTGGCGGAGGATTTCGGGCTGGAGCTTGTCGCCGTACATCCCGAGCCATTCCCGCTTCAGCTGCTGGGCTATGCGGGCGCGCCTGGGAAATGGCTCGGCACCTTCGAGCATGCCGCCTCGGGTGCGGTTTTCGTCGCCGGCGCCGGCCGACACTTGCGGGAACCTGGATTCACGATCCGGAGTGTCGAGGTCCACTTCGAACCGGCTCCGCCGGAAGCGACGCTGCGGCGCCGGATCGTGACCGCACGGGTGCATGACCCGAAGGCCGATCGGGAGGTTGTTCTGACCGGAGGCGTGCGATGCTTCGGAGACGCGGCCAGCGCCTCGGTCGCAGCCGGCGGGGACCCGACCGTGCACCGCGTTTGGGCCGGGGAGACATTGCGGCTGGCAGATGTCGTCTTCCGGATTGATTGCGTGGTTCCGGTGCCGCCGGCGATCCAGGTCACGAGGGACCCGGAGGGGCCGGAGCCGAAGGTCCGCTGGCTGAATCCCGGCCCACGGGAAACCGCGGGGGACCCCGCCCAGCCGGGTGGCCCCGCCGATTCAATTCTGTCCCCGAAATGAAACGATCCTTCCGCGCATGAACATCCATCTCACACCGATCGGCGGCTTTCGCGGGCTGATTTTCGCCGCAGCGCTGTGCGGCTTCGGGCCCGCCGGATTTGCCGGGGAGCCGGAACGTGGCTTGGGGGAGGCGCCGGCCGAGCCCGCCGCTGCGCTCGAGGGAGCGGATCGCGCGAAAACCCGGGCACAGTTGCTCGAGGAGGTCGCGATGAGCTGGCAACGGCCCGGGGTCTTCGCGACGGCGGCGCCGGACGCCGAAACATCCGCGACGCTTCCGGCGCTGGAGCGAAAACTGAACGACATCGTCCTGCCGCACGTCGCGTTCACGGGGCCGGAGGCCACGCTTGCCACGGTCCTCGACGCCCTCGGCAGCTTGTCGGAGGAGTATGACTCCGCCGGAGAACCCGGGATCAACTTCGTCCTGGTGGATCCGGCCGGCCGGAACCCGCTCGTGCGGCTGACGCTGCGTCATGGCTCTTTGCGGCGTATCCTGGATCTCCTGACGGAGCAGATCGGTTACCAGTACGAGGTGCAGGCGGACGCCGTGGTGGTGCGGCCGGGGGATGCGGCCGCCAACCTGGTGACGCAGTTTTTCCCGGTCACCCGTGCCACCGTCCTGCGGTTGATCGGGCTGGCCGGCGCGTCGGTGGCGCCCGCCGCCGAGCCCTTGCGTCGGTCGGATCCCGGCGGCATGCCGGGTTCAACCCTGGCGGAGGCCGCGGCGCTGCGGGCCTTCTTCCAGCAGGCAGGAGTCAGCTTCGAATCGGTTCCTGGAGCGAGCCTCGCCTACGATGGCGCGGCCCTCATCGTCACCCAGACACCACGGCACACGGAACGGGTGCGCGCCATTCTCGCCCGTTACCACGACGTCCGCCAGGTCGAGATTGAGGCCAAGTTCATGGAAGTGCAGGAGGGCGCGCTCGAGGAACTGGGGGTGACGTGGAGCCTGTCGCGCCGTGGGCTGCCCCAGATCGATCCGGTCACGGGGGCGCCCGTCCTTGACGCCTACGGGAGGCAGGTGTTCACCCCGCAGGAGACCTACCGGACGGAGACCGTCACGCGCACGCTCAGCGAGGCGTTCCCGAGTTCCGCGAATTCCAATGCGATCACGATTCGCGAGGCGGCCGGCGCAGGAACGCCCGGAGGCCGAATCGATGTCCCCGTCGCGCCCACCCAGGTGCCCGGAACCGTGCAGCTGGCCACCGGCGCGGCCGGGCTTGCCAATATCAGCGGGTTCGTCGGCGAATTCGACGTCCAGGCGGTGGTGCGGGCGCTCTCGCAGCAGCAGGGGACGGATCTGCTGAGTTCGCCGAAAATCACCGTGCTCTCGGGCAACCCGGCGACGATCACCGTGGCGCAGGAACTGCGGTATCCACAAAGCTACGGCGAAATCCAGAGCCAGGTCGGTTCCGGTGCAGCGACCGCCACCGGAAACGTCGGCTCCGCCGGGGTGACGATTACGGCCGGGACGCCGCAGGAGTTCACGACGCGCAACGTGGGGGTGGAACTCAGGGTCACGCCGACGGTGGAGGAGGACAACCGCAGCATCAGCCTCGATCTCAACCCGAAGGTGACGGAGTTCGAGGGTTTCGTGGAGTATGGCGGGCCGAGCATTGCAATCTCTGCCGGCACGACGGTCACCGTCCCGCCCGGGTTCTATCAGCCGATCTTCTCGGTCCGCGACATCTCGACCCGGGTGACGATCTGGGATGGCGCGACGCTGGTGATGGGCGGGTTGACGCGTGAGGAGGTAAAGAAGGTGAACGACAAGGTGCCGATTCTTGGTGACATTCCATTGATTGGCCGGCTGTTCCGATCGGAGGGCGAGAGTGCGCAGAAGCGGAACCTGCTGATCTTCGTGACCGCGAACCTGGTGAGCCCGGGCGGATCGCCTATGTGGGAATCGCTGCGGTCGACGGCAGCCGGCGCCCGGTTCCAGAATCCGACGCAGGTGACGCCGGCGAGCGCGGAGCCGAGAGCATGGCCTTGAAGGGAACACGTGGATGCCAGAAAATCGGGTGCACTTGACGGCATCGCACCCATGACTTAGTTTGGCTTAGTCCAACCTAAGATGATTATTGTCAACATGCACGAAGCAAAGACATCTCTCTCACAACTTGTTCAGGCGGTGGAAGAGAGAGGGGAGACCGTGGTCGTTTGCCGAAATGGCCGACCTGTGGCCCGGCTCGTGCCGCATGCCGGCGCTGCAATCGATCATTTCCGACGTGAGCCGCGGCTCGCCGGGGAGTTCATCGAAGATCCGGTTGCGCCATTGCCATCCGAAGCATGGCCGGAGGCCAGTCCATGATTCTGCTGGATACCTGTGCGCTGCTTTGGCTCGCCATCGAACCCGCCCGTCTCAGTGACGCGGCGCGGAAGGCCATTGCGGAAGCAGGCGAGCATGCCCATGTCTCCGCCGTCTCCGCGTGGGAGATCGCCTGGAAACACATTCACGGTCGGTTGCGCCTGCATTTGGATCCTTCGGTCTGGTTTCCGCTGGCGCTCGAGAACCATGCCTTACGCGAGCTGCCGATCACCGGAGCCATTGCGCTCAGGATGGCTGCGCTCCCTGACATCCACCGGGATCCGGCCGATCGCTTCCTCATTGCCACCGCGCAGGAAAACCGGCTCACGCTTCTGACGCCCGACCCGCTGATTCGTCAATATCCCGACCTCGCGACTCGCTGGTGAGGGTTTCGCTGCCGTCGGTTCCTTGACCGGCCTGCGATTCGGCGCTCAGTTCCTCGCATGTCAAAATGGCTGCTGGTGGATGGTTTCAACCTCGCCTACCGGTGTTTTCATGCCCTGCCGGAGCTGACGTCATCGCAGGGCTTTCCGACGGGGGCGCTGCATGGCTGGGTGAAATCGCTCTGGAAGCTGATCGATCAGGAGCGGCCCGACTCCACGCTGGTCTTCTTCGATCTGGGGGAGTCGCAGGACCGGCTGGCATTGCTGAAAGAGTACAAGGCCCAGCGAAAGCCGATGCCGGATCCGCTGCGGCAGCAGATTGAACCGATCAAGCAGCTCACCCGCGCGATGGGGCTGGCCGGGATCGAGCAGGACGGCGTGGAGAGCGACGATTTGCTGGCTTCCGAGGCGGTGGCGCTCGCCCGGGCGGGGCACGACGTGATCATCGTCAGCAGCGACAAGGACTTTGCGCAGATTGTCGACGAGCGTATCCGGATTATGCTGCCACCGCCTTCCGCGAACCCGAAGCTGGGCTGGCGGCTGCTCGATGCCGCGGGGGTGCGGGAGAAGTTCGGCGTGCCACCGGCGCAGATTGCGCATTATCTCGCGCTGGTGGGGGACACCTCGGACAACATTCCCGGGCTCGATGGGGTCGGCCCGAAGACCGCGGCGAAGTGGCTCGCCGAGTGCGGTGGCAGCGTGGAATGCGTGCTGGAAAAGGCCGCGGAGCTGAAACCGGAGCGGTTCCGGGAGACCGTGGCTGCGAACGCGGAGCGGCTCAGGCTGAACCTGAGGCTGACCACGTTGAACCTGGCGCTTCCACCGGTGAAGCCCGAGTGGCGCACGCCGCAGCCGGAGGAGCTCTTCCGGCTGCTTGATCGCTTCGAGATGCGGAGCACGGCAGCCGACGCCCGGAAGCGGTATGCCGGCGGGCCCGCACCGGCGGCGGTTCGGGAAAGCGTCAAGCCGGTGCGCGAAACCCAGTCGGAATTGTTCTAACCTGCATCCATCCTACCGCGGCAGCCGCAACCAAAGGAATCGTGCTCGTGATTCATTTCCCTGGAGCACAACGTCCCGAGCATCGGATTTGGAGGGCCGTGCTCCGTCACGGCCATGAAGACCGATCCGCTGCGCAGAATGAAATCTCTATCGGTTTTGTGGACGCCACGGAGGTCGTCCCTCCATGTACGAGCATCGTATTTGGAGGGCCGTGCTCCGTCACGGCCATGAAGAACGATTAGGTCGGGTCAGCCCCGGTGCGACATCTCCGGGCTACGCCTTCAGCGGCATCTTGTCACGGGTGGCCTGCTGCCACTGGTGCAGTTCGTCCGTCACCCGGCGGACGCGATCTTTCTGCGCGGGATCCGTCGCCAGGTTCGAGAGTTCACCCGGATCGCGGTTGAGGTCGTAGAGTTCCGGACGGTCGTCGCGGTAGAGGTTCAGTTTCCAGCCATCGGCGGTGACCCGGCTGCGGCCCTCGCCCGTGGGAAACTCCGGATCGTTCCACTCGATTGTGATGTTTTCCTTCCGCCAGCGGCTGGGTTCGCGGAGGACTTCGGCGTGCGAACGGCCGTCCACCTGGCCGGCGACGTCGATGCCCATCAGGTCGAGCAGCGTAGGCATGATATCGACCGAGCTGATCGGACCCTGGAAGTCAACGCGGCTGCGGGAAAGCCACGGCACATGGATCGCGAGGGGCACATGGATCGAGCCCTCGTAGAAATTGCCCTTCTGCATCAGGCAATGATCGCCGCACATGTCGCCATGATCAGAAGTATAGACGACGATGGTGTTGTCCGCCTGGCCTGACGCCTCCAGTGCTCGCATGATCCGCGCGTAGGTGTTGTCGACCATGCTCACGAGCCCGTAGTAATTTGCACGCAGCCGGCGCCAGTCCGCCTCGGTCTCGATCGGATGGTTCTTGTAGCCGAGTTGCCGGTTTTTCTCCGCCTGGCGGCGGGCGACTGCCGGCGCATTCGCGCCCAGCGGTTGCGCAAACGCCGGGCCCGTCGGCATTGCCGCCGGATCGTGGAGCTCGTTGAGCGGACCATATGTCGGCGGATGCGGCTCGAGCGAGTTCACGCTGAGGATGAACGGCTGGCCGTCGCGCCGCGCGTGGAGGAACCGCTCGGCTTCGCCACCGAGAAATCCGACCTTGGTGTACGGCTCGGGAAAGGCCGCGCCCATGGTGCGGGAGAACACGGTGGCGCCATCGGGCGGCGGCAGCGTCTCATCCGGCGGGAAGCCGCGCGCCATCAGAAAATAATGGTAGTCCGAGAACCGCTTCCGATCGGCCGGGTTGGTGTAATAATCGCGGTAGATGTCCTCGATGCTGCGCCAGTCGCGGAACCCGTGCTGCGCCTTGATCTCATCGCCCAGGTGCCACTTCCCGTAATAGGCCGTGGCGTAGTCGGAAGGCAGATACTCGGCGATGCTCCGGCAATCCGGCCGGAGGTTGATGTTGTTGGTGATGCAGCCATGGTTGTGCGGCCAGAGTCCCGTCATGATCGAGCCGCGCGACGGCGTGCAGACCGGCTGCGTGATGCACGTGCGGTGAAACAGGAAGCTTTGCCGCGCCAGTGGCTCGAAGAAATGGGGGGCCTTGATCGCGGAATTGCCCGCCCAAGGCACGGTGTCGCCCCGGTGCTGGTCGGTCCAGAGGAAGAGCAGATTGGGCCGGCGCGGCGGCCGCGCGAGCCCCTTGGGGGCGACGTTGGGAGCGGATTGGGCGAGCATTTTGGGACCGAGCGCGGCGGCAGCCGACGTGAGCGTGGTGGTGCGGATGAAGGAGCGGCGGGTGTGTTTCATATGCGTGCGTTCAAGGCTGGAGGGGCAGGTTGGAGACTCCCTTTTCTCCGGGATGAAAGATGTTCTGGCTCACCTTCACATTTTCGGCGCGCCACTCGTCGTCGAACCAGATGGCCCATTTGTAGCGCGGCGGTGGCACGGTCGGTTGGCCGGCAATGAGGATGCCGTCCTGGCCATGGTCGTGGATGAGGTTGCCCTCGATGATGAGATCGCGGAAGCGCGGATTCGTCGCGAGTGGACCGGTACCGACCTTGATTCCAACCGGCGAGGTTTCGGTCGGATCGTCGTTCCAGAGCCGCCAGTGCTCGTCGTCATAACCCATGTCGGTGATGACATTGTTGGCGATGATGATCCCGCGCTGGACATTCTCCTCCTGCGCCGGCTTGCCGGTGGTCGCGGCGGCGGCTTCCCACGATTCACTGCCGGGGCGCAGCATGATGCCGTACTTGCCGGGCCGATGGATGATGTTGTTGCTCACCACCACCCCGCGGGAGCCGTGGAACACCTTGATGCCCGTGTAGCAGTTCGTGATCTGGTTGTTCGTGACCACCATGAAGTCCGAGTGCACGTCGAGCGCCTGCGCGGCATTCTCGAGGTAATTGCCGTCGATCAGCGTATGGGCCGTCACGTCGGGGCCGCTGACTCCGATGCCCGCGCCTTGGTGCCAGATGAAAGCGAACCCGTCCTTCACGCCGTAGGAGGCGAGGGGCCCGAGCTCTGCCGCCTGGTTCACGATCTTCCCGAGTTCATGCTGCTTCATCGTCGCCTCGGTCGGCCGCAGCTCGGTCTCGATGATGCGATTCCGGATAAGCCGCGTGCCGACGCAGTGGCGGATCCGAATCCCGTGGCCGTCGATCGCCCGGAATGCGTAGCGGTAGAGATCGTTGGTCATCCGATCATCGATGGTGATCGTTTTGTAATCGAGGATGGAGCAGCCCTCGATGGTCGCGTAGTTGCAGCCGGTCAGGTCGACGGTCGACGGACTGGCGCGGTTGCCCCGGATCGTGACATTGCGCAGGACGAGATGATGGCTGCCCTCGGCCACGATGGCGCGTGCCGACTTGAAAAATTTCGGCTGCTCGCGGAGCAGCGTGATGCCTTCGATCCGCACGTGATTGACGCCGCGCACCTGGAGGATGTCGGCATCGTCATTCTGCTGGATGATGACGCCCTCGCCAAACAGGCCACCCCCTGGCGTGCGGAGAACGAGCGGTTGTGAAATCCGATACTCCCCTGCCGGCAGGTGCAGGGCTCGCCCCGGATTGGCATCGATCGCCGCTTGGAGCTGATGGCCGGGGATGGCGGCCCAGCCGGCCGGCGCAGCGGCAGCGAGCACAGCAGCGATCCCGAAAGGAGCAAGTAGGGCAGGGCGATTCATGGGTCGGTACTGGGGAACGAGCGCGTGTCACAACTGCGCCGGCCCTGCGGAACTAGATGAAATTTCCAAATAATCACGCAAAATCTGTTATTTCATGAACCTTTGGCCGATTTTTTCAAAATAGCGGCTTGCTGCAGTGGAGAATGTCCCGCATTCCTGCCCACCGACCCCACGTAATTCATCCCAACCGTCGCTCTGATTCATGAAACAATGATGCCATGGAACGTGCCGGACTGAGCATCATCGACTGGGTGGTATTGATGGGGTACCTCCTCTGCATGGTCGGGTTGGGGCTCCGCCAGACCCGGCGCCAGGGCACCTCCAGGCATTACTTTCTGGGCAGCGGCCGGCTCCCCGGTTGGGTCGTCGGAATGTCGATGTTTGCCACCGTCATCTCGAGCTGGGCGTTCCTGGCCCTGCCGGCCAAAGCGTTTCAAAGCGATCTGCAGAGCCTGATGACGATTGCGCTGCTGCCGGTGGCGGCATGGATCTGCGTGCGCTGGTTCGTGCCGCTTTTCCGGGAGCGGATCCGGCTCAGCGCCTATGAGTACCTGGAGCGCCGGTTCGGCCTCGGCGCTCGGCTGTATGGCAATCTCGCCTTCCTGATCGTGCATTTCGGGAAGATGGCCGGGATCCTTTATCTCCTTTGCCTGGCGATGGCCGAGATCACGGGAGCGAACATCTACGTGCTCATCGCGATCGTCGGCTGTTCGACGATCCTCTACACGTTCTTCGGCGGAATGGAGGGGGTGGTCTGGACCGACGTCGTTCAGGGTTTTCTGCTGCTGTTTTCCGGCGTGGTCGCAGCAGTGTTCCTGATGACCGACGCCCCGGGCGGGCCTGGAGCCGTCCTCGAGACGGCGTGGGCGGGCGGCAAATTCAAGCTGGTTTCGGGCGGATTCGCCTGGGACAGCGCCAGCACGATCCTCTTCGTGATCTTTGGGCTCACTTTCTACAGCCAGAAGTACCTTTCCGATCAAACCATGGTGCAGCGTTACCTGCTGGCCTCGGACACCGCCAAGGCGGGCCGGGGCGTATGGGTGTCCTCGCTGCTCGTGATGCTTGTCTGGGCGCTCTTCATGGGCATCGGCGTCCTGCTCTGGGCCTATTACCGGCTTCAGCCGGAATTGCTCCCGGCCGGGCTGCTCGAGCGGCCGGACAAGGTCTTCCCGCATTTCATGGCGCACGCGATGCCCTCCGGAATCAAGGGCCTGATTCTTTCGGGACTCATGGCCGCCACCATGTCCACCCTCTCTTCGGATCTGAACAGCCTGAGCGCAGTGGTGTTTGACGACTATTACCGGCGGCTCCGGCCGGAACTCGATGATCGCGCGCATCTGGTGTTCTCGCGCCTCGTCGTCCTTGGGGCCGGATTGCTGGGGCTGCTCCTGGCCATGGCGATGACGCGGATTCACTCGATGGCGGATGCCGCGTTCGATTTCGTTTCGCTGGTGGGCGGCGGCGTGATGGGCATGTACCTGCTCGGGATGGTCACCGCCGCGTCGGCGCGAGCTTTGTACATCGGGCTCGGCTGCGGCGTTCTCTTCATTCTCTGGACGTTCTTCTCCGGAAGCGCGGCATTGGAGGCAGCCGGGATTCCGCGATCGCCCTTCCATACGCTGTGGGTCGGGACCATCGGCAACCTGATTGTCTTCGGCGTTGGCTGGCTGGCCAGCCGGATCCTGGGACCGGCGCCCGCGACTGAGGCTGCCTGATCTTTTCCATGAACACCACTGAGCTCAATTATCACGAACACCCCTGGATGGGGGTCTTTCCCGCGACGCTGTGTCCCTTTAATGCGGATGAAAGCATCGATGAACCCGGCCTCCGCGCCTACTTCGCCTGGCTCTGCCAGAAGCGCGGGCTGAAGGGGCTCGTGTGCAACGGCCACACCGGCGAGATCATGGCGTTGAGTCCTGAGGAGAGGACGCGCGTCACACGGATCCTGGCCGAGGAAGTGAAGAAGAGCGGCCGGCCGCTCAAGGTCATCACCGGCATCGCGGCGGAGGGCAGCCTCGTTGCGATCGAGCACGCGAAGGCCGCCAAGGCGGCGGGTGCCGATGCGATCCTGCTGATGCCGCCGCATTACCAGTTGCGGTTCGGACGGCCGAGCGACACGGCCATCGGGTTCATCAAGGATGTCGCCGAGGGAGCCGACATCGACATCGTCATCCATCAGTATCCGTCGTGGACCAAGGTCGGCTACACGCTCGCGGAGATGCTCGAGATGGTGAAGCTGCCGCGGGTGGTGTGCATCAAGATGGGGACGCGCGACATGGCGCGCTGGCTGTATGACTACGAGCAGCTCAAGGCCGCCGCGCCCCGCGTGACCATCGTGACGTGTCATGACGAATACCTGCTGCCGACGTTGATCGAGGCGGGCGACGGGGCGCTGATCGGTTTTGGCGGGTTTGCGCCGGAACTGATGGTCGAACTGGTGGATGCCTGTGTGGCGGGCGACCTGCCGGCGGCGAAACGGGCCCAGCGGACGGTGGCGCCGCTGGCACGGCTGATCTATAACTTTGGCGAGCCGGGTTGCAGCGCGCACCAGCGGATGAAGGTCGCCCTGTGGCTGCTCGGGCATATTTCCAGCCCGGTTTTCCGGCGGCCCACGCGGCCGCTGACTCCGGCGCAGGTCGATCGAATTCGTGCGGATCTGCTGGCGATCGGATACAAGCCCGTCCGCTGATTTACCATGCACCGTCGCGATTTCATCCGAACCGGAGCGCTCGCTGCGCTGGGGGTGGCGGGGGGATTGCAGGCACAGGGCCGGCGGAAAAACGGTGGCCGCCGGCTGCGGGTGGCGCAGATTGGAACCGCGCATGCCCATGCCGCCGAGAAGTGGGCGACGCTGCGGAAGCTGCCGGAGGTGTTCGAGTGTGTTGCGCTCTGCGAGCCGGACGCGGCAATGCGCGAACAGGTGGCTTCGGAGCCGCGCTACGCAGGGGCGCGGTGGGTGAGCGAGACGGAGCTGTTTTCGATCCGGGATCTCGACGCAGTCCTGGTCGAAACGGAACTGCCGGATCTGCTGCCGTATGGCGAACGGGTGCTGCGCGCCGGCTGGCACCTGCACCTCGACAAGCCGCCGGGCCGGAAGCTGGCGGGCTTTGACGCCTTGCAGGAAATCGCCGCGACCAGGCATCGCGTTTTCCAGCAGGGCTACATGTATCGTTACCATCCGGCGTTCCGCTTTTGCTTCGAGGCGGCCGAAAAAGGCTGGTTCGGCCGGATTTTCTCGATTCACGGAGACATTGGGAAAGCGATCGGACCGGACCGGCGACCGTGGCTCGCCGAGCACTACGGCGGATCGATGATGCTGCTCGGCTGCCATCTGCTGGATCTCGCGGTGGGATTGATGGGCCGGCCGGAGCGCGTCACGGCGCACCGGCGAAACACGTTTCCCAAGCGGGACGCATTTTTCGATCACGAGGTGGCGGTCCTCGAATATCCCGGCGGGCTCGCGACGATTCGCAGCATGCTGGCCGAAGTGGAGGGGGAGGAGCGGCGGCAGTTTGTCGTCAGCGGCGAAAACGCCACGCTCGAGATTCGGCCGCTGGAGCCGGCCCGCGTGCGGATCGCCTTCGAGCGACCGCCAGCCGGGTTCAAATCGGGCTATCAGGATGTGCCGGTGCCTGAGGTGGAGGGACGCTACACGGCGCAATTGCTTGATTTTGCCGGGATGATTCGCGGGGAGGCCTCGGAAGTCCCGCGATTCGATCGGGCGCATGACCGGCTGGTCCACGAAGTCCTGCTTCGGACAACACAACCCGAGCCTCGTCCATGAAGCCCCTCGATCGACGCAAATTTCTCCAGGCCTCGGCGCTCGCGCTCGGGTCCGGCCTCGTCGCGCGTACCGGGCGTTCGGCGGGTGCGCAGCCTGCTGGTTCGAGCGACGTTGCTCCGGCCGGACCACTTGCGCCCGTGGGAGAGGGGCCGGCCGTTTCCATCCGTGGTCCCGTTCCCGTGGGCGGCACCACACCCGCCAGCGGAATCTTCCGCTCGGATCTGAGCCGGGCGGAACCGGCCTCCGCCCTCACGCGGGATTACGCACCCGGCCGCTGGCAGTTAATCGACTATGAAACCGTAGAGGGGGTCAGGGGCTCGATGCTCTATGCGCGCCCGGAGGAAGAGTGTGGCACCCTCGTGCTTCCGCTCGAGTTGCAGGGCCCGCATCGAATCTACCTCGGTTTCAACACGACCAACAGTCACTACGTCGGATGGTCGTCGCACGGTCAGATCGATGTCCGGCTGACCCGCGATCCGGGATTCAGGAGGGTCGTCGCAGAGACCGGCGGCGCCGAGGGGCAGGACTTGTTCAAGTCGATCCAGGAGTGCTACTGGAAGACCGCCGACCTGACGGGCCAGTCCCTCCACTTTAGACAGCCGCAGGCTCCGTATCGGTGGCCGCGCGAGTCGGGACTCACAAACCTGAGCTATGTCCGGTTGGTGCCGGTCACCGATGTGGAGTCGGCGGAATGGCGGGCCTCTCTTCCGACCCCCGCGGCACGACGGCTTGCCCTGATCTACTGCACTGCTCAACTGAGCGGGAGCACCGACGGCACGGAGAACTTTCACCCCACGAGCGAGCGATGGTTCATCGACGACTTCGAGGCATACAGGGACACCGACATCGGCACCTTCATCTTCGAGGCGTTGCGCGGAAACTACTGCCTGTATCGTTCGCGAATCGGCAATGTCGGCTCGCCCGACAATCGCTGGCGTGACGATTGGGTGGATCCGCTGACGGCATTCACCCGGCTCGCGCACGAAAATGGGATGAGGATCTTTGCCGCGATGCGCATGATCGGCCCGCAATACCCGATGATCCGCGCCCCCATCGGCGCGGCACATCATTACTGGCGGCATCCCGAGTGGACCAAGCGCGATCGCGACGGCCGCCCGGTCGGCAACCTGAGCCTGGCGTATCCGGGCGTGCGGCAATTCTGGCTCAGCCTCCTGCGCGAGACGCTCGAGTATGGCGTGGACGGCGTGCATCTGCACCTGAACCGTTCGACTCCCTTTGTGCTCCTTGAGGAACCTGTGGTGAAGGATTTTATCGCGCGCTACGGCGACGATCCCCGCCGGATCGCCGGACGCGATCCGCGCTGGATCGATCACTGCGCCGGCTACGTCACGCAGTTCGTGCGCGAGGTCCGGGCTCTGGTCGACGAGAAGCCCGGCCGCCGCCTCGGGGTCACCGTCTTCGGGCCGACGAAGGAGCATCCCGGTGACGCCTTCTACAAGGACAAGAGTTACGTTTGTGACGTGGACACCTGGTTGCGTGAGGGCCTCGTGGACCTTGTCATTCCTTCGCGGTACATCGATCCGCTGGTGCTTTGGCGCTGGCGTCAGCTTGCGGGCGACCGGATAAACCTCTGGCCCGACCTCATGCCGCGCGTCCAGCCGGCGGCGGATTTCGTGGCCCTCGCCCGCCGGTACGCGGAAGCGGGGGCCGACGGGTACAGCCTTTGGGATGGCGAGCGTCGCCACGCACGGCTCACGCAATGGGAGGCGCTCCGGCAGCTTGGGCACCAGGATCGCCACGATCGGATCGTGCGTGAGGCCGTGGGCAACTTTCGAAGTATTCCGCTGCTGACCCTCGGCGGGCTCTCAGCGCGCGACTCCTTCCGCGATGGCTGAGTGCTGCGCGGGACCGCGGACGTCGTCTTTTTGGTGCGAACGGCACAGGCACTCTGGGGGTAGAGAATCCGCGACTCGGGCGTCTCGCCGAGCAGCGGTTGGGCACACTGGAGCGCTTGTTTGATGGCGAGGGCCCCGCCCCACGAAAAAGCTCCGTCCTTCGCGTTTCTTCGCGTCATTCGCGGTTGCCCCTCGGCATTTTCAACCGCGAATCGACGCCAATGACCGCGAATGCACGGTCTCACCGCCGACCGACCTCGGTTTGCCTCGGCTCGACTCCTGTTCAACCGCCTGGGGTTCGGGGCTCGATCGCTTCGCCGCCCAGGGTCTCCAGGTTTTGGGCGTTGGGCCCACGAAACACACCAGCCACGCGAATTGGCGGCGGGGAGTGCTGCCGGGTTTGATGGCTTGGATCCCTTTGCGACTTTTGTGCCTCTTTGTGGCTGGAAGTTGGAGCAATTCCGCGAGGGGACGTCCGGGCACTTTTCCCACCGCTGACAGTCCTGCGTGATGCGACGATCCAAAAGCACGATCTATGGCACGAGGGCAGCGTTCCCAAAGTGCAGGCACGAGCCGCGATGCATTTCGAACTCTCCCGGCGAAGACAGTGGAGAGTTGCAGCCGTCCGCTCTTACCCGGGCTAAAACTCACTCCTCCGCGATCTGTCCCTCCAACTCCGCCAGCGGTCGTACAACCACGCCCGGGACCACGGCTCGCGGGGGATTTGAGCAGCCGTTTGCCGAAGTTCTCGAAATACGGTGGAATGAGCGCGACCAGCCCCGTGGTCTCCAACACGCCCAGCCACTGCCCGATGGTCGGCACCGAAACCCCGAGCGGCGCGGCCAGATCGGTCTTGTTGAGCACTTGACCGTGCCGGCTGGCCAGCACGGTGAGAAACCGCCGGAAGGTCGCCAGATCCCTCACCTGCGTCACCGCCCGTACATCGCGCTCGAGATAGGTCTGCAGGTAGGAACTGAACCACAACTCCCGTCCCGCGGGCCGGGCGAGCACCTCCGGAAAGCCGCCATGGAACAGGTTCACCTTGGGCGACTCCGCCTGCGCCAGCGGCAACAGGTGCAGTACGGCGGCGCGGCCGGCCAGCGACTCGGTGACCCCCTGCATGAGCGGGGCTTCCTGCGAACCGGTCAGAAGCCATTGCCACTGCTTGTGGCGACAGCGGGAGGCCCTGCGCCCCGGCGGTTGCGGGCGGTTCACCTCAGTTGGCCGCGGGGCCGGCGGGACGGAGGGCCATCTCCTGGGCGCGAACCTCCTCTCGCCAGGCGCGCAGTTCGGCCTGGAGCGCGCGCGCCTTCTCAGGCTGCGACGGTGCGAGATCCTTCGTTTCGCCCGGATCGGCCACAACGTCGAACAGTTCGATCGCGGGTCCCAGCCCGAGCCTCGCCCCTTCATGCCACTCGATCAGCTTCAGCGGACCACGGCGGATTGCGCTGCTGGGTCGGCCGCCGAAATGATGGTAGTGTGGATAATGCCAGTGCAGCGCCCGGCTCTCGAGCTTGGAGACCGTGCCGCGGAGCAGCGGAACAAGGCTGGTGCCATCCGCGTAATCCTTCCGGTACGGCACCCCGGCGATTTCCATGATGGTGCAGAACAGGTCGTTCGTGATCACCGGTTCATCCGTTGATTCGCCGGGTCGCACCACGCCGGGCCAGCGAATCGCCAGCGGCACCCGGATCCCGCCCTCGTAGAGCGTCGATTTTCCCGCCCGCAGCGGCGCCTGGCTTTGCAGCGCCTCCAGTCCACCGTTGTCCGAATAGAAAATCACGACGGTGTTGTCCCTCAGCCCGAGCCGGTCGAGCGTATCCAGAATCTTCCCAATTCCCGTATCCATCCGCTCGATCATCGCTCCCATGATCGGATTGTGGATCGGAAGATCGGCTCCCGGCTTGCGCCGATATTTCTCAATCAGGCTCTCCTCCTCGTACAGCGGCCGGTGCACGACATTGTGCGGCACATAGCAGAAGAACGGTCCCGCCCGGTGCTCCTCGATGAACGCGACCGCCCGCTCCGTGATCTCAATTGCGCCATGCGTGTCCGGTGGTACGGGATCCAGCCCCTCTTCCGGCTTCCGGGCGGTGAAGACGACGTCGAAGCCCTGGGACGCCGGATCGAACAGCCGGCCGGGTTTGTAGTCGTAATCGATTCCCAGATGCCATTTGCCAAAGTGCCCGGAGGTGTATCCGAGCGGCCGCAGCAGTTCCGGGATGGTGGTCTCCTCGAGCGGCAGGCAGGCGACCATTTGGGGCGTCACCAGCGGCTTGTCGGTGTGCGGATTCCCGGGAATGTAATCGGTCAGGTGCAGTCGTGCCGGCGCCTTCCCGGTCATGAGCGCCGCCCGGGTTGGCGAACAGATCGGCGCGGCGCTGTAGGCGTGGCGGAACTGGAGCCCCTCGCGGGCGATCCGATCGATGTTCGGTGTCTGGTACCAGCGGTAGCCATGGTAGCCGACCTGGTTCCAGCCCATGTCATCGGCCAGGATCAGGACGATGTTGGGTGGTTGCGGATTGTTGGCGGCTGCCGCGGCCGCGCCCACTACGGAGACACCGGCCAGGAGGGGAAGGGCCACGCCAAGCGTGGTTCCAAGATGGTAAGCGAGAGTTTTCATCAGTGCATTTGGGCCGTGGAGTTAAAATTCACCCGGCTGTCCGCTCTCGCGGACCGGGATTCCCTGTTCGAAATCGACGCGATAAACCTCCCGGCCGGACGGATCGTAAAGCACGGCGGGCCCGGTGGCCCTCAAATCCCGCCAGGTCGACTGTGTCCTGACCCGCCCACCGGGCCAGTAGTTCTTCCACTCGACGATGCCATCCCGACGATGCTCGCGCGTCCAGCTGAGGGTGCCGTCGGCCGCCAGGACCGTCTCCAGGCCGATGAGCCGTCCCAGTTCGTAGTTCGCCTCACGCACCAGGCGACCATCCGGGCCATACCATTTGCTGGGACCATGCAGCAGAAAACGGCCATCGTTGCCGATCCCACCGGCATAACTCGAATGGAGCCGGCCGGCCCCGTCGTATTCGGTGAATGTGCGGACGTCCCGGATCGACGTGGCGGAATTGGCGCGGAGCGCCTGATCGTCGCCCGCGGGATCCGCTCCGTGAAGAATCCAGGCCTCGTTCAGTTCATAATGGAGGCAGGGCTCGGTCATCGTTGCCGTGAGATGGATCACCCCGTTCGGAGCCTGGCGTGCCACGGCATAGCCAAGCGTGTTTCCCTTCATCGCCTCGAACCGTGATTTCAGCTCGTGCGGCTGCGTGCCTGGCAGGGTTCGAATCGTCCAGGTGGCGCCCTCGTCGTCCGACAGCGCCACGTACGACCCCCGCTCCGTGACGCCGGGCGGCTGCACCCCTTTTTCACTCTGGTAATCCCCCGCCGCGAACAACCGGCCGCTGGCGAGCCGGATGAGGGTCGGCCGCTGGTTGCTGCCGAGATGGGCGAACGGCGTTCGGCTGACGGTGTACGTCCTGCCGCCGTCGGCGGAAACGGATTGGGGCATGAATCCACCGATGTTCGAACTCTTGCCGCCGAGCCCGAGGATCCGGCCGTCGCGCAGGAGCACGAACGCCGTATGGCGGCCGCCACTACGGCCACCAGGATCCTGCCAGGTCGCCCCGTTGTCATCGCTCTGCCAGAGCACGGATTCGGGCCCGATCGCATCGCTGGCCACATAAATCCGCCCCGAAGCATCGCGAAATGCGCTGGTGATCGGCTGGGCCGAATGCCCGCCGACCGGGGTCGTGAAGAGTGGAAACTGGACCGGGCTCCAGGTCGCGCCGTGATCGTCCGAGGTGATCCACTGGAAGGGGAACCCCGAATCGAGCTTGTTGGCGCCAAAGAACAGCCAGAGCCGGCCGGCGTCGTTCCAAAGCATTGGTGACGTGTCATCCACATCTGGGAGATCGAGCAGCAGGTCCGGCGGATCCCATTCGTCGGCGCCGAAGCGAAGCCGGGTCACGAGCAGCGTAACGTCGGGATCGGTCTCGGCGACAGAGGAAAACGCCACAAAAAGGACGTCGCCGTTGCCGGCCACCTCGAGTCCCGGACTGTGCATGTGGCGGAGGAAGCTCCGTGGCCAGCCGAGGGCGCGAAAGGTCCGCATCTTTTCCGGGTCGGTGTTCTCGGGCGGCGTCGGAAGCAGGTAGCGCTTGCGGTACCATGGCCGGGCCGGGTCGGGTCCGATGGCGGACGCGGGTCCCGCCTGGCGCACTCCAAGCTGCGTGAAGCTGATCTGGGCGGGCGACGTCCGGCCCACGGGTGGTGGCGCGCAGACGACCCGGAAGCCGATCAAATGGTTGCCCTGGTTGTTGAGCACGGAGCGCGTGAAATCCTTGTAGAGAAACTCGCTCTTGTAATTGCCCGAGCGTTGCTGGCCGGTCCCGACTGGGTCGTGCGTGCTGCTGACCTGGCCCTGCTGGAGTGCGCGGATCTTTTCCAATGGCACCGGCGGGAAATCCGGTGGCATGCCGGCACGATTGGCTGATCTCGCGTAGTAGGGGCGCATCTGATCGAGACCGCCGCCGCGGATGACTCGCGCCCAGCCGGACTCCGGACCCACCGGATCAATCTGCGGGCTCGACGGGTATTCGCCATGCCAGTCGAGGCACCATTCCGACACCCCGGCATGCATGTTCCGGAGTCCCCAGGCATTCGCGGTTCCCGGCGATGGGGGATTGTCGCCCGCGGGGAAGTGCCCGGACGTCCCCGCCCGTGCAGCATATTCCCACTCTGCCTCCGTCGGCAGCCGGTACGCCCGGCCGTCCTCGCGTGAAAGCCACTCGCAAAATGCCGTTGCTTCGTTCCAGCTCACACCCGCCGCATACGGCGCCGTATCCGGATTCCCCGAATAGTCATTCCGGAACCGACGGAACTGCTCAGCCGTGACCTCGGTCTCGGCCATGAAGAACGGCTGCGTCAGGGTCACGTCATGGACGGGATGCTCGTCCCAGTCCCCGCGCGTGAGATAGTCCGGGATCTTGAATGCATCCGCAGGTGTGGGATGGGTCTCACCCATCCTGAATTTGCCGGGTTGAATCGGGACCATCCGCATGCCCAGCGTGTTCACGAAAGGCTCGGCCGCCACGAGGCTGAGCGGTAGACAAAGCAGGCCTAGGACGCTTCGGACGGGTTTCATTGAAAAACCACTAACAGCCCGCCTGACCACGGAAACCAGCCTGAAATACCGGAAAATAGTTGACCCAATTTTGGCGCCGTTTGCCGACGAACTCAAAGTCACAAGCCTTTGGCATGCCGAGGTGATTTCAGAGGTGTTTCGTAATTGACCGACATTCAGGATCGTCGGGAAGGATGAGGATTGTAAGCGATCCCTGCGGTTTGAAAACCTAATTTCACACCGTTATTTCACTTTTTTCTTGCGCGTCCATTGCCGCCGGGCACTAAGACTCGGGTCATGCGCGCGCCTCCGATCTCTGCCAAGCCCACTGTGCTCGACGTTGCTGCCAAGGCGGAAGTTTCGGTCGGAACGGTCTCGAGGGTCTTGAACACTCCCGACGCCGTGGGTCCGGAGATCCGAAAGCGGGTATTGGATGCCGTGAGCAGCATGGGCTACAAACCGCTGCGGAAACGGCGGAAGGGCGGGATGGTTGCCGACGGCCAGGGAGGTTACCGGCGCCGGGGAAATTTTGGTGTGCTACTGCTGGGCATGGACGACTCCTTGACCCACCTGCCCGTGATCACAGAGGCGCTGCACGGCGTCGAGGTCACGATGGCGGCAGAGGGGATTACGCTGATGCTCGCGAATGTCCCCAACGCCGATCGCGTTCCAGTCTTTCTTGCGAAGGGACAGGTCGACGGGCTGATCTTGAAAAGCCCGTTGCTGGGCGATCTTCGAATGTGCGCCAGCCCGGCCCTCGTCGAGGCCATCAACCGAATTCCCCATGTCTGGTTGCTTGGCCGGCCGGATTCGGGCGACGGCGATGTCTGCAGTACGGATTTCGACGTGGGCGCGCGGATTGGCGTGGAATACCTCCATGCCCGCGGCCACCGGCGAATCGGCTATCTCCACCCGCGGCTCGGACATACCCGTTCGGAAGGGCTGAAGCGGGCATTGTCCGCCCATGTGCAGCGTCTCGGGATGAACCTCCAGCTGTTCGAGAAGACTGCGGCCGACACGGTGAAGTGGCCGCTGCCGGCGATCACGCGGCCGGCGGAAGTGATGCCATTACTCGAACGCTGGGAGGCATTGCCGAAAGCTGAGCGGCCGACCGCGATGATCGTCGTCGCGGACAGCATTGCGGTGCAGCTTTATGGTGCACTGCACCAGCGGGGGCTGAAAGTGGGCGAGGATTTAAGCATCCTGTCATTCAACCACGAAAAGCCGCTGGTGATGGGGTTGAATCCCCGGCTCACTACCCTTGATGTTCGGGCCGAGGCGATTGGCCGCCGGGCGGTGCAGCAGCTCTTTTGGCGGATTCGCAACAAGGCGGATGGCATTCCGACGAAGATCCTGGTGGAGCCCGCGCTCGTGGAGGGTGGCTCGGTCGCCGTGATTACCCCCGGGGCCTGAGCGGCCCCTGCAATTTCATGAAAAACCCACCCCGTTGCACCCCCTGCCGCATCATGCCCGGATGGCTCCTGCTGTTCCTGGCGTTCGCATCCGGCGTGTCAGCCGCCACTGCCGTCCGGCACGGGCCCGATCCTCGCGCAGCGGTCCCGTTGACTGACTATCAGAAGGTGCTCCATGTCGATCAGTCCCGGGGCGATGACATCAAGGGTGACGGCACTGTGGGCCGGCCGCTTCGAACCATTGCCCAGGCGCTGGAGGCTGCCGGTGCGCCGGCAGCCAGCGCTCGCGTCGCGATCCTCGTCGCGCAGGGTCGCTACCAGGAGCCGACGCTGCTCCTGAAGTCGCATGTCGATCTCTACGGCGGATTCGCCGGACCCGGCGGGGAGCGGGACATTTACCGGCATGCCACGATTCTTGATGGAGACGGCCGCAACCGGATCGCCTTCGGGGCGGACCATGCGCGGGTCGACGGTTTCCATTTCACACATGCCCGGGTGCGGGGAAAGGGAGCCGCGCTGCTTTGCGACGGCACGTCGCCGACGGTGGCCAACTGCATCTTCACCGACAACCGCACGCTGATTCCCTCGCCGTGGAATCCGCCGCTGTTGCACGAGACCGGCAACGATGGCGGCGCCATCATGTGCCTCAACGGCGCCGCTCCGCGGATCGAGCACAACCTCTTCTATGAAAACACGACCGAGTGCGGCCGCGGTGGTGCCTTTGCCGCCGACCGCGGCGCCCGGCCGCAGGTCGCATTCAACGTCTTCGCCAACAATCGCGCGGGGCTCGACGACCCCATGCGCAGCTCCGATGGCGGCGCCGTGTCGTTCTTCGACTGGTCTGCCGGCACGTTCAGCGACAATGTCGTCGTGGCCAACACCGCCCTGTCCCGAAACGACGCGGGCGGAGTCTTCGTCGCGCTCTGGTCGGCCCCGGTCATCCGGGGCAACGTGATCGTGGCCAACGAAAGCGGTGACGATGCCGGCGGATTGTTTCTCGGCGGCCAGGAGCATCGCTACGATGCCCCGCTCGATGCCTATCCGCCGGCCGACAAGTTCAACATCCTCGTCGAGCAGAACCTCTTCGTCGGCAATGTGAATTCGAGCCGCAACTCCGGCGCGATGCGGATCACGATGGAGACCCGCACGCATTTCCGGAACAATGTCATCGCCGGGAATGCCGGCGGTTTTTACCTGCAGCGTTCGGAGGTCAATGCCGAGCAGAACACAGTCTGGCAGGACTGGCAGTTCGTGGAGGACAAGCCCTCGCTCGGACCGAGCCGGTTTACCGGCAACATTCTGAAGGGGCCGGCGGGCCCGGTCGAGGCGCGGGTCACCTTCAGCAACAACATGGCCCAGCCATCCGTTGCCGGCGGTCCGCATCGGCCGGTGGCCGACATCTTTGAGGACGACGGCATCCGGGGTGACCTGACCGGGCTCGAGTTCGATCCCGCCACGTTGACCACGAAACTCACCACCCGCGCCCCGCTTCCGGCCGGCGTCGATCTGGCTGGCCGCGCAATCCGGATGAGCGACGACCTCGAGAAAGGCGGCCAGTGGCGCGTGATTGCGCACGCCGGCGGCCGCGAGCTCGTGCTGTGGGGCCGGCTTGATGCCGTCACCAAGGCACCCCGGTATTTCGAAATCCTGCGGACGTTCACTCCGCGGCGCGACGCCCCGGCCGGGCTCGGCGCCCGTCCGATTAACTGATCGCCCAAATGGATACACCCATGCGCCGATTCACCCTTGCCCTGCTCGCCGGCCTGTTGTTGCTCGCACCCGGCTTCGCCGCCCCCGCCGCCCCGACTTCCGCCGCCCCGAAACGAATCAACAAGGTCATCGAACTGCTCGCGGCCGGGCAGCCCGTCTATTACACCTACGGCGCCCGCGGCGTCGATCCGGCGCGGACCTCGGCGGAGATGTACGACTTCGGCCGGTCGCTCGCCAAGACCTGGGCCGACCTGATCATGTACGACATGGAGCACGCGCCGCTCGATTTCAACCTGCTGCGCGCCTTCATGCAGGGGCTCGCCGACGGCGGGCCGACCCCCAGCGGTCATCGCACGCCGGCCGTGATTGTCACGCTCCCGCTGCTCGGGCTCGATGCCGAGACGGTGCGGAACAACCACTGGATGATCCAACAGGCGCTCGCGTGCGGGATCCACGGGTTGCATCTGAACCGCGCGCGGGATCCGGAGGCCGTGCGGGAATTCATCCGCCAGGCGCGGTATCCGATCCATGCCCAGGCGGTGGGCGAGGGGCTCGAGCAGGGCATCCGCGGCTTCGGTTCGCAGAACTTCGCCGCGAAAATCTGGGGCGTCCCGCCGCAGCGGTACTTCCAGGTTGCCGATGCCTGGCCGCTGAACCCGCAAGGCGAGCTGCTCTTCGGCGTGAAGCTCGAGGACGCGCACGCCGTGCGCAATGCCGACGCCTCGCTGCGCGTCCCGGGGATTGCCTTCGGTGAGGCCGGCCCGCGCGATCAAAGCCTGCTCCGAGGGCACCTCGAGGGCCGTGCCGATCCGCCACTGCCGCCCGACGTCCAGGTCGTGGTCGACGAGGTGCTCGCCGCCTGCCAGCGGGCCGGAAAATTCTACCTCGACAATGTCCTGCCCGATAACGTCGTCCGGCGCCTCGAGTGGGGTGTCATGATCGGCGCCGGCGGCAGCCCGGAAGCCGCGGAAATCGGCCGCCGACACACAGGCCGCACGATGCCTTGGTAATACCCCGCTTTCAACTCCACCCCCCTCCATGTCACTCTCATTCATCGACCTGATCGTCGTCGCGATCTACTTCGCGCTCATTGCCGCCATCGGCGTCTACGTTTCCCGTGGCCAGAATACGACGACCAAGTTCTTCGTCGCCGGCCACAGCATTCCGGGCTGGGTGGTCGCGTTCACGCTGATGGGCACCATCATCGGCACGGGCACGTTTGTCGGCCATCCCGGCACCTCGTACCAGAAGGGGCTGATCCTGCTCTTTCCCCATCTGCTCCTGCCGGTGGTGCTGTTGTTCGTGGCGAAAATCATCGTGCCGTTCTACCGGCGCGTGGTGCACATGAGCGCCTACGAATACATCGGCAAGCGGTTCGGGCTGGGGGGGCGGCTCTACACCTCGTTCGGATTCCTCGCCGACCGCACCTTCGACATCGGCGTCACGCTCGTCACGACCGCCATCGCGGTGAACGTGCTCACCGGCTGGGACCTGCGCGGCGTCATCATCGGGGTCACCATCTTCACGGCGGCCTACACCATGCTCGGCGGCATCAAGGCCGTCGTCTGGACCGATGTCGCGCAGGGCACGATCCTGATCCTCGGCGGCTCGTTCGTGCTGCTGCGGTTGCTGTTCGCCCCGGAGGCCGGCGCCCCCTTCGCGGTCATCGGCGAGGCCTGGCGCGGCGGCCGGCTGACATTCGGCTCGTGGGAGTTCAGCTGGCGCAGCCTGTTTGACACCCAGACGACCACGGCCTGGCTCTTCCTCATCACCTACATGGTGCAGTGGTCCCGCCGCTACATCACCGACCAGCACCTGGTGCAGCGCTACCTCATCGCCCGCACCGACGCGGAGGCGAGCCGCGCAACGTTCACCGGCGCCCTGATCTGCGTCCCGGTGTTCTTCACCTTCATGTTTGCCGGCTCGTGCCTCTACGGCTTCTTCCAGCTCGCCGGGGTGCCCGGCCCGGAGATCGGCGACAACATCATGCCGTATTTTCTGGCGAATTACATGCCGACGGGGCTGCTCGGGCTCGTCGTGGCGGCGATTCTCGCCGCCGCGATGTCCACCACCAGTTCCGACCTCAACAGCGTGGCGACCGTCGCGACCACGGACTATTTCGCCACGTTTTTCCCGCACGTGTCCGACCGCGCCCGGCTGCTGTTTGGCCGGATCATGATTGTGGTGGGCGGCGCCCTCGCCGCGTCCTGCGCCATCCTGCTCATTCCGGAGAAGGGCCTCGCGCCCGTGATGGAGCGCGCGGTGACGATCGCCGCGATTCTCTCCGGCGGCACCCTCGGGCTCTTCACCCTCGGCTTTGCGACGCGCACCGCCACCCGCCGCGGCTGCTATGTCGGCATGGGCTGCTGCCTGGCCTTCATGACCTGGGCCATCCTCTCGCAGCCGCGGGCCCGCGTGGTGGATTTCGGATTCAACTTCGACATGAATCCGATCCTCATCGGCATCTTCGGTCACCTGGTCCTTTTCATCAGCGGCTGGCTCGCCAGCCGGCTGCTCGGCGGCTACCGCCCCGACAACGTCGAGGATCTGACCTTCTGGAGCCAGAAGCTTCGCAACGCCAACGCCGCCGCGGCGGCCAGCCGATCGGCCTGAGCCTGCGATGGAAACTCGCGCTCCGAACGTCCTCCTCGTCATCGTGGACGACATGGGCGCCCACCACCTGGGTTGCTACGGCAGCACGTACTTCGAGACCCCGTGCATCGACGGCTTCGCGCGGACCGGCGTCCGCTTCGGCACCGCCTACAGCGCGAGCCCCGTCTGCTCGCCCTCGCGCGCCGCGCTCTACACCGGCCAGCATCCGGCGCGGCTGCACCTCACCAACTTCATCCCCGGCACCGAGCCCGCCAACGCCCGGCTCGTCACTCCGCCCTGGCGTGCGCACCTGCCGGTGGAGACGTTCACGATCGGCGACGCCTTCAAGGCCCGTGGTTATGCCACCGGCCATTTTGGCAAATGGCACCTGTCACCGGACTATCACTACCGGCCGGGCCGGCCGATGGATCCCGAATCGCAGGGCTTCGACACGGTCTGCGTCACCCGCAAGCCGCTGATCGACGCGGATCCGGAGAAGGATCCGCATCACATCGATCGGCTGACGGACGAGGCCATCCGATTCATGAGCGCTCCGCGCCAGCAGCCCTTCTTCTGCGTCCTCGCGCATAATGCCCTGCATCGGCCCGAACTCGCGCCCGCTGCGGCCGTTGCCCGCTTTGCCGCCAGGCCCGGTGCCGACGCCAAGGTGAACCGGCCCGTGCTCGCGGCCATGACGGAGCATGTTGACCGCAGCTTTGGCCGGCTGCTGGCCCATCTGGTCGCCACCGGGCTGGATCGCGAAACCCTGGTGATCTTCACGGCCGACCACGGCTCCTTTGGTCCGAGCGAACACCGCAAACCGCTCCGGGGGGCCAAGGCGGACATCTACGATGGCGGCATCAGGGTCCCGCTCGTCGCACGATGGCCTGGCCGGCTGGGGCAGGGCGTTGTCGCCGCTCCGGTCTTTGGCACGGATCTGCTCCCGACCTTGCTCGATCTTGTGGGCGGCAGTCCGCCGCCGGTCGCCATGGACGGCGTCAGCCTCCGCGCGCAACTGGAGGAACCCTCGGCGCCGCTCGCGCCGCGGTCATTCTTCTGGCATTTTCCGCATTATCATCACCTCGGGCTCGCCCCGGCCGGAGCCATCCGCTCGGGACGGTGGAAGTTGATCGAGTGGTTCGAGCGGACCATTGGCGGTGCCAGGGATGGGGCGCCCTACGAACTGTTCGATCTCGAGGCTGATCCGGGTGAATCCGTCAACCGTGCTGCCGAGCAACCCGACCTCTGTGCCCGGCTCGCCCGCGAACTTGCGGCGTGGCGCCGGGATGTCGGCGCCCAGGAAATGACACGGAACCCGGCTTTCGATGACGGCGGTTCCGGTCCGACCGTGCCCCCGCCTCCCGGCGACCTGGCCAACCCTTTTGGCGAGTGAATCCCGTCACCTGGCATGAGTCGAAACGCGACCGTTGCGGCGACGGCCTCAGCCGTTTGGGCGGGGATGTCGGGACCGGCTGCCGGGCGGGGTCTTGAGACATGAAGCCGATCCTGGCGGTCACCCTCGGCGATCCCGCCGGCACCGGGCCGGAGTTGATCACGAAAGCATGCGCGCAGCCCGACGTGCGTGCCGTCTGCCGGCCGGTCGTGATCGGTGACGCCGCCACGGTGCGCGCCGCCGCGGCGATTACGGGCGCGACCCTGCCCGTGCGGGTGATTCAGACGCCGGCGTACGCGGATGACGGCGCGGCAATCGACGTGGTCGATCTCGCGAACATCAATCTCAGCCGGCTCGAGCGCGGACGGATCAGCGCCGCCTGCGGACAAGCCGCCTATGACGCAATCCGCCGCGCGGTGCAGTCCACCCTCGCCGGCGAGGCGCATGCCGTGGTCACCTCGGCCTTGAACAAGGCTGCGCTGCATGCCGCCGGCCATCACTTCGACGGCCACACCGAGCTTCTGGCCGAACTTTGCGGGAAGCCCAGCGTCACAATGATGCTCGTGGCGGACACGCTGCGGGTCTGCCACGTCAGCACCCATGTATCGTTGCGTGAGGCGATCGAGCGGGCGAAGCCGGAGCGGATCCTCAGTGTGATCCGGCTTGCCCGGGCAGGTGTCCAGGAACTCGGGATCGCCGAGCCGCACATCGCGGTCGCTGGCCTGAATCCGCATGCCGGCGAGGGCGGTCTTTTCGGTGATGAGGAGATTCGGTTCATCGTCCCGGCCATCACGCAGGCGCGGGCGCTGGGCTGGACCGTCAGCGGACCGTTCGCCGGCGACACCGTGTTCTTCCGGACGCTGCAGGGCCAGTTCGACTGCGCGATCGCGATGTACCACGATCAGGGACATGTCGCGGCCAAGATGCTGGGAATCTGGCTCGGGGTGAATGTCACCCTGGGGCTGCCAATCATCCGGACCTCGGTCGAGCACGGGACGGATTTCGAGAACGCCGGCACCGGCCGCGGCGATCCGCGCTCGCTGGTCCAGGCATTGAAGCTCGCGGCCACCATGGCCGGCAACCGGCTGCGCGCGACTGGTTCCGCCCGCCGGGACCCGGCGTCGACTTGAACCTTCACCGCCAAAGGTACCGTGCTCATTTGTCCCATGTCCTCCCCAACCATCCTCGCTGGAAGAATCGGCGCCATCATTGCCGGTCTCCTGTACGCGCTGCCCTGCGCCGCGCCGGCGGAAACCGCCGCGCTCTGGCTCTTCGATGAGCAGGAGCAGCTTTATCCGAGTTCAATTCTGAATGATGCCGGACCGGACGGCTATTTCCTCGTGCTCGGCCGCGGCGGGGCGATTGTTCCGGGCCGGTTCGGCCGCGCGCTGCGGCCGGTGGAGCCGGCGCCCTTTGAACCGAAGTACGCCGGCGTCCGATCGCAGGAGGAGTTCTCCGACGCCGGCCGGTTTGATTTCGGACTCGTCAGCCCGCCCGCCAAGCCCGGCCGCACCGTGCCGCCGATGACATGGTTCAATGCCACTTTCGCCGCCACGCTGGTCAATGGCGACGAGCATCTGCGGCGGACGCCATTCCCGCATCCGACGGAGGGGTCGCTCAACATCGCCGGCGGCGAATTCACGATCGAGTTCTGGCTGAAACTCGATGCCACGGGAGGGGAGGGTGTGGTATTCGAACTCGGCTCCGGCCCCCGCGGCGAAAATGAGATCGTCACGCGGCTCACCGTGCATCCGAACGAAGGGGAGTTCCGGTTGTACAGCCACGGCGCGGGTGAGCCGGTCCGGCTCAAGACGGATTCCGCGGCCTTGCGGCGCGAGTGGACCCATTGCGCCATCGTCCATGACCGGCAGCGCGGCGAGGTGACGCACTTCCTCGGCGGCAAGCCCGTCTCTGCCGCGCCGGCCCGTTTCGAGCGGCTGCCGGCGGGGCAGGAGGATTACATCAGCGTCGGTCGCGACGGACTCTGGCAGCGGCCGCTCGCTGGCGCGTTGGACGAGCTGCGGATCTCGACTCACGCGGTCTACCGGGCGGCCTTCGCTCCGCCCGGCAGTTTCTCGCGCCGGCTCGACGGAAGCCAGCCACCGGTCGCGTTGCAGAAGGGCCCGCCGCTGCAGTTCCCCGGCGGCAAGCCGGCCAATCCCGTGGTCGAACTCGCGGGCCACAAGCATCTGTTCATCGACGACGCGCTGCTGGCCCGGACCGAGAACCTTTCCTTCACGGCGCATCCGGCGCGGATCGAGGAGATTGTGCTCGGCCACGGCACCGGTTGGACCACCGTGGTCGAAGGCGACGACGGGTTAATCCGGCTGTATGGCGAGGCCCAGGGCGGCGTCGGCGTGTGGACCTCGAAGGATGGCGTGAACTTCACGGCACCGGATCTGGGCGGCGGCCGCGGAAACATCGTCGCGCCCTCGCCGGCCAAGCGCGGCGCCGCGTTCATCGATCCCAATGCCCCGGCCGACCAGCGCTGGAAGCTGCTCATGGGCCTTCACGAACGGGGTGGGATCTTCATCTACACCTCGCCCGACGGCTGGAATTTCACCCGCAACGACGTTGCCGCCCTTCCTTTCTGGGCCGGCTCCGCCTCCACCATCTACTACGATGATCAGCGGCAGCTCTATGCGGCGAATCACCGGATGGACTACGGGCGCACGGAGGGCAACAAGACCTACCGCTATTCGCTCCGGACCGAGGTCACCGACGTCATGGACGCCTGGCCCTTCAAGCCGGTCGATGCTGCGCGCAAGGAGGAGATGCGCCGGCAAATCCGGCTGGCCGACGACGCGCTCGATCCCTGGTGGCTCGACAACGGACCGCTCGCCCCCGGCGGCTTCAGCATTGAGTACCCCATCGCGATGGGCCCCGACCCGGCGATCGATCCGATCGCGACCGACCTCTACAACACCCGCGCCATCAAGTACCCATGGGCTCCCGACGCCTATGTCGCCTTCCCGTTGTGGTATTTCCATTACGCGGGTGACGGCCCGCTCACCCGCCAGGTGCTCGAGCATCCCAGCATGGAACTCGGATCCGGGCTGGTCGAAACCCAGCTCGCGGTCAGCCGCGACGGCGTGACCTGGAAGCGGCACCCCCGGCCCGCCTACATTCCCGTGGGTGATTTCAAGGGCTTCCCGATGAACCGGCCGTACATTGCCTTCGGCCTGGTCCGGCGCGGCGACGAAATCTGGCAGTACTGCTTCACGCGTTCGAGCTACCACAGTGGCCACGGAGTCAAACGCGACGTGCCGGACGCAGTGGTGCATCGGCTTTCACAGCGGCTCGACGGTTTCGTGTCCGTCGATGCGCCGTACGAAATGGAGGGCGGATTCACCACCCATCCGCTGCGGTTCGCCGGCCGGCGGCTGAAGGTCAACATCGACACCGGCGCGACCGGTTTCGCGCAAATCGGATTCGAGGATGCGCAGGGCCGGCCGATCCCCGGATTCAGCGTCGACGAGTGCGTCTACATCAATGGCAACTTCGTCGAACACGAGGTCATCTGGCTGAACGGCAGGAAACTCAAGGCTGACGTCTCGGCGCTCGATGGCCAGACTGTCCGGCTCGTCGTCCGGATGCGCGGCGCCTCGCTCTATGCCCTGCAGTTCACGCCGTCATCCGAGCTGCAGATCCGATGAAGGATTGGGCAGTGCGACATGGCCCTTGTTCGCGGTTGAGCCGCAGACACTGAAATGAACCAGGAAATCAGATCCAAGCCGGCGGCCGGCAATTCCGGCCCGCCTTCCGCTGCTCACGCAACGACCACGCCAACCCCCATTGCTCCTCCCGCCGTGATTGGTTTCATTGGACTGGGTAACATGGGATCGTTGATGGCTGCGAATCTGGCGGCTGCGGGCTTCCGGCTGGCAGTGCACGATGTGCGGGCCGTGGCTGCCGACGAGTGGATCAGGCAAGGCGCCGCGTGGGCAGACACACCCGCCGCGGTCGCGCGTGCGGCCGACATCGTCTGCACGTCGCTCCCCGGCCCGATTGAGGCCCGGGCGGTGTGGGAGGGCGATCATGGCGTGCTCGCGGGCGTGCGGAGCGGGTCGCTGCTCGTCGACTTCACCACGAATTCCCCGCTGCTCGTCCGCGAGATCCACGCACGACTGCAGCCGCTGGGCGCCGGCATTCTCGATGCGCCGGTCAGCGGCGGAGTCACGGGCGCCCGGCAGCGCCGGCTCACCGTCCAGGTCGGCGGTGAGACGAGCGACCTTGCGCGGGCGAAACGCGTCCTGGAGGCCGTGGCCGACACGGTGCTTCATGTCGGCGGCATCGGGGCCGGCAACACCTGCAAGGTTCTGCACAACTGCGCGGTCTTCTGCACGAACCTCGCCATGGTCGAATGCCTCACAGCCGGCATCAAGGCGGGGGTGGACGCCGCGACCCTGATTGACGTCTTTCAGAAATCCGGGCTCGGTCGGAATCACGACTTGCACGTGGCATTCCCGGCCCGGCTTTTCCAAGGCAATTTCAACCCGCCGCATTTCGCGCTCGCCACTGCCGCCAAGGATATCGGTCTCGCGCTCGAGCTTGCCCAAACGCAGGGTGTGCCGATGGAGATGGCCGCGCGTTGCGAGCAGGAGATGCGGGCGGCGGTGGCGCGCGGCTGGGGCGGGTGCGACGAGACCATCTTTCTCACGCTGCAGGAGGAGCGCGCCGGCGTGCAGGTGCGCCTGAAAACCCCGGCGACCGGCGCTTCATGAAACATCATCTCACGGGCCTGGATCATCCGGTGATTGCCGTGCGCGACATGGAAAGCGCGCGGGCCGCCTACGAGAGGCTCGGTTTCATCGTTCCGCCGCGCGGGCGTCACCGGGAGTGGGGCACGGGAAACTGGTGCATCCAGTTCGCGAACGACTACCTGGAGCTGCGCGGATTCCTGCAACCGTCCTCCGCACCGCAGACGCGCGAACTACTCGATTTCATCGAGCGCCGCGAGGGGCTGATGGGCATTGCGTTTGGCACGACCGGCGCACCCGCGAGCCATGCATCCCTTGCGGATGCGGGGCTTCATCCACGGCCCGTGAAGCCGCTCACCCGCGATTTTGAACTCCCGGAGGGGACTGTCCCAGTCAGCTTTGAACTGTGTTTTCTCCCGCGCGAGGCGACTCCCGGGCTGATGCATGTGGTCATTTGCGGCCACCTGACCCCGGAGCGGTTGCGCCGTCCTGAATGGCTCAAGCATCCCAACGGCGCGCGGCGGGTGGCGGGCTTGGTCGGCGTGGCAATCGACCCGGCATCGGCGGCCGGCGCGTGGTTGCGGCTTTTCGAAGGGGTGACGCCTACGGCCGATGGGCTGCGCGCGGAAGTGGGGGACGGCTGGATGTTGCTGCTCACTCCCGAGGCACTGGAACAGCGCTATCCGGGCGTGACGCTGCCCCCCGCTGCCGAATGGCCGTGCCTGGCGGCGATCGCAATCGAGGTGGAGGATCCCAAACAGACGCGGGACTGCCTTCGCACACATGGCGTTGGCACGGAAGCGGGCGGCCGGCTGATCATCCCGCCGGAACAGGCCTGCGGCGTGGTGCTGGAATTTGCCGCATGCAGCCCGCCGCGCTGACACTTTCTCCCTGGGCGATCCTGCTGCTGGCGGTTCCGGTCATCTGGCTCGGGGAACGCCTGGTAATCCGGCTGGGAGTCCTTTCCCGATACTCGATTCCCGCAGCGGTGGTCGGCGGCCTGCTGGTGGCCAGTGTGCTGCTCGCGCTGCGTGCCGCCGAGTGGGGTAACCTCTTGCTGGAACTGGGAACGACGGCGCGCGCCTGGACCTGGCTCGTCACGGCAGAGCCCGACTGGCTGCAAACCCCGGTGAAGAGCGTGAACCTTCCGCTGCTCGCCGCATTCTTTGCCTGCGTGGGCCTGAGCGCCAGCTGGCAGGTGGTCCGTCACGCCGGCCGGCAGGTCTTCATTTTTCTCCTGATCGTCACCGCATTCGCGGTGCTGCAGAACGTCATCAGCCTCCTCATGGCGGCCTGGCTGCGAATCCCCCCGTTGCTCGGGCTTGTCTGTGGCAGCATGAGCCTCACCGGCGGACACGCGACGACGCTGGGTTTCGCCGGGGAATTCGAGCGTGCAGGGCTGGCGGGCGCGCAGACGCTGGGCATGGCAGCCGCAACATTCGGGCTGGTGGCGGGCGTTTTGCTGGCGGGACCTGTCGGCAGCGGCCTCATTCGGAAACATCATCTGGCGGCATCCCAGCCGGCCTCGGATGAGCCGGCGATCCGCTCGTTCCGCGGGATCATGCATGATGCCAGGACGATCGTGCAGCGCCGGGCCGGGCTGCTGCGCCACGCACTGCTCCTGGCGTTTTGTCTGAAAGCGGGCGCCTGGATCAGCTATCTGCTGCAGGAGTCCGGGCTGACCTTTCCCATTTTCATCGGGACGATGCTTGCCGGGGTCGTCACGCGGAACATCCTGGATTCCCGTAGCGCCCGCTGGTTCGAGCCGCGGTTGATTGAGGCGCTCGCCTCGCTGTGCCTTGCGCTGTTCCTCGCCACGGCGATGATGACCTTGAATCTCCACGAACTCGCTTTTGCAGCCGGTCCGATGCTTGCGATCATGGGAGTGCAGATTGCCGCGATGGCTGCGTTTGCCTGGTGGATTACGTTCCCTTCGCTGGGGCGTGACTACGAGGCGGCGGTGATGTCGGCCGGCCACTGTGGTTTCGGCCTGGGCTCGACGGCCACGGCGGTCGCGGGGATGAGGGCGGTAATCGAAACCACCGGCCCGGCCCCGCGCGCATTCCTCGTCGTTCCACTGGTTGGCGGATTTCTCGTGGATTTGACGAATGCCATCAACCTGACGGCTTTCATCAACCTTGCCCGCTCCTGATCCGGACCCTCTCACCCGGGAAATCCACCTCTCGCTGTTGTCTTCGTCGGAGAATCCAAAGCATGAAAACCCGTCATCCATACTTGGTGAAACGCGTCGCCTGTCTTTTTCTGCTGATTGCGCTGGCGGCCACCAGCTGGGCTGAAACGGCCCGGCTGCTGATCCTGCACACGACGGATTTGCACGATCATGTGCGGGCGGGCGACCGGGGCATCGGCGGGCTCCCCTATGTCTCGGGTTACATCCGGCAGGTTCGGGCGGAGCGCAGCGATGTCCTGCTGGTCGACTCGGGCGATGTGGCCGAGAAGGGCGACCTGGTCGCCTTCCGGACCCACAGCGATCTCACCTACCAGGCGCTCCGCCGAATCGGCTATGATGCGATCACCATCGGCAATCACGAGCACGACGAGTTTGGCCACGCCGGGCTGCGCCGGTTCGAATCCACCCTGGGGCGGGCGCTCCTTTGCCTTAACGTCCTGAACCCGAATGGCACCACGGCTTTCGAGCCGTCGCGGCTGGTCGAGGTGAACGGGCTGAAGATCGGATTGGTCGGACTGATCACCCCGCGCAAGGAGCAGGGGCTCGACTTCGAGGCCTCCGGCAGGGCTCTGGCCGGTGAGGCAAGGAAACTGCGCACTGCCGGTGCGGTGCTGATCGTGGCTGTCTGTCACGAAAGCGCCTCGAAATGCGCGGAGTGGTCGCGCGCCGCGCCGGACGTGAATGTGTTCGCCGCCGGTCACTCGCACGAGGCGCTGCGGGAGCCGGTCGTCGTGCCGGAAACCGGCGCGATCATCGTCCAGTCCGGCAGCTATGCGCAGTGGGTTGGCCGGCTGGAACTCGAGATCGACGTGGCCGCGCGGAAGATCGTCCGCCACGAAGGCCGGCTGGTCGAGATGCGGCACGACGCCGTGCCGGTCGATCGGGAAATGCTCGACTGGGTCAGGCAGCGCGAACGGGAACTCGCGCCCGAGGCCACCGACCTCGTCTTCGAGAATCCTGCGCAGATTGACGGATTCTCGATTGGACGGCTCGGTGCGGAGGCGCTGCGCCGTGCCGCCGGTGCGGACATTGGGTTCTGTCACCCGTATCAGATCATCCGGAACATTCTTCCCGCGGGCCGGATCGACGTGAACGCCGTCTTCAAGACCGGCGGCGATCGTGGTCACGACACCATCGTGGTCGACCTCAGCGGCGCAGAAATCGAAGGTTACGTCAATGCGCTCGAGCAAATCCAGCGCGAGCCGCCGGAGTGGGCGGGGTTCCGGATCGGGCGCGAAGCGACGCCGGATGGTGATGTGCTTCGGACCGACCTCGACCGCAACCGTCGCTATCGGGTGATCATGGCGAAGCTCGAGTGGGAGACGCGTTACCTGCGGCTGGCGGAAAAGGTCCGCGAGCGCACCCCGGCAGAGCCCTTTGCCGCCGGTTCCCCCTTGGTGGAACCCAGCCCCGTCACCTTCACTGATGCCATGTGTGCGTATCTGCGTGAAATCGTGAGGGAAGGAAAAACGGTGCAGGACCGGGTAGCGGAACTGGGCTCAGTGAGAACTCGATGAAGTGAAACACGTGAGTGGATCCGGATGAAAATCTGTGATCACGTAGATGCCATGAGGCGGACAAGCGGGGAAAAATCCCCCAACTTGTCCGCCCGATGAACAATAAAACTAACGTAACGAATCTGCTTAAGCGTCTGCTCGAAACCAAGGCCGAAGTTTTCAAGTTC